>CAWEFK010000050.1:0-45245 GCA_963808315.1 uncultured Actinomycetes bacterium | reverse complement strand
CCCGGCAGGCCCTTCGAAGCCCAGGTCAGCGCCCTCCCATACGGTCGCGGTGCCCCGGGCCGGGTACCACAGCGTGGTCTGGGTGCTCGTCGCCCGCTTCACCGACCATTCCGGCCAGATGAACACGCTCGGCGTCAGCACGATGCCGTCCGGCCCCAGCGTGATCTGGCTGTCCACCGTCTCGTCGGCGTCGTTGAGCAGGAGCTTTCTGCCGACCCAGCGAAAATCCGGATGAAGGTCGCTGAACAGGGACCGGGCGCCTCCGCCGGCCAGCAGCCCGGCGTGGTAGGCGATGTCCGCGTCCAGCACCGACCGCAGCCGTTCCCAGTGCGGCGCGATCAGCCGGTCGTGGCATTCGGCGGCCTCGGCCGCGATGTCCTGCAGGGAGTGCCGGGGCCGTTCGGCCAAATCCGTCGCACTGGCCGGCCACGGCCCGTCGCCGAATACCCGGTGCAGGCTGATCCGCACCATCTCCTCCGGCGTCGCGCGGACCTGGGCGAGTTCCTCCTCGAGGTCGGCCGACTTGCCCGTCGGCGCCGGGAACAGGAACTCCGGCCGGTAGGGCCCGTCGATCACGAGCAGCGGCCACAACCGGGGCAGCCGCAGCGGCTGCCGGTCGAGCTGGACCCGTGCCCACCGCACCCAGGGCCGGTTCACCGCGGGCGGGCTGGTCATGGCCAGCAGTTGCACGGCCCGCAGGGTCTCGCCCAGCGGCGAGATCGCGAACCTGGTCGCGGCCAGGTCCGCCACCTCGAGCTCGAGCACCAGTTGCATGCCCTTTACCTTGCCGCCCCGCGTCCGGCGACACCAGGATTTAGCCATCCACTTAACCGTGGTGCCGCGCACCGCGGTCCGGCCACGCTGACCCCCATGGCGCAGGCAATGATCCCGAACACGACCCCGAGCACGAGCAGGCTGGGACCGGACTACTGGCGGCTGTGGTGGGGGAACGCGATCAGCAGCACCGGCGACGGCGCCTTCGTGGCCGCGCTGCCGCTGCTGGCCGTGACCATCACCGCCGATCCCCGGCTCGTCTCCGTCGTCACCGCCGCCACCTACCTGCCCTGGATGCTGCTGTCGCTGCCCGCCGGCGCCATCGTCGACCGCTACGACCGGGCCACGCTCATGTGGTGCGCCCAGCTGGTCCAGGCGGCGGTCGTCGCCGTCCTGGCGATCGCCGTCGTTTTCCGCCAGGCCAACATCGAGGTGCTGGCCCTGGGCGGCCTGCTGCTCGGCTGTGCCGAGGTCGTCTTCAGCAACGCCGCCCAGTCCGTCCTGCCCGCGCTGGTGCCCCCCGAACTGCTGGCGAAGGCCAACGGCAGCGAGCAGATCAGCCTGACCATCGGTGAGTCGTTTCTCGGGCCGCCGGCCGGCAGCCTGTTGTTCGCCGCGGCCGCGGCGCTGCCCTTCGGGCTGGACGCCGTCTCGTTCGCCGCCTCGGCCGGACTCGTGGCCAAGTTGCCGCGGGCCTCCCGGGCGCCCCGCGACCCGGGCCGGCCCAAGATCCGCGCCCAGATCGCCGAAGGGCTGCACTGGCTGGCCCGGCACCGCCTGCTGCGCGTGGTCGCCGTCCTGCTCGGCGTGTACAACTTCGCCAACCAGATGGGCCAGGCCGTGCTGGTCCTGTTCGCCACCCAGACGCTGCACGTCGGCACCCGCGGCTACGGTTTCCTGCTGGCCGCGGTCGCGGTCGGCAGCGTGGCCGGCGGCCTGGTCTGCCCGTGGCTGACCGGCAAGCTCGGCATGCTGCCCTCGCTGCTCATCGGCGGCGCGGTCAACACCGCCGTCTTCACCGGTATCGGCCTGGCCCCTGACCCGGCCTTCGTCGCGGTGATGCTGGCTGCCCAGGGCTTCGCCGTCACCTTGTGGAACGTCGTCACCGTCAGCCTCAGGCAGCAGCTCGTCCCGGCACCCCTGCTCGGCCGGGTCAACAGCGTCTACCGCATGCTCGGCTGGGGCTTGATGCCGCTGGGGGCCCTAGCGGGCGGTTTCGTGGCGCACGCCGCGGACCTGCGGGCCCCCTACATCGTCGCCGGGATCATCTGCGGCCTGGCTCTCGCCGCCGCCTTCCCGCTCCTGCTGGCCGCCGGCCGCCAGGGCGCCCCGTCAGGTGATTGAACGTCCTGATCTGGGTAGTACCCCGTTGCGCCGCTAAAACCAGCTAATATAACCAAAATTGTAGGATATGTCCCTTGGAGGGCCCCGTGGCCATGCCCGACTTCTTGGTGATCGGGGCCCCGAAGGCGGGCACCACCGCGCTGCACGCTGCGCTGAGCCAGCACCCCGGGCTCTATATGTCGGCCGTCAAGGAGCCCAAGTTCTTCCTCTCCGACGGGCCGCCGCCGACCAAGGGCGGTCCAGGCGACGCGCTGACCTACCGGGAGCACATCTGGCGCCGGCCGGACTACGAGGCGCTCTTCGACGCAGCTCCGGCCGGTACGCTGCGCGGCGAGTCCACCCCCTTGTACCTGTATGACCGGGCCGCGATGGACCGGATACGCGCGTCGCTGCCCGACGCCAAGCTCATCGTGATCGTCAGGGATCCGGTCGAGCGCGCGCACTCGAACTGGACGCACCTGTGGTCGGCGGGCCTGGAGCCGGTCGGGGACTTCGTCCGGGCCTGCGCGGACGAAGAGCGGCGGATCGCGGCGGGGTGGGCCAGCTTCTGGCATTACCTCGGGCTCGGCCGGTACGGCGAGCAGCTAGAGTACCTGTTCACGCTCTTCCCGCGCGAGCAGGTCCTGGTCCTGCGCTACCGGCTGCTGGTCGACGAGCCAGCGCAGACCCTGGACCGGATCTGCGAGTTCCTCGGCGCCGAACCGGGCGTGCTCACCGAGATACCCAGGCAGAACGTCACGGCGCACCCGGAACCGACACTGGCTCACCGGACCGTGTCGCTGGCGCAGCGGGCGGGCAGCACCGTGGGCACCGTCATTCCCGGCCTGACCGCGGCTACCCTGACCGGGCCGCTCGAACGCTTCCTGCAGCGCCATAACCGTGAGCGCCAGCCGCTGAGCTGGGAGCAGCGGCAAGAACTCCTCCCGCAGTTCGAGAAGGACATCAAGCTGCTGGAAACCGTGCTGGGGGAGAACTTCGCCGACTGGCTTCAGCCCAGGGAACGATCTGGCGGCATGGTCGGCAGCAGGCCCACCGGGCAAGGCCAGGCCAGGAACGGCCGTCCCTAGCGCAGCTCGGTCAGCAGCGCGTGCGACCCGTCCGGCCGGGTCATCTCGTAGTACAGCCGGTGCCTGCCGTCGGGCATCGCCACGATATCCAGGTAGCGCAGGCCCCCGCCGTGATACGGCGAGAAGGCGAGCGGCTCGCTGGCGATCGGGGTGAGCGCCGCCGCGTCGGTGCCGGTCGCCACCCCGGTCCGCTCCTCGTAGTTCTCCGCCGCGCTCGCGCGCCCGTCGTAGTAGGCCGTGACCATTTCTTCGTCGAAGCACACCGCGCTGACCCGCACTCCCCGGGAGTCCCACCGTCCGGGCGTCCCGCTCAGCGCGGTACCGTGCCACGTCCAGGCCAGCCCGTCATGGCTGGTCGCGTACTCCGTGGTCATCTGGTCGGTCTGCTGCGGGTCAGCCAGCGGGTGACACGAGGCCCACAGGTGCCACTGGCCGTCGTGGTGGACGATCACCGGGTCCTTCACGCCCGTCTTGGCGTCGCCGGGCAGCACGGTGACCCGGGGGCGGATGTCGAACTCGGCGGGATGGGCCGCCTCGGTCATCTCCACCCGCCAGTGCTTGGTGCCCGTGGTCGCGCAGCTCAGGTACAGCCGCCAGCGCCCCTCCGGGGTGCGGACCAGCGCGGGCCGCTCCAGCGACTCGGTGTTCATGTCCTCCTTGCCGATGGTCAGCAGGGTCTCGAACCGCACGCCGTCCGCCGACCGCGCCACCGCGACCGCGTAGCCGCGGCCCTGGCCAATGGGGCGCCTGAGCCGGTAGGCGAGGAAGATCTCGGCATCACCCGTGACCGCGCACGGCGCGCCCGACCAGTAACCAGGTCCGCGACCTGGCGGTTCCGCGGCAACAACCGCCTGGCTGGGGTCCGGCAGCAGCATGGAGGAAATCCCTTCTCCCTTATTCATATCGGAAAACTAGCTAACTGTACTACCCCCTGTACCCATCCGTACCGACCTTAGCCCGAGTCGGCGTCAAGGCCTGCGACTTACACGTCGCGCCGGAGCACCACGATCGCGGTCACGGCCACCAGGGCGGCGGCCAGCGCCACGAAGATGCCGGTCTCGATGCCCTGGAACGCCCAGTACCGGCCGGCCGGCTGGTAGGTGATGAACCCGTGGTAGGCCGCCAGCGCCTGCCGGCAGGACGCGGTGGGGCGCACGGCGCCGTTCGCCGACGCCGCGCACGCGCCGGGCAGGAAGCCGACGGGAACACCGTCGATCGCGGCCCCGTTCGCCGCCGGGACCAGCTGCCCGGCCGGGTTGCGGATGCCCTGCGCGAGCTGCCAGTACGACCCGGCCGGGGTGTACCCGCTGAGCAGCCCGTAGGTAACGGTGACCGCGTGCATAAAGTGCGGGCGGAGCCACAGCGTGACGGCCGCGCGCACCACGATGAACCCGCCGAGGGTCACGGCCAGCGCGGGCATGGTGCGGCGCAGCAGCGCGCCGGCGCACAGTCCGAGCGCCATCGCGAACAGCGCGTAGCCCACCGGGACGAGGCCCATGATGTCGAACCGGCCCGGCTTGAACTGATCGAGCTGCAGGGCGTTGTCCGGGCTGGACCACCAGGTCACCAGGCCCGAGACGGCGCCGCCCCAGGCCGCCGCGGCCAGCAGCGTCCAGCCGGTCGTGACCGCCAGCCAGTGCTTGCGGGTGACACTTTGCATCCAGGCGAACTGGCCGGTGCCGGCCTCGAACTCCGAGGCCACAAGCGGCGCGCCCCAGAACAACCCGAACAGGGCCGGCACCCCCAGCGTCATGATCACGAGAAAGCCCACCGCATGGCTGCCGAGGAACAGCGTGCTCGACAGGTTCGCGCAGCTGTGGCTCGCGGTACAGGCAGCCACGGCGGAGCGGTACTGCGAGGCCATCCGCAGGCCGGTCACCAGCAGCAAGACGGTGAAGGCGGCCAGCAGCGCCGCGGCGATGTAAAGCTGGGTCCGGTGCAGTCGCCAGGTGAGCCAGGTCATTGCTTTTCTCCGATAGAGCTCAGTTGTGCGGGGGTGGGCGGGGCGTCCTGCCCCATGTACGCGAGGACGACTTCCTCCAGGCTGACGTCGCTGGCCTCGAACGCGGGGTCCAGCACCGGGCCGCCTCCCCGGACCAGCAGGGTGGTCTGGCGCGGTGTCCTGGTGACCTGCACGACCCGGTGGTCGCGCTCGATCGCCGAGGTGTCCTTGCGCGGGCCGACCAGGAGCTGATGCTCGGCCAGCAGGTCCTCGATGTCGCCGCACAGCTGGACCCGGGAGGCGGCCAGCAGGACGATGTGGTCGCAGACCCGCTCCAGGTCGGCGACCAGGTGCGAGGACATCACCACGGTCAGGCCGCCCACGGCGACCGCGTCGACCAGGATGGCCAGGAAGTTCCGCCGGGCCAGCGGGTCGAGCGCGGCCACCGGCTCGTCGAGCAGCAGCAGCCGGGGCCGCTTGGCCAGCGTGAGCGCCAGCGCGACCTGGGCACGCTGGCCCCCGGACAGCGTGCCCACCGCGCGATCAAGCGGGATCGTCAGCGCCGTCAGCCGCTCCCGCACCGACTCGCCGTCCCAGCGCGGGTTCAGGTGCGCGCCCGCCCGGATGTGGTCCTCGGCGGACAGCCGCCGGTACAGCGGGATCTCCTGGGCCAGGTAGCCGACGTCGGCCAGGAAGGCCGGGTCCTGGCGCGGGGTGCCGCCGTTCACGACCACCTCGCCCGCGGTCGGGTGGGTCAGTCCGGCCAGCAGGCGCAGCAGGGTGGTCTTGCCCGCCCCGTTCGGGCCGATCAGCGCGGATATCCGGCCGTCGGGAACGGTAATCGTGCAGTCGCTCAGGGCGCGGACCCGCCGGTAGCGCTTGGACAGTTCACTGGTCTGGATCGCTGCCATGGTGGCAGGAACCGCTTGGTCTGAGATCATGCGATCTCCTCCTCGATCTGCGCCCGCAGCGTTACCCGCAGCAGCGATTCCATTGATTCGTCGTCGAGCCCGGCCGTGCGGGCCTCGGCGACCCACCGGGCCAGACTGCGGCCCAGCCGGGCGTGGATGCCGGGCGGCGGCCCGGCCGGCCGCTCCCGCACGAACGTGCCGGTGCCGGCCCGGGCCTCGACCAGGCCTTCGCGCTCCAGGTCGCGATAGGCCTTCAGCACGGTGTTGGGGTTGACCGCGGTCGCCGCCACGACCTCCCGCACCGTGGGGAGCTGGTCGCCCACCTCAAGCACGCCCATCCGCAGCGCCTGCTTGACCTGCTGGACGATCTGCAGGTACGGCGGCGCCACCGATCGCCCGTCGACCCGGAACCTGATCACGCGCCCGCTCCCTAAGCTCAAAGTACTAGTTAACTAAGACACTAAGCCACCAACCGGCCCCGGTCAAATTACCCTCAGTGTGCGGTTACCTACCCAGCCGGGCCGCGAGCCGCCAGCCCAGCCGCCAGCCCAGCCGCCAGCCGAGCAGGAACAGGCCGAGGAAGGCCAGCGCGACGCCGACGAACGCGACCGCGGTGCCCTGCCCGGACATCACCCGGAGCACCATGCCGACGGCGACCGCACCGAGCCAGGCGCCGATTCCGGCCGGGACCAGCCCGAGGGGCCGTCGCCAGGCCCGCACCGCGAGCCAGCCGGCGCCCAGCCCGGTCAGGAACGGCCAGGCCGTCGAGGCGATGCCGCCCAGGGATTCGCCCTTGGTGTGGCCGGCCCGGCCGATGATCACGAACACCAGGACGCAGCAGCAGTCCAGGATCAGGGCCAGCCGCGCCCTCCTCATGGGTGGCGCTGCGGCTCGATGACGACCTTGAGCCCGGTCCGGCGGGCGGCGTCCGCGAACGCCGCTTGCACCTCGCCCAGCCCCACCCGGCTCGTCACCACCGCACCAAGATCCACCACGCCCCGCGCGGCCAGGCTGATCGCCCGCGGGTACACCTCGTTCATCCGGCGCACCATCGCGATCGTCAGCCCCTTACGCCGCGCGACCGAGGCGGTGAACCCGATGAGGTCGTCGCCGGGAATCCCGGCCAGCACGACCCGGCCGCCGGGCCGCACCGAGTCCATCGCGAGCCTGATGGCCTCGTCGTTGCCCGCCGCCTCGAACGCCACGTCCACCTCGTCCCCCTTCTGGGCCGCCGTCCTCCGCCCCCATCCGCACCGCCGCCTCCCGCCGGTGCGCCAGCGGCTCGAAGGCCAGCACGCGACGCGCGCCGGCCACCCTGAGCAGCTGGATGAGCAGCAGCCCGATCGGCCCGCAGCCGATCACCGCCGCCGTGCCGCCGAACGGCAGGTGTCCCAGATCCACCGAATGCACCGCCACCCCGAGGGGCTCGAGCATGGCGCCGTCGGCATCCGATACCTGGTCGGGCAGCGGGTGAAGCTGCGCGGCCGGCCAGGTCATGAACTCCCGCATCATGCCGTCGGTGTCCCCGTGGCCGGCGAACCTGAGCCGGTAGCAGAGGTTCCGGTAGCCGTCGCGGCAGGCCCGGCACGTCTCGCACGGGATCGCCGGGTCGATCGCGACCCGTTCCCCGCGCCGCGGCCCGGCGGCGATCACCCCCGCGCCCTCGTGGCCGAGCACGAGCGGATGGGTGAGCCCGGCGTCGCCGATCGCGCCCTCCTCCCACCAGTGCAGGTCGGAACCGCAGATGCCGACCGCGGTGACCCGCACCAGGACCTCCCCCTCCGGCACCGGTTCCTCCGCCACCCGAAGGTCACCCATCGCATGGAGTCTCGCTGCGCGCACCCGCCCCGCCTCCCATCCGTCTCACCCCTTTGTAGCGGAACGGACTCCGCTGCGTCCGCCCGGCCCGCACACAAAAGCACGGCCGTGCTTGAGATAGCACGGCCGTGCCTGCGGCCAGGGCGGGACCAGCGACCCCGGGGGAAGGGAGCCCGGGATCACTGGGACAGGGCCCGCCCTGGCCGGCCGCCCTAGGCTGCGGGGCCCGAGGCGAGGGTCAGGTTTGAGGTGTGCGACTGGCCGGAGGTGTCCGTCCAGGTGACCGAGATCGAGTCGCCCGGGTGGTACTTGACCAGGTCCTTGGCGACATCCTCGGCCGTCGAGACCGAGGTGCCGCCCAGTGCGGTGATCACGTCGCCCTGGCTCAGGCCGGCGCTGGCGGCCGGCGACCCCGGCAGGGTTCCGGCGACGGTCACGCCGCTCGAGGTGCTCTGCCCGCCGCCGAAGCCGCCCGAGCTCTGGCTCGCGGACTCGACCTCCACCCCGAGGAAGGCGGTGGCGCCGATGTGGACGTCAGCGGAGGTGGTGCCCGCCTCGATCTGCTTGGCGATGGAGAGCGCCTCGTTGATCGGGATCGCGTAGGCCTGCTCCGTCCCCGTGCTGCCCGTGCTGCCCTGGCTGGTCGGCGACTGGAACGAGTAGCCGGTGGAGGCCGCGGTGTCCATGCCGATCACCTGGCCGTAGGAATTGACCAGGGAGCCGCCCGAGTCGCCCGGCTCGATGTTCGCGTTGTCCTCGATCAGCCCGGTCAGCTGCTCGCTGACGCCGGAGAGTTCGTCCGACGCGGTGATCGACTGGTTCAGGCCGGTGACCGTGCCGGTGGCGACCGACGGGGTACCGCCCTTGCCCTCGGCGTTGCCCAGGGCGACCACGGTGTTGCCGCTCGCCACGGTGGAGGAGTCCCCGAGGCTGGCCACGGTGAGGCCGGACGCGTTCTGGAGCTGGATGACCGCGACATCCTGGGTGGCGTCGTACCCCACCACCTTCGCGGTGTAGGTCTTGCCGTTGCCGATGTCGGTGACCTTGATGGAGGTGGCGCCCTCGATCACGTGGTTGTTGGTCAGCACCTCGCCGTTTGACGTCAGCACGATGCCCGTGCCGGCCGAGCTCGCCTGCTCGTCGCCGTCGGTGGACACCACGTCAACCAGGGCGGGATCGACCCGGGCGGCGATCTGGCTGGTGGTCAGCACGGTCTTGGAGGTGGCGGTGGCGGTGCCCGCCGTGGTGGTGTGCATGCTGCTGATCAGCCCGCCCGCGGCGGCTCCGGCCAAGAGCGCAACCGCACCGGTAGCTATCAGCCCGCGCTTGTGATTGCGGCGCGGCGGAGGCGGCGGCTCGCTGATGTAGCCGGGCCCGCCCCCGTAACCGGATCCAGCCCCGTAACCGGATCCAGCCCCGTAACCGGAACCAGCACCGTAGCCGGGCGCGCGGCCGTAGTCTGGCCCTACGCCGTAGGCCCAGTCTTGCCCGCTCTCCGGTCCGCGGTCGTGCTCTGCTCCGCTGCCGTGCTCTGCACTGTTCGGGTCGTAGGTCTGGCTCATGGCTTTCGCCCCCAACTCAAATGCCACCCGATCTGGCGGCTCTGTTCTTTCGTTACGCTTAGATGATCGGTCCCGAACCTTGAGGCGACCCAAGGGAAAGCATCCGCTCAGCCGCAAGTTTCCTGAAGATCCGCTCAGGACGTTCAGGTTGGGGCGGTCCGCGTCATCCACCCGAGGACAATCACCTCATGGACCCCATCTGGATCGTGCGTTTGGAGGCGCCGGGCGACGGCCCGCGGCTCGCGGTCAAGGACTGCATCGACGTGGCGGGCCTGCCGACCACGGTGGGCTGTCAGGCGATCGCGGAGCAGGCGGTACCGGCGGCCCGGGATGCGGCCGTGGTGGCCACGGCCCGGCGGTCCGGGGCCAGGATCGTCGGCAAGACCAACCTGACCGAACTGTGCTGGTCGGCGGTCGGCATCAATCCGTGGTCCGGGACGCCGCCCAACCCGCTGGATGTCCGGCGGGTGCCCGGCGGCTCGTCCAGCGGCTCGGCGGTCGCGGTCGCCACCGGGCAGGCCGACGTCGCGCTGGGGACCGACACCGCAGGCTCGGTGCGGATCCCCGCCGCATGCTGCGGCGTCGTCGGCCTGAAGACCACCTGGGGCCGCGTGCCGTCCGACGGCGTCTACCCGCTGGCCCCGTCCATGGATACGGTGGGCCTGCTTGGCCCGGACGTCAGCGCGGTAACAGCCGGGATGCGCCTGATCGAGCCGCGCTTCGCCGTCAGGTCCTGCGAGCTCACGGCGGGGCGGCTGCGTCCTTCGCCGGTCGATCCCCTGGTCGATCGGGCCGTCGACGCCGCTCTCGCCGCCGCCGGCGTACGGATCGCTGACGTTGCCGGTCTGGACCTGTCCGCGGCGCGAGGCGCCGCGGAGGTGATCATCGACGCCGAGGCGTACCGGGCGAACGAGTACCTGATGCCACGGCTAGGCCGGCTCAGCCCGCGCATTCAGCGGAACATGACCGACTCGGCGGCGATCACCGCCGCGGAGCTGGCCGCCGCGAACAGCACCAGGCAGGCCGTGCGCGACTGGTTTACCAGCGTGCTGGCCCGCCATCCGTTCGTCGCGCTGCCGACGCTGGTGGGGCCGCCGCCGCTGCTCGGCCAGCGCGGCATGTCGCTCACCGTGCTCACCGCGCCGGCCAATCTGGCCGGCTTGCCGGCGCTCGCGCTGCCCGTGCCCGGCGGCCCCGCCGGGCTGTCAGCCTCCTTGCAGCTTGTCGGCTCCCCGGGCACCGAAGAACAGCTCCTGGACCTGGGCCGTATCGTCGAGGCCGCGATCACGCCCGGCTAGCTGGTCGGCGCCAGCGACCCGCCGGACCCGCCGCCCGGATCCGGCGGGTCGGTGACCTGGACCCGCACGCGTTCCGGCCGGACCTGATCGTCGGGTGCCTCCGCGTTGAGCTCAGCGAGGTGATCTTCGAAGCTCACCTCGTGCTCCGTGGTGTGCCCGCTGGTCCAGCCGACCCACAACCTGGCGCGGCGGGCGTGCGGATCGCGGACGGTGATCCGCCAGTCGCGCCCAGCGTAGTGATCCGCGGTGATCGGCCGGTCGCCGGCCCGATCGCGGATGTGCAGCGAACCAACGGCATCGGGGACATCCGTTCCGGCCGGCTGGAATAGCAGCCAAGCCTCGATGTCGATGTCGTCGGGAAGCGCGCTCGAGTCGACCCGGTCGGGGTCCCCCAGCCGGCGGAGTTGCTCCTCGCACACGGCGCAGCCGGGATGCGCGCGATCAAGGAGCAACCGATGTCCCGCGGCGCGTTCGCCGGTTCCGACGACGTGGCTCAGGAATTCGAGAGTGGGGTGGTGCTCGGCCCAGTGTCGCGCCGCCATGGCGACATTGCGGCGGTTATTCGCCACGACCCTGACGTGCTGCCAGCTATCGAACCCGTAGAACAGGCCAAGCGTGAAGGTGGCCGGGTCGACACCGCGCAGGTCCATTTCTGTCGGTGGCCCGAAGTACCCGGCAAAGATGGTATCGAGTGCGCGGGTTATCTCGTCCATCTCGTGCGGTTCACTCATCGTCGTTCGCCTTCCGTCCTGTGCGGGAAGCCGTGTGGGCCGCACACGGGCTCTCGATGCAGCGGGGGCTGGGATGGGGGATGGCTGCGGCGTACCTGGATTCCGCCTCGTGCAACTCGTGCAGGGTCTGGCGGCCAGGTCGAGGTGCGAGCGGATCTCGGCCTCTTGGTGCGGCGCCCTGACGACGCCCAGGATTTCGCAGACATAAAAGGCGGCCCGCACCTGGCGATTGATCCGGCCCTTCCTATCCGCCAATTCGTGGTCGGCCACCGCGAGAATCCAGGGCAGGACCGGCTCGCGCGCTATCATGCTGTCGAAGCTGGCGTGCATTTTCATAAAGACCGTCTGGACGAGGTCCTCGGCGAGGCCTACATCTTGGAGCGATGCGTAGGCACGCCGATATAGCTGCGACTGAATACCGCGATAGAGCTCTTCCAGAATTGTTCGTGGCTGTTCGCCCCGGTCGAGTCGCCGCTGCAATTCTGTGCACGACTTATCGGAAAAATCGGGTTGCGGAAAGTTCTGATCCATTGGACCCCCCTAGGACGAGAATAGTCAATTCGCTGGCGGGTAGCCACCGACAGCGCCAAATCAGCCCGGGCCGGCCCCTGCCCCCTGGTCCGGCCGCTCGTGAGCGTGGGTAAGAATGGTGATCGATAGCCCGACGGAGGGAGTCGCCGATGAGCGCGCCGGCTGACACGCGGACCTGGTCGCAGGCCTCGCTGCGAGGGTTCCTGCACGGGCTGCCCGGGGTGGACCAGGTCGGGGCGCAGGCGCGAACGGCCATGCTGGCCAGCAGGTCGGTCAAGACCACGGCCAAGCAGTGGGCGCTGGATGCGGCGATCTCGATGATCGACCTGACCACGCTGGAAGGCCAGGACACGGCGGGCAAGGTCCGCGCGCTGTGCGCCAAGGCCAAGCGCCCGGATCCGGCCGATCCGAGCACGCCCATGGTCGCCGCCGTCTGCGTCTACCCGGACCTGGCCCACGTCGCGGCGGCCGAGCTCAAGGGCAGCGGAGTGCACGTGGCGAGCGTGGCGACCGCGTTCCCCAGCGGCCGCGCCAGCCTGGAGGTCAAGCTGGCCGACGTCAAGTACGCGGTCGCGGCGGGCGCCGACGAGGTGGACATGGTGATCGACCGTGGCGCCTTCCTGACCGGTCACTACCTGGCGGTCTTCGACGAGATCGCCGCCGTCCGCGCGGCCTGTGCCGGGGCCGCCCACCTGAAGGTGATCCTCGAGACCGGTGAGCTGGTCACCCTGGATAACGTGCGCCGCGCGTCGTGGCTGGCCATGCTGGCCGGAGCCGACTTCATCAAAACCTCGACCGGCAAGATTTCCCCGGCCGCGACGCTTCCGGTCACCATGGTCATGCTCGAGGCCGTCCGCGACTTCCGCGACAGCCATGGACGCCAGGTCGGCGTCAAGGCGGCGGGCGGCATCCGGACCGCTAAGGACGCCATCAAGTATCTCGTGCTGGTCAACGAGACGGCGGGGGAGGACTGGCTGGATCCCCGCTGGTTCCGCCTGGGCGCCTCCAGCCTGCTGAACGACCTGCTCATGCAGCGGACCAAGCTGGCCACCGGCCGCTATAGCGGCCCCGACTACTTCACCCTGGACTGATATGGGAAAGTTCGAGTACGCACCGGCACCGGAGTCGCGGGCCATCGTCTCGCTGCGCGAGTCCTACGGGCTCTTCATCGACGGCGAGTTCACCCCCGGCCTCGATGGCCGTGCCTTCAAGACCATCTCGCCGGCCACCGAGGAGGTGCTGGCCGAGGTGACCGAGGCCGGCCCCGCCGACGTGGACCGGGCGGTGACCGCCGCCCGGAAGGCGTACGAGCACACCTGGGCGGCCATGCCGGGGACGGCACGAGCCAAGTACCTGTTCCGTATCGCCAGGATCGTTCAGGAAAAAGCCCGCGAGCTCGCGGTGCTCGAGTCGCTCGACAACGGCAAGCCCATCCGTGAATCCCGCGATGTGGACATCCCGCTCGTCGCCGCGCACTTCTTCTACCACGCGGGCTGGGCCGACAAGCTGGAGTACGCCGGGTACGGCCCGGCGCCGCGGCCGCTGGGCGTGGCCGGCCAGGTCATCCCGTGGAACTTCCCGCTGCTCATGCTGGCCTGGAAGATCGCCCCGGCGCTGGCCTGCGGCAACACGGTGGTCCTCAAGCCGGCCGAGACCACGCCGCTGACCGCGCTGGCGTTCGCGGAGATCTGCCAGCAAGCTGACCTGCCGCCGGGCGTGGTCAATATCGTCACCGGCGCGGGCGAGACCGGCCGCGCTCTGGTCACCCATCCCGGCATCGACAAGGTGGCGTTCACCGGGTCCACCGAGGTGGGCAAGGAAATCGCCCGCACGTGCGCCCCGGCGCGCAAGAAGCTGACCCTGGAGCTGGGCGGAAAGGCCGCCAACATCGTCTTCGAGGACGCGCCCATCGACCAGGCGGTCGAGGGGATCGTGAACGGCATCTTCTTCAACCAGGGCCACGTGTGCTGTGCCGGGTCCCGGCTGCTGGTGCAGGAGTCGGTGCAGGACGAGGTGCTCGCCGCGCTGCGACGACGGCTGGAAACCCTCCGGCTGGGCGACCCGCTGGACAAGAACACCGACGTCGGCGCCATCAACTCCGCGGCCCAGCTAGCCAAGATCCGCGAGCTGTCCGACGTCGGGGAGGCGGAGGGCGCGCAGCGGTGGTCACCACCGTGCGATCTGCCGGTGAAGGGATTCTGGTTCCCGCCGACGTTGTTCACCGGGGTATCGCAGGCACACCGCATCGCGCGGGAGGAGATCTTCGGGCCGGTGCTGTCCGTGCTGACGTTCCGGACCCCGGCCGAGGCGGTGGAGAAGGCCAACAACACGCCGTACGGGCTGTCGGCCGGAATCTGGACGGACAAGGGATCGCTGATCTTGTGGATGGCCGCCCGGCTGCGGGCCGGGGTGGTGTGGGCCAACACGTTCAACAAGTTCGATCCCACCTCGCCGTTCGGCGGCTACAAGGAATCCGGTTACGGCCGGGAAGGCGGCAGGCACGGACTGGAGGCCTACCTCGATGCCTGACTCTGCCGCTCGCACGGACGGGGCCCCTCCCCGCATCGCCGTGCGGAAAACGTACAAGCTCTACATCGGCGGGGCCTTCCCCCGTTCGGAAAGCGGAAGGTCCTACGTGGTGACCGACCACAAGGGCAGGTTTGCGGCCAACGCCGCGATGGGCTCGCGCAAGGACGCGAGAGACGCGGTCACCGCCGCGCGCAAGGCCTTCGCGGGCTGGTCGGCGGCGACCGCGTACAACCGGGGCCAGGTGCTCTACCGGGTCGCCGAGCTGATGGAGGGCAGGCGGGCCCAGTTTGCCGCCGAGGTGCGCACCGCCGAGGGCCTGGGGTCGCGGCAGGCGGAGGCCCTGGTGGACGCCGCCATCGACCGCTGGGTCTGGTACGCGGGCTGGGCGGACAAGCTCGCTCAGGTGCGCGGCGCGGCGAACCCGGTGGCCGGTCCCTACTTCAACTTCTCGCTGCCCGAGCCGACCGGGGTGGTGGCGGTGATCGCGCCGCAGACCTCGAGCCTGCTCGGCTTCTCCTCCGTGGTCGCCCCCGCGGTGGTCAGCGGCAACACGGTCGTGGCCCTGGCCAGCGAGCGATTCCCGCTGCCCGCCGTGTCGCTGTCGGAGGTGCTCGCGACCTCCGATGTCCCGGCCGGCGTGATCAACGTGCTCACCGGGCGCACGGCAGAGATCGCACCCTGGCTGGCCTCGCACATGGACGTCAACGCCGTTGACGTCAGCGGGGCGCCGGATGCGCTGGCGGACGACCTGGCCGTCGCCGCGGCCGAGAACCTCAAGCGCGTCGTCCGGTCCGACGACCAGGACTGGACGCTGACTCCCCGCCTGGACCGCATGCTCGCCTACCTGGAGATCAAGACCGTCTGGCACCCCACAACCCGGCCCGACCTCGAGTCCGACCCGGTCCCGGCCCCCCTGTGCCCGGACTGGACGAGAGTCGCATGGTCTCTACCGTAGGCGTTATCGCGCTTCAGGAGGAGAATGCCAAGCACGCTTCAGCCGGTGATCGTGACCCCGAGCCTGCCCCTGCTGCTCGCGTTCTATAAGGCCCTGCTCGGAGCCGTAGAGGTCTCGCGCGTCCCGGAAGATGGCCCGGCGTTTTACGTCGGCCTCCGGGTGGGTAACGCCGAGCTCGGCGTCGTGGCCGACGGGGATGCCAGCGTTGACGCCCCGCAGCGCATCCTGCTCAACGTGAACGTGGCCGACCTGGATGTCGGAGACGTAGACAGCCTGCTCGAACACGTAGAGGTCCTAGGCGGCCGGGTGCTCGGCGAGCCAAACGACATGCCCTGGGGCCAGCGCGTCGCGCACATCCTGGACCCGGACGGCAACACGGTGAACCTCACCCAGCCCATCTGACCGCCCAGGGCCGCCCTAATTCACGACCGCCGCGCGGGCTTCCTCGATCTGGCGCATGATGCCGCGAGCGCCGCTGGCCTGCGCGATCGCCGCTGCTTGGTCGAGCAAAGCCAGGGCCTCGTCAGGCCGGTGCTGGCCGGCCGCGATGTAGATCAGCCCGACCATGTTCGCGGCGACGCCGGGCAAGAAGCCGATCTCCCGGCGCAGGCCGGATGACTCCTCCAGTCGCCTCCGTGCCTCCTCCAGGCGGCCGGCGGCGTGATCCGCGATACCCAGATGCCGCAGCGCATAGGACATGGTCATCTTGTCGCCGGCCTGTGCCGCCAGGTCGAGCGACCGCTCAAGCACGGGCACCGCGGCGTCGTTGTCCCGCCGGACCACCTGGTGGCAGCATCCGATCCAGAACAGCGCTTCGGCCTCACCCCGCACGTCGCCCATGGCCTGGTACAACTGCCGGGCCCGCTCGAATAGCGCCAGCTCGCGCGGGTCTTCCTGGTCCTCGTTCGGCCGCTCAAGGAAGCGCCCGTGAATAAGGCGGCCGCGAGCCAGGGCCAGGTCGGCCTCGACCGAGTCAAGTTCCCGTTCGGCTACCGCTAGCGCGCTGTCGTCGCCGTCGAACAGAGCCCGCTCGTAGAGCCGCCTGGACCGTTCGATTCGCTCATCCGAATTCATCCTCGCCCATCTCCGCCCTGAGATCCTGCCCCTCCACGGAGAATGGCACAGATGCCAACTGCCGTGCCTTCCCCACTCGACGCCTTCTTGCGTAGCCATTCCCGGGTGCCCGTGGATGAGGGCGCAGATGGATCAGGCACATCGGGCACAAGCCCCGATCATGCTCAACCTCAACTACCAGGCTCAAGCACCGTGCGCGGTGTGTCGCGCCGACCTCGCCCCGTGACGGATACGAGGGCTGGCAGTCAGGGTCTGCCTCAGCGCCCGGTACCCTGGGCTTGTGAGGCGAGCCGTGACCCTCCTGACCACCGCACTCATCGGTGCCAGCCTCGAGGCATGCTCGGGCGCGCCGGCCCGCCCGGAACGTCCCGCGCCTGGCCCGGCCACATCCTCGCTGCTCTCGCTGAGTTGTTCTGACTCAGCCGGCCAGCAGGGCGGAGACCACGAGACCGTGACCGGGAGCGTCGAAGGCCTGGTCCTCCCCGGATCAGGCGATCCCGCCGGCCTGTACCCGATCGGCACAACCACAAGCGGCAAGCGCTACTTCATCTATAAGGCCTTCCTTGCCGTTTCCGCGTCCGCAGCACCCTTCGCCACGGTCTCCATAACCAGGCCTGCAGGCGCCAGGCTCGTGTACGGCTCACCCTCGCGCATCGGCGATTTGTTCAGCACCCGGTCGGGCCAGGCTCTCCTCGCAGCTTCGCGGAACACGGTCCGGCTGCCTGTATGCGGGCCGCGCTTCACCGGCTTCACCGGTGGCATCATCGTCACCGGGCCGGCCTGCGTTACCTTCCAGGTCTCCTCGCCACGCGCGAGAGAAGCGACCGTCACCGTCCCGATCGGTCCGGCCCCGTGCTGAACCCTGCCCCGCGTGTCACATCAGTACCGCCGACACCATGCGGGTACCAAAGCGCCGATCCGCCTCAAGCACGTATCGGATTCGCTCTCCATCGGAAGAATGGCTATATTTCGTCGTTTCGTTGCCCGGAAATGTCTTAGCTATCGTCTAGAATCGAACTAGAAAGCTAGAGATCCGGAAGGGGTTGCCAGTCCGGTCGCATCCGGGAGGGAGGTGAGCACCGGCGTGAGTACCTCCGCCGCCGCGCCGCCGGCCAGCACGGGTGAGGCGCTGGAGATGCTGACCTCCGCGATGCGCTACCTGGCCGCCGCGGATGCCACCCAGATGCCCGCGAGCGAGCAGGCCGAGTGCCTGGCCGGGCTGGAACGGGCCGACGCGGTCGAGACCGCCGCCCGGGCCTCGGTGCTGGCCGCGTTCACCGCCGCCCAGGGCTGCTGCGAGGACGGCGACTACAGTCCCCGGTCCTGGCTGATCCACCGCACCCGGGTCACCAAGGGCACCGCCGCCGGGCACATCGCCTGGGTCCGGCGGGCCCGCTCCCATCCCCGGATCCTGGCGGCGCTGGCCGCCGGGGAAATGACGGAGTCCTACGCCCGGACCGTGTGCCAGTGGACGGACAAGCTGCCCGGGCAGTGCCGCGGCGCCGCGGATGAGATCCTGGCGGGCGCGGCCGGGAAGGGGATGGACCTGCGGGACCTGGCCGCGCTGGCCGCGGAGATCCAGTCCCGCGCCGCCCCGCCCCCCGACCCCGATGACCCCGACCCCGCGTTCGAGGACCGCGCGGTCCGGCTGGAGACCACCTTCCAAGGCGCCGGGGTGCTGTCCGCCAGCCTCACCCCTGAGTGCACGGCCCTGGTCGACACGGTCCTAGAGGCGCTGTCCGCGCCGCGGGGCGCGGAGGACACCCGCACCCATGAGCAGCGCTACCACGACGGCCTGCATGAGGCGATGCGGCGGCTGGTCGCGGCCGGGCTGCTGCCCGAGCGGGCCAGCCAGCCGGCCAAGGCGGTCGCGCATATTTCCCTGGCGGACCTGATGGTGCTGGACGGGGATTCGGCGTTGCAGGAGAAGTGGACCGAGCGGGTCCGGGCCCAGTGGGCCGGGCACCGCGCGGCGGCGTCGGTGGGCGGCGGTGACGGTGCCGCGTGGCTGGACGGGGACGCCGCGGAGGGGTTCGCGTGCGACGCCTCGATCACCCCGGTCGTGTTCGGGGACGTGAACCCCGCCGTGCTCGATGACCTGGTCCGCCTGTGCGTCGAATTCGCCCGGTACAGTCACGGCCACCGCGCCCCGGACGGGTCCGCCCGCTCCGCTGGCTCCGGTGACCCGTCTGCCCCCGCCGGCGACCGCGCCCAGGCCACCTCCCCGGACCCGGCTTCCCCGGACCCGGCTTCCCCGAGCTCGTTTTCCCGGGAGGCCCTGGAGCGGCTGATCATCGGGAAGGCGGTGGCGCTGGTCTCGGGTCCGGCCGGGCTGGCCTCGTTCTTGCGGCGGGAGCAGCTCGGGGCCCGGCTGGCCGGGCCGAGCCTGCCGCTGGACGTCGGGTACGCCGACAGCATCCCGGCGTCGATCCGGAACGCGGTCAAGGTCCGGGACATGCACTGTCAATGGGCGGGCGGTTGCCATCAGCCTGCTGCGGCGTGTGAGGTGCATCATCTGAAGCACAAGGGCCGCGGCGGTAAGACGAGTCTTGAAAATTGTATTCTACTTTGCTGGTTTCACCATCATGTTATGGTCCACCGGATGGGTTGGACTCTGGTCCGGTACCCGGACGGTACCACGATGGCGTGGAACCGGGACAAGTCCAAGGTGCTGCGCAGCCACAGCCCGCCCGCCCGCGCCGGGTAAGGCCCCCGGGCCTCACCAGGGCCTGGCCTTACCCCAGTACGTGAGCGAGTCGGCGGCTCAACCAGCGAAGCTGATTGACCGAGCCATCCTGGCGCGCCCTCCAGGTCAGCTCTGGTGATGGTGACGGTAGTGCTCGCTGAGCACGTCGTCGCCGAAATCATCGGCCGGGTTCCGCCACACCGAGTGGATGTGATTGCCGTTGCCCTGGGTGTTGTCGTGCTCGATGAGCAGTGCCGGTCCCTGGATCCGGAAATAATGCCGTTGCCCGGGTTCGGTGCTGCCCGCCCAGGCGAAGGTGAGGTTATCCATCCCGGCCGTCTCGATGTCGTGCATCTGGGCCCCGGCCAGCTCGTCAGGCAGCCGCCGCGCGAACGCCCCCACCAGGACGCCAAGCCAATCGACCTGCCGCTGGTCAAGCGCTGAGGCCGCGATTCCCTTCGGGCCGTACCGGACGTAGCTGAGGATGTCGCGTTCGGACTCGCTGAGCACATAGTCAGGCTCGGGACCGAACACCGGGTCGGGCCGCTCGGTGTCGCCGATCCTGGGCACTATCCGGGTGGCGAGGTCGGGCGGCGACCGGTGATAGATGATCGCCGCGCCACGCTGGGTGGCATCGAGCGAGTTCACCAACCGGTAGCCGAGTTCCTCGTCGTCGGCCAGCGGCGCCAGTGTCCCGTAACGGGCCGGCTCGGCGCCCAGCAGGCACGGAGTGGGGGAGACGTACTGGCCGTCGGCGATGGTGAAGTTGAGCGAGACGTGGTGCCCGGCCAGCTGCCAACCCCAGGCCGGCGAGCCCGGCGTACCGAACACCCTGACGCAGTACCGCTCGGGGTCGAACAGGTCGGCGGCGGCCGGCGTGAGCGCCCGGAGCACGTGTTCCATGGCCATCACCGAGACGACCTTCGCGTACCCCGGCAGGCTCGTGCCGGTGGCGATCAACTCGTGCGCGAGCCTGCGCTGGTCGTTGTTGAGCGCGCCGATCGGCAGGCCGCTGCGGTCCCGTGCGGGCAGGAACGACCAATCGCGCCGCTCGTCGCCGAAGGCGGAGCAGGCCTGCTTTCTTTGCGTATCGGTCAACGCCGCCAGCCAGGCGGCCGCGGCCGCGGTCATCTGTCCGGCTACCCCAGGCACGGCAAGGCGATTATTCACCGGAGTGATTATCCTCCTCCGGCCGGTCTGGCCGGACTCGGGGCCACAGCGCTCGGGCAGACGGTGGTGGTCGTGCTGTCCGGCTCGGTCGCGCTGCTCGGTGACGCGCTGCACAACTCGGCCGACGCGCTGACCGCGGTGCCGCTCGGCCTGGCGTTCATGCTCAGCCGACGGCGTCCCAACCGCCGGTATACCTACGGCTACGGACGCGCCGAGGACCTGGCCGGCCTGGTCATCGTCGCGCTGACCGAGCAGGCCGAGGCGACGCTGCGGGCCACCCCGGGCGTGCTGGAGGTGGGACAGTTCCGGCTGCGCTGGGTGGGCCACACGCTCCGGGCCGAGTGCCAGATCTCGGTCGACCCGAACTGCTCGGTGGTTCAGGCCCACGACGTCGCGGTCGGCGCCGAACACGGACTGATCCACGCCATGCCCAGGCTCGCGGCCGTAACCGTGCACGCCGACCCGGCCGGCGGCGCCGACCATCACGCCCTGCTGGCCGATCACCTAGGGTTACATCCGAGGCAGGATGCTGGCCAGCAGGGTGCCCATCCGGTGGGCGGAGACGCGGCCCGCCTCGATGACCTCGGCGTGGCTGAGGCCATGCCCGGCCAGGCCCGCCGCCAGGTTGGTGACCAGCGAGATGCCGAGCACGTCGGCCCCCATCTGGCGCGCGGCGATCGCCTCTAGACCGGTCGACATGCCGACCAGGTCGGCGCCGAGCCGGGCCAGCATGGTGATCTCGGCCGGGGTTTCGTAGTGCGGGCCCGGCATCATCGCGTATACCCCCTCGACCAGGCTCGGGTCGGCGTAACGGGCCAGGTACCGCAGCCGCACCGAATACAGGTCGGTCAGGTCGACGAACCGCTGGCCGGCCGACGGCGCGGGTCCGGCCAGCGGAGACGCGCCGGTCAGGTTGAGATGGTCGCTGATCAGCACCGGCTGCCCGACGCTGAGCCCGGGACGTATTCCGCCCGCCGCGTTGGTCAGGACCACGGCGCGGCAGCCCGCCGAGACCGCGGTGCGCACCCCGTGCACGACGGCGGCGGGCGACAGCCCTTCGTACATGTGGACCCGGCCGAGGAATACCAGGACCCGCATCGGCCCCGCCACCACCGAACGCACCGCGGGGGAGTGACCAGGCACGGTGGTTCCGGGGAAGCCGCCGAGCTCGGCCAGCGGGATCTCGGCCTCCGTGGTGCCGATCGCGTCCGCGGCCGGCGTCCAGCCGGAGCCGAGGACCACGGCGATGTCGTGCGGTCCGGTCTGGGCGGTCAGGCGGGCGGCGCTGGCGGCCGCCGCGGCGTACGGATCATCGGTCACGTGGGTCATCATGACGCATGACGAGCCCGGCCGGGCCGTTCGGCCGAAGACGGGAGTACCCGCGATCCGTTATACCGTGGCGGGGTGGACGAACAGGTCGCGGCCGCCGGGCCCCCGGAAACCGGAACGATTCCGGAGGGGACCCAGGATAAAGCGCAGGATCCGTGGGATGACCCGCGGATCCCGTGGACCGGGAAGCCGGGTCGGCTCGACATCTTGTGCTGGGCGGGCATCGTGCTCAGCGGGATCTTCTACTGGGCCATGCTGCCGTTCCGGGCCTCGCTGGTCGGCACCCATCCGGTGCTGTCCGAGCTGCTGAACGGGACCACCGAGTCGATCATCGCCGCGGCCGCGTTCGCCCGGATCGGGCACGGAACGGTCCTGGTGGCGCTGCTGGCCGCGGTGCCCGGGCTGATGAAGTTCGACTTGCTCTACTGGTGGGCGGGCCGGCTGTGGGGTGAGCGCGTCATCACGATGCTGGGCGGCCGGCGCAACCGCGGCGCCAAGTACATGAGCCGGGTGCAGCGGTGGGGCCGCAAGTTCACCTGGCCCGCCGTCCTGATCAGCCAGTTCCTGCCCATCCCGACCGCCATCATCTACGTCATCGCCGGCTGGGCCGGGATGCGCCTGGTCACGTTCCTCATCCTGGACGTGATCGGCTCGCTGCTATGGGCGGGCATGCTGGTCGGCCTGGGCTACGAGCTCGGCCATCACGCCGTCGTGGTGGCGCAGGCCATCTCGCACTACGGCCTGTGGTTCTCCATCGCGCTGGTCGTGGTGATCGTATTCTTCCAGATCCGGTCGCAGCGTCACATGATGCGCACCATGGCCGAAGGCCGTGCGGCCCGGGCCCAGGCGGCCGCGGACGCCCAGGCCAGCGCCGCCGACGGGGACGGCTAGGGGCGGACGCCGTACAGGTGCTCCAGGGCGAGCTGGTCGAGGTGCTCGTAGGCTAGGCCGCGCCGGGCCAGCGTCTCGACGTCGGCGGTGGCCTCACGCACGTCACGCCAGGTCTCGCCCGCGTCCAGCGTCGGCGTGGCGAGCTGGGCCACCCCGGAGGCGCGCAACGCCTCGGCCACCTCCGGATCGGCCCGGAACGCCCGCGCCTTGGCCCGCAGGATCAGGTAGTTGCGCATGCACGCGGCCGCGGTCACCCAGACGCCCTCGTCGTCCTCGGTGCGCGGCGGCTTGTAGTCGAAATGGACCGGGCCGTCGTACCCCCCGGCCAGCAACGTGTCCACCACCCAGAACGCGCCGCGCACGTTTCCGGCCCCGAAGCGCAGGTCCTGGTCGAACCGCGGTCCGTGCTGGCCGTTCAGGTCGATGTGGAACAGCTTGCCGTGCCACATGGCCTGCGCGATCCCGTGCGCGTAGTTCAGCCCGGACATCTCCTCGTGGCCGATCTCGGGGTTCACGCCGACCATGTCCGCGTGCTCGAGCCCGTTGATGAACGCCAGGGCGTGACCCACGGTGGGCAGCAGGATGTCGCCGCGCGGCTCGTTCGGCTTCGGCTCGATCGCGAACCGGATGTCGTAGCCCTGATCGTGAACGTAGGTGCACAGCAGGTTCAGCCCCTCGGCGTACCGGTCCAGGGCGGCCCTGATGTCCTTGGCCGCGCCCGACTCGGCGCCCTCGCGGCCGCCCCAGAAGACATAGGTCCTGGCCCCGAGCTCGGCGGCCAGGTCCAGGTTCCGCATCACCTTGGCCAGGGCGAACCGCCGGATTTCCCGCTCGTTGGCGGTGAACGCGCCATCTTTGAACATCGGGTGGCCGAAGAGGTTGGTGGTCGCCGTCGTCACCACCATCCCGGTCTCGGCCAGCGCCTTGCGGAACGCGCCCACGCGTTCATCGCGCTCCGCCGCCGAGGCGCCGAAGTCGAACACGTCGTTGTCGTGGAAGTTCACCCCGTAGGCGCCCAGCTCCGCCAGCTTGTAAACGGCGCGCTCGGCGGGCAGGTACGGGCGGACGGCGCTGCCGAACACGTCGACACCCTGCCATCCGACCGTCCAGATGCCGAACGAGAAGTGGTCCTCACGCGAGGGAACGTACTCCGTGCTCACGGGCCCATCCTTTCGATGTGGTGATAGCTGCTCCATGCATGCTGTCACGTCGGGGTCGTGTCGCGGAGCTTCGCGTACTTCTCGCGGACCTCCGGGGTGGGATCGGCGGTGGCCTCGGCGCTGGTCCCGGCCAGGGGCCACGTCGGGGGAGCGTCCGCGCCGCTCGCGGCCCAGGCGGCCTGCCGGGCGGCGCCGAGCGCAACATATTCCGCGGGGGCGGGCACGGTCACAGGTACGCCGAAGATCGCCGGGGCGACCGCGCGGATGGCCGGCGACCGGGCCGCACCACCGATGAGGATCACCCGCTGTGCGACGATCCCGCAGTCGGCCAGGTTGTCGATGGCATCCGCCAGCGAGCAGAGCACCGCCTCGACCGCGGCCCGGGCCAGGTTCTCGGGCGTGGTGTTGGCGCTGGTCATCCCGCTCAGCACGCCGTGGGCGTCCGGCCGGTTCGGGGATCGCTCGCCGTCCAGGTAGGGCAGCAGGGTCAGGCCGCCGGCCCCGGCCGGGGCGCCCAGGGCGAGACGGTCCAGGCCCTGGACGTCTGTGCCCAGCATCCTGGCCGTCACGGTCAGCACCCGGGCGGCGTTGATCGTGGCCACCAGCGGCAGGAAGTGCCCGGTGGCATCGGCGAAACCGGCCACCGCACCGGTCTCGTCGGCGGCGGCCTGCGCGGCGACCGCGTACGCGGTACCCGAGGTGCCGATCGAGACGACGACGTCGCCCGGGTCCAGGCTCAGGCCTAGGGCGGCGCCCATGTTGTCCCCGGTTCCGGCGGACAGTGCCGCGCCGGCTGGGGTCCGGCCGACGATCTCGGCCGGGGCGGCCAGCCTCGGCAGTGCGACCGGCCGGCCAAGCGCGGCCTCAGCCATCTCCGGCAGCCAGTGGCCCGTGGCGGGAGAGAAGTAGCCCGTGCCCGAGGCGTCGCCGCGATCGGTGGTCGGGCCGTCGGCCGGGCGACCCGCCAGCCGCCAGGTCAGCCAGTCGTGCGGGAGCAGGACGTGGGCGGTCCGCGCGGCGGCGTCCGGTTCGCGCTCGGCGAGCCAGCGCAGCTTGGTGACCGTGAAGGAGGCAGTGGGTACGCTCCCGGTCCGCCGCGCCCACTGCTGCGGACCGCCCAGTTCGCCGATCAGGGCCCGGGCCTGCGGCGCCGAACGGACGTCGTTCCACAGCAGCGCGGGCCTGATCACCTGACCGGCCCGGTCCATGACCACCATGCCGTGCTGCTGCGCCGCCACCCCGATGGCGTCCGCCCGGTCGAGCAGCCCGTCCCCGGCCTTGGCCAGGGCCTCCCACCACCGTTCCGGGTCGCACTCGGTGCCGTCCGGATGCGGGGCACTGGCCTGCCCGACGATGACACCATCGTCGGCCTGGCAGAGCAGCACCTTGGTGGACTGGGTGGATGAATCGACGCCAGCGACAAGCATGAGCGGCTCCCTGCCACGCCGGAGGGGGGGACAATGACCCACGATAACGCGGGCGCCGGGTCGGCTGGAAACTTTATGACCTGCACCGCTGTGAGCTGCACGGAACAAATGAACGTGCATATGGTCTTGCATCGGACACGTGATTTCGGGCAGGATGAGGTTTGCGTCAGTCAGCTGGGATTGGCGCATAACGCTCCGCGGGGTCGCGATGGGCTTGAGCCACGTAGGGTTGCCGACACGAACGAAGGTTGATCCTGCGCTTCGCCGGCCGCTCGAGCTGGAGGCGAAGCTACCGTGTGCCCCAGGGCGCCCGCGCGTCGTCCGGATGCCATCGGACTGGTGGGATTCACCCGCGGTGGCGGCGTGCCCGCTGAACACCGGAGCCCAGTCGGGCCGGACCGCCAGGAAGTTCACCAGGAACACGCTGAAGGAGTGGGGCCTGGCCGCGCTCGCGGATGACGCGGAAGCCATCGTCGGCGAGTTCGTGGCCAACGCGGTGTCGCACGCCGCCCGGTGCGTGGGATCCGGTCAGCCGCTGGGCCTGCGGCTGCTGCGCAGAACCGGTGAGGTCATGTGCGCGGTGCTCGACCCGTCCGACTCCGCTCCCGTGCTCAGGTTGCCGGACCGGAACGAGGAGGCAGGCCGCGGCCTGCAGATGGTCGACGCCCTCAGCGACGTCTGGGGCTGGAGCCCGGTGACCGGCCGGGGCAAGGCCGTCTGGGCCATCTTGTTCTGCGCTTGAGCTACCCTCAGTCAGCACACACGACGAGGGAGACCCGACCCATGCCCTGGACCTGGCGGTACGAGAAGGCGGACGGCACCGTGATCACCAGCGATGACCTGCAAGAGGCCATTTTTGCCAGCCAGGGTGACGCGGAGAGCTGGCTCGGCGAGAACTGGCGGGCGCTGCTCGCCTCCGGCGTGGATCAGGTCACGCTGTTCGAGGACGCCAAGGCCGAGTACGGCCCGATGAGCCTGAGCCCAGAAGACTAGGTTCAGGGCCGCGAGGGCGGGCTGGCGGTGCGCCCCGGGTCCCTGATGATGACCGGGTCGAGCACCTCGTCAATCCTGCTCATCACGCCGCCGTCCAGCCGCACCCCGGCCGCCTTGACGTTCTCCCGCACCTGCTCGGGGCGGGTGGCCCCGATGATGGCCGCGGACACGTTCGGATTCTGCAGCGTCCACGCCACCGCGAGCTGGGCCAGCGAGAGCCCGGCCTCGTCGGCCAGCGGCTTGAGTTGCTGCACCGCCTCCAGGGTCTCGTCGGTGAGCAGCCGCTTGATGAAGTTCGAACCCGAAGGGTCGGTGGCACGAGAGTCCGCAGGCGGTGCGGCCCCCGGGGCGTACTTTCCGGTCAGCACGCCCTGCGCGATCGGGGAGAAGACGATCTGCCCGATGCCTTCCTTGCTGCTCAGCGGGACGACCTCGGCCTCGATGACCCGCCACAGCATGTTGTACTGCGGCTGGTTGGACACGATCCGGTCCAGGCCGAGCTCGTCGGCGACCTTGAGCGCGGCCGCGATCTGTTCAGCGCGCCACTCCGACACCCCGATGTACAGGACCTTGCCCGCCCGGACCAGGTCATCGAAGGCGCGCATGGTCTCTTCGATCGGCGTCTCGTAGTCGTACCTGTGCGCCTGGTACAGATCGATGTAGTCGGTCTGCAGCCGGCGCAGCGAGGCGTTGACCGATTCGGTGATGTGCTTGCGGGACAGGCCGCGGTCGTTCCGGCCGGCCCCCATCGGCCAGTACACCTTGGTAAAGATTTCCAGCGATTCACGGCGCACCCCGTGCAGGGCCCGGCCCAGGACTTCCTCCGCCCGCCCGCCCGCGTAGACGTCGGCGGTGTCGAAGGTCGTGATGCCCTCGTCGAGCGCGGCCCGGACGCACTCGGTCGCGGCCTGCTCTTCGACCTGCGAGCCGTGGGTGATCCAGTTGCCGTAGGCGATTTCGCTGATGACTAGGCCGCTACGGCCCAGGTGCCGGTATTCCATGGTCCCCCACCTTAGGTCAGAACTTCTGGCCTGGTTGCACGCGCGGGGCAGGCATCCGGAACCTGCGGATCTGTATCGCCCGCATCGTCGCGTACAGGGTCAGGCCCCGGGCAGACTCGCCGGGGAGCCGCTCGGCGATCAGCCTCCGCAGGCTGCGGCGGATCAGCATGGCGTCGATGGCGATGACCACGACAAGCAGCAGGATCACCGGCGAGATGATGGTCTGCGCCTTGGCGTTCCTGAAGAACACGGCGACGAGCAGGACCACCAGGACGTACATGTAGTACTCGCTGGGCCTGCGCTTGGCGTCCACGAAATCGCGGGCCAGCGCCCGGACCGGCCCGCGGTCGCGCGGGTTGAGGGCCCACGCCTCGCCGCGCTTCATTGCCTCGTACTTGGTCGACCGGGTGGCCCTGGCCTTGGCCTTGTCCTGCGGGGTGCGTGCTGCGGCGGGCGCGCGCGACCCGGTGATCGGCTGGCGTCGCTTGGCCTCCGCCTCGCTTCGCTTGGGCGTGGGCCGCCCCTTGGCCGCCTCGGCGGGGGAGCGGGCGGGCTTACCGTCGGCCGGTGCGTCCGGGCTTCGCGCGCCCGATGGGGACGTGCCGTCCGTCGCCCCGGCGCTATTGCGTCGGAACACGCGCATAGCTTAGGGCCCAGCAGGAAATGGTACGTGCCGCGGCCCGCGACGGATGAGCGCTGGATCCCCGGCGGGAAAGCGGAATCGGGGCCTAAGCCCGCGGGGCTTGGTAGCTCGCATGCGGGTGACCGCGTAGGGTGGAATGCGACTAGTCGCACGGGCTCGTCCGCCGTCTAGCCGGGTGCCGGCCTCATCGGCCCGGTCGCGCGGCCTGGTGGCGGCCAAAAAGAAGTTAATGAAGGGGACGGCCGCGCGTATGGGCGTGATGAAGCGAGTCTCACTTGTCTTCAAGGCCAAGGCCAACAAGGCCCTGGACAAGATGGAAGACCCTCGTGAGACCCTTGACTATTCTTACCAGCGGCAGCTGGAGTTGCTGACGAAGGTGCGCCGCGGGGTCGCCGACGTCGCCACCTCGCGCAAGCGTGTCGAGTTGCAGATGAATCAGCTCCAGCAGCAGGCGAACAAGCTCGACGACCAGGCGCGCAAGGCCCTCGGGCTGGGCCGCGAGGACCTGGCCCGGGACGCGCTCACGCGCAAGTCGTCCGCGCAGGGCCAGCTGAACGATCTGCAGGCCCAGTACGCGCAGCTGCAGGCCGAAGAGGAAAAGCTGACGGTCGCCTCGCAGCGGCTGCAGGCCAAGGTGGACGCCTTCCGCACCAGGAAAGAGACCATCAAGGCCACCTACACCGCGGCCGAGGCGCAGACCCGGATCAACGAGGCGTTCTCCGGCATCTCGGAAGAGATGGGCGACGTCGGCATGGCGATCCAGCGGGCCGAGGACAAGACCGCCCAGATGCAGGCCCGGGCCGGCGCGATCGACGAGCTGATGGCCTCGGGCGCGCTGGACGATGTGGGCGGCAAGCGAGACGACATCCAGTTCGAGCTCGACCAGATGAGCGCGAGCAGCGACGTCGAGAACGACCTGCGCAGGCTCAGGGGCGAGATCGCGGCCAGCACGCCGAAGCAGCTCGAGGGGGGCGCCAACGGCGACGGCCAGGCGGCCCACCAGGGTCAGGGTCAGGAGGGTCAGACCCAGTACGCTCCGCCCGCACCGCCTGCTCAGGCCGCTCAGGCCGCCGGGATTCCGGTCTCGGATCTGCCCAGCGCGAACGAGCCACCGCAGGACGGTGAGGGATTGTGATCGTCAGGATCCTCGGCGAGGGGCAGTTCAGAGTCGACGACACCGCCACTACCGAGCTGAATCAGCTCGACACCCAGCTCGAGAGCGCGGTCGAGCGAAGCGATGAGCCGGCCTTCAAGGCCGCGCTGACCGGGCTGCTGGCCCAGGTCCGCGCGCAGGGTTCACCGCTGCCGCCGGATACGCTGGAGGAGTCGGACCTGATCCTTCCCCACCAGGACTCGAGCATGGACGAGGTTCGCAAGCTGCTCACGGACGAGGGCCTCATCCCAGGCTAGGACGAGGCTGAGGCATCGAGCATACTTGCGGGTAACGTTCGGCTGGGATCCAGCGTTCTACGTATAGATTTCAGCTACATAATGCTGCTGGCTCCGGGCGGGCACACACCAGCCCGGGCCGAACGGAGGTGGCGCCATGGCGGCGCGTACCAGGTATGCGCCCGACCGGGGGCTGACGGTCCGGATGACCGCGACCATGTTCCTGCTCGGGCTGGTGTTTGTCGCGTTCGTGGCCGCGATCATCGGCATCGGCACGGCGTATCACGCGTCCAGTGCCGCGATCGTGCTGTTCGCGGTGGTCCTCGGCGGCGGTTTCGCCATCGGGTCGCTGTTCTACTCAGACAAGATCGCACTGCGGACGGCCGGGGCCCGTGAGGTCACCCCGCAGGAGTACCCCGAGCTGCACGGCATCGTAGACCGGCTCTGCGCGCTGGCGGACATGCCCAAGCCCCGGGTGGCCGTCGCCCAGTCCAACATCCCGAACGCCTTCGCGACCGGCCGCAACGCGGACCACGCGGTGCTCTGCGTGACCACTGACATCATGCGCCGGCTGACCCCCGAAGAGCTCGAGGGCGTCATCGCGCACGAGATGTCGCACGTGGCGCACAAGGACGTCCAGGTCATGACGGCGGCCTCGTTCCTGGCCATCATCGCCGCGCTGCTGATCAGGGTGGCCTTCTACGGTGAGCTGTTCGGCGGTGGCGGCGGCCGCGGCCGCGGCAACAACCAGAACACCGCGATCATCATGTTCGCGCTGATGGCGGTGAGCATCGTCGTCTACGCGGTGAGCTTCCTGCTGATCCGCATGCTCTCCAGGTACCGCGAGCTGTCCGCGGACCGCAGCGGCGCGCTGCTGACCGGCCAGCCCAGCACGCTGGCGAGCGCGCTGGTCAAGGTCAGCGGGCAGATGTCCAGGATCCCGAACCAGGACCTGCGTGCCGCGCAGCCCATGAACGCGTTCTTCTTCGCCCCCGCGATGCACCTGGCGCCCAAGGGGAGCCTGGCGAACATCTTCTCCACCCACCCGAGCCTGGAGCGCAGGCTGGCCGAGCTCGACAAGGTCCAGCAGCAGCTCAACCGGGCCGGGTAGGGGCCGTGGGCTTCCTCGACACCCTGCTCGGCCGGACCAAACCGGTCCAGCCCAAGCTGGATGACCTGTTCGCGCTGCCGTCGGCGGCGGTGACGCTCGATGCCGGAGCCGGCTTCAAACCCACCGGCTCCGGTTCGGTGTGCTTCCGCCCGGTCGAGGGCCGGTCGTTCTCCGATGTGCAGAAGGACGTGCAGGAGCTGCTTGACGCCAGCTCGGGCGGGGGCCTGCCGGTCGAGGTCACCAAGGACTCCTTCGGGTTCAACTGGCTGGTCAGTTCGCGCATGTCCGACGAGCTCGAAGCGCTGGTCACCGACCTGCACGCGGTCAACTCCTCGCTGGTGGACAACGGTTTCGGCCCGCAGCTGCTGTGCACGCTTGTCGCCTTCAAAGATGATTCAGAACGCAGGCTCGGCCTGGTCTACCTGTTCAAGCGCGGCACCTTCTACCCGTTCGCGCCGCTGTCCGGCGAGCGCCGCGACAACGCCCTCGAGCTCCAGGTCAAGGGCGTGATCGGCAGCGACCTGAAGTTCGAGCCCGACCTGGCTCGCTGGTTCCCCGTCTGGGGCGCCCCGGGCCTGTAGATTTACCCGGCTGGCTGGAATGCGGCCGCACCACATATCGTTGGGATTGCACGTTAGTGCACATACGAGCTAAGGCGGGAGCCAAGGTGACTGTTCAGCAAGAGGCCACGCAGGGGCAAGAGGCCACCCAGGGGATCGTCCTGACCGACGGCGCGGCCACGAAGGTGAGCACGCTGCTCGCGCAGGAGGGACGTACCGACCTCAGGCTGCGTATCGCGGTCCAGCCGGGTGGCTGCTCCGGGCTGAAGTACCAGCTCTACTTTGACGAGCGCGACATCGACGGTGACATCGTCAGTGACTTCAGCGGCGTCCAGGTCGTGACCGACAAGATGAGCGCGCCGTACCTGATGGGCGCGACCATCGACTTCGTGGACACGATCGAGAAGCAGGGCTTCACCATCGACAACCCGAACGCCACGGGTTCTTGCGCCTGCGGCGATTCCTTCCACTGACACCGGGCCGGGGTAGCCACCGTGCGAATAGCGGTCACGGGTTCCATCGCGACCGACCACCTGATGACGTTTCCCGGCAAGTTCACCGATCAGCTCATCGCGGACAAGCTGGATAAGGTCTCGTTGTCGTTCCTCGTCGACGACCTGGCCATCCGGCGGGGCGGGGTCGCGGCCAATATCGCCTTCGGGCTCGGCCTGCTCGGCCTGCGCCCGCTGCTTGTCGGCACGGTCGGGGCCGATTTCGAGGATTACCGGCGCTGGCTGGCGGACCACGGGGTAGACACGGCCGGGGTGCGGGAGTCGCTGCTGCATCACACCGCCCGCTTTGTCTGCACCACGGACACCGAGGGAAATCAGATCGGTTCGTTCTACGCGGGCGCCATGAGCGAGGACGGCGAAAATGACGTCGCCGCGGTGGCGGCCGCCAACGGTGGGGCCGATCTGGTCCTGATCGGGGCCGGCAACCCCGGCGCGATGGTGGCGCACGCCGGGCAGTGCCGGGCGGCTGGCCTCCCCTTCGCCGCCGACCCGTCTCAGCAGCTGGCCAGGATCCTCGGGGACGAGCAGGTCCGCGCGATGGTCGACGGGGCCGACTACCTGTTCGGCAACGAGTACGAGGAAGCCCTGATCGAGCGCAAGTCCGGCTGGGGCACGGCGGAAATGCTCAACCGGGTAAAGGTCCGGATCACCACGCTCGGGGCCGCGGGCGCCCGGATCGAGCAGGCTGGTCAGCCGCCGATCCTGGTGCCCGCGGTGCCCGACGCGCAACCCGTGGACCCGACCGGATCCGGCGACGCGTTCCGTTCCGGTTTTCTCGCCGCGGTGGCCTGGGGACTGTCCTTCGAGCGGGCCGCGCAGCTCGGCAACCTGCTCGCGGTCCACGCGCTCGAGGCCACCGGACCGCAGGATTACGACATCAAGCCGGGTCCGCTGGCGGAGCGTTTCGCGGTCGCCTACGGCGACATCGCCGCCGCCGACATCGCCGGCCACCTGCCTGAATGAGGTGAGATCCCCGCCGGGCGCCCTCTCATGGGCTAGAGTCGGCACCCGGAGGTCCTCATGAGACGCGCTCCGCTTCGCCGTCGCACCGTCGTGGTCCTCGCCTCGGTGGCTGCGGTATTCATCGCGGCCGGGCTTGTCCTCGGCCTGACCGGATCGGCGCGTGCCACCGGAGTCCCGGTCCGGCCGGTGGCCTTTGACTGCCCCGGGCAGCAGAGCGCCCTGGTCAGGCCGCGTACCTTCGTCATCGCCTGTGCGGACGCCAATTCTGGCCTGGGCGCGCTGGCCTGGACCAGCTGGACACCCGGCCTGGCCAGCGCCACCGGTGTGCTCGAGGAAAACGACTGCACCCCGTACTGCGCCGCCGGGCACTTCCACGCCTATCCCGCCGTGGTCGTCTTCTGGGGCAACACCGCGGTGAGGAACCATCCGGGTGAGCACGCCTACACCGAGATGACGATCATCCTCACCGGCGCGCGCCCCCGCTACTACGACTACCTCTCCCGCAGGTGGGTCACGGCGCCCGCCACCCAGACCAGCGCGCTGACGATCCCACCGGCACTGTATCGCCCCGGGGCGTGACCCGCCTGCTTCGCGCGGCGTCCAACCAATCGCCCCGCATCGTCGTCATAATCTGTGACGGCGCACGAGGCGCCGCGTACAGGAAGGCCCTCAGGTGTCTGACCGCGCAGTGTCCCCCTCACCCGCTCCGAGACGGGCCCGGACGGGCCGCCTGGCCCTCGCGGCCGCGGCGTGCGCCGCCTGGCGATGGTGGCCGGGTGCTCGTCCTCTTCCAGCAGCTCGCCGGCCGGATCGCCCGCAGCCAGTTCGCAGGTCACGACGGCGGGGGGGACCTCCCCGAGCGGCGGCAACAGCCCCGCGGTGACCTCGTCGACCTCGCCGTCGTCGGCGACCCTCGCCGGGTCCCCGGCGTGCGCGACCAGTTCGCTGCGGGTCAAGCAGGGCCTCGGCCAGGGTTACGCCGGCGGTGTCTACGAGGTGATCGACTTCACCAATACCTCGAGCACCGTCTGCACGCTGTTCGGCTATCCCGGCGTCTCGCTGGTCACCGGCCCGCCGTATAACCAGATCGGGGTGCCCGCCAAGCGGACCGGGGCCGCGTTCAAGCAGATCACGCTGGCTCCCGGCGCGACCGGGAACGCGCTGCTGCAGATCGTGGACGCGCTGAACTACCCGCCCGCCACGTGCGGACCCACCAAGGCCCTCGCCCTGAAGGTCTACCCGCCGAACCAGACCGCCCCGGTCTACCTCAGCACCACCACCACGGCCTGCGCCAAGCCTGTCGCGATCATGAACATCGGCCCCGTCCAGGCCGGCGCTCGGGCGGCTCCGCCTGACGAGCGGTAGCGTGGCGGCATGGGAACCGCACTCGCGTCGCCGGGGCTGCTCCTGGCCTCGGGGTACCACGGTCCGCCTGCGCTGACGCTGACCAGGGCGTTCACCGAGTGGACGTTCGACCCGCCGATGGCGGCGCTGGTCGTCATCATCGGCGGCGGCTACCTGGCGGGCGTGCGAGGCCGCCGGGACTGGCCGCTGGCGCGGCGGATCTGGTTCCTCGGCCTCGGCCTGGGCTTCCTGGTCATCGCGACCATGTCCTGGGTGGGCGTCTACCAGCCGGTCCTGATGTACGCGCGGGCGGTGCAGACGGTGCTGCTCGTCCTGGTGGTTCCGCTGTTCCTCGCGCTCGGGCGTCCGATCTCCCTGGCCATCGCGGTGTTCCCGCGGGCGGGCCGGCGTCTCGAGGCGGTTATCGGCTCCCGGCCGGCCCGGCTCGGTCACCTTCCCCGCCATCACCACGTTCGCGCTGGTGGCCGTGCCGTTCGTCATGTTCTTCACGTCCTGGTACACGGCGGTGTTCCACAGCACCGCGGTGCGAGAACTGACCTACCTGGCGCTGATGGCGCCCGGGCTTCGTGTTCTTCTGGACCTTGCTGCGGGTCGACCCGGTACCGAAGACCTACTCCTACGCGGTCTCCATGTGGATCACCGGCGCGGAGGTGATCGGTGACGCGTTCCTCGGCATCGCCGTCATCGCGAACCAGAACCTGATCGGCGCGGCGTATTACCACGCGCTGGCCCGGCCCTGGGGGCCCGCGCTGGCTGACGGACGAGGTCATCGCCGGGGGGGTGCTCTGGGTCCTCGGGGACCTGGTCGGCCTGCCGTTCCTGGCCGCGCAGCTGATCCACATGATGCGCGAGGACGAGTCCGACGCGGCCAGGATCGACGCCGAACTCGATGCCCGCGACGCCAGGCGGCGAGCGGTGCAAGCCCCGGACCGAGGAGAAGCCCTGGTGGGAAGACGACCCCCGCTTCACCGGCCGCTTCAAGACCGAACTGAGGGTCACAGCCAGCGGCGGATGTACAGCGCCCAGCCGCGCGGGGCAGTTCGGCGCTGCAGACGAACTCCTGGGCCTTCATCGCGCACCAGGACGGCATGTCGGTGTAGGCCGCCGGGTCGTCGGCCAGCACCGCCACGACCGCCCCCAGCGGGACGTCCCTGATCTGCTCGGCCAGCATGATGATGGGGATGGGGCACTTACGCCCCAGGGCGTCGATGGTCAGCGCAGCCGGCGGGCCGCGGTGCACCACGGCCCGTTCGGACCGGGAGAGGGGGCTGGCGTCGGCACCCGGCTGGCGCGCTACACCGGACGCGGCTCCGCGCCCGAACAAGCTCCTGCGACGCCCGGCTCATCGGCCCTCCACGCCATCATGCCCGCCGCCCGGGCCCGGCACGCGTGCCCGGGCGCGAAGATGACACAAACATGTGGGGTCGTAGAAGGCTCCCCGGCGGCGCGCGATACTGTTTGCACGACACGTTGTAGCAGAACCGAGGAAGGCCCTCGCCTTGACTACCGACACCGCCGCCGCGGCCCGGAAGGGCCCGACCCGGCGCCCCCAGTGGCCACCCTGCGTCCCCGCCGGCCGCGCCTCGCGCGCGCGGCGGGCCTGACGGTCGTGCTCGACCTTCGTGATCCTCGGTCTGACCGGCTGCACGAACGACACGTTCACCCGGCTCGGTTTCCCCAACCCGATCACCGAGCAGGGCAAGACCGTCCTCAGCCTCTGGCAGGGTTCCTGGATCGCGGGCCTGGCTGGTCGGCGCGCTGGTCTGGGGCATGATCCTGTGGGCGGTGATGTTCCACCGCAAGCGCGGCGACAAGCTGCCGCAGCAGGCGCGCTACAACATGCCGATCGAGATCATGTACACGGCGGTGCCGTTCGTGCTGATCGCGGTGCTGTTCTACTTCACCGCGAAGGACGAGAACTACATCGACAAGCTGCCGGCCAAGCCCGCGGTGACGGTGGACGTCCTCGGGTTCCAGTGGAGCTGGCAGTTCAACTACCCGCAGTACGGCGTGACCAACATCGGCAACATGTGGGGCGAGGGCCCGCTGCCGGTGCTGGAGATCCCGACCGGGGAGACGGTCCAGTTCAACCTGACCTCAGCCGACGTCATCCACGCGTTCTGGGTGCCCGAGTTCCTGTTCAAGCGCGACGTCATCCCCGGTCACCCGAACCACTTCACGATCACCGCCACCCAGACCGGGACCTTCATCGGGCACTGCAGTGAGCTGTGCGGCCTCTACCACAGCCGGATGCTGTTCACGGTGAAGGTAGTGACACCGCAGCAATTCCAGGCGTACATGGCCGCCCAGCAGGCGGCACAAAATTCATCCGGGAGCACGCAGTGAGCACGATCGAGCAGTCGGCCCTCGTCGGCTACGAGACGCCCAAGACGGAGCGCAAGGGACCGATCCTGGCGGACTGGCTGTCCTCGACTGATCACAAGATCATCGGGCACATGTACCTGATCACCTCGTTCTTCTTCTTCCTCTGCGCCGGGGTCATGGCGCTGATCATGCGGATCCAGCTGCTCGGCCCGGACGACCACTTCGTGTCCGACCAGCAGTACAACGAGCTGTTCACCATGCACGGCACGCTGATGCTGCTGCTGTTCGCCACCCCGCTGTTCATCGGGTTCGCGAACGAGCTGATGCCGCTGCAGATCGGCGCGCCCGACGTGGCGTTTCCCGCGGCTCAACCTGCTGAGCTACTACCTGTTCACCTTCGGCGGCCTGATCCTGCTGGCCAGCTTCCTCACCCCGGGCGGGTCGGCCTCGTTCGGCTGGTACGCCTACTCCCCGCTGACCAGCGCGCTCTACTCGCCCGGGCATCGGCGCCGACATGTGGATCATGGGCCTGGTGCTGTCCGGGTTTCGGCACCATCCTCGGCGGGGTCAACTTCGTCACCACGATCTTCTGCATGCGCGCGCCGGGCATGACGATGTTCCGGATGCCGATGTTCACCTGGAACGCGCTGCTGACCTCGATGCTGGTCCTGATGGCGTTCCCGGTGCTGGCCGCCGCGCTGCTGGTGCTGGAGATCGACCGCAGGCTGGGCGCGCACGTCTTCGACGCCTCCAGCGGCGGGGCGATCTTGTGGCAGAACCTGTTCTGGTTCTTCGGCCATCCCGAGGTCTACATCCTCGCGTTGCCGTTCTTCGGCATCGCCACCGAGATCATGCCGGTGTTCAGCCGCAAGCCGCTGTTCGGCTACAAGACGCTGATCGCCGCGACGATCGCCATCGCGGGCCTGTCGATGACCGTGTGGGCGCACCACATGTTCACCACCGGCGCGGTGCTGCTGCCGTTCTTCTCGTTCATGACGTTCCTGATCGCGGTGCCCACCGGGGTGAAGTTCTTCAACTGGGTCGGCACGATGTGGAAAGGCCAGCTCACCTTCGAGCCGCCGATGCTGTACACCGTCGGCTTCCTGATCACGTTCCTCTTCGGCGGTATCACCGGCATTATCCTGGCCTCTCCGCCGCTGGACTTCGCCGTGTCCGACTCCTACTTCGTGGTCGCGCACTTCCACTACGTGCTGGCCGGCACGGTGCTGTTCGAGATGTTCGCCGGCTTCTACTTCTGGTGGCCGAAGATGACCGGCAAGATGCTGAACAGCCGGATCGGCAAGGTCCAGTTCTGGGTCATGTTCATCGGGTTCAACATGACGTTCCTGGTCCAGCACTGGATGGGCGTGGAGGGCATGCCGCGGCGCATCGCCAACTACCCCGACCTGCCCGGGAACGTGACCACGCTCAACGTCATCTCCACCGTCGGGTCATGGCTCCTGGCCCTGTCCGTGCTCATGTTCTTCTGGAACGTGTACGTCACGTGGCGCTACGGCGAGACGGTGACCGAGGAAGACCCGTGGGGCTTCGCCAGCTCGCTGGAATGGGCCACCTCGTGCCCGCCGCCGCGGCACAATTTCTACCGGATTCCGCGGATCAGGTCCGAACGGCCCGCGTTCGAGGCGCACTACCCGCACATCAAGTGGGGCCGTGAATCACGTGGAGTCGAACAGGAGATCCCGGCTATCTCGAATGCGCGGAAGTAGGATTTTGCCATGAAGGTCGAAGGCTGGCTGTTCCTCGGCTGCGGGATCTTTTTCGGCGGCTCGGACATCGTGTACTGGTACCTGTCGAAGGACCCGACCGGCACCACCGCGCTCGCGCTCGCCGTCGGGCTGGCGGTGCTGACCGGCTTCTACGTGCTGTTCACCGGCCGTCGGCTGCCCCAGCGGCCGGAGGACGACAACCTAGGCGAGATCGCGGAGGGCACCGGCGAGATCGGCTTCTTCAGCCCGCACAGCTGGTGGCCGCTGTTCGTCGCGGCCGGCGCGGCCGTGGCGGCGCGCGGGGCTGGCAATCGGCTGGTGGCTGTTCCTGATCGGGATGCTGTTCACGGTGTTCGCCACGATCGGCTTCGTCTTCGAGTACTACCGCGGCCACTTCTCCCACTAGACCCGCTAGCACTTCGCCAGACCGCACCGGTAGGCGATGATGACCAGCTGGATCCGGTCCCTGGCATCGAGCTTGGTCAGCAGGTGAGCCACGTGGGTCTTGGCCGTGGCCGGGCTGATCGTCAGCGCTTCGGCGATCTCGGCGTTGGACAGGCCGCGGGCGACCATCGTCAGGACCTCGACCTCGCGGTCGGTCAGCCCTTTCAGTAGCTCGCCGCCCGCGGCGCCGGGCCGGCCCGGCTGGGCGGCGGGCACGGTGCCGGGCGTCGTGCGGGCGAACTCGCCGATGAGGCGGCGGGTGACGCTCGGGGCGAGCAGCGCCTCGCCCGCGGCCACCACCCGGATGGCGGTGAGCAGCTCGGCGGGCACGGTGTCCTTGAGCAGGAAGCCGCTGGCCCCGGCCCGGAGCGCGGCGAAGACGTACTCGTCCAGGTCGAAGGTGGTCAGGATGAGGGCGCGCACGTTGGTGCTCTCGGTGATCCGCCGGGTGGCCTCGATGCCGTTCATCACCGGCATTCGCACGTCCATCAGGATCACGTCAGGCCTGGCGCGCCGGGCGGCCTCCACCGCCTCCGCGCCCGTTCCGGCCTCGCCGACCACGGCGAAACCCGGCGTCGCGGCGATGATCCCGCAGAACCCCACCCGGACCAGGGCCTGGTCGTCGGCGACCACCACCCGCAGCGGGCCGGTCTGGCTCACGAGGTTCACGGGGTCCGGGGGATATGCGCGACGACCCCGAAGCCATAGCCGGGCCGCGGGCCTGCGCTGAATTCGCCGCCGAGCAGCGTCACCCGCTCCCGCATCCCGATGATGCCGTGCCCGCCGAGGCTGTTCTCGGACGCGTTCCAGCCCGGCTGGGCCAGGGCCGCGCCCGCCATGGCCGGCACGCCGGCCCGTTGTCGGCCACCTCCAGGATCAGCTCGTCCCGGCCGTAGCCGATGAGCACCTGGCAGGAGCTCGTCTGGGCGTGCTTGACCACGTTCGTCAGCGCTTCCTGCACGATCCGGTAGGCGGACAAGTCGACGCTCGCGGGAGGTCTCTGCGCTGCCCGCGGCGTATCACGTCGACCCGGACACCCGCGCTCGCCGTGCGCGAAAGCAGCCGGTCCAGGTCGGCCAGTCCCGGAGCGGGAAACGTCGGTGCGCACTCGGTGTCCCCGGCCCTCGGCCGTCAGGCCCTGGTCGGCCGGGCGCAAGGCTCCGAGCATCCGGCGCATCTCATCCAGAGCCTCCCGGCTGGTCGCCTGGATGGCCCCGAGAGCGTTGCGCGCGCCGGCGGGCTGGGTGTCGATGACGTACTGCCCGTAGCCCGCCTGGACGGCGATGACGCTCATGCTGTGGGCCACCACGTCGTGCAGTTCCCTGGCGATGCGCAGGCGCTCCTCCGCGACCGCCTTGCTCGCCGCCTCGTCCTGCAGCCGGACCGCGTACTGGCGCCGCTGCCGCACGATGTAGCCGGTGAACCAGGCGATGATCACGCACAGCGCGACGGGTACCAGGCCGCCGCGCAGGAAATTCCCGCCGCCGGTCAGCGACGCGACCACGGCGTCGGCCATCAGGGTGGCGAACACCGCGACCAGCACGCGGGCGGCGGCCGCGCCTGCGCTCGTAGGTCGCCGCGACCAGGTACAGCACGTAGGCGACGGGCAGGAAGTAGGTGAGGGAGCCGTCCACCGGGCCGGTCAGCACGGTGATGACCACGAGCCGGCCAGCAGCACGCCGAGCATGAGGGCAGGGCTGACGGCGGCGCAGCGCCACCGCGATGACCGCCGTGAACACGAGGAACACGGCCAGCGGCCTGGCCAGCGCGAGCGGCCGGTCGGGCAGGGCGCCGACGGGGCCGCCGATGGCGGTGACGACGGTGTGCCTGATCGACGCGAAGAGGATCACTCCGAACAGCGCGCCGACCGCGTAATCCAGTGCGGTCCAGTGGCGGGGGCTGAGCCGCATCGTCAACGGCGGCCGCTGACGTGCGGCCGGGACGTCCGAGATGGTGCGCACGAACCCACCGTAACCGTCTTCGCGGCGCCGGTGCGTCATCCTGCAGGCGTACGGCCGGATCCCCCCGGAGGGTGATGACGGGCCCGTCGCGCGCTGGCACGGTATGACCATAGCCACCCATCGCAGGTCGAGGCGGGCCCGGTCATCGAGACCCGGGCGCTGACCAAGGTCTACCCAGGCGACGTGACCGCGCTCGACGGTCTCAGCGTCGATGTCGCCCCCGGCATCACCGGCCTCGTCGGCGCCAACGGGGCGGGTAAGTCCACGCTGATCAAAATATTGCTCGGCCTCCTGCGGCCGACCCAAGGCCACGCCAAGGTGCTCGGCCACGACTGCGAAACCGAGGGCGAGACGATCAGGACGCTGCTGGGCTACATGCCGGAACATGACTGCCTGCCGCCCGATGTGACCGCCACCGAGTTCGTGACTCACCTCGGCCGGATGTCGGGCCTGCCGTCCACGGTCGCCAAGGAACGCGCGGCCGAGTCGCTGCGCCACGTCGGGCTGCACGAGGAGCGGTACCGCCAGATCGGCACCTATTCGACCGGCATGAAACAGCGGGTGAAGCTGGCCCAGGCGCTGGTGGGCGCGCCCAAGTTGCTGCTGCTTGACGAGCCGACCAACGGGCTCGACCCGGCGGGGCGCACCGCGATGCTCGAGCTGATCGCCAGGATCGGGATGGAGTTCGGCATCTCGATCGTGGTGGCCTCGCACCTGCTCGGTGAAATCGAGCGTATCTGTGACCATCTGGTCGCCATCGAGGCCGGGCGGCTGCTGCGCGCCGACACGATCACCAGCTTTACCCAGATGAGCGAGGTCCTCGCGGTCGAGGTCGAGGAGGGCCTGGTCCAGCTGCAGGAGGCGCTGGCGGGGCATGGCCTGACGGCCGCCGTCCAGGCCAGGACGCTGCTCGTCCCGCTCGGCGGTGACGACACCTACGACGTCGTGCGCGACTGCGTGGCCGCTCTGGCCTTGCCGCTGTGCCGGCTGGAGCAACGGCGGCATCAGGTGGAGGAGCTGTTCCGCGACGAAGAGGGAGTGCCTCATGCCTGAGGGGCAGGCCAGCGTCATCCACGACCTTGGCTACCGTGGCTACGATGGCCCCAGGCTGGGCCGGGTCCAGATCGTCAAGGCGCTGACCTGGCACAGCTTCCGCTCGTCGTTCGGCATCGGCCGGGGCGCCAAGGCCAAGATCATCCCGGTGCTCGCGCTGATCGCCATGTGCCTGCCGGCCCTGGTGAACGCGTTCGCGGTGGCCCGCGGCAACGCGCGGCTCTTCGGTTACGACGTCTACGTGCCGGGGCTGCGGTTCGCCGTGGTCACGATCTTCATCGCCGCCCAGGCCCCCGAGCTGGTCTCCCGCGACCTGCGCAACCGCGTCCTGGCCCTGTATTTCTGCCGGCCGCTGCGGCGCGGGGATTACCCGCTGGCCAAGTACCTCGCGCTCACCGCGGCGCTCGGAGTCCTGATCGAGGTCCCGCTGGTCATCCTCTACGTCGGCACGATCGCCTCGGCCAAGGGCGGCCACGCCATCTGGGACGAGACCAGGGCGCTGATCCCGGGCCTCGGCGTGGGCCTGATGTGGGCCGTGCTGATGGCGGCGATCGGCCTGGTCCTCGCGTCCCTGACCGGGCGGCGCGCGTACTCCACCGGGATCGTGGCGATCACCTGCGTGCTCACCTTTATCGTGTCCGAGCTCCTCATCCAGGCGGAGGGGGAACGACCGCCACCTCGACCGGGGCGCGGATCGCCGGGCTGTTCAGCCCGTTCACCATCCTCGACGGGGTCCGGATCTGGCTCGGCGGCACCTCGCCAGGGACAGACGCCGATCCCGGTCATTTCGGGCCGCTCTACGGGATCCTCGCCGTGATCCTCCTCGCGGCCAGCCTCGGGGGCCTAGCCGCGAGGTACCGGAAGGTGAGCCGGTCATGACCATCGAACTGCGCGGCGTCTCCCGCTGGTACGGCAACGTGGTGGCGGTCAACGACGTGACCATGTCCATCGGAACGGGTGTGACCGGGCTGCTCGGACCGAACGGCGCCGGCAAGTCGACCATCATGCACATGATCGCCGGCTTCCTGCCGCCCTCTCGCGGCGACCTCACCGTGAACGGCCGGCCTAGCTGGCGCAACGCGGCCATCTACCGCACCATCGGCCTGGTCCCGGAACGGGACTCGGTCTACTCATTCCTGACCGGCAGGCAGTTCATCACGGCCACCGCCAAGCTGCACGAGCTCACCGACCCCGGCGCCGCGGCCGCGCGGGCGATCGCCATGCTCGACATGGCCGACGCCGCCGACCGCAAGATCGCGACCTACTCCAAGGGCATGCGCCAGCGGATCAAGGTGGCCGGAGCGCTGGTCCACGATCCGGAGGTTCTGCTGCTTGACGAGCCGTTCAACGGGATGGACCCGCGCCAGCGCCTGCACATGATGGACCTGCTCGACAAGCTCGGCAGCGAGGGCCGGACGATCCTGTTCAGCTCGCACATCCTGGAGGAGGTCGAGCGGCTGTCGGGCACCATCCAGGTGGTGGTGGCCGGGCGGCTGGCCGCCTCCGGCGATTTCCGCGCGATCAGGCGGCTGATGACCAGCAGGCCGCACGTGTTTACCGTGCGCTCCTCGGACGACCGCCTGCTCGGCGGGGCCTTGATCGGCCGCCCGGCGGTGACGGCGGTGGAGCTGACCGGCCACGGCCTGCAGGTGCGGACCTCGGACTACGGCGCGTTCTGCCCGTGAGATCGCGGTGCTGGCCCGCGACCACGACATCCGGCTGCGCGGGGTCCTGCCCACCGACGAATCCCTGGAAAGCGTCTTCGCTTACCTGGTCTCCAACGAAACATCCAGCTGAGGGGCGCGTATCACATGTCTGGCTTGTTCAACCCGACGGTGGCCGGGATCACCCTGCGCGCCACCCTGGGCCGTAAGCGAGCACTGCTGTTCGCGCTGCCCGCCCTGATCCTGATCTTGTTCACGGTCGCGCTCAAGGCCACGCATCCGCCGTCGAGGCCGTGGCCGTCGCATGTGCTCGGTACGTTCGGATTCTCCGTGCTGCTGCCGCTCACCGCGCTGATCATCGGCACCAGCGTGCTCGGCGCCGAGATCGACGACGGCAGCATCATCCACCTGCTGGCCACACCGGTGCGCCGGTCGTCGGTGATCATGACGAAGTTCTCCGTCGCGACCGCGCTGACGATGGTCTTCGCCGCGATCCCCGAGCTCATCGCCGCGCTGATATCGGGCGGTGGGAGTGCCCCGCCCCAGGCCAGCAACGGCCCGGGCGGCGTGATCCTGTACGGCCCCGGCGCCGCCATCGGCGGTGGCAAGTTCGCCCTTGGCCTGTTCGTCGGGGCGCTGGTCAGCTCGATCGTCTACAACGCGATCTTCGTCATGGTCTCGGTGGCGACCACCCGGGCCATCGCCGTGGGCCTGTTGTACGTGCTGATCTGGGAATCACTTCTGTCCAACTTCGTCAGCGGGGCCCGGCTGCTGTCGGTGAGCCACTACGGCCTCGGCATCGCCAACGGGATCGCGCACGACCCGGGCCTCGACGCGGGGCTGGGCGTGCCGACCTCGGTGGTGATGGGAGTCATCGTCACCGTGGCGGCCCTGGCGGTGGCGGTCAACCTGCTGGCGTCCTTCACCCTCAAGGGTGACCCGGCCTAGGGGCGGTGGCGTCCTTCGGACGGCGGGCTGGTGCAGGCTCGGCTGCGTTCCGGGTCACCGCGTGGCTGCCCTGACCGTGAGAGGACCGGGTTCCGGCGGTCGATCCGGCCTGCGGTGGCCAGGATGGTGACGGCCAGCAGTATTCCGAGGGCGGCGGTTGCCGAGTCGGGAATCATGTACAGGCTGCGGAAGCCGGACGCGGCCGCTTGCGGGGCCGACGCGACGCCGATGAGCAATGCCGCCCAGGCTGCCCAGCGCTGCCCGGCCTGGCATCCGCGCGCGGTCCGCGCCGTCAGTGTGGCCGCGGCCAGCCCGGCGGCGACCAGCCCGGCGGCCGACGCTGGGTGCCGGGCTGTCGCCATAACGAGACCGCACCGGGTCAGGTCCAGGGCCGCCGCGGTGAGCAGCATCGCCACGATCAGGTGCCGGACAATCTGGGTCCCTGCGGCAGGCGCTGTCTTCCCGCCATCGGCATCGGTGGTTATATCCCCGGGCAGGCAGCTATCCATTCAGCACGCCGCGGTCGCGTCGCGCTCGTCAAGTTGCTTGCGCAGTGCATCGAGCGCGTAGTGCAGCCGTGATCTGGCCGTGCCGTGCGGTATGCCGAGCTCGCGGGCGACCGTGGCCATGGTGCCGCCCCGGTAGAAGGTCTCCACCAGCACGGTCTGGTGCGCGGGCGACAGGTGCTTGAGCGCGCGGGAAACGAGCTGCCGGTCCAGGATCTCCTCCAAGCCGGAATCGGTCCCGGCCTCCCCGGCGGCCTGGGCCGGCAGGGACATCGGCCGGGCCTGCGCGGCCCGGTTCGCGTCGATCAGCAGGTTGCGCGCGACCCGGAACAGCCATGGCCGGATCGGCCGGTCATCGGCGCTCAGCTGAGGCAGGTGGCGCCAGGCCCGGATGAAGGTTTCCTGCACGATGTCGTCCGCGCTCGTCCGGTCCGGGCAGAACTGCTCGACATAGCCGTGCAGGGCCCGGGCGTGGTGCGAGTACAGCTCGCGGATGACGGCGTCGGGGTCGCCGCCCAGCCGGTCCCGAGAGCATCTGTGATAGCAGTCATGTCTACTAACACGGATAGTAAATGTGTTATGTTCACCGGTAGCCGCTTCGGTCGACGGGCTCCCGGCCCGCTGGACACGTCGAGGTGGCTGGCGGAAGAAAAGAGGCGGCACCTGAACCGCAGGATCGTTCTATGCGTGATAGTAGGTAACGGCGGGGGCGTTGTTTGGCCCAGCTATGGTCGGGAGTGAGGATGCGACGTTTCGGTGAGCTGGAAGCCGTGATCATGGACCGGCTGTGGGAGTGGGCCCGGCCGGTGCTGGTCCGCGAGATGGTCGACGCTCTGCACGACGAGCGAGGGCTGGCGTACACCACCGTGATGACGGTGATG
>CAWEFK010000049.1:0-53164 GCA_963808315.1 uncultured Actinomycetes bacterium | reverse complement strand
TGGCCGGTGCACACTCCTGGGGCCGGCCAGGGCCGAGTGCCCGCCGAGCCCTGACACTGCAAACGGCACTCATGTGCGACTGCGCCGGTCGGCCATATGCGATACTGCGTGTCTTATGACCTTGGCGCCGATACTAGCCGTAGCCATGGCTCCTGACTTGTCATGGACCGTGACCGTCGCCGAAGACGGGACAGTACGGGCGTTCACCAAGACTCCCGGCGATACCTTCCGGTTGGGACGCATCGACGCTGGCAAGCCTGTTGCGGTAGCTCTTTCCGGTTATCCCTTCTCCGGTTACCCCTTGCGGGTTCTATGGGCGGCAGGAGGAACGCTTAGGCTGTACAAACCTCTTGAGGATTACCCGTCGAGTGCCCTGCTCTTCCCAGTACCAGCGCCAATCCAGGCCCTAGCTCTCTCAGCGTCTGGCGACCTCGCGGTGGCGGCTCTCAGTAACGGCACACTTCGGAGCCTGAATGTGTCCACCGGAGAGCTCGGGAGAGCGCTGGCCACTGAAACGCGAGCGGCCCAAGCCGTCGCAATTGCCTCGGACGAGGGTTCTGTCACCGCCATTTCCGCTGACGGCAGCATCCACTATTACGACCTAAAGACAAGAACATCAGATATCGTGAGCATCGCACCACAGGCCCGCGTCCTGGCAATCACTCCAAACGGCGACGTTATCATCGCCGCTGGCGCTGACGGAATCATCCGCCGCTGGAACCGGCGCCTCAGCACAGCCCCCGATACCTTCCAACTCGATGTAGCCATCACGGCGATCGCTGTCGATGGCACAGGTGAAAAAATCCTGATAGGTACCGCTAATGGAGAAGTGTGGCTACATGACCTCACCAATGGTTCCCGGATCCCGCATCCTGCCACCGAGGCGCCCCAGCGTTTGTATTCCGGCTTTTCCCACAGTTCGTATTTTGACAGATCTGAAACAGAACTACCAGCTTCTAGCTCCCCCGTCATAGTAGACGACGATGTACGATTTACCGTCTACCGGCCGCAGGTTCTACTGCCAGGCGTGTGGACCTCGATGCTGGTATTCGCGCACAAGACCAACCTGATCAACGAAGCTGGCAAGACACCGACCGATCCCAACGATCTGGTTGAGGCAAGGGCTCACGCTCATTTCGGTGACACGACACCCCGTCCCGTCAGCGAAGATGCTCGCCATGGGCTCATCCAGGGTGCACAGCTGCGAATCATACCTGATCTGCCCGGCATTCAGTGCAACCCTATGGAGGCCGAAATCGACTGGTGGGAGCCAGTACACGAAGTTATGTTTCGTTTGCTCGCGGGACCTAACCTCGCCGGGACTGTCGTCCGCGGAGCAGTTCGGATCTGGTGCGGCCCGCTAATACTCGGCGAGGTGTTTTTGGCGATCAGCATTGCCGCAAACGGAACCATCGCAGAATCTCAGCCGGTGACTGATTCGGCACAGCGTTATCGCAAGATTTTCCCATCATACTCCCATAAAGACGATGCTATCGTGGCAGCCTTTGCCGAAGCCGCCCGTGCGCTCGGAGACCAGTACCTCCAAGACATCCTCACCCTCCGTTCAGGCGAACTCTGGGAGGACCGCCTGCCAGAGCTGATCAAGGATGCTGATGTGTTCCAGTTGTTCTGGTCCCGCAACTCTATGTACTCCTCCTACTGCCGGAAGGAATGGGAACACGCACTCGCGCTTCGTCGGCCATCATTCATCCGGCCCCTGTACTGGGAAGAACCCTTGCCGAAAGACGTCGGCCGTGACCTGCCGCCTGCAACACTGCGAGAGCTGCATTTCGTGAAGGTGCTAGTCGGCAAGCTAACCCATGGCCCACTTGCTGAAATCGCGTATGTGGTCGGAGCGGCGAAGGTAGCCTCTCCGGCAGCCTTTGCGTGGGACGTGCAGGAGCCCCACTCCTCTACGTCGTCATCCCCTGCGAGGACATTCCCTAAGCAGGGAGCCCCTAAGCGGGCGGATCAGGCGCGAGGAGCCCCTAAGCGTATGCTGGCAAGCCCTGTCCCAGAAGCCCAGGGTAGACGCACGCTGGTACTGGCCTTTGCCCAAATACTCGCACTAGCCTTGGCTGTCGGGCTGATACTCGCGCTAGTCGTGGTCGCAATACTCATCGGAGTCCACGTCCACTAATATTCCGTATCCGGCCGCCAGCCTGAACCGCCGCCGCGCCGAGCACGCCCTACGTGCCCACATGCTCCGACTCCGCAAGCGAGCTACGATCACAAAAAAGCAGAATAAGAAATTGGTTACTACTGAACGCGCATACTTCCGAGAGCATACCCACGTATTCAGAACTGTGGGGTTGCTACAGACGATCAGCATGTCGCTGCGCGCCAGGAATACGCTTCTTGGTCTTGCCATCCATTCTTTCGAATAGTTCTCGGATGACTCCGTCATGCCATTTCCTCCGGAGGGTAAACCTACACCTACACTATAGCTTCCGGATAGAACTTACAGTGTAGATTTAAGTTCTCCACCATCCTGCCGACTGACGGTATCGTCTCTTTAACCTCTTCTGGCTCATGATCCGTTCGTCTTTGACTGGCTCGCCCCACCTCTCACGAGCGGCTTACGTCGCTGACGGGGTGCCGCCGCATCGGCTCCACGGGCAGTGCAGGCGCTGTTCCCGCGTCACGTGCTCCGCGTTGTATCGCGGCCATCGCGGTGAGTACAAGATCCTCGCGCCAGGGGCGGCCGATGACCTGAACTGCGACCGGTAGTCCAGCGCTGCCTTGCTCGACGCGCCGCGCGAGACGGTCCGCCGGGTCGCGGCTGGCTGCGCGATCGCTTTCCTCGCCCGGTCGGACCCTGGTCACGGGAACCGTTCCGGCCGGCAGACCGAGCAGATTCGCGACGAATGCGTACGAGGTCGCCTCGATCAGGTCGCTCGTTGTGCCGTGCAACGGAGCCGGCAGCGCGTACACCGGGCAGATGACCACGTCGATCCGGTCTTGGTCCCAGGCGGCTATCGTGTCGGCGAGGAGCCGGCGCCGTTCGGCCAGGCGGCGGAAGTACTCATGCGGAGTCGAGGGCATCTGTGTGCCGACAAGACGGGAGAGCCGGGTCCGGCCGGTGCTCTTGAGGCCGCGGCTCACCGCGCGCTTGACCGTTGCGGGCATGCTGGCGGCCATGAAGTTCTGCTTGAGCATGGGCACCAGCTTCTCCCCCCGCGCCGCAGTCCGTGAGGTCAGGAAGCGGTCGGCGCCCGCGAGCTGAAAAAAGAGCCTCCTGGTCCGCTCGCCGTCGGGAGGTTGGACCGGGACAACGCGCGCACCACCGCTGCCGAGGATCTCCGCCGCTTCCCGCACCGCCCGCCGGATGGCCGGCGACGGCGTGAACAGGCCATTGTCGCAAAACCAGCCCACCCGCAGGCGTGACGGGTCGTCGTCAGGATCCACCCACGCCACTGGCGGCAGCGAAACGTCGACGGCGTCCGGTCGTCCTGCCGTCAGAACCCGCATGGCCAAGGCGAGATCTTCCACAGTTGCGGCGATCGGGCCTGGCTGGGGAATGATCGCCTCCTGCTTGTCGAAAGGATCGCCCGGGGTATCGAGCTGGCTCAGCCGGTGCGCGGTCGGCTTGAGGCCGCAGACGCCGCAGAACGCCGCTGGTACGCGTATGCTGCCCCCGAAGTCACCGCCCAGGCCGAGCGCGCTGCCGCCGTAAGCGATGACGGCGGCCTCGCCTCCCGAACTGCCACCCGGCGTCCGCGTCAGATTCCACGGGTTGTTCGTACGGCCGAAGACGGGATTAACGGTCTCCCAGCCGATGAGCAGTTGGAAGACGTTCGTCTTCCCGAGGACGATAGCCCCCGCCTGGCGCAGGCGCCCGACCAGGGGGCCGTCCGACCCCTCGATCAGGTCCTGACGGGAAGCGAGCCCGACCGTCGTCGCCAGACCCGCGACGTTGAACTGGTCTTTGATCGTAATCGGGACCCCGTGCAACGGGCCGACTGGCTCGCCCGCCACGAGGCGAGCGTCGGCTTGATCAGCTTCCTGCCGAGCCTGCTCAAACGCCGCTGAACCACAGCATTGACCGCCGGGTCAAAGGCCTCGATGCGCTCGATGCACGATTCGACGGCTTCCCGCGCCGTCGTCTGGCCCGTGCGAATCGCCTGGGCCAGAGCGACCGCGCTCGGTGCTTGCACCTTCTACCCCGCGCCGGAATCCGGCCAAATCTTCATGGGTAGCCTCTTCCTGCGGGTAAGAGGCGAACGTGCACGGCGTCTCGTCGCCTTATTCCCTCGTGTCACGGTGGCCCGGCACCGTGAACGCTACAGCAAACCCCTCGATGACGGCATCTCCGTGGTTGCGGTGCCCGGCATGTTCACGCCTGCCGTGTCGCCTGGTCCGGCCGCGCCGAGCCGCTCAGCTGCAGGTGAGCCGAGGTCGCCGCCCCTGTGAGCTGCGGGTCCGGGCCGCGGAGGGGATTGGAAGGCCGATCTGCGGGCATTGTCGGACGATGAATCCTCGCAGCGTGGGCGTAGAAGAAGAACTCTTGCTGGTCGAACCGGAGACGGGACAGCCCCGCGCGGTGGCCGGGATGGTGCTGCAGGAGGCAAGACGGGCGGCCGAGGCCGACGCGGATAGCCTGGAATTCGAGCTCCAGCAGCAGCAGCTGGAGACCAATTCACGGCCGTGCCACTCGCTGGACGAACTGCACCGCGAGGTGCGCAGGTGCCGGGCCGTGGCCGCGACCGCGGCGGCGAAGGCCGGAGCGCAGGTGGCGGCGCTCGCCACCTCGCCGGTGATCGTCGAGCCCGAGCTGGTCAGCAGCCACCGGTACCAGCGCATGTCCGAGGCGTTCGGGCTGACCGCGCACGAACAGCTCACCTGCGGCTGCCATGTGCACGTCGAGATCTCCTCCGACGACGAGGGCGTGGCCGTGCTCGACCGGATCGGCCCCTGGCTCGCCACGCTGCTGGCGTTGAGTGCCAACTCGCCGTTCTGGCAGGGTCAGGACAGTTCCTACGCGAGCTTCCGTTACCAGGCCTGGGGCCGCTGGCCGAGCTCGGGACCGACCGAGCCGTTCGGCAGCGCGCAGCGCTATCACCAGACCCTGCAGCAGATGGAGCGGACCCGCACGCTGCTCGACACGGGCATGGTCTACTTCGACGCACGCCTGTCCGAGCACTACCCGACCATCGAGATCCGGATCGCCGACGTGTGCTTGCAGGCCGATGACGCGGTGCTGCTCGCCGCCCTGACCCGTGCGCTGGTGGAAACCGGGGCGCGCGCCGCGCGTGACGGCAAGCCGGTCCCGCCCACGCGAACCGAGCTGCTGCGGCTGGCCAGGTGGCGGGCCAGCCGGTCCGGCCTGGAGCAGGACCTGCTTGACCCGATGACCGGCCTGCCCGAGGAGGCCACGACCGTCATCGGCCTGCTCCTGGGCCACTGCCGGGATGCGCTGGCCGACGCCGGGGAGACCGAGGTCGTCCGCGAGCTGCTGGCCGCGCTGCTGGCCCGGGGCAACGGCGCGGCCTTTCAACGCGCGGCCTACCGTCAGTCCGGCCGCCTCGCCGACGTGGTGACCAGCGCCGTCGCGGCCACCAGCCGTGACGGCTGGGTCGGCTGAGGCACCCAGGCCTGCCGCTGCGGGCCGGCCTGGGCGTCACGGTCAGACGAGGTCGAACCGGTCCAGGTTCATCACCTTGTCCCACGCCGCGACGAAGTCGTGCACGAACTTCTCCTTCGCGTCGTCGCTGGCGTACACCTCCGCGAGAGCGCGCAGCTCGGAATTGGACCCGAAGACCAGATCGGCACGGCTTCCGGTCCACTTGACCTCGCCGGTGGCGGCGTCGCGGCCCTCGAACGTGGTCGCGTCCTCCGACGTCGGATGCCAGGTCGTGCCCATGTCGAGCAGGTTGACGAAGAAGTCGTTGCTCAGCGACCCGGGGGTCGCGGTCAGGACACCGAGCTTGGACCCGTCGTAGTTGGCGGCCAGGACGCGGAGTCCGCCGACCAGCACCGTCATCTCGGGCGCGCTCAGGGTGAGCAGGTTCGCCTTGTCGATCAGCAGGTACTCGGCCGGCAGCCGGTTGCCCTTGTCGAGGTAATTACGGAACCCGTCCGCCTTCGGCTCGAGCGCGGCGAACGACTCCTCGTCGGTCTGCTCCTGCGACGCGTCGGTACGCCCGGGCGTGAAGGGGACCTCGACGTCGAAGCCAGCCTGCTTGGCCGCCTGCTCGACACCGACCCCGCCCGCCAGCACGATCAGGTCGGCCAGTGAGATCTTCTTGGCGCCGGAGCTGAAGGAGGCCTGGATCCCCTCGAGGGTGCGCAGCACCGTCGCGAGTTCGCCGGGATTGTTGGCCTCCCAGCTCTTCTGCGGTTCGAGCCGGATGCGCGCGCCGTTGGCGCCCCCGCGCTTGTCACTGCCGCGGAACGACGAGGCCGACGCCCAGGCGGCGGAGACCAGCTGGGACACCGACAGGCCCGCGGCGGCGATCTGGCTCTTGAGGGCGGCGATGTCCGCGCCGTCGACGAGCTCGTGGTCCACCGCCGGGACGGGGTCCTGCCAGATCAGCGTCTCGGTCGGGACCTCGGGGCCGAGGTAGCGCACGACCGGGCCCATGTCCCGGTGAGTCAGCTTGAACCACGCGCGCGCGAAGGCGTCGGCCAGCTCGGCGGGGTTCTGGTGGAAACGCCGCGAGATCGGCTCGTAAATCGGGTCGAACCGCAGCGCGAGGTCGGTCGTCAGCATCGTCGGCGGGCGCTTCAGCGACGGGTCCTGCGGGTCGGGCACGGTCCCGGCCCCGGCACCGTCCTTGGGCTGCCACTGGTGCGCGCCCGCCGGGCTGGCGGTCAGCTCCCATTCATAACCGAAGAGGTTATCGAAGAAGCTGTTATTCCACTGGGTCGGCGTGGCGGTCCAGGTGACCTCGAGACCGCTGGTGATCGCGTCACGGCCCTTGCCGGTGCCGTAGGTGCTCTTCCAGCCGAAGCCCTGCTGCTCGAGCGGTGCCGCCTCGGGATCGAGGCCGACGTGGTCCTCCGGGCCCGCGCCGTGCGTCTTGCCGAACGTGTGACCGCCCGCGATCAGGGCCACCGTCTCCTCGTCGTTCATCGCCATCCGGCGGAACGTCTCGCGGATGTCGCGGGCCGCGGCCAGCGGGTCCGGGTTGCCGTTCGGGCCCTGCGGGTTGACGTAGATCAGGCCCATCTGCACCGCGCCGAGCGGCTCCTCAAGCTCCCGGTCGCCGGTGTAGCGCTGGTCGTCCAGCCATACGGTCTCCGGGCCCCAGTAGACGTCATCCTCGGGCTCCCAGGTGTCCACCCGGCCGCCGCCGAAGCCGAACGTCTTGAGGCCCATCGTCTCCAGGGCCACGTTCCCGGTGAGGACCATGAGGTCAGCCCAGGAGAGATTCTGGCCGTACTTCTTCTTGACCGGCCACAGCAGGCGGCGGGCCTTGTCCAGGCTGACGTTGTCCGGCCAGCTGTTGAGCGGCGCGAAGCGCTGCTGGCCAGCCCCGGCCCCGCCGCGGCCGTCGCTGATGCGGTAGGTGCCCGCGCTGTGCCAGGCCATCCGGATCATCAGCGGGCCGTAGTTGCCGAAGTCGGCCGGCCACCAGTCCTTGGAGTCCGTCAGCACCTCGGCGATGTCGCGCTTGACGGTCGCCAGGTCGAGGCGGTTGAACGCCGCGGCGTAGTCGAAGTCCTCGCCCAGGGGGTTGGACACGGCGGGGTTCTTGGCCAGGATCTTCAGGTTGAGGCGCTTCGGCCACCACTCGGTGTTGGCGTCACCCTGGGTCGGGTGCACCCGGCCGTGGACGACCGGGCAGCCCCCTTCCTCGGCTTCCGGGGTCGGCCCGTCGATAACTAGTGGATCATGCTGCTCAGACTCGGACATGCGCATCCTTCTGCACTAGATGGGTCACGGTAGTCAGGAACTGCTGCTGGCGGTGGAACAGTCGGGGCACACGCCCCAGTAGATGACCTCGGCCTCGCCGATGGTGAAGCCGTGGTCCTCGCGACGCGGTCAGGCAGGGCGCCTCGCCGACCGCGCAGTCGACGTCGGCCACGACTCCGCAGGACCGGCAGACGACGTGGTGATGGTTGTCCCCGACGCGTCCCTCGAACCGGGCCGCGCTGCCGGCCGGTTCGAGGCGGCGCACGAGCCCCGCCGCGGTGAGCGCGTGCAGGGCCTCGTACACGGCCTGAAAGGAAACATGACCGATGCGATCGCGCACCCCGGTGGCGATGGCCTCGACGCCGAGGTGGTCGCCGTCACGGACGGTCTCGAGCAGGGCGACGCGGGCGGCCGTTACCCGCAGGCCGGCCCCGCGCAGCTCTGAGGCGGTGGTCGGAGTCGAGGAGGCGGTCATAACAGCAAACTTAGCTTCCTGAATACGAACGATGCAAGGGGACGAATGATTCAAGTTTAGCCATATCATCCGGGACTGGCGTGACGTGTCAGACCGATGGTGCTCCTGGTACGCGTTCCGGTTGGGCTGCCGGGACGAGCGGCCAGCAGACCTCGGTCCGCCACCGGGTGACGTCCGGGGTGCCGAGGGGGTCGGTGAGGTAACGCTCCCGGACCGGGCCGGTGCCGTCGCGGCCGTACGCGCCGGCGTAGGTGCCGACGTAGGTGCCGAGCGCGGCGCGATATGGCCGGCGACCCGGCCATCGCGTTCGGCGACCTAGGAACCGTACATGGCGGGCGGGACAAGAAACGAGGTGAGGTCCTCGGGCAGGAAACGGGGATAGCGATCCAGGGCGTGAACGTCGCGGACCAGGCCGTCGCAGGCGGCAAGGTCGCTACCGCGGCGCGGGCGTATCAGCACGCGCCTATTCTCGCGTGCCATCGGGCGGTAAGGCCTTCTCGCGTGCCATCGGGGCGGTAAGGTCAGGTCCGGTGCCGGGTCAGCATCCCGCCAACACCACTCGCCTCGCCTGGCTCACCCGTGCCGGCCACTCCCGCTCTGCAGCGACACCGATGGTCCATCGTCGTTGCCCAAGCAACACCTATGGTCCGTTGTTGTGGGTCAGGTCCGGGGTTATGCCCCGGCGACGCTGTGAGAAGCGGCGCGACCGTTGCCTGAAGCGGTATTAGTTCGCTCATAACCCGGGCGCCATGTCGACAAATCGGCTGTAATGCCCCTGGAACGCCACGGTCACTGTCATTGTCGGGCCATTCCTGTGCTTGGCCACGATCAGATCCGCCTCGCCCGCCCGCGGCGATTCCCGCTCGTAAAGGTCCTCACGATGCAACAGGATAACGACGTCCGAGTCCTGTTCGATACTATTATGAATATTGATCCCATTAGCGACGAAATTATGGGTACCGAGAACTGTAGCGTCATAAACTGGTTGATACCCAATGCTCTCTATAGATGAAACGGTGTCCCAGGACACGTCGTTCGTAGCGAGCATTTCCAGCTCCGCGTCACCGAGAACCTTTGCCAGGCGTGCGATGCGCGTTCGCGCGGGGCAGATATTGGCATTAAGGTCTCCTCGGCTCTGGCTTCCGACGGCGGCCTGGATATAGGACAGCGTGATGGTGCGCTCCTTCATCACCTGGTCCACCCGCTCCCAGACACCGCTGGGAATCGTGTCAAGGCGGCCCGCGGCCGTCATCGCGTCGAGTCGTCGCTTCGCTTTCACGACAGAGGGTCCTCGCGCGCCGTGGACGCCGACCTCGTCGAGAAAATGGCGCTGGTCTTTGACTCCCGTCACGTCGACTGTCCATTGCGGATGCCCATGGACATTGCCGGCAGAACGGAGCCTGGAGATGACTCCGAACCGGAGCAGCAGCGTCTGTAGCTGCCGAGCCAGTCGCTCGCTCGTGGTGCCGTAGTACACCCGGACCGCCCCGGACTTCGCGACGGTTACCGAACCCTCCGTGGCCCACAGGTGGCGAAGGAAGAGTGCGAGCTGATTTTGGGGCAGCGAGAAGATCTGCGCCGGGATGAACTTTTCGTGGCTGCGCAGGCCGAACAAGCCCATCGAGTCGAGCCAGGCCGCGATGGGATTACGCCGACCGCGGGCCAGACGGTAAGGCGCAGGAAGCCGCAGTGACGTGCAGCGGGCCGCTGCATACTTCTCGCGGACCGCAGTGATCCCGAAATGTCGCGCCGCGTCTGCTACGGCCGCCAAGTTTTCCTCGTCCGTACTGGCATACCGGATCGGCCGACGCCTGACGAAGGATCCATCCCCAAGGAGATGGGCCAGCATGATGAGCTCAGGCTCAGCCATCTCTTGTGGTTCCAACGGCGCTGGGACATCCTTTGGAACAGCGACCCGCGACCCGGTCGCCAGGTCGCCCAGCGGACGCCATCCGTCGAGGGTGAGGAACGGGTGGTTCGCGGTTGCCTCAACCTCCCGGCCTGACGTTAGCCGGACCCGGAACACCTCCTTGATCCCGCTGGGGAAGGCGTGCGTCATAGTGCGCGGCACCAGCCTCAGCCGGTCATCAAGCGACCAGACGGGTACGTCCCGCTCGCCGGACGTCAGCAGCTCCCCGAGCGTGACCTCGGATCCGGTGTCGGCACGCAGAATGCGCGTACCCGCCGTCAGGCAGCCCGACTCGCGAAGGTCTGACAACAGGGGCTTTTTGTCGGTGCGCTGCTCGGGACCGCGGTTGAGCTGTGAGAGGGCGACGACGGGGACATCCAGTTCCTTGGCCAGCAGCTTGAGCGACCGGGACATCTCCGAGACTTCCTGCTGCCGGTTCTCCACTCGCTTCGGCGAGGACATCAGCTGCAGGTAGTCGATGATGACGAACTTCAGGTCATTGCGCTGCTTCAGCCGACGGCACTTGGCCCTGATCTCCATCATCGACATGTTCGGTGAGTCGTCGATGAACAGCGGCGCGTCGGCGACCTCGCTCATCCGCCGGGCCAGCCGGGCCCAGTCATCGTCGTTCATCTGCCCGGTGCGCATCGTGCTCAGGGGCACCCGCGCCTCGGCCGACAGCAGTCGCATCGTGATCTCGTTGCGGCCCATCTCCAGGCTGAACAGCACCGTGGCGATATTGTTCTTGATCGCGGCCGCCCGGGCGAAGTCCAGCGCCAGGGTCGAGTTGTGGGTGGGGACCATGCCCCGGCCAGCCAGGTACAGATGATCTGTGCTGTCGACCTGCACGCACCGGACAGGCCGGGAGGGTACGCCCCTGACGTCCACGATGTACCGCCAGGGCGGGCGCGACCGGTCGCCGGATTCGCGTCTGCGAGTTACCGGGGCAGCGGCATTGGCAGGCACGAGCAGGCCGGCGCGCGATAGCTCCCGGGAGACCGTGAGCGCTACCGCGTGGTTGGAACGGCTACGTGTCGCCTGAGGGCGCAACGTGCGTGCTATCTCTCCTGTCGTGACCACCTGGGGCGGAACGGACCCGGAAGAGTTCCCGGCGTGGTCCCAGGTAAGCCACTGGTGATTCTCGTCGGCGACGATCACCTCGCCGTCGTCGAACTCGACCTCATAGCACGGGCGGCCCTGCATGACCTCGGTCGCGGCCACGACGGTCGTGGGCCTGCCCGTCGGCGCCGATCAGCTGGTCACCGACGCCGACGTCGGCCATCGTGGTCCAGCCGGACGGCGTGGGTAGCGGCGTGTCAAGGGCCAGGGCCTTGCCTACCGCGGGGCGGGCGGCGATGACGACCATCTGGCCGGGGTGCAGGCCGTTGGTCAGGCTGTCCAGGTCGGCGAAGCCGGTCGGGACGCCGGTGAGGCCACCGCCGCGGCTGCCGATCGCCTCGATCTCGTCCAGCGCGCCGGGCATGATCTCGGACAGCGAGTGGTAGTCCTCGCCATTGCGGTGGTCGGTGACCGCGTACACCTCGGCCTGGGCCCGGTCCACCAGGTCGTCGGCGTCGGCCTCGCCGGCGTAGCCGAACTGGACGATCCGGGTGCCGGCTTCCACCAGGCGGCGCAGGATCGCACGCTCCCTGACGATGCGGGCGTAGTAGCCGGCGTTGGCGGCGGTCGGCACCGAGGCGATCAGGGTGTGCAGGTACGGACCGCCGCCGACCCGGGCGATCTCACCGCGCCTGGAGAGCTCGTTGGCGACCGTGATCGCGTCCGCGGGCTCACCCCGGCCGTACAGGTCGAGAATCGCCTCGTGGATCAGCTGATGGGCGGGCCGGTAGTGGTCGGTCGGCCCGAGCACCTCGATCACGTCCGAGATGGCGTCCTTGGAGAGCAGCATCCCGCCGAGGACGCACTGCTCCGCCGCCACATCGTGCGGCGGAGTCCGCTCGAAATCGTCGTTCCTCGGAGCAATCTCGGTGACGCTCACCCGCCCCTCCTCCCCCGTCCGGCCCTGAACTGGCCAGAACGCGCTCTACCCGTCTGACACTGTTGTAGCCGATGGCAGTGACATTTTGCCGGCCTGGCCGGGCCCGGTACCAAGTCACCCGGTGGACGAGGATGTGGACAAGCTGTGCAACACGCCGGCCACGTTGTGCGCAGCCTGGGGATAGACCTGTGGATTAGTCCGAACGAGCGGGTCAAAACAGCCGCTCTAACTGCGGAAACGTCCTCCACTGGCTGTGTGGAAGAAATACTTGGCGAGGATTTTTCCGACGGGTTATGCACAAGGGGTCCAGGCGGGGCTGTGGAGGAAAGCTGTGGATAACCGCGGCTGGAAAGCACGCTCCCGCGCACCGCCGAACTGATAACCTTCGACGGTGTGTTCGATAGATGAGTCCGCGTTCAGGCGGGTCGCCGAGGCCATAGAGCAGCTCGACGCCGCCCGCAGGCACGCGGATTCTTCGCACCTGGAGGCGCAGGTCGCCGCCATCTGGGCGATGGTCGGGGAATAGATCCCGAGCTCGCCCGGCTGGCTTCCAGGTATGCCGATCACGAACCCCCCGCCTAGCCAGCACCGGATCCAGCACCAAGCACCGGATAACCGGGAGCGGGGATCGCACGGGCTGCCAAGTATGCCGCGCTGGCCAGCGGGCGGTGAGTCCCGGCCCGCTGGCCGGCTTGCGGTGTCCCGCGTCTAGCTTGCGGTGATCTCGATGTCGACCGCGGCGCTGACGTCGGGATGCAGCCTGACCCGGACCTGGTGCGAGCCCACGGTCTTGATCGGGTCGCGCACCTCGATCCGGCGCCGGTCAAGCTCGGGGCCACCGGCCTCGCGCACGGCGGCGGCGATGTCGGCAGAGCCGACCGAGCCGAACAGCCTGCCGCTGCCACCGGCCCGGCGGCGCATCCGCACGCGCAGGTTCTCGAGCTGGCCGGCGACGACCTTGGCGTCCTCCAGGCCGCGGATGTCCCGGGCCGACCTGGCCCGCTTGATCAGCTCGATCTGCTTCTCGGCGCCACGCGTCCAGTTCATCGCGAAACCGCGCGGGAGCAGGTAGTTGCGGCCGTAGCCTGCCGCTGACGTCCACGACGTCACCGGGGGCGCCGAGACCGCCCACCTCCTGCGTGAGGATGAGCTTCATCGGTGTACGACTCATCTGCCTGACTCCTAGCGCGCCGTGCTCGTATACGGAAGCAGCGCCATCTCGCGGGAATTCTTGATCGCGGTCGCGACATCCCGCTGGTGACGCGTGCAGTTCCCGGTCACACGCCGGGCGCGGATCTTACCGCGATCCGAGATGTACTTGCGGAGCAGACCGGTGTCCTTGTAATCGACGTAGACGATCTTCTCCTGGCAGAACGTGCAAACCTTCTTCTTCGGCTTGCGCAGCGGTGGCTTGGCCATCGTGGTGCTCCTTAGAGCCCCGCCTGCGGCGGGGATGGTCGGTATCTGATTATCTGACTGGTTCAGGCCGCTCGGCTCGAGGTGCCGGCGGTGCCTGAGAACGGTGAGTTAGAACGGTGGCTCGTCGGAGTAACCGCCGCCGCCGCCTGAGGAGGTGTCGGTCGCCCACGGGTCGGATTCCCCGCCGCCGTAGCCGCCACCGGAACCGGAGTTGCCGCCCGACGGCCTGCGCTGTTACCTCGAACCCCCGGAGCTGCGCTGGCCGCCGCCCCCGAAGCCGCCGGAACCGTCCCCGGCGCCGGACCTGACCACCTTGTTCACCTTGGCGGACGCGTTGCGCAGCGAGGGGCCGACGTCGTCGACCTCGATCTCATACACCGTGCGTTTCTCGCCCTCCTTGGTCTCGTAGGAGCGCTGCCGCAGGCGGCCGGAGACGATCACCCGCATCCCGCGGGTCAGGCTCTCCGCGACGTTCTCGGCCGCCTGCCGCCACACGTTGCAGGTCAGGAACAGGCTGTCGCCGTCCTTCCACTCATTGGTGTTCTTGTCGAGGAACCGCGGGGTAGACGCGACCCGGAACCGCGCTACCGGCTGACCCGCCGGGGTAAAACGCAGTTCCGGATCCTCGACGAGGTTGCCCGCGATCGTGATCTGGGTGTCGCCTGCTGCCATCGGGGTTACTCCCGGTCGCTAATGAGTGCCTGCTGATAAGGAAGAACGGGCTCGGTCGCGAGACCCGCTCAGTGCTTCTCGGGCCGCGTGACCTTGGTCCGCAGCACCGCTTCGTTCAGGTTGAGCTGACGGTCGAGCTCGAGCACGGTGTCCGGCTCCGCCTGGAGGTCCACGACCGCGTAGAAGCCTTCCGACTTCTTCTCGATCTGGTAGGCCAGACGGCGCTTTCCCCAGATGTCAACCTTGTCGACCTTGCCGCCGCCGCCGGTCACGACCTTGAGGAACTGGTCGAGTGACGGCTGGACGGTGCGCTCCTCGAGATTGGGGTCGAGGATGATCATGATCTCGTAATGGCGCATGGGCGTCCTGAGCCTCCTCTGGACTAATGCGGCCACGGTCTCTCCGTGGCAGGAGGTGTCGCGGTCACGAGCCGGCGCAGGTGCCGGCCGGGTCGTCCGCAGCCTGCATAGGCTACCAGCATCCCCCGGCCCGCGGTGACCGTTCCGCGGCGGGCAGGCGCGCCGGGACGGGAACAATGACCCGTGAAAACGTAACCTCTTACCGATAGAGTGACAGCCAGTAGGAGGAGGTCACCATGGCAGGTAGCGTCCGGACGCGGCCGCGGAGCATCCTGAATTCCGACGGGCAGCAGCACCCGGTCGAGAATATCCTCACCGTTTTCACGCTCGTTGTCGGTCTCGTCGCCTTCGTGCTCGGTTTGCTGGTGCGGAACACGCATACCGGCACCGCGGTTTATATCACCGCCACCGCCACCGGGCTGGCCGCGATGCTCGTCGGGCTTTACGCCCAGATGATCTCGGCCACGCGCGAGCAGCGGATTCTCATCGTGACCGGCATGATCGCCGGGTTCGTCGGGCTGGCCATCGGCCTGAGCCGCGGCGGCTTCATCGGGTAGGGCGCCTCCCCCGTGAGCCAAAGGCGCGGCGGCGCCTGGACTGAGGAGCGACGAAGGAGCGACGAGGGAAGGCGGCGCGTCAAGAGCGCCCGGAGGCGAGGGGAAAATAGAGTGCGCATCGGAGCCCACTTTCACGTGGTCAACCCGCTGGACGAGGCGATCGCCTGCGGCGCGGACGCGGTCCAGTTCTTCCTCGGTGACCCGCAGGGCTGGAAGGCGCCGGTGATACCCGGCGGCGATCCGGCGGCCGTCCGGGACGCCTTCGCCGCGGCCGGAGTGGATATCTACATCCACGCGCCGTACGTCATCAACGTCGCGACCAGCAACAACCGGATCAGGATTCCGAGCAGGAAGATACTTGACCAGCAGCTCAAGGCGGCCGCGTCGGTCGGGGCCAAGGGCCTGATCGTGCACGGCGGCCACGTCACCGCGGGCGTCGACGCGGAGACGGGGCTGGAGAACTGGCGTAAGGCGGTGGAGCGGATCGAACGTCCGGTGCCGATGCTGATCGAGAACACCGCGGGCGGTGACGGGGCCATGGCCCGGTCCCTGGAAGCCATCGGCCAGCTGTGGGACGCGGTGACCGACGCGGCCGGACCCGACGCGGGCAACCTCGGGTTCTGCCTGGACACCTGCCACGCCAACGCGGCAGGCATCGAGCTTGCCGACGTGGCGGACCGGATCAAGTCGATCACCGGCCGGATCGACCTGGTGCACGGCAACAACTCGCGCGACGAGTTCGGCTCGGGCCGGGACCGGCACGCCAACCTCACCTCGGGCACCATCGACCCGGCGCTACTGCTCGGGGTGGTCCGCGCGGCGGGTGCCCCGGTCATCTGCGAGACACCCGACGCTGGCCTGGCCGCTGACGTCAGCTGGCTGAAGCAGCAGCTGGCCGCCTGAACCGCGAGCTTGGGCCGAGCCTGAACCGGAGCCTGAACCGGTCTTCGGCGTGGTCAAGGACACCGCCCGCGGGATCGTCTGCGCCTGCTGCACGCACCACGTCTCGTTCGGGCCGAAGAATGTCCCGCACCACGTAGGCGGCGAGCAGGGCTACGGCCAGGAACCTGGCTCCGAGCACGGCGAAGTACCACCCGGTGCTGATCCCGCCGTAGCCGGTGACCGGATTGCCTTCGCTGGAGTAGACGAAGATGAGAAAGCCCCAGATGCCCAGGAAGTAGGCCACCTCGGCCAGCTGCCAGAGCACGTAGGGCCAGAGCCGGGGCCGGGCCAGCACGGCCAGCGGCACCAGCCAGATGACGTACTGCGGCGACCAGACCTTGTTGGTCATCAAGAACGCGGCCAGCACCAGGAAACACAGCTGGGGCAGCCGGGGACGCCGGGGCGCGGCCAGCGCGAGCACCGCGATCGCGGCGCAGGCGGCGATGAAGAAGGCCGCCGACATCTCGTTCAGCGCGCCGAGCTGGCCGTTGCCGAGCACGGGCACGTTGAAGTGCTCGAACATGTACCAGACCGAACCCCAGTCCGCGCCCCGGTCCTTGCTGAAGGTGTAGAAGTACGCCCAGCCGGACGGCGCGATGATCATCACCGGCAGGTCCACCAGCAGCCAGGCGGCCACGGCGGCCGCCAGCATCTTGCCGAATGCGCGCAGCTGGCCGGTGCGCAGGCAGAGCAGGAGCAAGGGGCCGAAGACCACCAGCGGGTAGAACTTGGCCGCGACCCCCAGACCAAGCAGCGCGCCGGCCCACACACCGCGGCGCGCCGCCCAGGCGGCGATCCCCAGCGCGGTCAGCGCGAGCGCGATCAGGTCCCAGTTGATGAACGCGCTCAGGATCAGCGCCGGGGACAGCGCGACCATCAGCGTCTGTGCGCGGGCGCCCGGGGCGGCCGCCCGCGCGGTCGCCAGCACCCCGGCCACCGCGCAGACCGCGAGCAGCACCACCGTGACGTCGAAGAACTCCCGGCCCCTGATCGCCGGGTTGACGTTCCTGACCAGCCAGGCCGCGGCCTGCATGGCCCCGCCGATCAGCACCGGGTACTCGACCGGATGGCCGGTGTAGGGGACCTTCCCGGCCGCCAGCCCCTCGTTGTAGTACAGCGGGTAGATGTCGGTGTAACAGGCGTCCTGGAACTGCGAGGCGTAGGCATTCCAGGCCCCGGACCGGCACGGGTACTTCTCCGCGAACGCCAGCACCATGCCGATGACCGACGCGGCGGCGAGCACGGCCGTGCTGCCGCAGGCGACGGCTAGCCCCGGTCGCGCCGCACGACCGGTGAACCGAGTATCCGCCGATTCCGGGGCGTCTTTCACCCCCCTATCTAACCGCAGGACACCGCCTTAGGGTCACAACTGAAGGTCGGGAACGGGTAGGGGTTGGTCGCGGGCGAACTCGGTATACCGGTCGGGTTGCCGTTATGGACGGGCTTCTTGACCTTCTTCTTCTTCGGGACGGCCCGCAGGTTCGGCGGTACCTCATTCCACTTGGCCCCGGTGAACACCGGGGCCGGGAACTGCTCCAGGCCCAGCGGGACGAAGTTGTCCTGCGCGTAGGTGTGCCAGATCGAGGCCGGCCAGGTGCCGCCGTAACCGCCCTGGGAGTTGCCGCCAAGATCGGCGGGCAGCGACTGATTCGACATGTCGGTGAAGAGGCCGACCGCCATCGCCTGGGTCGGGATGGCGCCGATGAAGAAGGCCGACTGAGCAGTGTTCGTCGTCCCGGTCTTGGCGATGATCTCCTGGCCGTTGCTCAGGCCCGCCGTCGGCGCGGTGCCGTACGGGGCGGTGTCTTCGGACATCGCGTACTGGACCTGGGTTGCCTCATCGGCGTTGAGCGTCGGATCGGTCTGATTGAACACCGGGTAAGACGTGATCTTGATCGGCGTCGGCTGCGCGTTGGCCTGGGTGATCGAGGAGATCACGTGCGCGTTGTGATAGATGCCACCGTCATCGATGGTGGCCAGCATCGTGGCCTGCTCGCTCACGGTCAGCGAGGCCTGGCCGAGCGCGACACCCGCCTCGTCCTCCATCCCGCCCGGGCCGGTGATCCCGGCGGCGGCGGTGTTCACCCCGAACAGCTGCGCCATCTTCGCCACGGCCACGCCGCCTACGTGGTGCCACAGGTCGGCGTAGGCGGTGTTGATCGACTCGGCCATCGCCAGCTGCGCCGTGAACCCACCGTTCTCCGCGGTGGAATCGTTGTGGATCTCGTAATAGCCGGACGCGGCCGGCTGGGAGTTGGCCGAGAAGGTACTGGACGGCACGCTGTCCGGCGGGATCCAGAGCGGGTCGAAACCGTCCAGCGTGCTCGTCTGCACGTTCATTCCCTGCGAGACGGCGGTGGACAGCACGTACGGCTTGAACGAGGACCCGACCTGTTCCCGGTTGTAGACGGCCATGTTCACCTCGCAGTGCAGCAGCTTGCACATCTTGGCCGTCATCGTGTGCTTGGCCCCGCCATGGTCCACGTAGGTGGATCCCGGATAGCCCGGGCCGGGATACAGCGCCTCGATCGCGCCGTTGGCCGGATTCTCCAGCACCGCGCCGACCTGCGCGTCGCTGGGCAGCGGCACGCCGCCCTGGACCATCTGGATCTCGTTCTGCTGGACCGCGGCGTACAGCGATTTCATCTTCGCGTCGTTGATGGTGGTGTGGATGACGTAGCCGCCGTTGTAGAGCTGCGACTGGCTGAAGTGGTAGACGTCCTCCAGCTCGTTCCGGACCATGTCCAGCACGTACGGATCCCAGTTGTCGCGGCCGACGGACTGCGGGACGTAGTCCTTGGGCGCGGGGAACGTCATCGCCGCCGCCTGCTGCGGGGTCAGCTTGCCCATCAGGACCATGCCGTCCAGCACGTAGTGCCAGCGCGCTTCGAGCTCGGGACGGTACTGCGCCAGCGGGTAGGTGCTCGGCTGCTGGATGATGGCGGCGATCACCGCGGCCTGGGCGGGGGTGAGCTGGCTTACCTGCTCGCCGTAATAGGTCTCCGCCGCGGCCCCGACCCCGTAGGCCCCGTCCCCCAGGTAGATCGTGTTGAGATAGTTGGTGAGAATCCACTGCTTGGATTTCTCCTTGGCCACCTTCATGGCCACGAAGATCTCCTTGATCTTCCGGCTGAATGTCTGCTGGGTGCCGATGCCCGCGTAGTACTGCCGGACGAATTCCTGGGTGATGGTGGAGCCGCCCTGCAGCGAGCCGTCGTTGCCCCTGGCGTCCTCGTAGGCGGCCCGCATGATGCCGGTGGGCGAGATACCGCCCTCATTGAAGAAGTTGCGGTCCTCGGCGCCAAGTACCGCGTTGATGATCCACTGGTGCCCCTGGGCCAGCTGGTTGTAGGTCAGCATCTGCCGGTTGGTGGTGCCGAACCGCCCGATCAGGGTGCCGTCGGAGGAATAGACCACGGACTGGGAGAAAGCGGTCGCCGCCATCGCCTCGGTGGGGACCGGTGTCTCCTGGTACACCATCACCACCGCGATCGCGCCGAGCACGACGCAGGCGCCGATGATCGCGAGCAGCAAGCCCAGGGCCTTGCGCAGCGTCCAGTGCCGCCACCAACTGCCCTTGACCTTGACCCTGGCCCCGGACCGGTTCCGGCCCCGGCGTCCCGGCCCGGAAAGCCCGCCCGGGCCGCTCAGGCCGCTAGGACCTCCCGGCCCGCCCGGGCCGGGCGGGCCGCCGCCTGGTCCGCTGCTCCGGCGTCCCCGGACCGGTGCCCGAGGGGCCAGGAAGTCGGCGGGCCCGGCTGCATCCAGGTCCCATTCCATCGCCTGGGTCTCAGGGCCGCCGTCCGGGTCGAAGCGATGGGCGCCGGTCGCCTCGGTGTCCTGATAGCCCCCGGCCGTCCGGGCCCCGGTCGTGGCCCCGGTCGTCCTGGCCTCGTGCGCACCGGCCGGGCGCGCGTGGCTGCCGTCCCGCCGGCCGCCCAGAGCGCGGTCACGACCGGCGCTGTGCCGGCCGTCGGCCGCGTGACCGCCGCCCGGGCGCACCGCAGTACCTATGCTGGCCTGACTCGCGCCGCCGCTGGCCTGACTTGTGCCGCCGCGGCCGACCTGGCCGGGATCACGGCTGCCGGGGTATCCGGCCTCGGGCTTGCGAAAGCCGTTGGTGTCCCAGCCATTCGCGTCATAACCCAGGTCGTAATCGACGCGATCACCATAGCCGCCGTCTCCGGGGTGGGCATATCCCATTTCCCCCGCATCGCGATACCGAACGTCAAAGTCATCGGCTTTGCTGCTCACGCGTCCTCGCTGATGGCTCGGAGGTCGCGGTTGACGGGAATGCGACCTCTACCCGAAAGGCGGGTTCGCCAATCCGGGGAACCCGCCGAAGTCAAACGTTACCTCCTGGGGCGCATGTTACTGGTTGGACCGTGCACGCCGCCTCCGGCGTACGGTCGGCTCGCCAGTGCCGAGAACGTAAGAGGAAGCGAGGTGGTTCCACCCGCAACTCTGACAGACTTCGACCACATACACCCGGAATTCGCCGTATTCGGCGGCCATCTCCGCGAGTTCGCGCGCTTGCTTTACCCGTCCCTCGTACTGGCCGAGCTCGTCACCGTATACGTAGGTGACGTGGGTCAGGTTGGTTTTCCTGCAGATCGGGCAGCGGTCGCCGGTGGGCTCGCCGTGGAACTTGGCGGCCCGCAGCAGGTACGGATGGGCATCGCAGACGTCCGTCACGGTGGTGCGCCCGGCGAAGACAGACGCGAGCGTGGCCCGGCGGGCCAGCCCGTAGTCCACGACGGAACGCCTTGACGTCATATCCGCCAGCGTACGTCGGAACCGCGCGTGAGCCGAGAGCGGATTCGGTCATCTTTTGCCGCCGCGGCCCGTCCGGGGCGCGGCCGCGCCGCGTCCGGGGCGCGGACGGGGCGCGGACGGGAGGCCACCGGGGCGCGGCCGGGGGCCGCCTGGCCTGGTCCGGGCTGCGGAAACGGCAAGAACTTGCGGCGGCACGAAGTTCCGCATAACATCCACATGTATCGGTCCGATACATCGACGCGATCTAACGAGTAAAGCTATCGCAGCGAGGCATCAGGTCGACACATCATAGTGATACATCCACCTTCTGGGGGAAGCGTGGGACGCAACCGCTCCGGCGTACTAGAGCTGGCCGTGCTCGGCGAGCTTCACGGAACACCGATGCACGGGTACGAATTGCGCAAGCGTCTATCCGCCGTGCTCGGCGCCTTCCGTGCGCTTTCCTACGGATCGCTGTATCCGTGCCTGCACGAACTCCTCGCCGCGGGCCTGATCGCGGAGGAGCATGACGAGACCGAGCCGCGGGCGGCCGCCGCCCCGGCCGCGGCCGCGAGGTCGCGAGCGGGACGCCGGTCGCTGAAGGTCTACCGGCTGACCACGGAGGGCAAGGAGCGGCTGCAGGACCTCCTCAGTGAGGGCGGCCCGGCCGCGTGGGAAGACGACGAGTTCGGCGTTCACTTCGCGTTTTTCGGGCAGACCAGGGCCGATGTCAGGCTCCGGATCCTGGAAGGTCGTCGCAGCAGGCTCGAGGAACGCATGGAGGCCATCCGGGCGGCCTTCACGCGCACCAGGGAACGAGTAGACAGCTACACCCTGGAACTGCACCGGCATGGCCTGGAATCAGTGGAGCGAGAAGTCCGCTGGCTCAACGAGCTGATCGCATCCGAGCGACAAGCCAGCGAACCCGACAATTCATCCGAGAAGGAGTCATCCTGATGGGTAAGGTGCGCATCGCCATTGCTGGGGTGGGTAACTGCGCTAGTTCCCTCGTGCAGGGACTGGAGTATTACAAAGACGCCGATGACGGCGCCCGGGTTCCCGGCCTCATGCATGTCCGGTTCGGGCCGTACCACATCAGTGATGTGGAGGTTGTGGCCGCGTTCGACGTGGACGCGAAGAAGGTCGGCTGCGACGTCGCCGACGCCATCAACGCCAGCGAGAACAACACGATCAAGTTTGCCGAGGTACCGCCGACCGGGGTGACCGTCCAGCGCGGCCCGACCTTCGACGGCCTGGGCGAGTACTACCGGGAGATCATTACCGAGTCGGACGAGCCCGCCGTGGACGTGGCCCAGGCGCTGCGGGAGTGCGGCGCCGACGTCCTGGTCTGCTACCTGCCCGTCGGCTCGGAGCAGGCCGACCGGTACTACGCCCAGTGTGCGATCGACGCCCATGTCGCGTTCGTGAACGCCCTGCCGGTGTTCATCGCCTCGGACCCGCAGTGGGCGGCGAAGTTCACCGAGGCCGGCGTGCCGATCATCGGCGATGACATCAAGTCCCAAGTCGGTGCCACCATCACGCACCGTGTGCTGGCCAAGCTGTTCGAGGACCGCGGCGTGGAGCTGCTCCGCACCTACCAGCTCAACTTCGGCGGCAACATGGACTTCATGAACATGCTGGAGCGCAAGCGCCTGCAGTCCAAGAAGATCTCCAAGACCCAGGCGGTCACCTCGCAGATCCCGCACGAGATGGAGCGGGCCGCCGTGCACATCGGGCCGTCCGACCACGTGCCGTGGCTGGAGGACCGCAAGATGGCCTACGTCCGGCTGGAAGGCCGCGCGTTCGGCGATGTGCCGCTCAGCCTGGAGTACAAGCTCGAGGTCTGGGACTCGCCCAACTCGGCCGGAGTGATCATCGACGCGGTGCGGGCCGCGAAAATCGCGCTTGACCGGGGTATCGCCGGACCTGTGACCTCGGCCAGCTCGTACTTCATGAAGTCACCGCCCGAGCAGTACGGCGACGACGTGTGCCGCGACCTGGTCGAGAAGTTCATCCTTGGGGAGGTTGCCCGCTGACGGGCAACCCCTAAGACTGGATGGGTGGACCGCCAGCGGGACGACAGGGGTGCCTTCCTGGCCGACCTGCGGGCGGTCCTGGCGGAGCGCGACTTCCGCCGCCTGTTCGGCACCCGGCTGATCTCGCAGACCGGTGACGGCGTCTTCACCGCCGGGCTCGGAACGTACGTGTTCTTCAACGCGGAGACGTTTCCAAGCCCGGCGGCGGGAGCAGCGGCGTTCGCGGTCCTATACCTGCCGTACTCGCTGATCGGCCCGTTCGCGGGTGTCCTCATCGACCGCTGGTCCCGCCGCCAGATCCTGGTCTGGTCGGCCCTGCTGCGATCCGTCTTCGTCGCGCTGACCGCGGTGGGAATGGCGCTGGGCAACCGCGGCGCCCTGCTCTACGTCGCGGTGCTGCTCGTCCTGGGCGTGAACAGGTTCTTCCTGTCCTCGCTTTCGGCCGCGCTGCCGCACGTGGTGGCGGATGACAAGCTGGTGATGGCCAACTCGGTGTCGCCGACGCTCGGCGGCCTGATGGCCGCCCTGGGCGGGATTATCGGCCTGATCGTGAACGCGGCCACCGGCGACACCAGGCGGGGCGCCGCGGTGACCCTGATCGTCGCGGGGGTCTGTTACGTGGGGGCCGGCCTGGTCGCCGCCACCATGGGGCGTGATCTTCTCGGCCCCGCCCGCGAGCCGGGAGAGCGGCCGCCCGCCCGGCTACGGGCCGAGATCATCTCGGTCGCGGCCGGCCTGAGCGAGGGCGCGCGCTACGTCCTGCGGCGCCGCGGCCCGAGGTCCGCCCTCGGGGCGACCGGCGGCAACAGGCTCCTGTACGGCGCGTTGTTCCTGATGTCGATCCTGCTGTACCGGAACTACTTCTACCGGTCGAGCGTGACGACGGCCGAGGGACATTTCACCGTGCTGGTGACGTTGTCGGCCGTCGGCTACGGTTGCGCCGCGCTGATCACCCCGCCGGCCACCAGGCGAATGGCCAAGCCCGCCTGGATCACGGTGCTGCTGGCCGCCAGCGCCGTGGTGACGGGCGTGATCGGCGAGACCTTCAGCCCGGTCGCGTTCCTGATTCTGGCCTTCGCCCTCGGCGTGAGCGCTCAGGGGGTGGCCATCTGCTCGACCACCATCTTGCAGGAAGAGGTGGACGACGCCTACCGTGGCCGGATCTTCGCCTTTTACGACATGATGTTCAACGTCACCTACGTGATCGGCGCCGCGCTGAGCGTGGCCTTCATGCCGTCCGACGGGCACTCACCGGTCCTGATCGGCATCGTCACCGCCGGATATGCCGTCGTCGCAGCGGCCTACTGGCTGGCCGCCGGGCGAGGTCAGCTCGCGCCCGGATCCGGCTCGGCTGAATCCGGCTCGGCTGAATCCGGGCCGCGAATCCGGGCCGCCCGGATCCGGGCCGCGGGATAATCCCCTCGGCGGCCGCCCAGCGCAGCAGTTCCTGAACCGCCCGCTCCCGGCCGAGCTCACCCTCGGCGATCCGCAGTTCGAGCAGGAAGTTATAGGCCTTACCGACGACCGGGCCCGGCGGCACGCCAAGCACGCGCATGATCTCGTTGCCGTCCAGTTCCGGCCGGATCCTGGCCAGCTCCTCCTGCTCGCTGAGCTCCGCGATGCGCCACTCGAGGCCGTCGTACGCGCGGGCCAGCCTGGCGGCCTTGGCCCGGTTCCTCGTCGTGCAGTCGGCCCTGGTCAGCACGTGCAGCCGGGTCAGCAGCGGCCCCGCGTCCCGGACATACCGGCGGACCGCAGAATCGGTCCACTCACCTTCCCCGTACCCATGGAACCGCAGGTGCAGCTCCACCAGCCGGGACACGTCCTTGATCACGTCGTTCGGGAAACGCAGCGCGGTGAGCCTGCGCTTGGTCATCTTGGCCCCAACCACCTCGTGCAGGTGGAATCCGACCCGGCCGCCGGGCAGCAGGGACCGCGTCTTCGGCTTGCCGATGTCGTGCAGTAGCGCGGCCAGCCGGACCACCAGGTCGCCCTCCAGCCCGTACTTCGGCTCCAGCGCGATGGCCTGCCGCAGCACGGTCAGGCTGTGCTGGTAGACGTCCTTGTGCCGGTGGTGCTCGTCGGCTTCCATCCGCAGCCTGGACACCTCGGGCAGCACCTGCTCGGCCACCTCGGTCTGGACCAGCACGTCGATACCCAGCGCTGGGTCAGGCGCCAGCATCAGCTTGGTCAGCTCGGCGGTGATGCGTTCCGGGGAGACGATCTCCAGGCGCGCCGCCTGGTCGGTCATGGCGGCGCGCACCTCGGGCGCGACGGTGAACCCGAGCTTGGCCGCGAACCTGGCCGCCCTCAGAATGCGCAGCGGGTCATCGCCGAACGATCGCTCCGGCGATCCCGGGGTCCGCAGCACCTTCTCGCTGAGCGCGTCGAAGCCGCGATAAGGATCGACGATCTCGTACCCGGGCAACCGCGCCGCCATCGCGTTGACGGTGAAATCGCGCCGTCCTAGATCTTCGGTCAACGACCGGCCGTAGGTCACGTCCGGCTTGCGCGAGCTCCTCCCGTACTGCTCGCTGCGGTAGGTGGTGACCTCGAACAGCAAATTTCCCTTGCGCAGCCCGACCGTGCCGAAGGCGATCCCGACCGTCCAGGTCTTGTCGGCCCACCCTGAAGTCAGCTCGAGCACCTGCTCCGGCGTGGCGTCCGTGGTCAGGTCGAGGTCCCCGGTGGGCGGCTGGCCAAGGAAAACGTCCCTGACCAAGCCGCCGACGAGGGCAAGCTCATGGCCATGAGCGGCGAACAGGCGACCGATTCCGGCCGCGCCGGGAACCCGCGCGCGCATCAGCGCGGCGGCTGCTTCCCGCTGTTCGTCGTTCATAGGCACGGCCACCGACATTATCGACAGCACGGCCCCGGCGCGAAACGGCAATAACATTTCAGGTGTGCACGGCGTGCGAGCGGCGAAGGTCAAGCGGCGGATCCTGTCCCTGGCCGCGGTCTTCGCCGTCCCCGCGATGCTGGTCCCAGCGATGCTGGCCCGGCCCGGCCCGGCCCAGGCCGGTACATCCCAGGCCGGTACATCCCAGGCCGGCCGGGCCCAGGCCAGCTCGGGGCGGGTGTCGGTGACCATCAGCTCGATGACCCCGCAGTACGCCGGGCCGGGAACCACGGTCAAGCTGACCGGGACGGTCGCCAACGGCACCAGGCAGACGGCGGCCGGGCTTGCGGTACAGCTGGCCACGTCGTCGACGGACTTCACGGGCCGTGACGCGATGGAGGCCTATCTCGGCCACGGGACGGACAGCGAACTGGTCCCGGCGGGACGGCCGTTCCTCCTGCCGACCAGCGTGGCCCCCGGTGCCATCGCCTCGTGGAGCGCCTCGTTCCAGGTCAGCATCCAGGGGATCACCGAGTTCGGCGTCTACCCGGTGGCCGCCTTGCTGCAGGACTCCGCGGGCGTGCTGCTGTCATCGGACCAGACGCTGCTGCCGTTCTGGCCCGGGCAGAAGGCGGCGGCCCTGCGGGCTCCGCTGAATATCTCCTGGCTATGGCCGCTCATCGATCAGCCACACCGCCAGGCGTGCGACGCACTGACGAACAATGACCTGGCCGCCAGCCTGAGCCCGGACGGCCGCCTGTCAACCCTGCTCACCGCCGGGATGAGCCACGCCGGGGCCGACCTGACCTGGGTCCTGGACCCGGCGCTGCTCGGCGACGTCGCCACCATGACCAAGCCGTACGAGGTGGGGGGCTCCAGCTCGAGCTGCACCGGCGCCAAGCCCAGGGCGGCCAGCGGGGCGGCCGCGAGCTGGCTCGCCTCGGTCAAGACCGCCACCTCAGGTCAGCCCACCGTGATCACCCCGTACGCGGACGTGGACATGACGGCTCTGGTCCACGAGGGCCTGAACCCCGATCTGGCCAGTGCCTACCGCACCGGTGAGGCGGTGGCGGGCAGCGTCCTCGGCCGGGTGTTCAGGCCGACGATCGCGTGGCCGGCCGGCGGCACCGCGGATCTCAGCGTGCTCACTAGCCTCGCGGCCGCCGAGCACATCGGCACCGTCGTGCTGAACAGCAGCGAGATGCCGCCCGCGAACACCGCCGTCTTCCAGCCGGACGACGCGGTGACCTCGATCCCGACGGCCGCGGGCACCACCATGAACGTCCTGCTCGCCGACGACACCCTGACCTCGGTGCTCCAGGCCGGGAACACCAGCTCCGGGCGGGAGTCACCGAGCGCTGAGTTCGCCGTCAAGCAGCGTTTCCTGGCCGAGACCGCGATGATCGCCGCCGAGGCTCCCGACTCGGTCCGCTCGGTGGTGGTGGCCCCCCCGTCTGGCTGGAGCCCATCGCAGCAGCTCGCCAGCGACCTGCTGGGCGAGACGGTCAACGCCCCGTGGCTCAAGCCGGCCACCCTGCACAGCTTGACCACGGCGCCGGACAGCGAACGCACGCTAGCCCGGAAGGCGCCGCCCGCCAGCCAGGCCAGCCCGGGCGAACTCAGCCGCGGTTACCTGAGCCGGGTGAGCTCCACCGGCACCCAGCTCAGCGTGTATAAGTCCATTCTGCTGGCCGCACCGTCGTACCTGCAGTCCCTGGACGACGCCCTGTCCGCCACCGAATCCGCGGCCTGGCGTGGCGGCGGGCAATCGCAGGGCCTGGCCCTGCTCCGCGACTTGCGCGATTACCTCAGCTACGCGGAAAACAAGGTCAAGATCATCACCACGGCCGTGGTGCCGATGGCAGGCGCGTCCGGCCCGGTGCCCGTGTCGATTCAGAACGGGCTGCGCGAAGCCGTCAAGGTCAGGCTCAACGTCAGCGTGATCAAATCGCCGGGGGCAGCGTCCGCGCTGACCATCGGCCACTTCAAGAACCCGGTCATCATCCAGCCCGGGCAGGCGTCGGCACCGATCCGGCTGCCGGTCAGCTCGGCTCCGCAAGGATCCTCCGTGCTTCAGCTCAGCCTCAGCAGCGCGGACGGCACGCCGCTGCCGTTCGCCGGGCAACCTCAGCTCACCGTGCAGTCCACCAGGTACGGGCGGGCGATCCTCTTCCTCATCGCCGCCGCGATCGGCGTCTTCATCCTGACCTCGATCTACCGCGGGGTCCGGCGGCGGCTCAGGGATGACTCGCATGGCCCCTACGAAGAGGCCGACGCACCGGGTAGCGTCGTGACAGGCACCAGCGCGCGACACCCGACGGAGGCACCGGATGACCTGGCCGATGCACGACGCTGGGTCGACGACGCCTGAGCCGGGGGGAGCTGACCCCCCGGGCGGCCCACCACGCCGGGATGAGCCACGGCGGGATGAGCCGCGGCGGGACCGCCAGTGGCCCGAACCCCCGTGGAACGAGCCTCCGTGGAATGAGCCCCCGCGGAACGAGTCCCCGCGGGACGAGAGCCGGCCGGTGCTGAGGCCGACCGGACCATGCAGCTGTCAACAGAGCCCGACCCCGGCCGGCGAGGCCGGCATTCCGTGCCCGATCCGCTGCCGCCGATCGAGGGCCCGATGCTTGGCGGCGGCCCGGCTCCCGCCGAGACCACGCTACCGCTGGCCCTGAGCTGGCCCGCACCGCCCGTCCGGGGGCCGCGGCCGCCCCGGATTGCCCCTCCGGGGCCGCCCGACGGTCCGGGTGGCTGGCGCCGGGTGCCGCGGCCCGCCGAGCGCCCGGCCCCGGCCCCGGGTCCAGGTCCAGGTCCAGGTCCCGGTCCGGGTCAGCCTCGTTATCAGCCCCCCGGTTACCGGGCGCCGGGGGCGCCCGGGCAGTACCGGGAGCCGCCGGGCCCCCGGGCGCCCGGCGGCCCGGGGGGAGCAGCCGGGCCAAGGGGGTCAAGGGGGCCGGGCCGGCGGGTTGCGCGGCCGGGCGGGGAGGCGACGCAGGCGACCGCGGCCCGCTCCAGCCTGATGCGGTCAGGGGCGGGCATGGCGGTGGGCACCCTGGTGTCCCGCGGAACCGGTTTCCTGCGCACCATCGTGCTGCTCGCCGCGGTCGGCGTCACCGCTCTCGGCAACGCGTACAACAATGCCAACACCTTGCCCAACACGGTCTACTACCTGATGCTCGGCGGCATCTTCACCAGCGTGGTCGTGCCACTGCTGGTACGGGCGGCCAAGCGCGACCCCGACCGCGGCGAGGCCTACGCACAGCGGATGTTCACCCTGGGCGCGATCGCGCTGCTCGTGGTCACCGTGCTGGCGACCGCGGCGGCAGGCCCGCTCGTCGAGCTGTACGCGCACGGCATCCACGGCGCCGAACACCGCCTCATGGTGGAATGGGCCTACTTTTTCATCCCGCAGATCTTCTTCTACGGCATGAGCTCGCTCATCGGCGCGATCCTGAACACCCGCGGCCGGTTCGCGGCGCCGATGTGGACCCCGGTCATCAACAACCTGGTCGTGATCGTGGTCGGCGGGCTCTACCTGGTGGCGGAGGGGAAGGGCAGGACGGTCAGCGGACCGTCGGGGATTTCGGATGCCTGGGTCCAGATCCTCGGGATCGGGACAACGCTCGGTGTCGTGGCGCAGACCGTCGCGCTGTTCCCTTCGCTGCGGGCGGCCGGGTTCCGCTGGCGGCTCACGCTGGGGTTCCAGCGGGGCGAGGTCTCCGAGATGGGCCGGATGGCCAGCTGGATGCTGGTCTATGTGGTCTCCCAGTGGGCCGGCAACCTAGTCGTCCAGGTCGTCGTGAACACGGCCTCGTCCGGCCAGAACGGGTACTCCGCCTACGCCACCGCGTGGATCTTGTTCCAGCTCCCGTACGCGATCGTGGGTATCTCGGTGATCACGGCGCTGTTGCCCCGGATGAGCGAGCACGCGAGTGGTCGCCGGTATTCGCTGGTCCGGGACGATTTCTCCATCGGCGTCCGGCTGGCCAGCGTGCTCGTGGTGCCCGCGGCCATTTACCTCGGCCTGCTCGGCGGTCCGATCGCCGAGTTCCTGATCGCGCACGGTAGCACCACGGTTCCAGAAGCCAGGTACATCGGCGAAACCTTCGGCCTGTTCTCCCTGGGCCTGGTGCCGTACATGATGACCCAGCTGCAGCTGCGGGTGTTCTACTCCTTCCAGGACAGCCGGACCGCCGCCATGGTGGGCGTGCTCACGATGGCGGTCAGCATCGCCGCCGCCTACATCACGCTGTCGGTGCTGCCGCGCCTGGATGTGGTGGCCGGGCTGGGAGTCGCCTACGGGGTCGCGAACCTGACCGGCGCGATAGCCGGCTGGGCCCTGCTGCTGCGCAGGGTGGGCAGCCTGGACGGCTGGGCCATCGCCCGGAGCCTGACCCGGATGCACGTGGCGACGATCCCCGGGCTGGTTTTCGCGCTGATCGTCATGTGGGCCACGGGCCACGTCCTGCACAATCCGAGCGTGGGCTACGGAGCGGTGGTCACGATCATCGGCGGTGGCGGCGCGTGCGCGCTCTATGCCTTGTCCGCGAGGGTCCTGCGGGTGGCGGAGTTCGGATTCCTGTCGCGGACTATGGCGGCGAGGTTCGGCCGGCCGGGCAGGCGGCATTAGCATGGGTGGCAACCTATGAGCACATACACGTCGGAACCAGGGACCCGGCTGGCGGGGCGCTACCGCCTCGTGGACCAGGTGACTGCGGGCGCCGGCTGGACGTACTGGAAAGCGACGGACGAGACCCTCGCCCGTTTTGTCGCGGTGCTCACTTTCACCGCCGGCTTTCCCCGCGTCGCCGAAACGGTCACCGCGGCCAGGACCGTGAGCAGGCTCAATGACCCACGTTTTCCCCAGGTCTTCGACGTGGAAGATGCCGAAGAGCCGCCGTACGTGGTGATGGAGTGGGTCGTCGGCGAGTCCCTCCTCGACATGCTCTCCGAGGGACCTCTCGACCCGCCGCAGGCGGCCGCGCTTGTGCTTGAGGCCGCGCAGGCGATCACGGCTGCGCATGCGGCCGGCCTCGCGCACCTACGGCTCAACCCGGCCTGCCTGCACTGGACCGCGGGCGGCGGCGTGAAGATCGCCGGCCTCGGTATCGACGTCGCCCTGGACGGCCCTGAACCAGCCGATGCCGGGCTAGCCGATGCCGGGCTGACCACTGCCGGGCTGACCACTGCGCAGGCCGAGGATCCCGGGAGCGACGGGAGCGACGGTGGCCTCGGGGAGGACCCTGCGCTCACCGATACCCGCGATCTGGCCCGGCTGCTTTACGCCGCGCTGACCGGCTACTGGCCGGGTCCGCAGGGTTCGGGACCGGGGTGGCTACCGCCCGCACCCGAGACCGACGGCACTATGTGCACACCGCGCCAGGTCTCGGCCGATGTCCCTGTGAGCATGGACGCCGTGATCTGCCAGGCGCTGTTCCAGCGCCCGACCCGGTACGGCCCGGCGCTCGGCACGCCCGCGACGTTCGCCGATGCCCTGGCCGCCGTGGCGCCGCCGGTCCCGCTGACGCTCGCGCCGACGTCAGCGAGCCGGACGACGGCCGGCCCGCGCCGCGACCCGGACTGGTCCACCAACGCGTACCCGGCCGCCGCTGACACGGTCGTCCCGTCCCGCTCAGGTAACGGCAGCCGCAGGCCGCAGGGCCGCAAGGGAGTCACCGCGGCCCGGGCTATCGTCGGCGTCGTGGTGGTGCTCGTCCTGGCCGCGATCGGTGTCGTCGTCTGGTCGGCCAGCCGCAACTCACCGCACGTGGCGGCCACGCCGCCCGCCAGCCCGCACTCCTCGTCCCCGGCGACGGCGGTCGCCGCCCAGCTCAAGCCGGCCAGCGCCAGCAGCTACGACGCTCTCGGTGACCCGCCGGGCAGCAGCGAGGACCCCGACGGCGCGCAGTACGTGATAGACGGCAACGGCGGCACCGGCTGGCACACCAGCTACTATCTCGGCTCATCGGTGTTCGGGAACCTGAAGAAGGGCACCGGCCTGCTGCTCGACATGGGCAAGCAGGTCCAGCTAAGCCAGGTGTCGGTCCAGTTCGGCACCACCTGCTGCACCCACGCCGAGATCGAGATCGGCAACAGCAACACCATTAGTGCCGCCGGCCTCGCCAGCTTCACTGAGCTGCAGAGCTCCACCCAGGCCCAGGGCGTCACGACGTTCAACGTGACGAAGAAAACGACTGGCCGTTACGTGCTGATCTGGATCACCGACCTGCCCCCGCTGGCCGGCAACCCGGGCAAGTACGAGGCCTTCATCTACGAAGTCAGCCTGCGCGGATCCGCCGTGAGCCAGTCGGGTTGATGCCGTATGCCGGACGCCGACGAGCAGTGTCCAACAGATGCCGAACTGCTCCGCCGGCATGTGGCCGGAGATAACGAAGCGTTCGGCGAGCTGTTCCGCAGGCACCGGGACCGGCTGTGGGCGGTCGCGCTGCGCACCGTCTGCGATCCCGAGGAAGCCGCCGACGCCCTGCAGGACGCCATGGTTTCCGCGTTCCGCCGGGCGGCCGATTTTCGCGGCGAGTCGGCCGTCACCACCTGGCTGCACCGGATCGTGGTCAACGCCTCCCTTGACCGGCTCCGCCGCCGGGCGGCCAGGCCGGCCGTGCCGGCCGAGGAGCAGACGTTCGACGCGCTGGTGGCTCTGGACACCGATCCCGCCCACGCCACCGACACCAGGCTGGACGTCGACGCCGCGCTCCGGCTCCTGCCGCCGCCGCAACGGGCCGCGCTGGTGGTCGTCGACATGCTCGGCTTCTCCGTCGCCGACGCCGCCGTCATCCTCGACGTCTCCCCGGGCACGGTCAAGAGCCGCTGCGCCCGCGCCCGCGCCAAGTTGCTCCCCCACGTAGCACACCTGCGAGGGAACCGATCGCCCGGCCAGAGCGTCTCACCTGCGCAGGGAGGAGACCCATGAGGGGAGAGATGACCCATCCGGACAGCGATGCGCTGGCCGAGTTCGCTGCTGGGCTCCTCCCCGGGCGCCGGGCGGCCATGGTCGCCGGACACCTGGCCGGCTGCCTCGCTCTGCACGGCCGTGGCCGATGAGCTCGCCGGGGTTTCCGCCCTGCTCGCAGCGGTTCCAGCCCCGGCCGTGCCGGACCGGGTGGCCCAGCGGCTCGAAGTGGCGCTCGCCGCCGAGGTGGCGCTCAGGAATGATTCCGAACGGGCTGGTGGTACCAGCCCGCGGGCCCGCCCGGCCCGTTCCAGGCGGCCAGGAAACCGTGGTTTGCGCTGGCTGTCCCCGCGCGTGCTCGCCCCCGCCGCCGCGGCGCTCGTGGCGGTCGCCGCGGGCGGGTATTTCCTGTCCGGCCACGGCAGCCCGCCGCAGCTGCAAGGCTCCGCTGCCGCCGGCGCCTCTGCCGCCGCCGGCGCCTCCGCCGCCGCCCCGGCCGAGGGCGTTCCGCGGGCCAACGGCATCGAGTCCGGGTCGCTGGCCAGTCCGGCCGACGGGACCGCGTCGCGGCCAGAGCAGGTGTCGCCGGCCGGGTTCGCCGTCGTGATCAGCCCCGTCGATTTCCAGTCAGGCACCCTGGCCCAGCAGCTGGAGGCCGAGCTGCGGGTGCCGGTGGCGGCCCGGACGACGGAGGCCGCCAGCGCGACCGTCAGAGCATGCGTGGACCGCGTCGCGGGCGGCGCTGCCTTGGTCCGGGTGGAAAGCGCTCACTTCGAGGGCCAGCCGGTCACCGTCGTGGTCACCCGGGTGAGCCAGGGGGACAGGGTGCAGCTGGCCGGTCCGGGCTGCTCCGCCACCGCTGGTCGCGTGCTCGCCACCACGATCGTGCCGTAGGGAATCTCCGGGCCCTAGTATCGGTTCACTGGAGTGCCAGTGGCGATGAGGGGTTGATAACGGTTGGCAGCGGTGACAGAAGTCCGGAACGTGATCGTCATAGGATCCGGCCCGTCCGGTTATACGGCGGCGCTTTACGCGGCTCGCGCCGAGCTGAAGCCCTTGGTTTTCGAGGGCTCGGTCACGGCGGGCGGCGCGCTCATGCAGACCACCGACGTGGAGAACTTCCCCGGCTTCCCGGACGCCATCATGGGTCCCGAGCTGATGGACTCCATGCGCAAGCAGGCTGAGCGATTCGGGGCCGAGCTGGTACCCGACGACGTGGTATCCGTCGACTTGGCCGCGGACCCGAAGGTGGTCAAGACCGACAGCGAGACCTATCTCACCAAGGCCGTGATCATCGCCACCGGCTCCAGGTACAAGGAACTCGGGGTACCGGGCGAGAAGAAGCTTGGGGGCCACGGCGTTTCCTGGTGTGCCACCTGTGACGGGTTCTTCTTCCGCGGTCATGACATCGCGGTCATCGGCGGCGGTGACTCCGCCCTGGAAGAGGCCATGTTCCTGACCCGGTTCGGCAAGTCGGTGACGGTGGTGCACCGGCGCGACACGCTTCGCGCCTCGAAGATCATGCAGGATCGCGCGTTCGCGAACCCGAAGATCAACTTCCTGTGGGACAGCGAGGTGGCTGATGTCCTGGGCACGGACAAGGTCACCGGCCTGCGGATCAGAAGCACCAAGGACGGCACTGAACACGACGTGCCGGTAACCGGCGTATTCGTCGCCATCGGCCACGACCCCCGCTCGGATTTGTTCACCGAGCAGCTCGCCACCGATCCCGACGGATACCTGCTGGTGGACGAGCCGTCCACGCGCACCGCCATCGAGGGCGTGTTCGCCTGCGGCGACGTCGTCGACCGGACCTACCGGCAGGCGGTCACCGCGGCGGGAACGGGCTGCGCGGCGGCGCTCGACGCCGAACGCTGGCTCGCCAGCAAGGAACTCTGACCTCCGCGGGCGTGACAGGAATTCACTCAGAACAAGCTAAGGATGTGATTACCGTGGGAACGACTAAGGTCGTGACGGAGGAGACCTTCGAGGTAGAGGTCTTGAAGAGCGAGAAGCCGGTCATCGTGGACTACTGGGCCGAATGGTGCGGCCCCTGCCGCATGGTGGCCCCCGTCCTCGAGGAGATCGCAACCGAGTACGCCGACAAGATCGACGTGGTCAAGCTGAACATCGACGAGAACCCTAAGGTGGCGCAGCAATACGGGATCATGGCCATCCCCACCATGAGCGTCTTTTCCGGCGGCCAGGTGGTCAAGCAGATCGTCGGGGCCAAGCCGAAGTCGGCGCTGCTCCGTGAGCTGGCCGAGTTTATCTAGGGCACGAGCTAAACGGGTCGCAGAGCGCCCTGCGGAGCCGACGGGTTCATGGAGCCGAGGAGGCGCTCAAGCGCCACCTCGACATCCTCGCGCCAGGTCAGAACGGTTCGGAGTTCCATCCGCAAGCGCGGGTAATGATGGTGCGGACGGATGGTCTTGAATCCGACCGAGAGCAGGTAGTCCACCGGCAGCATGCAGGCCGGCGATTCCCACCGCCGGTCGCCGAAGGCTTCGATCGCCCTGACTCCGCGCCGGGTGAGATCCTTGGCCATCGCCTGCACCAGCATCCGGCCGATGCCCCCGCCGGTGAACTCGCTGAGCAGGTGAGCCGTCATGAACAGCACCGCATCGGCGCTCACCGGACTGGTCGGAAAGGCGATCGAGCGGGGAACGTACTGCGGCGGGGCGAACAGCATGTACCCGGCGGGGACGCCGTCGACGTAGGCGATCTTGCCGCAGCTTCCCCATTCGAGCAGGACCGAGGACACCCACGATTCCTTCTCGAGTCCGGGGTCGCCACTTTCCTCGGCCCGCGCCCGGCTAACCGGGCCAAGCTCCCAGAAGATGCACGCACGGCACTTGTGCGGCAGGTCACCGAGATTATCGAGCGTAATATTGACGATACGTCGTGACATCCTGTTCCCCGGCTTGAATCCACAAGCGTTCCCGGGAGCTACCCCGTATCCTGGGATGGTACTCGCGCCGAGGTGCCAAAGGCGCCGAGGTGCGAATGCCGCTCCCAGAGGCCCAGCGGGCCGATGGTTTGCCCCCCTTTCGGGGGGCCCAGGGGGCACGGGGGGCGGGTAGCCCCCCGTAAAGCAGGGGGGGTCTGGGGGGGATCGTCCCCCCGAGGATAAGGAGTTTCTATGACCGGCGAACAGCAATCGGCGACGCAGCCTCAGCGAATTGACCGCTATGTCGGCCAGTACGCCGCTCGTGCGGTCGACATGGTGGCTTCGGAGATCCGAGCCCTGTTCGCCGTGGCCGCGCGGCCCGAGATCGTTTCGCTGGCCGGCGGCTCCCCGTATGTCGCCGCACTTCCCCTGGATGCGGTCGGCGAGATGGTCGGCCAGCTGATCACCGACCATGGCACGACGGCCCTGCAGTACTGCACCGCGCAGGGGGATGCGGGACTGCGGGAGAGAATCTGCGACGTCATGGCGCTCGAGCAGATCGCCGCTCACCCGGACGAGGTCGTGGTCACCGTCGGCTCTCAGCAGGCACTTGACCTGCTGACCAGGATCTTTGTCGATCCAGGTGACGTCGTGCTCGTCGAGGCGCCGTCCTATGTGGGTGCCCTGGGAGCCTTCGCGGCCTATCAGGCCGACGTGGTGCACGTGCCGATGGACGACGACGGGCTGATCCCGGAGGCCCTGGAAGAAGCCATCCAGCGCACCGCGGCGGCCGGGAAGCGGGCGAAGTTCCTCTACACCGTGCCGAACTTCCAGAATCCGGCCGGGGTCTCGCTCGCGACCGGACGACGACACCGCATCCTCGAGATCTGCAACCGCGCTGGTCTGCTGGTCGTCGAGGACAACCCGTACGGCTTGCTCGGCTTCGACGGCGAGCCGCCGCGGGCGCTGCGGGCCGATGACGCGGAGGGGGTCGTCTACCTCGGCACCTTCTCCAAGACGTTCGCCGCCGGCGTGCGGGTCGGCTGGGCGGTGGCGCCCTCGGCCATCAAGGACAAGCTGATCCTGGCCGCCGAGTCGGCCGTCCTGTGCCATTCGAGTTTCTCCCAGCTGACCGTGCGCGAGTACCTGAACACTCAGCCATGGCGCGAGCAGATCAAGTCCTTCTGTGAGCTGTATCGGGAGCGCAGGGACGCGACCCTGACCGCGCTGTCCGGGATGATGCCTCCCGGCTGCCACTGGACCCGGCCAGCGGGCGGGTTTTTCGTCTGGCTCGGGCTCCCCGACGGCATCAATTCCAAGGCCATGCTGCCGCGGGCGATTTCTTCACGGGTCGCCTACGTGCCGGGAACCGGCTTTTACGCAGACGGCTCCGGCGGTCAGTACGCCCGGCTGTGTTACTCCCTCCCCCATCCGGACCGTATCACCGAGGGAGTCCGGCGGCTCGCCTCGGTGATCGAGAGTGAGGTCCAGCTGCGGGACGACTTCGGCCCGCCCATGTCCGGCCGCGGCTGACCAGCCATCGCTCCTAACGGGGAACAGAACTAGAAATCATGTACGATCTTGAACGTGTCGTCATACTCGCCGGTGGCCTGTCCGCCGAGCGGGAAGTTTCGCTGCACTCCGGACACCGTGTCCGTGACGCCCTGGCCCAGGAAGGTATCGACGCCGTCGTCGCGGACGCCGACTCGGGCCTGCTGGCTCACCTGAGCGCCGTGCCCCCCAGTGTGGTCTTCCCGGCCATTCACGGGGCGTGCGGAGAAGACGGGGCGATCCGGGAAGTGCTCGGCCTGCTCGGCGTGCCGTACGTCGGCTCGGTGGCCAGCGCTTGCCAGATGGCCTTCGACAAGCCCACGGCGAAGGCCCTGGTGGCGGCGGCCGGCCTGGCCACGCCGCCGTCGGTGACCCTGCCGCGGGAGACATTCCACGATCTCGGCGCCATCGCGGTCATCGACCTGATCGTGGCCAAGCTCGGGCTGCCGCTGTACGTCAAACCATCCCGCGGCGGATCCGCCCTCGGGGCCGGCCCGGTCCGGACTGCGGGTGAGCTGCCCGCCGCGGTGCTGAGCTGTTTCGCCTACGGCGACACCGCTCTGATCGAACGGTTCATTCCCGGCACAGAAGTGGCGGTCGGGGTGATCGACCTCGGCGACGGCCCGCAGGCGCTGCCCGCGGTCGAGATCGTCCCCGGCGAGAACGGGTATGACTACTCGGCCCGGTACACCGCGGGCAAGACGGAGTTTTACGTTCCGGCCCGGCTATCCAGTGAGGTCGCAGAGGAGGTCGCGAGAATCGCCGTCACCGCGCATACGACGCTAGGCCTCCGTGACCTATCCAGGACCGATCTCATCGTCGACGACACCGGCACGCCGTACTTCCTGGAGGTCAACGTGGCGCCGGGCATGACCGAGACGAGCACGCTGCCCATGGCCCTGGAGGCTTCAGGCCGCACCTTCGGCAGCACCTGCGTCAGCCTGCTTGAGTTCGCGGCCGCCCGCGGCGCCTAGGCCAGACCCTGGCCCCCTAGGCTCGTGGCATGACACAACGCAAGAGCTTCGGCAGCGACAACCACGCAGGCGCACACCCGGCGGTGCTGCGCGCGATCATGGATGCGAACTCGGGCGATGCGGTGGCCTACGGCGCCGACGAGTGGACCGAGCGGGTGACCGCCGACCTGCGCGAGACCTTCGGCGCTGACGACGCGTTCCTCGTCCTGAACGGGAGCGGGGCCAACGTGCTCGGCCTCGCCATGTTGCTTCGTCGGCACGAGGCCGTTATCTGCGCCGAGTCTGCGCACATCAATACCGACGAGTGCGGCGCAACCGAACGGCTGCTCGGCGCCAAGCTCCTCCCGGTACCGGCCGCGGACGGGAAGCTCACCCCCGAACTCATCGCCCCGCGCCTGTCTGGTCGCGGCGACGACCACGTGGCGCAGCCCGGAGTGGTGGCCCTTACCCAGTCGACCGAGTTGGGCACCTGCTATAGCCTCGCCGAGCTACGGAAGATCGCGGACTTCTGTCATGCCAGCGACCTGCTCGTGTATCTGGACGGAGCCCGGCTGGCCAACGCGGCCGCCTCCCTGGACTGCTCCCTGGCCGAGATCGCGGCCTGCGCTGACGTGCTCAGCTTCGGCGGCACCAAGAACGGCGCGGTCGGCGCGGAGGCCCTCGTCGTCATGCGCCCCGGCCTGGCCGGCGATGTGCCCTACCTGCGTAAGCAGCAGACCCAGCTCGCGTCCAAGATGCGTTTCGTGGCCGCCCAGCTCGGTGCCCTGCTGCACGACGATCTCTGGCGCACCTCCGCCGCCCACGCCAACGCCATGGCCCGTCGCCTGGCCGCCGGTGCCGGCGCCACCCCCGGCGTCGAGATCGTCTACCCCGTCCAGGCCAACGCGGTCTTCGCCCGCCTCGACCCCAAGCACATAGCGACCCTCCAGCACGACTGGTTCTTCCACGTCTGGGACGAGGAGGATTCCGTCGTCCGCTGGATGGCTGCCTTCGACACCACCGAAGCTGACGTCGATGCCTTTGTCGCCAGCATCCGGTCGACCGCCTGACCATGACCGGCTGGCCGCCGAGTGAATGTTTCCCGTGAAACATCCCCACGCAGGCCGCCTCCGCAGCCAACGGAGGATCCCACGGTCCGCGCCGAGCCCGAATCGGCCGCCTGTGACCGGGCGCGCCAACAATCCCGCTCCCTCGTGCGATCCAACCCAGTGACAAGAACGGTCAATTACGCACGGACCCCAACCTCTCGTAACGCAAGACCACGCCCGCGTCACATTGGCAGGTGCCCGGGATAACCCCGCCGCCGCCCGCCGGTCCGCGGGCCTGCGCACAGCCGGGCCCGCGCACGACCGGGGCCCGCGCACGACCGGGGCCCGCGCACGACCGAGATCTGCGTTCGACTGGGGGTTTGCGCACAGCCCGGATGTCTACGTTCGACCAGGGGCTCCAGCGGGCCCACCGGCCAGCCTCGGAAAGCCAGCACTCCGCCAGCGCGCTGGAAATTCATGCCGGCTAGGGCCGGCCCAGCCCCAGCGTGCTGGATTGCGTGGATGGCGGCCAGCGTCGGTCCTCGTCACCTTCACCCCGTTCATCCCACGGGGTGCTAACGCTGCAGCAGATAACTTCAGCCCCACTCCAGTAGCTCCACGCGGGACAGGGCACCCCGAACCTAACCACGACGATGGTCCATAGGTGTCGTTGCAGCAACACCTATGGACCATCGTTGTCCCTCAAGAGTCGGGCCAGCCCGGCACACGTGTGCTGGGCGAGGCAGGCGGTGCTCGTGGGACGCTGGGTTCCATCGGCGTGATCCTTAATTGCCGGGGTAACCGGCCGAAGGCCGATCGCTGAGGCTCCACGAGAACCGGCCTTCCTGATAGTCGGCTGCGAGCTGCCGAGAAGTGGGCCTGCTACTCCAAAGACCCGGAAGGGCCGGCTGCCCGGAAGGCCGGCTGCCCGGAAGGCCTGGCTGCCCCGGAAGGGCCGTGCCCAAGTGGTCCGGGTCTTGCCGCAGGTCCGGTCTTGCCGCAGGTCCCTGCTATTCCGCAGGCTCGGGAGGCCGGGGAGATTCCGGGCTGGATACCTCGGGGCTCATCGCCTTTACGATTCGCTCCAGGTCATCGATTGTCGCGAACTCGACGACGATCTTCCCCTTGCGCTGTCCCAGCTCGACCTTGACCCGCGTCTCGAACAGGTCGGAGAGGCGGTCGGCCAGGTGACGGAGGCCGGGGGCGGTCGGGGGCCTGGCCGCGGTGCGGGCAGAACGCCGCGGCGGCGAGTCGTCGGTGCCGACCGCGACGATTTCCTCGACCGCACGGACTGATAGGCCCTCGGCCACGATCCGGCCCGCCAGGCGCTCCTGCGCGTCAGGATTCTCCACGCCGAGCAGGGCCCGGGCGTGGCCCGCGCTGAGCACCCCCGCGGCCACCCGTTTCTGCACGGCCGGCGGCAGGTTCAGCAGCCGCAGGGTGTTGCTGATGTGCGGGCGGGATCGGCCTATCTTGCGCGCGAGTTCCTCGTGGGTCGCGCCGAAATCATCAAGGAGCTGCTGGTAAGCCGCGGCCTCTTCCAGCGGGTCGAGCTGCTGGCGGTGCAGGTTCTCGATCAGGGCGTCTCTGAGCAGGTCATCGTCTTGCGTCTGCTTGACGATGGCCCCGATCTCGACCAGCCCGGCCCGCTGAGCGGCCCGCCACCGCCGCTCGCCCATGATGAGCTCATACCGGCCAGGTCCGGCCGCACGGACCACCACCGGCTGCAGGAGGCCGACCTGCCGGATGGATTCCGCGAGCTCGTCGAGGGCATCCTCGTCGAACGTCCGCCTTGGCTGCCGGGGATTCGGCGCCACCGCGGAGATGTCGATCTCCTTGTAGTGAGCTCCGAGTGGACAGACCGTCGCCCGATGAGTTCATGGCTACGTCCAGAGGGGATGCTCCTCATTCATACCGTTGGCCGTAGTGGTCTCGACACAGAAGTTCACGATGGGAATCTCCAGTTGATCGTTGGCGGCCAGTGTCTCGAAGAGGGGCTGTTTTGTACCGACAAACCTGACCGAGCGCGAGCTTCAGTCTCTGCAGGACTACGTTATACGCCATAACGTGGACGCGCACCGGGAGATGACCGGCGCTTGCGGCTGCTTACCAAGGGCGTGAGTTCCTGGACCTGTTTTTTCAGCTCGCGTACAAGGCTCGATGCCTTGTTATCGGCTTTGACCTCGCCTACGACATTTCGCGACTGGCATTTGATGTCCTCACCGGCGCGGGGCTTCTACACCGGAGGTTTCTCATTCTCTTGTGGTCATATAGAGACAGTCGAGGTCGTGAGCGAGAAGACGGATTTCGACCCAGAGTTTGCGTGCAAGTACATCGACGGCAATCGCTCCCTAATTGGCTTTACTGCGAGGCCTCTCCAGATCAAGTCGACCTCATTCCCGAAGGTTCCACCATCTGGGAAACCGCAACCGGGATATAGGTTCCGGGGGCATTTTCTGGACCTGCGGCACTCGCATTCGCGCTGACCGATAAGTATTCGCTCGAAGAGGCCTGTGAGGCGTTCGGAGTGGAACATCGAAAACCGCAGCATTCTGGGACGGTGATTACTGAGGAAGACATCGACGACATCCGGCGCGATGTTTGGCGATATCTGAATTGGCTTCGAAGTCGATGGGGATCTCTGTATAAGCACCCCGATATCCAATCTCGCCCACTTATACGTTCTGTCACCGCTTCAATTGGAAAGGGCTATTTGACAGTCGATGAAGAGATTAAGCCCATTCTGCAGCGGCAGCCCGATTTTCCAAGGAATATCTCGGATACTCGCAAACCGCTTTCTTTGGTGGACGAAATAGCGTCGCACATTCGCAAAGTGGTCTGCCCGGTCGTGTACGTCGGATTTTCTTTCATGAATTCCCACGGTCAATCCCTAATGGCTTATGGCGGTTCGTGTTACGGGTGAAATCCGCGTCATCGAGCACTGTAAGGATCGGGTTGAAACGTTGCCTCCGGAAACTCGCTCCCGAGGGCCTGTTCGAACCCGAAACATGGACACGTATGAACGGCTTCGTCAAAGTCGTCCCGAATGGAGAATGTGTTGCCAATCCGCAGTAAGTACAGTCCAGCAAGCAATGATTGGCAGTTCGGCATCACCCATGTTTATGCCAAAAAGAGACGCGCTCTGGTATTCGATTCCGACGTTGTCGCCTCCATCGTTGCAACCGGTCGTTGCCCGAAATTCTCGACGCATTTCTGATTGAGCCGAGCGGAATCTTGTTTGACGCTCATCCCGACGAAGCTGCGGGATGGTCGATGATTGGGTCCCGAGAGCGACGACGATTTTTCAAACTGATCGTCGAGGAAAGTCTCCGGTTGATCTCTCGTGGCGATCTCCCGAGATCGAAACCAAAAGGCTTGAGAAATCGCTCAAAGATATTCGCCAGCGCAACTTGCTTTGGCATTTACGCGCAGATGGATCGCCAAGACGAGACAACAAAGTAGAGGTCACATGCCACGGCATCGACCCTGATCCATATAAATGCAAAGTCGCCGACCCGAGTTCCCTGGCGAGTTTTGGTTCGGCCGCCGGGTTCGTTGATCACGGCGGGGGCCCGGCTGATGCTTGGCGTTCTTGACCACTGCGTCTCCGAGCTCCACGGAACGTACGTCATGGAGGACACCGATTCCATGGCCATCGTCGCCACGGAGCATGGCGGGTTTGTTCCCTGTCCGGGAGGTCCATTCGAAATGTCGGATGGTCATCTGCCGTCAGGGCACTGTCATGGACTGAAATCGATGAGATCGCAGCAACGTTTTGCGAGACTCACTCCGTAGACAATGGCAGACAAATCACGTTCTATCCTCAAAATCGAACGCGACACATTATGCCGAGAAACTGGCAAACAACGGCAGGTTTACTGTCTGGCAATTTCATCCGACGGTACGCGCTTTTCTTGCGCGATGACTACGGCAATCCTGTCCTTCTTCAGAAAGGTATGAACAATCACGAAGACCGCTGGTCCGAGCACGGTCTCGGTCACCTCCGAAATCCGGTGGACCTCGACAGTGAAGATCGAGATTGGATTCCGCCAGGCCTGGGTCAACATCATTCGTACGACGTTAAGTTTACCTGTCGAACCGTTGGGTTTTGAGCATCTGCCTGCCATCGGGCGGGTGCCGGTTACGAGTCCCACCGCCCTGCGTTCATTGGCCAAGCTCAATCGTGGCAAGAAGCATCGAATCGGCTAAAGCCATTCGACTTCTTGTTGTCGTGTCATGTAAAACATTTGGTTATCCTCCCGACGATTGATCCGAGAAATTTCATCTCGTTGCGCCGACGTGCTTGATCCCGACTGCTGGCTCGATCTGCCGTGGATCGACCAACACTCAGGAACGCAGTATGAGATCACGACAGAGGGCTTCCATGGCAGTCGGGGCGTAGCGCGGGTAAAGACGTACGGGGACGTTTTGCGCGAGTACGAATTCCATCCCGGCGCGAAGAACGCGGATGCGAAGGGAAAGCCTAGCGGCAAGCAAACCTTCGGGCTGCTGCGCAGACGACACGTGCGAGTCGAACGAATCATCTACATCGGCAAAGAATCGAACCGGCTTGAAGAAATCGAAGCAAGCATAATTCACTCACCCGAGAGCGTCTATACGGAATATCCAGACCCCACCCGAGATGAGTGGAATACCAAGGTTCTGCCAGTGCTAAAGAAAATTCCGATCGCTGCTCTAATGAGGATCAGCGGTAGATCCCGTTCGATGCTCCGGAGAGCGGTGGCCGGGGAGAGTACGCCACGGAAAAGGAATCAGCAACTTCTAAGGGCAATCCTCCAGCGACTTGGGATGATCTAGTGCGTCGCGGATAGGCCTTTGATCTCGGGGGTAAGGTCATCGTACAGTTCTCGGGGAGCATCCAAGATGAAATCCAATCATGGCAAGGCGTACCACGGCTCCAGTGCAGTTGAAGGCGGCAAGTTAAAAGGTAAAACGGGAACCACGGATTATTTCCTTCTTCGTCTGCCCGAAGTGTACTGATGACCAGATCATGCGGATTCTCGGATACGAGTTCCGGGAGTCGGCACCCCCCGGTGGTGAGAAAGAAAAGAAACAGCCCACTGAACACTTTAACCTCGCTTTTCATCTCTACTGCCCGACGTGCCAGTTCGAGGACTTCATCAAGATCGACAACAACCATCAGGCGGGTCGGATGGAATCGAAATAGTCCAGCCCGAAGACCTTCAAGGAGACAGCGTGACACATCTGAGCGATGCAGAGGGCTGGGTCCACTCCGTGGAAGATGAGAAGGCCAAGCACGCAATCGAAGCACTCATCGCTGAATGCAAGCGATTGGCTTCCCACATTGATTCAGCCTACGATCAAATTGACGAGTTGAAGCGGCAACTGAGACTTCACTAGCCGCCGCGTACAATATCTTCACCCCAGACTGGCGGGTAGCGCATCCGGAGTCCCCCTGCGTTCATCTGCCGGAGAGTAGTCTGTAACGGAGCACCACAGAGGCAATGCGAGAGATCGTCCAGTGCCTTCCCGAGTCCGCGCGGCAGCAATACCTTCGCCTGCGCAATCAGAAAAGCGAAAAAGCCAGTGACGCATATCGGGAGAAGCAGCGAGAAATTAGGACGCGTCGTTCCGCAGTCGCCGAGGTACGATCAGGCCAACAGGTTCTGGAGGAATGGAACTGTTCCCAAGAGTTCATTACAAAGTTGGGATATGCATGGTTCGAAGCGGTAATGGAAACCTGTGACCTGTATGGGATTCCACTAGACGATCATCTTTGTAAATGCATTGCCGACAACATTCGACAATTTGTGGGAATCCAGTTTGAGAATCTCCTCAAGACCCATGCGCAAGGTGAAACGAACGCCAGGGTTCAACTAGAGGGTCTAGGTCGGCGAACTCAATCATCGATCCTAAATACCATCGAACTTGAGCTCGAAAAGGCCAGAATCACAAGTCAAAAAAAGGCCCGCGACAGCGCTCCGAGCGCGACTGCTCCTTCCATAATTCAAGGATACAAAATGCGCCATACCGCCATTGTTATCCACGCTCTGATTTCAAGTCCATCCGATGTGAGCGAGGAGCGCGAGGCCGTGACCTGCGCACTTCTCGCGTGGAATGCCGCGCATCACACAACCACAGGCATTCTACTCAACCCCATTAAATGGGAAACGCATTCGTTCCCCGCCTCCGGTGATCGTCCGCAAGCAATCCTTAACCGGCAAATCATGGACCAGGGGGATTTTCTGATCGGTATCTTTGGTGTCCGCGTCGGCACACCAACGGGCAACGCCCATGCCGGAACCATCGAGGAGATTGAATTGTTTCGAAAGGCCGGTAAGCACGTCGCTCTGTATTTCTCGACCGCCAATGTGCCGCGAGACGCGGATCGAGATCAGTTGAAGGCCCTCGAGGAATACCAACGAGAGCGTAAGAAAGACACTTTGTACGCCACGTTCACCTCATGCACTGAACTCCAACAACTAGTTTCTCAACATTTGCCGAAAATTGTTAGGGAAGTACACAAGAGCCTTCGGGAAAAGCACGAACTGGACGGACTGGCTGAGGATGTCCGCCATATTGCGGGTGAATCAACGGAGTTACTGGCAAATACGGGTTCCGCGTCCGAGCCTTTGACGTTCCATGTGGAGGTGGTGGGCGGGGAATTTCACGGATGGCCCCATGTTGCGCGTAACTGCCAATCGGAATGTAACGGTGACGCGTCTAGATTATCTCGATGAACGTGATGCGCGTCTTGCGTCCGAAACGTTGGACACCGGAGGTATGGATTTCATGATTCCCCTCAACCATGGGGAACTCACAAGCATCTCTAACCTGAAGCCACACAGGTTCGGTGGGTCAATTCCGATTGGCTTTCGGTTACTCTCACCGATGGATCTCGGACCGTGGAGCGCAAGTTACCAGCCGCTCTTGTTCCCTCATTCAAGCCCATTAATGGGGCGACGACGGCATTCTTGAAAGTACTCGGTTGATTATCAATGTTCCCCGCTGTCTCGGCACCACACGCCTCCCTCACACACCCGCTACAAGGGGAATCGTTTTTCCACCGTGTCATCAGAAGTAAATATCCCTCCGAATTGATCGTCCAGTAAGCACTTCAAAACGGTGGCTCTCAAAAGTTGATCGGCGCGAAGGTAGCTTTTAATAGCCTCATCACTCTTCGTGATCTGAGGTGGACCCTGAATACCCCCCTTGCGTTTTGACGAGCGGCCCAAGGGTCGCGACCATGCGCTACATCCGAGCGATGTTCCATTACGGTCTCGGCATCGACCTTGTCGAAGCTTACGTTCAGCAATTCAGCCAACTGTTTTGTTCGAGAAGTGAATTGCCTGCCCGTGCCAGGCTGTCGCCCTCGGCTCCCATGGGATTTGGGAGTTCTTGTGTGTAACAAAGCCTCAAGTCCTGATACGACAAGAAGGGCCCTCGCCTCGAAAAAATATTGATAGGCCGAATGCTGAAGATTCCAGTTTGCGCGAGCCACTCTATCAGGAAGTTTATCCAGTCTCGCCTTTTCAAATAGAAGTCGTATCTGGTCGCAATCAGTCGTACTCAGCCAGTTCCGGTGAGGGGGGATCGTGAAAGCGTATTCGGTTATCCCACGGCAAGGGCCAGGGTCAGCACGAACGAATTCCCCATTCGATCCGAAGGTAAGACGCGCAGAATTACCAAAACCAATCGACGTTGGATGCACCAGTTGCGAAAATGTGACAAATTTGGTGATTTCGCCAGATGAGTCCCAGCCTGACAACTGACCGGCGAGCCATGGTCCAGTGAATACAGCAATCGCGTACAGCTGACCGAACTGACGAAACGGATTTTGGTATGGCACTCCCGGAGACTCGCACGCACTATAGACGATATCCCTTAACCCTTCCGGCAACCGACAAATCCACATTGCATCCGTAACCTTAAAGGGTCCAAGACATCTCGACGGCTGATTATTTGGGTCGTCGTCTCCATTCGTGGAATGCAGTAGAACATGCACAAAACTATTGCCGCCCGTTTTCGAGCGTCGTTTCACTTCATCAACGAAGAATGTTTCGCTGCCAAAAAGCATTACATTAGAATGCTAACATTCGCGAGTAGCTCGCTCTTGGGGGAATGGGGGGAGCGGCGTGTGCTAGTTGGGCTGTGAATGGGATTGGTGATTGAACCCACCGCGTCACATCACCCAAAATATCTCCAAATGTTTACCATCTAATCAACAGAGGTGTGTCGTTTCATCATCTCTATCTCCTATCCCAGCCATCCATTGACGGCCACCTGAATTCCCCCTAAGATGGCTCGGCGCCCGCGGTTGCAAGATTGCAGTTACGGAACGACTCTCGTCCATGATCGGCCAGACCGTCTCTCACTACCGCATTCTCGAACTCCTCGGTGGCGGAGGGATGGGAGTCGTCTATAAAGCGGAAGACACGCAGCTCGGCCGCTTCGTCGCCCTGAAGTTTCTTCCCGAAGATGCCTCGCAGGATCCGCAGGCTCTCGAGCGTTTCCGCCGCGAGGCGCGAGCCGCATCTTCGCTGAATCATCCCAACATCTGCACCATCCATGAAATCGGCGAGCATGAGGGCATCTGTTCATCGTGATGGAGTGCCTCAGCGGCCAGACGCTGAAGCACCTGATCAACGGCAGGCCGATGGAATTCGAGCGCCTGCTCACGCTGGCGATCGAAGTGGCAGATGCGCTGGATGCCGCGCACAGCCAAGGGATCGTCCATCGCGACATCAAGCCGGCAAACATCTTCGTCACCGATCGCGGACACGCCAAGATTCTCGATTTCGGGCTGGCGAAAATTTCCCGCGCCGCCCGGCCCACCAGCGGCGATTCGCAAACGCTCGCCGACGCCAGCGGACCTGACCTCACCAGTCCCGGCACGGCCGTTGGCACCGTTGCCTACATGTCGCCGGAACAATTGCGCGGCAAGGAACTCGACGGACGCACCGATCTTTTCTCCTTCGGCGTCGTGCTCTACGAAATGGCCACGGGCCTCCTGCCCTTTCGCGGAGAAACTTCCGCGGTGGTCACCGAGGCGATTCTCGAATCGCCAGCCCACGTCCGCCGATCCGCCTGGTTCCCGAACTTCCCGCCAAGCTCGAAGAGATCATCAGCAAAGCTCTTGAAAAAGATCGCGACATGCGTTGCCAGACGGCCGCTGAATTGCGCGCCGACCTTAAGCGCCTCAAACGCTCGATCGATTCCTCGCGCACTTCGGTCGTGTCCGAGCAGCGCCAATCTTCCGCTTCGGCGCTAGTCGCTGCGGTCTCAGTCGGCAGCCGCCCGTCACGTAAAGAAATCTGCGCACCGCTTGATCTTCGCCGTCGCCTTGCTGGTGGCCGCGGCAGCGGGCTTGTTTGCCGGCAAAATGTTTTTCGCCAGCGCGCCTCCCGAGCCACCCATCTACCGGCAACTCACCTTCCGCCGCGGAAGCATTCGCTCCGCGCGTTTTGCTCCCGACGGACAAACCATCCTCTACAGCGCGGCATGGCAGGGAAATCCGGTCGACGTATTCACCGCACGGCCCGAGGCCCCTGAGTCCCGCTCCATGGGTCTGAGCCGCACGCAGCTGATGTCGATTTCTCGCCAGTTCCGAGATGGCCGTACTGCTCAACAGCAAAGCCATCGGCGCCTGGGTCAGTATGGGAACTCTCGCGCGCGCGCCGCTCTCCGGCGGCGCTCCGCGCGAAATGCTTGAGCAGGTGCAGTGGGCCGACTGGTCGCCCGACGGCACCAATCTCGCCGTGGTGCGCGATGTGGGCGGCCGCAATCGCCTCGAGCTTCCCATCGGCAAGCCGCTGTATCAGACCGGCGGATGGATCGGTCATCCGCGCGTTTCGCCCAAAGGAGACCTCATCGCTTTCGCCGATCACCCTCTGCAAGGCGACGACAGCGGCTCGCTTGCGGTCGTCGATCTGGCCGGCAACAAGAAACATGCTCTCCAGCCAGTGGTTCACTATTCAAGGCCTGGCCTGGGCTCCCAACGGAAAAGAAATCTGGTTTACCGCCAGCAAATCCGGCACAGATCGCACTCTCTACGCGACCTCGCTCGACGGCAAGCAGCGCATTGTGGCCCGCTTGCCCGGCGCCCTGATGCTGCTCGACATTGCCAAAGACGGCCGCGTGCTGCTGGTGCGCGCCACCTGGCGCCGCGAATTGCTGGGAGTTTTCGACAAGGATCCGAAGCAGCATGAACTTTCGTGGCTCGATTACACCTATCCCTCGGACCTCTCAGCGGATGGCAAGACTTTGCTGTTCGATGAAGAAGGCGGCGGCGGTGCGCTGGACTATTCCAAGTCCGGCGGTCTGACCTACGCCGTGTACATTCGCAAAACGGACGGATCGCCCGCGGTTTTGCTGGGAGAAGGCGGCGCTGTCGCTTTATCGCCCGACGGCAAATGGGTGATCGCACAGACCCAGGAATCGCCCTCGCAGTTCAGGCTCCTGCCTACCGGCTGCCGGCGAACCCAGCGACCTGACCAAAGACAACGTCAATCACAGTTGGGCGCACTGGTTTCCGGATGGAAAGCGCATTCTGTTCGCAGCTGATGAGCCGGACAAGGGCGTGCGGTTCTATGTCTACGATTTGGCCTCCGGCAAGAGCGAAGCGATTTCGCAGGAAGGCGTGAACGGCACCGCCTTTGCACTCTCGCCCGATTCGCAGCAGATCGCCGCCATCGGCCCCGACGAAAAAGGATATCTATATCCCGTCTGCCGGCGGAGATCCTCGCCTGATCACCGGCCTCAACCAGGGCGAACAACCCATCACCTGGAGCGGCGACGGCCAATCCCTCTACATCTACCAACCCGGCGAGTTGCCCGCGCGCGTCTACCGCCTCGACGTGAAATCCGGCACACGCACGCTCTGGAAAGAACTCATGCCCTCCGACCCCGCCGGCGTGGAAAACATCGGCCCCATCTACATGACGCCCGACGCCAAAACCTGCGTCTTTGGATACCACCGCATGCTGGCCGATCTTATATTTGGTCGAAGGCCTGAAATAATTCATGCCCTCTCATCAGTCTACGGCTGAGAGTCTGCGGCGCAGCCCGTCGATTCTTCCGAATTCGGTAATATCGACGCGTGGACACCTTGATTGGCTCCTTGATCAGATCGGCTATAAGCTGGCAGACGTGCGCGATCTGGCACACACTCTCCGCGAAGCGTCGGCGCGCGTTGCGTGTCAGCCAGGCGACGGACGGCTCTGGCGTCGGGCCAACGTCCGTCTGGTTATCGACGCTCTTCACGCTTCTGCTCTTGCGCGCACGGGTTCGATCGCGCCGAACCGCGTCGATCTGCGAGCTCGGCTGAGGCGAGCTTGCGATGGAACGACGGCGGCTGGAGGGAGTTGCGCCGGTAGTACCGAGGGAAACGTTTTCGAAGGGAGTCGAGCCGTGCATCAACGGGGCGGCTGTCGCTCTGGGCTACTTCGGTCGACCGACGGAAAGCCTGCGTGCAGTCTCGTATGAGCAGCTCGCTGAGGCGGCTGGAACTGCGAAGCACCGAAAAGTCAAACGTCATCTTTCCATACCACGATCTGCGTTCTGAGGGATGCTCGAATACGAACGCGCCGTTGGCTCCGTACCCGAGATCACAGCTGCAAGGCAACGAGGCGGAGTACCTTCTCAAGCGCAATCTTTTCGGCGGCTTTCGAACGGCGCGCTCGCTGATTCCGATTTCTTGGTTCGCGTTCCCGCCCGACCATTTTGAGTGCTGCGCACTCGCTACTTCAGGAACGCTGCGATAACCCTACCTGATCCGCGCATCGGCGAGCCCTGAGTCGCGAGGCAGGCCCCGCCGAGCGAAGGAGGCTCGGCGAGCAACGACGCCGCCGCACTTCCACTCCTGTCGGCCCAAGCCGTTGAATTCGATCGAGCGTTGCGCTTTTGGCGTGGTACAAGCAGTGGCCGCAGGAACCTGAGTGGTCGCAAAAACCAAAACGGGCGACCCGAAGGCCGCCCGATCTTTCTGCATTTTCATCCGTGTGAATCCGCGTATATCCGCGGCGAATGCTCTAGATATCCAGATTCTTCACATCCAGCGCATTCTCTTCAATGAACTTCCGCCGCGCTTCCACGTCCTCGCCCATCAGCGTGGTGAAGATCGTTTCGCACTCGGCGATGTCTTCCAGCTTTACCGAGAGCAGCGTGCGCCGCTCGGGGTCCATCGTCGTCTCCCACAACTGCGGAGCCGTCATCTCGCCCAGACCTTTATAGCGCTGGATCGTGAAATCCTTGCGGCGCCTTCTTTTTTCACGTATTCGAAGAGCTCGCGGGCGTTCGCCTTCTCTACCGGCTCGACTTCAGCTTCGCGCTTGGCGGGCTTGGCCGCTTTCTTCTCGCTCTTTCCATCCGTCAGCCGGCATCTGCTTCGTCGTCCGTCGCTCTACGTTCCTCTGCCGGCAGACGCGGCCTTCACCACGCGTCTCCACCACGAATGGCGGTTCCAGATACGGCTCGATCTGTTTGAACTTGGAAATCAACTGCCGGCACTCCGCGCTGGACGCCAGTTCCCAGTTGATCACGTGCTCCGCCCCCTGCGAGCTGACGAACTCACTTCCCACAAGATTGTGCTCTTCGTCGAAGCCCGCCTCCACGCTCTTGAACTTCGTTCCTTCTGCAGCTTCTTCAATTCTTTTTCCAGCTTCTCGATTTTCTTCGGCGGACGTCTTCTTGTCGCCTTCGAAATCGGCGTGCTTGGAGAGATCGAGCTTCGGCAATCAGTTCGGTAACCCGCTCGTCGCGCAGCCGCTTGTCCACCTTGTCGAAGAAGCCGAGATATTCCTTCAGCACGCTCATGAAACTGCGCCAGATCCTCGCCTTCCAGTCTTGGCCGCGCCTTCGCCGTAACGCACGATCAGCCCGTCGGCAGCGCGCTTGAGCATGACTTTGTCGAATGCGTCGTCGTCCTTGATGTACTGCATCGACTTGCCCTTCTTGAATCGAGTACAGCGGCGGCTGCGCAATAAAAACATTGCCGCGCTTGATCAATTCCTGCATGTGGCGGAAGAAGAACGTCAGCAACAGCGTGCGGATGTGCGATCCGTCCACGTCGGCGTCGGTCATCAAAATAATTTTGCCGTAGCGGACTTTCGTGGGATCGAAATCGTCCTTCGCAGATGCCGGTGCCCAGCGCCGTGATCATGGCGCGAATTTCTTCGTGCGCCAGCATCTTGTCGTAGCGCGCCTTTTCCACGTTTAGAATTTTTCCCTTCAGCGGCAGAATCGCCTGGAAGCGACGGTCGCGTCCCTGCTTCGCCGTTCCGCCTGCGGACTCGCCTTCGACCAGAAACAATTCGCAGCGGTTCGGATCGCGCTCGGAACAATCCGCAAGCTTGCCCGGCAAGCCCCCCGGAATCGAGCGCGCCTTTGCGCCGCGTCAAGATCGCGCGCCTTGCGCGCCGCCTCGCGCGCGCGCGCCGCGTCCACTGCTTTGTTGATAATCTTTCTTCGCGACCGTCGAGTTCTGTTCGAAAAATGCTCCCAGCCGCTCGTTGACGAACGCCTGCACCACGCCCGCGATATCGGAATTCAGCTTGCCCTTGGTCTGCCCTTCAAACTGCGGCTGCGGCAGCTTTACGCTGATGACCGCAACCAATCCTTCGCGCACATCGTCGCCGGTCAGATTTTCTTTTACGTCTTTGAACAGCCCCATCTGCTGCCCGGCATAATTAATCGTGCGGGTCAGAGCCGTGCGAAAGCCGGAGAGATGCGTGCCGCCATCAACGGTGTTGATGTTGTTGGCGAAGCTGAAGACGGTTTCGGAATAACGCGTCGTTGTACTGCAGGCCGATTTCCATGGCACGCCATTGCGGTCGGCTTCCATGTAGATCGGCTTGTCGTGCAGGACTTGCTTGCCGCGATTGAGATGCTTGATGAACTCGGCGATGCCGCCGTTGTACTTGAACTCCGCGTGCTTGGGTTCGCCGGTCTTTGCATCGGTGGTGCGCTCATCGGTCAGCGTGATCAGCAGTCCCTTATTCAGGAAG
>CAWEFK010000048.1:0-17380 GCA_963808315.1 uncultured Actinomycetes bacterium | reverse complement strand
ACGCGGGCACGGCCGAACTGCACATTGTCGACCCAGCGGCCGGAACGGTGCACGGCCTGGGCCGGATTGAGCTGGAGGCGCGCTCGCTGGCCTGGTGGAGCGCGGCTGGCCGCTGGCACCTGGCCTACCTAGCGGTCACTCCGCCCGGTTCGGTCGGCGGCCTGGCTGTTTTCGATCTCACCGTGCCTGCGGCCGGAACCACGGCGGAGCATCACAACCTGACCGCGGGAATGACCGTATGCCCGACCCACCTGGTGCAGGTCGCGAACGGCGCGCCCCTGGCTCTGTTCGCCGACGGACTCGATACCGCGATTTACCGGCTCGACCCCGGCGCAGTGCGCTTCCAGCGGCTTTCCACCAGGGCCGGCAATATGAGTGCGCTGACCGCGGACCGCTCAGGTGAGGCGGTTGCGGTCCTGGCGGCCACGTCGCAGGAGCCGGCGGACGTTATACCGGACCGCCCGGCGGCCGGCTCGTCCGGCTCAGCGACACCAGGCCGGAACTGCGCTGGGTCAGGTGGGGAATCCAGGAACGCCTGTCGTACAAGGCCCCCGACGGGCTTGACCTCGACGGGCTGCTGATCTTGCCCGCGGGCCAGAACCGGGAGGACGGCCCGTTCCCGCTCGTCACATTGGTACACGGCGGTCCCTATGACCGGCACGCCGACGAGCTCTTTTCCGGCGATCACAAAACGGGCCAGTGGCTCGCCACCGCGGGATATGCGGTTTTCCTGCCCAACCCGCGCGGTAGCGCGGGCCATGGCCATGAGTTCGCCGCGGCGGTCGCGGGCCGGGTCGGCTTGGACGAGTGGACCGACATCGTCAGCGGGATCGACCTGCTCATCGCCGACGGGATCGCGGACCCGGACCGGCTCGGGATCGGCGGCTGGAGCCACGGCGGATTCATGGCCGCATGGGCGGTGGGGCAGACCGACCGATTCAAGGCGGCCCTGATGGGGGCCGGCATCAGCGACTGGGGAATGCTCGCCGCGACCGGGGACTTCGGAGCTTTGGAGGCCGACCTGGTCGGTAGCTGCGGCTGGGATGGGCCAGGCCCGCATCGCCACCATCAGCTCAGCCCGATCTCGTTCGCGTCGAAGATCCGTACGCCTGTGCTGATCGTGCACGGCGAGGCCGACACGAACGTGCCGCTTGGCCAGGCGACGTACTTCCACCGCGCGCTGTGTCAGTTCGAGGTGGAGCACGAATTCGTCGTCTATCCGCGAGAGGGACACGGGGTCGCGGAGCGCAATCATCAGCTCGACCTGCTGCAGCGCACACGGGCGTGGTTCGGCCGTTGGCTGGGCGATCCCCTGGCGACCCCGGCCATAACGCCGGCCCGGCTCGTTAGCCGCGGGCTAGCGCGCCGTCGCGGGCGGCGGCGAGCTGGGTACGGAAGCGCTCGTAGTCGGCGATTTCACGGCCGACCGGGACCAGGACCAAATCGCTGGCGACGATCGACACCCGGGCCAGGATGGCCTGGATGGCCTGCTGACGCTCACGGTCCGCGGCCAGCACGACCATATTCTGGCACCATGAAGAGATCAGCCAGCCCAGCAGGAGCAGCGCAATGACCATGACCGCGAGCCAAGGCGCCAGGGATACGTCGTTGATCAGCGAGGGTGGCTTGTGCGCCGCATGGGATCCGCCGAGTGTCAGGATGAGCACGATCCAGACCAGGCCCGCCAGCATCAGCGTCATCAGCGACCACTGAGCGATCGCGGCCAGCCGCCACCATCCGGTCACCCTGTCGCGTCGCGGCAGGCCCTGGGCGACGGCGGCGCCCAGGGCCGCCTGAGCCTCATCAGATCGTGACCGCGCGGCCGCCAGCACGGTTCGCGACCACGGCTCGGGCAGCGAACCGCCCACCTCGCCGGCGAACACCGTGATGGCGTTGTCGATGTCGGATCGCTGCGCCTGAGCGATATCAGCGGGATCACCGGACAGCACCTTACGTACCGGCTTACGTACCGGCGGCCGGCCTCGCAGCCGGGCGGCCAGCCGACGCGGGCGGCCAGCCGATGTAACCCGCGGCACTACGTTCACGCACGCCGTTCAGCGTCTCGGCCACCGCGGAAACTCCGGCCGCCTTCGCGAACGCGGCGGTGAGAGCGGCGGCGGGATCCGCGGGAATATACATGGTGGGATCCGCCGCGCCAGGCCTTCCCGCGCCATCGCCGTCGGGCGTGGCGTCTTCCCACGGCGGCCGCGCGGTGGACGACGGGCGCGTCGGCGCCGCGGTCGGCTGCCACGGCTGCCACTCGGCGACCGTGGCCGGCGCTTCGGCCGCGTCGGCGGGTCCACCGGGGCCACCGGGGGCGTCGGGTTGGCCCGGACGCCCCTCCTCGTTACCTGCGTGTTCGTAGTCCTCGGCCCGGTCCCAGGGCGGCCGACCCGCCACCGAGGGCGGTTCGGCGCCGAGGACGGCCATCGCCTGGGTGGCCGCGCCGGGTTGGGCATCCGGTTCCTGAGGGTGCCACCCGGGCACGGAATCCCCGGCATAAACCGCGAACCGCTCGAGCAAGACGTCGACGTCCGCATCGATCCGGTCGGTCGCCGCCCGCCGGGCGGCCACGGCCCCGGCCAGCACGCTGCGAAGATCGCCCAGGCCTGCGCCGGTGACCGCGGACGTGACAAGCACCTGAGTTTCGGTCAGTCCTTCCGCCTCCAGCAGCCGGCAAAGGTCGGACTCGCAATCGGCGCCCTGCTCGGGGCTGAGCGTGTCCACCTTATTCAGCACCACCGAGGTCACCGCCGCATGCCCGGCCAGCGGCACCAGGTAGCGCCGGTGCACCGACGCATCCGCGTACTTCAGCGGGTCGAGCACCCAGACCAGCATGTCGACCATCTTGACCAGGCGGTCAACCAGGGCCGCCGACCCTCTGACCACCGAGTCGTGGTCAGGCAGGTCGAGCAGGAGCAGGCCGGTCAGCGACGACTCACCCTCGTCGAGGGCGCTGGCCCGGGCGTAGCGGTGACGGCGCTGCACGCCGAGCCAGTCGAGCAGCGAACCGGCTCCCTCCATGCCCCACACGCACGCGTGCGAGTGCTTGGTGGTCGGCCTGGTCACCCCGGCGGGCGAGAAATTGGCTCCGGACAGGGCGTTGAACAGGGTGGACTTGCCGCTGCCGGTGCCCCCGGCGAGGGCCACCACGGTGTGCGACGCGGACATCCGCATCCGCTCGCCTGACCGCCGCAGCAGCAGCTCGGACTCGGTCAGCAGCTCCTGGCTGAACCCGTCGGTTCCGGCGCGACCGGAACCGATCTTGGTTAGCTCGGTGAGCGAGGCGAGCCTGGCGGGCAGCCGTACGTTCGGCAGCCCGGTCACCCCAATCGTATTTGTTGTCACCTAACCGCCTCGAGCGAGAATTCCGCCTGGTATAGCCGTATCGCCGCGACATCGTCGCACGGCCCGGCCGCGTCGAGCACCTCGGCGAACCTGACCAGTTCCTCATCAAGCAGCAGCCGGACCCGGCCGAGCAGGTCGGCGCGAGCTTTGGTGAGGATCTCGGTCAGCAGCACCTCGCCGAACACCGCCGTCAGCATCCGCCGCGGCTCGGTGTAGACGCTCGCCCCGGCCGCCTCGGTCATCGAGCCGGCCGCCTGCGGCGCATCCTCGCCGAGCATCGCCACCAGCAGGACCGAGCCTAGCGACTCCTCGTCGAAGGCGATCCGCCGGAGCGCGGGCCGCAGGTCCTCGGCTTCCACCAGCCGGGTCACGTGGTCCTGCCAGGCCCCGACCGCCCGAGCGGCCCGCGGGGCCAGGTCAGCCGAGGATCGGCTGAACGCCGAGGCATGAGCCGCATCCGCAGGCGTGATCACGTCCGCGGCCTTGATGTCCGCGGCCGCCGGATCACCGATCCCGCTCTGCCCGCCAGGGCCGAAGACGGACTCGAACACTTGCTTCGCGCGCACGTCCCGAGCTCGCTGCGCGGCCGCGGCCGCCAGCAGCACGACGCCCGCGGGATCGCTGCGCCAGTTGCCGTGCACCTGCTCGGCGGCGCGGTCGGCGACAGACACGACGTACGACTCCAGGGCCGAGCGAAGCGCGGAGTTGAGCGCCGACGTCCGCGAAGGCCCGCGCCGCGCGCGCTTGCCCTTCCTGGCCGCTCCCTTGGCTCCCTTAGCCCCGCGCCGGGGCCGCAGGTCACCGCCCACCATGCAGTCATCCCACCGTGCGATCACCTCGCCGCGCAGCAGCGCGCCCTTCTTCAGGCCGTCACTGGCCTCGGTGAACGCGCTGGTGTACGCCTCCTCCGCCGCCCTGCGCAGGTTGGTGCGCAGCACGACCTGCGCCTCGACGTGCGCGGCGATGGCCGGAACCCTGGTCTTGAACGTGTCGAGCACACCGGACATCGTCTGGGAGAGCACCGCCACCCGGCGGTCCGAACGGGCGGCGGTATCGGCCAGCCAGTCGCGAATCGGCTGGTAAGCGTCGGGCGGCAGCATCCCGTCGATGAGCGGGATCTCCGGGATGACGAACCGGTCCGCGGCGTCGATGCCGTTGGCGTCGAGCATGGCCGTGAAGTGCTCCACCAGCTCGGTCCGGTACTGCTGCGGGACCCGGGACATCACCACGCCCAGCGAGGCCTTCCGGTCCCGCGCGTGCTGCAGGATCTCCCAGACCGGCCCGTCCGCGTACCGGCTGGCGCTGGTCATGAACAGCCATAGATCCGAGGCGTCGAGGAACTGATAGGCGAACTCGTGGTGCGCCTGCACCACCGAGTCGATGTCCGGCGTGTCAAGCAGCGCGATGCCGCGCGGCATGCCCTCGCTGGCCGCCAGGACGAGCAGGCCGTCCCGGCCGGGCCGGGCCAGGCCTTCCTGCCGGACCCGGGGCAGCGTCGGCAGGAAGTTATTCTCGGCGAACCAGTCGATCTCGTCGGGATGACAGGCCAGGACCGGGCTGTTGGTCGTCGGCCTGCGTACCCCGGTCGCGCTGACAGGCGCGCCGACGATGCTGTTCACCAGCGTGGACTTCCCGGCGCCGGTGGAGCCGACCAGGGCCACCAGGACTGGAGCCGCCGACCGGCGCACCCGGGGCAGCAGGTAATCGTCGATCTGGCTGAGGAGCTTGGTGCGTTCGGTCTTGACGTCTGCGGCCCCGGAGATCTCGAAGACGAGCGGGATCGCGGCGATCCGCTTCCTGAGGTTAAGCAACGCGGCTTCCAGCAGCCGGGCATCCACGCGGACGTGGGCCCGTCCGGTCGTAGACCGGACCGGAACGGCGGGCTCGGCGGGCTCGGCGGGCTCGGGCTCGGCGGGCTCGGGCTCGGCGGGCTTGGCGGGCTCGGGCTCGGCGACGGATGCGGGACCGGCTGCGGGCTCAGGACCGGCTGCGGGCTCAGGACCGGCCGCGGGCTCGTTACTGGCCGAGGACTCGGGATCGGCGACAGACGCGGAATCGGCGACAGACGCGGAATCGGCTACGGACTCGGAATCGGCGACGGACGCGGAATCGGCGACGGACGCGGGATTGGCTGGGGGGAGGTCGGGGTTCGCGTCGGACGGCTGAGACGGATCCGGCCGGGAGGACTGGGCAACGTCCTGCGCTGATACCTCTGGGTGACCTGGAGCGTACATCACGTTACCGTCATCCCCACTTTGCTCCTGATCCTCACCACCGTCAGCAACATCCCTCGTCGCATGATCCTGGCCATGGTGATGGGGGTCAGAAGCCGCGCCAGCACCCGGACCGGGTTCGGCTTGCGTCCCGGCCGCGGGTGGCGATGACGCAGCCACACCCTGACCTTCCATGGTTCGAACGGCCTCCTCAAGCCCGTTATAAGCCCTTGGCCTTTATTCGGAGTCCCGGGCGCCTACCGGGGCGCGCGGATCAATCATCTGGCACGCGGAGTTTATTATCTCCTCCGTCAGGAGGTTACATGGCGCATCAGTTCCGTTATCTCAACCGCGACATTCACGACGTCGCCGACGACGACGATCGCGGGCGGCCGGATTCCCTCCTTGACCACAAGGCTCTCCACCTGTTCCAGCGTCGAGTTAATTGTGCGCTGCGTCGGCAGAGTACCGTCTGCTATTACAGAAACAGGGGTATCCGGCCTACGCCCGTGCCGCAGGAGTTCGCCGGCCACCGCGCCGATCCGTTCTACGGCCATGAGCAGCACCAGGGTCCCCGAGCTGCTGCCGAGCGACTCCCAGTTAACCGTGGACCGCGCGTCGCCCGGCGGAACATGGACGGAAATGACGTGAAAATCCTGCGCGATGCCCCGGTGGGTAACCGGGATCCAGGCGCTGGCGGGCACGGCCACCGCGCTAGTGACGCCGGGCACCACGGTGACGGGAACACCCGCCCGCAGGCACGCCACGACTTCTTCCGCGCCCCGGCCGAAGACGAACGGGTCGCCGCCCTTGAGCCGGGCCACGAAGCGGCCCGCCCGGGCGTGGGAGATCAGCGCCGCGTTAATCTGCTCCTGGGCCATGGCCCGGCCGTAGGGAATCTTGCTCGCGTCGATGATCTCGACGTCTTCCCGTAGCTCGTCCAGGAGCGAACGAGGCGCCAGCCGGTCGGTGAGGACCACGTCGGCCTCGGCGAGCAGTTGCCGCCCGCGCACGGTGATCAGCCCGGGATCACCGGGCCCGCCGCCGATGATCGCCACTCCAGCCGGGCGGCCGCGGCCGTGCCTGGCGCTAAGCTGCCCGGATTGCAGACCGGCGAGGACGGCGTCCCTGATCGCGGCGCTGTGCCGAGGGTCACCGCTGAGGACCCCGATCTTGACGTCACCGGCCTGGCCAGACGCGGGCGTCCAGGCGCCCGACGCCCCGGCGTCGTCGGCCCGCACGCACCAGGTCTGCTGCGCGTCGGCCGCCGCGGCCACGGCCGCGTTCACCTCGGGTACGTCCGTGCACGCGCAGACCAGCCAGGCGCCGGCGCAGTCGCCGGGCTCATATCCCCGCGCGGCCCAGCGGATCCGGCCGGCCGTGGCCAGGTCCTCCAGGGCCGTGGTCGCGGCCGGGGACACCAGGAGGATCTCCGCACCCGCGTCCAGCAGGGCCGGGATCCGGCGGGACGCCACCGCTCCCCCGCCCACCACGACGACGCGGCGGCCCTGCAGCCGGAGCCCCAGCAGATAGGGATCCATGTTCTGTCTCCTCTGGCTCGCCGCCGGACCCCGCCCGCCTTCCCGCTGGCTCTGAAGGTCTCCTCGCTTGCTACGTCTTGTCGGCGACGCCCGCGGAGTCGAAGGTGGCGACGTCACGCAGCGCGCGGGCCGCGCTCTGGACCAGGGGCAGAGCCAGCACGGCGCCGGTGCCCTCGCCCAGGCGCAGCCCGAGGTCGACCAGCGGGCGCAGACCCAGGTGGCTAAGCGTAACGGCATGGCCGGGCTCGGCGCTGCGGTGACCCGCCACGCAGGCGGCGATGGCGTCCGGGGCCAGCGCGACCGCGGCCAGGGCGGCAGCCCCGGCGATGACTCCGTCCAGGATCACCGGCACCCGCAGGGCCGCCGCGCCGAGGATGAAGCCGGCCAGCGCACCGTGCTCGAAGCCGCCGAACGCCGCGATGACCCCCACCGGGTCGGCCGGAACGTCGGGGTCGTAGGGGTCGGGCCGATGCCGGACCAGGCCGCGGCAGACCACCTCGATCTTCCGCGCGTACATGGCCGCGTCGATGCCGGTGCCCCGGCCGGTCACCTCGGCCGGGTCGGCCCCGGTGAAAGCGCAGATCAGGGCGGCGGACGCGGTGGTGTTGGCGATGCCCATGTCCCCGGTGAGCAGGCACCGGTTACCCGCGGCGACCAGGTCCCTGGCGATCTCGATACCGGTCACCAGCGCCGTCACCGCCTGGTCGCGGGTCATCGCGGGTCCTTCGGTAAAGTCCGCGGTGCCCGGGGCGATCTTGCGGGGCAGCAGCCCGGGGACCGGTTCGAGCTCGGCGGCCACGCCGACATCGACCACGGTCACCTCGGCGCCGACCTGAGCCGCGAACGCGTTGACCACGGCCCCCCCGGCCAGGAAGTTCGCCACCATCTGGGCGGTCACCTCCTGGGGCCAGGGGCTGACCCCCTGGGCGTGCACGCCGTGGTCGGCGGCGAAGACGGCGACGCAGGCGGGCTCGGGCACCGGCGGCGGGCAGCGGCCGGCCAGGCCCGCCAGCCGGACCGATACCTCCTCCAGCGCGCCGAGGGAACCGCGGGGCTTGGTCATCCGGTCCTGCCGCTCGCGCGCGGCCGCCATCGCGTCGGCGTCGGGCGGGGCGATCGCGGCGATCACTTCGGCCAGCGGGTCCACCGCTTCCTCCCCGGGTAGTCCGCGGTGACCGTACTCCTCGGCGTGCACCGCCCAGGAGACCGGCCGGCGGCGCGCCCAGCCGGCGGTCGCGAGTTCTGGTTCCGCCGCGAACTGGCCCACGTAACCCACGCACAGGTAGGCGATGACCTCCAGGTGCCCGGGCAGGCCGAGCTCGGCCGCCAGCTCGCGCTCGTCGAAAAAGCTCACCCAGCCGACCCCGAGGCCCTCCGCCCGGGCCGCCAGCCACAGGTTCCCCACCGCGAGCACGCTGGAGAAATCGGCGGTCCGCGGCTGGGTATGCCGCCCAAGCGTGTGACGACCGCCGCGGGTCCGGTCGCAGCTGACCACGATGTTGACCGGCGTGTCCAGGATCGATTCGATCTTCAGCTGGTCGAACGTGCGGGCCCGCGCGCCGGGCAGGCCGGCGGCGAACTCATCCCGGCGGCGGCGGGCCAGCTCGGCGATCCGTTCCCGCCGGGCCCGGTCGGTGATCACGATGAAGTCCCACGGCTGGGACAAACCCACGGACGGCGCCTGATGCGCCGCCGCGAGCACCCGGCCGAGGACGTCGGCGGGCACCGGGTCGGGCCGGAAGCCCTGCCGGACATCCCGGCGCTCGGCGATGACTCGGTACACGGCGTCCCGCTGCTCGACCGGATAACCCGGATCCCTGTCGTTCACTGGGCGGCCTCGGCGGACCCGGCCGAGCCGTCCGCCTCATCCTTGGCCATCCGGAGCAGCGCGCTGAACACCGCGACGGCCACCGACGGTCCGCCCTTCTCCGAGACGTTGGTCAAGGCGGGCAGGCCACTGGCCCGCAGGTCGTCCTTCACCGCGGCCGCACCGACGAACCCGACCGGCACGCCAACCACCAGGGCCGGCTCGACCTGCCTGGTGATGATCTCGGTCAGCGCCGTCGGGGCGCAGCCGACCAGCCAGACCGCACCCGGGCCGGCCTCACCGAACGCCAGCCGGACCGCGGCCGCGCTGAGCGTGATGTTCGCGGTGCGCGCCAGCCGGGCCGACAGCGAGTCGCCGATCTTGCAGATGACCGGGTATCCCGTGATGCCCGAGGCGACCATGCCCACGTCCGCGACCACCGGCGCCCCGCGCCGCAGCGCCTCCACCCCGGCGGCCAGCGCGGCCTCGTCACACACCAGGTCCGTGACGTAGTCGAAGTCGGCGGTGGCGTGGATGATGCGCTCGGTCACGGCCCGGCTGAGCGGGGGCAGGTCACTCAGGTCGATCCGGGACCGCAAGATGCGGTAAGACTCGACCTCGATGGGATCAATGTCGCTCAAGGACTGCTCACAATCGCGTCGACGGGGCAGATTTCCAGGTACTCACCGCATCCGGTGCGCGGCCCGGGCCGCGCGGCGAGCGGGGAGGGCGGCCGGAGCACCACGGTCCGTTCGGACATATTGATCTGGCGGGCCACAGGTGCGGGACAGCCTCGGGTTCGCACCGGCGTTCCTCCGCGTTGCTGCCTGAGCAAGCATGGCACATCAGCCCGGAGCGACGAAGGACCGCGCCAGGTAAGCTGATGCGATCCCTGCCCCAGGAGCAGGCGTTGCCAGTCATTCACCAGCAAAATCTCAGCGCGTCCGGGTAGCGTGAGGATGCTGGAGCCGATAGAACCGGATGGCGAATCAGGCCATCTGCGAGCGGGCGGCCCGCACTGTGCTGATTATCGCGGCCTGGCATGGTTTCGCACAGTTACACGTGTAACCGAGAGATTTAGATGCCGAACGGAGCACGCATGGCGAAGCGTTCCCGCGTCCTGGTGACCGGCGGCGCCGGCTTCATCGGCCGCAGAGTGGTCCGCGCTCTGCTGGCTCGGGGACACGAGGTCACCGTGGCCGATCTGCGATCGTTTCCTGATCCGGCGGTGCGCTCGGTGGTCGGGGACCTGTGCGATCCCGACGGGCTGGCCCGGGCCGTCAGCCCGGGAACGGACGTGATCATTCACCTGGCCGCCGTCACCTCGGTGCTGGCCTCGGTCGCCGATCCGGTCAGCACTCACCGGCTCAACGTGGACGCGACCGCCCGGCTGCTCGAGCGGGCCAGGGAAAACGGGGTCGGGACCTTCCTGTTCGCCTCGACGAACGCGGTCGTCGGCGGCGGCGCCGGCATCGGGGAGGTCATCACCGAGCGGGCCTTGCTCCGCCCGCTCACCCCGTACGGCGCCACCAAGGCGGCGGCCGAGATGCTGATCGGCAGCTACGCCAGCTGTTACGGCATCACCGGTGCGTCGTTGCGCTTCTCCAACGTCTACGGGCCGGGGATGGCCGCCAAGGACAGCTTCATCCCGCGGCTGATGCGCGCGGCGCGCGACGGCGAAGGCGTCCAGGTCCGCGGCGACGGGACGATGCTGCGCGACGTGGTGCACGTGGACGACATCATCCAGGGCATCTTCGCGGCCTGGCAGAACGGCCATACCGGCCCGCTGATCCTCGGCTCGGGCCAGTCCGTGTCCGTGAACGAGATGGTGTCGGTGGCCCGCCGCGTCACCGGCGCGGCCATCCCCGTCGAGAACGTGCCGGTCCCCGCGGGGGAGATGCCCGCTATCGTGCTCGACATCTCCGCGGCGAAGGCGCTCGGCTACGGACCCGGGTACGACCTCGAATCCGGCATGGCCACGGTCTGGCCCGAATTCGACCCGGCGAACCCGCAGGAGGCCGCCATCGGCGCGGGTGAGGCGGCGCGGGCATGAGGTACGGCAACCCCGAGGACGAGGTGCTCGACGACGCCGCGGTCAAGGCGTTCATCGACAGCTTCGGCGACCGCGCCTCGGTCCTGGCTCCGGTGGCGATCGTGATCGCGGCCTACAACGAGGAAGGCGCCATCGGCCCGGTCGTCGCGGCCCTGCCTGGCGAGGTATGCGGGCTGGACACGGCGGTCATCGTGGTGGCCGACGGCTGTGCCGACGGCACCGCCGCCGAAGCCCGGGCGGCCGGCGCCATGGTCTGCGACGTGCCGGTCAACCGCGGGCAGGGGGCCGCGCTGCGGCTCGGCTACCGGCTGGCCCGCGAGGGCGGGGCCGGCTATATCGTCACCACCGACGCAGATGGCCAGTACAACCCGGCCGAGATCGAGAGCGTGCTGGCCCCGGTGATGGCCGGCGAGGCGGACTTCGTCACTGGCTCACGGCGGCTCGGCAGCCAGGAGACCAAGGACATGTTCCGCCGGACCGGCGTCCGGTTTTTCGCCGGCACGATCAGCATGCTGACCGGGCAGAAGATCAGCGATACGACCTTCGGGCTGCGGGCCATGCGCGCCGAGGTGACCGGCACCGTCCAGCTGGAACAGCCGCAATACCAGGCGTCCGAGCTCCTGATCGGGGTCATCACCCACGGGTACAAGGTGGCCGAGGTGCCCGCCACCATTCACCGGCGACGGGTGGGTGAGAGCAAGAAGGGCCAGAACCCGCTCTACCGGCTGCACCTGCCCGGCGTCAACAACCTGTTCTACGGGGCGCGCTTCGCGCGGGTCGCCTACGGCACCTGGTGGCGCGAGCGTCAGCGCTCGCGATCCGCCCGGCGGGCCCGGCCGGCCGTGCCGACCGTTCCGGTTGAGCCGGTCATGCCGACTGTGCCGGCGTGCCGGCTGTGCCGGAGTCCGGGACCAAGCGCATCGGCCCGGTCGAGTCGGTGGCCCGGGCGAACGGCTCGGGGCCAGGGTCGATCGAGACGAGCGCTTCCTCGGCGGCATCGGGGCCGGCCTGGCCCGCGGATCCGGCGAAGAGAACGTAGTGGAAGAACAGGAACCGCAGCACGAACGTGCCGACGTTGGCCACGCCGGCGACCGCGTCGATGTAGAGCACGCGCTTGGCCCCGTGCAGGTGCAGCCAGCCCGAGGAGTGGTAGCCGAACTTGGTGGCCAGCGTCAGGACCACGATGACCATGGCCGAGACGATCCAGAACGGCAGGGTCTCACGCAGCAGGTTCGGCCGGCCCTTCCGCTTCCACGCCCAGCGGCTGAGCACGTAGCTCACCACGGCGCCGGCGAACCAGGCGATCAAGGTAGCCCAGGTGGCGGTCAGCCCCAGCGGTCCGGCGCAGATGGAGAGCACAACCTCGGTCGTGGTGAAGGCCGCGAAGGCCGCCACCGCGAATCGGCCGAAGTTGACCCCGAGCTTGCTCCGGGCCTTGCTGGCCAGGGTGCCGCCGAGCCGATTGGTTACCAATGCCATGGATGTCCTCGATGAGCGGGCCGATCGATCACGAAACGCACTCAGAGCACGTTACCGCCCCCGCGCGGCCGCCCACGCAACCCCATGGAAAGTCACACCAACCTCACAGACGCACACGGTAGGAGCCGGAGAATGAGAATCCTGGTGTTGGGCGGGGATGGCTACCTCGGGTGGCCGACGGCGTTGCACCTGTCGCAGGCCGGTCACGACGTGGCCGTCGCCGACAACTTCGTCCGCAGGCACTACGACAACGAGCTCGGCGTCGAGTCGCTGGTGCCGATCGAGCCGCTGCAGACGCGTATCGCGGTCTGGCGGGCGCTGACCGGCGCCACGATCGGCATGTACGTCGGCGACCTGACCGACCCGATCTTCACGTACCACATCATCAGGGACTTCGAGCCCGAGGCCGTGGTCCACTTCGCCGAGCAGCGGTCGGCGCCCTACTCGATGATCGACCGGGCGCACGCGGTCTACACCCAGCAGAACAACGTGGTGGGCAACCTCAACCTGCTGTTCGCGATCGCCGAGACCGACCCGGATATCCACCTGGTCAAGCTGGGCACGATGGGCGAGTACGGCACGCCGAACATCGACATCGAGGAGGGCTGGCTGGACCTGGAGCACAACGGCCGGATCGACCGGGTGCTGTACCCCAAGCGGCCGGGCTCGTTCTACCACCTGTCCAAGGTGCACGACAGCCACAACATCGAGTTCGCCTGCCGGACCTGGGACCTGCGGGCCACCGACCTGAACCAGGGCGTGGTCTACGGGCAGTCCACGCCGGAAACGGCCCGCGACGAGCGGCTGGCGACGAGGTTCGACTACGACGCGGTGTTCGGCACGGTGCTGAACCGGTTCACCATCCAGTCGGTCATCGGCCACCCGCTGACGGTGTACGGCTCGGGTCACCAGACCCGCGGCATCATCGACATCAGGGACACGGTCCGCTGCATCGAGCTGGCGTGCGAGAACCCCGCCAACCGCGGTGAGTTCCGGGTGTACAACCAGATGACCGAGACCATGTCGGTGGCCCAGATCGCCGAGACGGTCAGGGCGGCCAGCCCGGAAGACGTCACGATCGAGCACCTGGATAATCCGCGGGTCGAGGCGCCCGAGCACTACTACAACGTCACGCACACCAAGCTGACGGACCTCGGCCTCGAGCCGCACCTGCTGTCCGACACGCTGATCGAGTCGCTGTTCGAGATCACCAAGCGGTACGCCCACCGGGTCCGCGCCGAGGCGCTGCTGCCCACGGTGAAGTGGCGCGAGCCGACCGCCGGGTAAAGGCGGGGCCAGGAGTGATACCACGGCTCGTTCGGCCAAATTTTTTCCGAACGGGCCGTGGTGCGTCCGCCACCATCAGCCCGTCAGCCGGGCGGCCCGGGCGTTGAGGTACCGCTGGAGCGGCAGGCTGGTCGTCCGCCGGGCGGCCGCGCGGTAGGAGTCGCGGGCGGCCGGCCGGTCGCCGGTCAGCTCGAGCAGGTGCGCGCGGGCCGCGTGCAGCCGGTGATCCCCGCTGATCCGCTCGTCCGCGGCCAGGCCGGCCAGCAGGTCGAGCCCGGCCTGCGGCCCGCTCGCCATGGCGACCGCGACCGCGTGGTTGAGCGCCACCACGGGATTGTCCGCCAGCCGCATCAGCAGTTCGTACAGCGCCACGATCTGCGGCCAGTCGGTCTGCTCCGCACTCGGCGCCTCGTCGTGGATCGCCGCGATGGCCGCCTGCAGCTGGTAAGGCCCGACGGCCCCGCGCGGCAGCGCGGCGGTGACCAGAGCCACCCCCTCCGCGATGAAGGCGGCGTTCCACTGGCGGCGGTCCTGTTCGGCCATCGGGATCGGCTCGCCGGCGGGACCGGTGCGGGCCGGCCGCCGGGCGTCGGTGAGCAGCATGAGCGCGAGCAGCCCGGTCACCTCGCCGTCGGCGGGCAGTTGCCTGTGCACCATCCGGGCCAGCCGGATGGCTTCCGCGGTGAGCTCGGGACGCTGCAACTGCGGCCCCGAGGTGCTCGCGTAGCCCTCGTTGAAGATCAGGTAAAGGACATGCAGCGCGGCGGTGAGCCGCTGGTCCCGGACGACCGGCGGCGGCAGGCCGAACGGAAGGCAGCTGTTCTTGATTTGCTGCTTGGCGCGGGTGATGCGCCTGGTCATGGTGGCCTCGGGCACCAGGAAGGCCCGGGCGATCGCCCGGGTGGACAAGCCGCCGACGGCGCGCAGGGTCAGCGCGATCTGGGCGGCGGGCGACAGGGCGGGATGACAGCACATCAGCAGCAAGATGAGCGAGTCGTCGGCGGACTCGGCCAGGTCGGCGGCCTCGGCCGGGTCGGCGGCTTCTGGGGACGGGGTCAGCCATGCCTGCGGAAGCGTCCACCCCGCGACGGTGTTCTCGCGCCGCTGCCTGGCCTGCTCGCTGCGCAGCAGGTTGATGAGCTTGCGCGAGGCGACCGTGATCAGCCAGCCGCGCGGGTTGACCGGGAGCCCGTCCCTGGGCCACTGCCCGGCGGCGGCGATGAGGGCCTCTTGCACCGCATCCTCAGCGGTGTCGAAGTGCCCGTAACGGCGCACCACCGCGCCGAGGACCTGCGGTGCCAGCTGGCGCAGCAGGTCCTCGGACCCGGGGTGACCGGGGTCGCCGGGGTGGCCGGGGTCGCGGGGGCCGCCGGGGTCGCCGGGGTGAGAGATTAGAGCTCCAGCTCGTGCCGGGAATCGGCGATCGGCCGGACGTCCACCGTGCCCTGGTAATCGGCACCATAGGGGCCGGGGCATCCGGTCAGCCGGACCGCGATCGCGGTGGCCCGGTCGAAGCTCTCGCACTCCACGATCCAGTAACCCGCGAGAACCTCCTGGGTTTCCGGATACGGCCCGTCGGTGATGACCGGGACACCTTGCTTCAGCGTGATCCGCCGCGCATGCACGGGCGCGGTCAGACCGCGGGTGTCCACTAGTTCCCCGGACTCGGCCAGGTCGTGGTTGAACGACTCCATGAACTTCCCCATCGCGGCGAAGTCCGCCGCGGACCAGCTCGGCTGGCCGTCGGGACCGTTCCCGGACATGGCGTCGTAGTCCTGCTGCGAGCCGGCCATCAGGATCATGTACTTCACGGTTTCTCCTCTTCATGAGGCGCCGGGCGCGCCTGTCACCAGAGACGTCCGTGCCACTCACCGTATCCGGACATCGGTTCGCCGTAGGGTGGCCTGATGAGCAGTGACATCAGTAGGTCAACGTCGATCTGCGGTACCTGCGGTAACCACTTTCCCGGCCCGCGGCCTGAGGTCTGCGTGGTGTGCGCGGACGAGCGGCAGTGGCTGCCGCCGGGCGGCCAGCGGTGGACCACGCTGGCCGAGCTCGCGGCGGCCGGGCACGCCTGCGATGTACGGGAGGTCGAACCCGGGCTGACCGGGATCGGCGCGGACCCGCCGGTCGCCATCGGGCAGCGGTCGCTGCTCGTGCGGACGTCGGCTGGCAACGTGCTGTGGGATCCGTCGGGGTTCATCGACGACGTGGCGGTGGCGGCGGTCCGCAAGGCGGGCGGGCTGAGCTTCGTGACCGCCAGCCACCCGCACTTTTACGGCGCGATCGCGGAGTGGTCGCGCGAATTCGGAGCCGAGATCCTGGTGCCGTCGGACGACGCCGGCTGGCTGCGGGCCGACGCCGACCTGCCGGTGCGGACCTGGTCGGGCACGGTGGCGGTGCTGCCCTCGGTGACGCTGGTGCAGTGCGGCGGTCACTTCCCTGGCAGCGCCGTGCTGCACTGGGCCGACGGCGCGGACGGCCGCGGGGTGCTGCTCAGCGGGGACACGATCTTCGTGACGCCGGGCGAGGACCGGGTGAGTTTCGTCTGGTCCGCGCCGAACCGGCTGCCGCTGTCCGAGGCCGCCGTGCGGGGCGTGGCCGACGCGGTCCGGCCGTACGCCTTCGACCGGGTGTACGGCGGCTGGTGGACGCCGGTACTGCGGTCCGGCGCCTGGGAGACGGTGCAGCGCTCGGCGGCGCGGTACATCGAGTTGCTGCGGGGCCCGGCCTAGCCGAGCTGTGGTGCCCGTGTAAGTGAGGTGCGGCGGCCTCCGGCACCCCTGTAAGTGAGGTGCGGTGGCGGACTCCGGCGCCTGTGTGACGGGACGCCACGTGCGTTACCTGTGGTGCGCGACGGTTGTGGTGGAATCCGGGCTGCGTGGAGCATTTGGTTCATCCCTGTGCCATATGCCGACTGTGAACACCGGTCCGCGCGACGGCTCACGATCGAAGCGACCGTCAGGCTCTGAGGGCCCGAAACGCCACACCCAGCCGCCGCCCTCGCCGCTCCCCGCACCCGGAACCCACCCGTCACAACTCTCGAAAAAGATCGTGGAATATTTGGCTTACCTGGAAGTTCTGGTACCCTATGATTGCCCTGATCTTCCGTAGAAGCCCGATCTTCCACGCGAACCGGACGGTCTGGCCCGCATTATGCCCGGCCGGACCAGGCACGGCATGCACCTCGCATCACCACCGCCACCGGCAATAGCGCGATGGACCCGTGTCCGGCGGCCTGTCCAGTGGACCCCGTGCACCGGATCCACCGCCGAGCCCGGATCCGCCACGGAAATCGGGCTCTAAGATCCAATTGCGGCGCAGGTTTCTGACCCGCATGTTCGCAGCTGATGGCGGGCCGGGTCCGCTGCCGGGGAGCGAGGGTGTATCTGCGCTGGTCAGAACGGCACGGCAGGGTAAGCCAGCCACGAAGATCAACTCAGGCTGAGCGGCACCGGGCCTGGCGGCAGCTCCGGGTGCACAGGCAAGTGCTGTCTAACCCGGGCGCGATCCCTGACGTCTCACCCGTTGCACGCGCCCCGGCGGCCCCGTCGGCTACGGCGGCTACGGCGGCTACGGCGGCTACGGCGGCTACGGCGGCTACGGCGGCTACGGCACGCAAGGTACTCGAAGTGCCATCGGTACCTCTAGA
>CAWEFK010000047.1:0-246443 GCA_963808315.1 uncultured Actinomycetes bacterium | reverse complement strand
GGGCGGGTGGCGCCACCTTCCGCACCCGTCCGCGTTCCGGCCGGCTGAGGGCTCAGTCAGGCTAGCTGACTAGCGATCCGTCTCTGGCTCGGCGCCGATGCAGGCGCCGGGCCGGAACGGTGATCGCCGCCGCCACCAGCCCGCGGCTGGCCAGCCAGCGCCCGTGCAGCACGCGCACGGGCGCGTCCGCCACCACCACTCCGGGGACCAGCAGCCGGGCGGTGAAGGTGCCGCGGGAGATGTTCAAGCTGACCTCGGCCGCGTCGAAGTCGAGCCATCGCCCGGTCAGCGGAAACCACGTCTTGTACACCGACTCCTTGGCGCAGAACAGCAGGCGGTCCCAGTGCACGGCCGGGCGGTCAACCGCGAACCTGGCGATCATGGCCCGCTCCCTGGCCAGGGCGATCTCGCCGAGCACCTGGTCAGGGAGAGGTTCGTTACGCTCGACGTCGAATCCGATCGCCGCGATATCCCGGCGGAGGGCCAGCCCGGCAGCGCGGTATCCCGCGCAGTGCGCCACGCTCCCGACCAGGCCCTGCGGCCACTGCGGCGCGCCCTGCGCGTCGCGCAGGATCGGGGCTGGCGGCTCACCGAGCCGGGCCAGGGCCGCGTGGGCGCAGGCCCGCGCGGTAGCGAACTCCCGGTGCCGTCGCGGCCCGGCCAGCGCGATGATGGCTTCCTCCTCGGGAAACAGCGTGGCGGCGGGATCGTCGCCGAACACCTCGGCTATGGCGACAACCGGCGGCAGGATGTGTTCCAGCATCTCGGCTTGATCACTCGACCTGCTCCGGCTGGACGGCCTCGACGATGAACGGCGCCACACTGCCCAGCTTCTCCCGCGTCTCCTGGAACTCCCGCTCCGGCCTGGAATCCCGCACGATCCCGGCGCCCGCTTGCAGCCACCCGTCGCCCTCGGCCTGGAACACCGTGCGCAGCACCAGGGCGGCGTCGAGCCGGCCATCCGACCCCGTGCGCAGCACCGCGCCGCCGTAGATACCGCGCGGCTGCCCTTCCAACCGGGCGATACAGGCACATGCCTCCGCGCGGGGGATCCCGGACACGGTGACGGCCGGGAACAACGCGCCCAGCGCGTCCAGCGCCGTTCGACCGCGGGCGAGCTGCCCGGATACCACCGAGCCCAGATGCTGGACGGCACCGTACTGCTTGATCTGCATCGGCTCGTCTACCCTGACCGTCCCCGGCATGCAGACCTTGCTCAGGTCTTCCCAGGCCGACCGCATGGAGATGGCGTGCTCGAAGATCTCCTTCGGATCGGCGTACAGCTCCGCTCGCAGCCGCCCGTCCTCCTCCGCGTCGGCCCCCATGGCCCGCGTGCCGGCCAGCGGCCGCGTGCTGACCCACCCCGTCGGATCAACCTCGACGATGGTCTCCGGGCTGAAGCCGGCCGCGCTGATCCCCCCGATCGACAGCAAGAATGACCGCGCCGGGCTGGTCGCGCTCCGTCCCACGTGATAGGTCTGGACCAGGTCCACACGGTGGCCGACCGGGACACGACGGGACAGCACCACCTTGTCGAACAGGCCGCGCCTGATCTCACCGACCGCCGTCTCCGCGATGGCACAGTACTCGCTGCGGCCTGCCGTGGTGACCACAGGCGACGGCTCGGCCGGCTTACGCGGCTCGGCCGATTCGAGCAGGTCGAGCATGACGAGCAGGTCCTGTCGGCTCACCGAGCGGATCACCGTCAGGTCCGGGCGGATGACGACCAGCGTGTGCGGCACGATGAGCTGGATGACGGGCAGGTCTGGATCGGCTGCGCCGGCCGCCCCGGCGAGCGGGTGCATCGCGTGCGCAAGCTCGAATGATGCCCAGCCGAACACCTGCCACCGCTCGGCCGGCAGCGCCGTGAGCATATCGTCCAGAACCGGGAACGGACTGCCCTCCCAGGTCCGCACGGTCACTGAGCCCTGCCAGTCCGCGCGGACCTCGCGCGCTGTCACCGTGACCCGGCCTGCCGCACCGCCGGCAAAAGACCAGGTGCCGTTATCCTCATAAAGCATGTATTCACTGAAAGGCGACTGGCTGGCCAGCGTAACGGCCACGTCCATCGCACTCACGTTCCTGCGCTCCGGTACCCGGAGTTCATAATATCGCATGTCTGCCTCCGAGCAGATTGCAGAGATAAACGCCATAACCACTTGTCAGCAAGGGGTCCGCCAGTTCCAGCAATTGAGAGTCGTCTATGCGACCCGCCCGCCATGCGGCCTCCTCGATACAGCCGACCTTGACGCCCTGTTCCTCCTCGGTGGCCCGAACGAACTCGGCAGCCTCCCCCAGTGAGCTGAGCGTGCCCGCGTCAAGCCACGTCATGTCCTCGGTAAGCACCGTTGCGTGCAGCCTGTGCTCCGCCAGATAGGCCGCGTTCACCGAGGTGATCTCGAGCTCGCCCCGGGCACTCGGCGACGCCTTGCGGACGAAATCCGTAACGTCGCTCGCATAGAAATAAAGGCCCGTGACGGCATAGTGCGACGCCGGGATGCGCGGTTTCTCCTCGATTGACAGAACCCGGCCGGCCGAATCGAAGCCGACCACGCCGAAGGACGCCGGGCGGGACACCGGGTAGGCGAAAATGCGGGCACCGCACACCTGTGTCTGCGCGCGTAGTATGTCGGCCAGCCCAGGCCCGTGGAAAATGTTGTCCCCGAGAATGAGGGCGACCGTGTCATCGCCGGTAAAGTCACCTGCGATCGTCAGGGCCTGGGCAATGCCCTCCGGCCGTTCCTGCACGGCATACTCGAACCGCAGGCCGAGCTGCGAGCCGTCGCCGAGCAGCCGCCGGAAGCACGGATCGCCCTCGGCGGTCGAGATGATCATGATGTCCCGGATCCCGATGGTGATCAGGGTCGTCAGCGGGTAGTAGATCAGCGGCTTGTCAAAGACCGGGAGAAGCTGCTTGGATACCGCGCGGGTAGCGGGAAACAGCCGGGATCCCCGTCCGCCCGCCAGGATGATTCCCCGCATTTTCTGCCCTTCCGTGACGGTCATGTCCGCGTGAGCGTCGTGACACCGTGATTGGTCCTGCCGGGCGATCAGAGCCTGGCTACGCCCCCGTAGGCCCAGACCCGGTCCGCGTTCTCCTCCGGCTCGTCACCGGCCCGCCAGTAGGAGACCTGCACCAGCCCCGGCTCGACCAGGTCGCGCCCGTTGAACATCCGCAGGATCGGGTCGCGGCGGCGGGGCACGAAGACCAGGCCAGCTAGGCGACGGGCCAGCTCAGCACCGAGCCGCATGCGCGTGGGCGCCATTTCCTGGGTGCTGTGCGACAAGACCAGGTAACTTCCCGGCGCCGCGGATTCCAGATAGCGCGCGACCAGGCCCGCGGGATCCTCGGCGTCATCCAGATGATGCAGGCAGGTCACGAACATGACCGCCATCGGCTCGGTGAGGTCGAGCAGCTTCCCCGCCTGGTCAAGGACCGCGCCCACGTCACGTGGATCGGCCTTGACCGCGGTCGCGCCGGGGTTGCCGCTGAGCAGTTCGGTGGTGCGCTGGAAGGCCAGTTCGTCGTCACCGGCGTAGACCACCCGTGCCGCCGGGTCGGAAGCCTGCGCGATTTCATGCACGTTGGGTGCGGCCGGGAATCTGGCTCCGATATCAAGAAACTGCCGGATTCCGGCGTCCATGAGAAAGCGGACCGCCCGGGTGAGGAACTTGTTGTTCCCGACCGCGTAGTCATGGAACTCCGGCACGATCTTGAGGGCCCACTTCGCGCTCTCCTTGTCCGCCGGGGTGATCTCCGTACCGGTCAGCCAGTAGTCGTAGATCCGTGCCGGGTACACACGGTTCACTTCGGCCATGACTTAGCCGGCCGACGCGGGCCGGGCCGCCAGCGCGGCCAGCACGGCGTCCCGCAGGCTGGCTACGGTGTGGTCGCCCTTGACTTGCGTCTTGACCTCTACACCGAACCTGCGCTTGATCCCGAGCGACACCTCGACCGCGTCGGTCGAGTCCAATTCCAGCTCGTCCCCCAAAGTCGCGTTGTCTCTGATAGCAGTGGACTCGACGCCGAGATCGCAGAGGATCTCGGTGATGGCCTTGGTCACGTCGTCTTGCTGGATATTTATGATTACTACTGCCTCGGCTCCATCTCGGCGGCCTGGTCTCGGCCGATGACTACTACCACGTTCGTCCCCTCGCGTGATCGCGAGATGATCACCACGGTGTCGAAGTCGCGTGACTCGGTGACGGCGACCATCGGCACGAAGCGTTCGGCCGCGTCGCTTTCCGCGTGCGCGGTCGCCGGGATGACCCGGTCGCGCAGCGCGAGCAGCGCCAGCGCGATGTCGGTACCGGCGCTGGCGCCGTACAGGTGTCCGAAGGCTGCCTTCGGCACCGTGACCGGGACGCCGGGCAGCACCCGGTTCAGCACGTCCGCCTCCAGCAGATCGGCGCTGACTTGTCCGCTGCCGTCGCCGAACACCAGGCCGACCCGGGCCGGTTCGCGGCGTGCCTGCTCCAGGGCGGCCCGGAGGGCGTCCTCGAGCGCGCTGGGGTCGTCCGGTCGTCCGGTTCGCTGTTCCACCGCGAGCAACTCGCCGTAGACGCGCGCGCCGCGCTTGACGGCCAGGTCGCGGTCCTCCAGGACCAAGATGGCGCTGCCCTCACCGAGTACGAGGCCGGTCCCGGCCTTGCTGTAGGGGAGGTAGGCACGGTCGGGATCCGAGGAACGGCTGAGTTCACCCGTGGAGACGTGCGCGTTCACCCCGAGCCGGGTGACGGGCGCCTCGGACCCGCCGGTCAGCATCAGGTCGTTGTGCCCCCACTGCAGGGCACGGAGGGCGAAGTACGCGGCCGATGCTCCACTGGCGCGATCGCAGGCAAAGCTCTTCGACCAGCCCCGGATGTTGAAGTGGATGCTGACAAAGCCCTGTGGCGCCGCCGGGAACCAGGCCGTGGCCTGCCAGGGATTCACCATGGCGGGGCCCTCGCGGTAATACTCGACGAAACCTCGCTCGCAGATGTCCCACCCTCCGCTGTTATTGCCGAAGCTGATACCGGTACGGAACGGGTCGAGCGCGTCCAGGTCGAGGCCGGCATCGGCGAACGCCTCAGCCGTCGCGGTCAGGGCGAAGTGAGCGAACCGGTCGCTCTTGGCGATGATGCGGCGGGAAAGTCCCTTCGCCGGGCGGAAGTCAGGTATCTCCGCGACCAGGCTCACGGCCAGGCCGGACGCATCAAACCGGTGGGGCAGCCCGATCACGGACTTCCCGGACAGGACCGTCTGCCAGACGGTTTCCGCGTCCTCGCCAGCCGCGTTGACCATGCCGAGGCCCGTGAACACGGCCCGCCGGGACCCGATGGCCGACGGCGTCGCCACGACGCTCAACCCGGCGCTCACCCCGGACTCGCCGTGGTGGATCCGGCCTCCGCCGCCCGTGCCGTCTTCTCCATTGCCGCCCGCGTCCCCCGGCTCATGAAGGCCTCCATCTGCCGGTCATCCATGGGCGCGCCGGGAGCCAGCTCGAAGTCAGCGACGCAGCGGAGCTCGCTGCTGCCGTTCGCGCCCGTGTACTGCCAGAAGGCATAGGAGTAAAGGAAATTCTCGTTGCCCCAGCGCCGGGCGTAAGCGGTCTTATCAGTCTCGTTGACTATCCGCTCAACCTGATATTCCCACGTGCGATCCGCGGTGTCCGTGCCCGGATTAATGCGGTAAATGACGCTGTTGCGGTCCCGATTAAACTCGACCATTTCATGGCCCACCGCATGCCGGTCGGCCGGCCCCGCTGTTGCCTGGGCCATCTCGACCGCTTTAGAAACTTCCCACAACACGTCGAGTGATGCTGCGACCTTAACCCGGACGTCAATGTGCCCAGCCACCCGGCCACCTCCTGCTAGCGCGTTCGCCGACGCTTCCGCTCGGCTATGCCATCAGTATTATCGGCCGACAGAAACGGGGCAAGACTCCGGTGAGATGTCCGCACTACTTTCGTACTTACCGCATATTTCCCGGTGAATTTCCCGAGCAGTTTTTTTCCAAGTGCGGAAGTGCACCTGCGACCGGCAGAATACTGGCGCGATGCGGCCCGCGGGGGCTTTTGATGGTATACAGGAAAGCAACATACGTGAGATGGGTAACTATATATGCGCGCCGTCCGAGTCCACCCGAAACGTAATGCATTTGTCGTGGAGGAGATTCCGGTACCCGACATCGGCCCGGGCGAAGCCCTCGTCCGGGTACATTCAGTGGGGCTTTCCCGCGGCCTGGTGTCGGTGTGGCTCTTCACCGATATGATCAAGCTGATGCCCGCGACGCTGGGTCACGAGATATCCGGCGTGGTGGCCGCGACCGGCCCCGGCGTCACGAACGTGACCGAGGGCGACCGGGTGCACGTTTACGCGCCGCTCGGCTGCCGCAAAACGTCCTGCCCGGGGTGTGCCGCCGGTGACGAAAGTCAGTGCCCGGCCTTCGCGATGATCGGCTACGCGGTCTTCGGCCCCGACGGCATGTCGGTCTACGAGCGCTATCACAACGGAGGCATGGCCGAGTACGTACGGGTACCCGCGGCCAACCTGGACCTGCTCCCCGACGGAATCTCGTTCCCTGCGGGCTGCAAGCTAACCACCGCCGCGATCTCCGCGAAGGCGCTGTCGACGGCCCGGGCGAGCGCCGCCGGCGGCCGCTTGCTCATCACCGGCGCGACCGGCGCCAACGGCCGCCTGGCGGTGGCCTGCGCGCCACTGCTCGGATTCGACCGGGTGGTGGCCGTCGCGAACCACCGGTCGGCGCTAGACGCGCTGGTCAAGGCGTTCCCGTACGTCGAAGCGGCTGTCGCGATCGAGGAACTGCCGGCCGACTGGAAGAAGAAGGCCGGGCTGACCGCCGCCGTCAAGGAAGCGTCGGGCGGTTTCGATGCGCTGGTGGACTTCACGCCGATCGAACCGTTCGTGGTCCAGCAATGCCTCCCGGGCCTGAACCGCCGCGGCTGCGCGGTCCTGATGGCCGGCAACCCTAGCCTGATCCAGGTCAACTACCTGGACGTCATGACCCGCAACCTGCGCGTCTGCGGCTGTCCACACGCCACCCGCGATGATGTCGGCCGGGTCCGCACGCTGGCGGCCCAGGGCGATCTCGACATCGACCCGCTCGTGACCCATCGTTTCCCACTGGAATCAGCAGCGGACGCGATGAAGGCGATCATGCTGCGCAGGGATTCTCCGGCGCTTGTGGTCCTTGATGTGAAGGAGGAGCAGCATGCCACCTGACGGCGGCAGGTTGCCGGGGTGGCCGGCACAAATCATGGTCGCGACCCGTATCGCCGAGGCAACCGGAGGAGCATGACATGGCAGTAACCGAATCCCCGCAGGAAAGAAACAGGGCGATGGTCCGCCGCTTCGTGGCGGAGATCATCAACGACGGCGACCTCGGCCCAGTAGTCGACGAGCTCTTTCACGAAGAATATGTGGAGGGCAATTATCCACTGGACAACCGCACCGGGCCGGAGATCGTGCGGACCTGGATTCCGTATCTGCGGTGGGTTTTCCCTGATGTACGACATGAGATCCTCGACATCTGCGTGGACGGCGACACCGTGGTGTGCCGCAGCATACAGTACGGAACGCCACGCGGTTTCCTGGAAGGTAAAAGCCAGGGGGTGCCGCCGGAGGACCGTCTGCAGAAGCGGATGGAAATTAATATGCTCCGGGTCAAGGACGGGAAGTTCTGTGAGCACTGGGGACCGTTCTCCCGGCGGCTCGATGAAAAGCCGCACGAGAGCGGCCCAGTCGATGGCGTGAAGGGCCTGGGCAAGCCGATGGAACTCGCGCACAAAGCGTGGGCGGAGGCACAGGCGGAGCGTGAGGCACAGCCCCGGGCCGTCAATGAGGCAACCCCGGCAAAGGAAGGTAATGAAATGGCTGCTATACAGGCTGCATTTGATGACATGGCGAAGCAGCTCGCCGAAGCACGGGACAAGGCCGAGGATCTCACGGCCATTTACCAGTACCACATCGTGGGAGACGGCGGGGGACGATGGGTCCTGGCCTTCGACCAGGGCGCGGCCACGATCACTCCCGGCACGGTCGACAAGCCGGATGTCACCATCACCATCGACGAGGAAGACATGCTCGCGATGTCCAGTGGTGAGCTCAGCGGGGTCGAGGCCTTCATGATAGGCAAGCTGCGCGTCGAGGGCGACGCCGTGCTCGGCATGAAGCTCGGCAGCATCCTGGGCGACGCCTGATCCCCGCACCCGAGCCCCGCGGTGAGCTGGCCAGCACGCGAAGGCGGCACCAAGCCCGCCTTCCCGTGCGGCCAGCTCACCTGTGTCCGGCCCCTAGGCCATCAGGATGCCGCCGTTGACCTGAAGCGTGGCTCCGGTAATGAAGCTGCACGAGGGCCCGGCCAGGGCGACGATGGGGCCCGCCACATCTTCTGCCGTACCGAGCCGGCCTAGCGGGGTTACCTCGGCGCGCGACTGCTTGTACTCATCGCTCAGCAACGTGGCGGTCGCGTCGGTCAGGATGGGGCCGGGCGCGATGGCGTTGACCCGGATCGGCGCGAACTCCTCCGCGAGCGCCTTCACCGCCACGGCGAGCGCGCCCTTCCCCATCGCGAGCGCAAGCATCTGCTCGGCTGGATGCAGCACCTGAGTCGACGTGACGACGACAACGGAGCCCTGGCCGCGCTCGGCCATGCGCGGCAGCAGGATGCGGCTCGGGATCAGCACTGCTCGCACCTGCCGCACGATGACATCCTCGATCAGCCACTGCGGCACCTTGAGGAACGGGGCACGGGCCGGGGTCGCCAGGCCGTGAGCGTTGAAGACCGCGACGTCGATCGGCCCGAGGTCCCGCTCGACGGCGTCGATGGCGGCGCGGGTCTCCTCTTCGTCGGTGACGTCCGCGCGTACGGCCACCGCGGCGCCGCCCGCCGCGGTGATCAACTCCACCGCAGCCTTCGCCTTCGCGTCACTGTGCAGGTAGTTGATCCCGACCGCGGCGCCGCGTGCGGCGAGAAGGCGCGCGGTCGCCGCGCCGATGCCGCGACTGCCGCCTGTGACGAAGGCCACCATTCCGGCGAACTCTTGCTCCGGATTGATCTCAGTTTCCATCTTCCTGCCTCCTGGCCCATGGTGCTGACTGAACTTCGATGGCTCTCATGAGCCATCGCACCGCTTCGGCTGCCGACGGCAGCGATCGCATCGAGTCCCCGAGCCGGACCATGGCGCTGCCGAATGTCGCCTCATCCAGGAGCCTGCGCACGCTCGCACGGATATGTTCGGGTTCCAGGCGATCGAGGTCGACCGCGGGGAACGGACGCCGGTCCTCGGGTATCCCCGTGCACAGCAGGCCGGCGCCGAGCTGATGCAGTTGCCGGGCGATCATCGGGCCTTCGGCATGAAAGGGGATCAGGCAGGCCGGGACCCCGGCCGCCATGGCGAACTTGAGTGTTCCCGGCCCGGCGTTGTTCACCAGGACGTCACAGCGCTCGAAAAAGGCCCGGTAGTCGGAGATATAGCGCACGATCCGGATGTTCGACGGCCAGGTGCCGAAGTCGTCCGGGTTCCCCTGGCTGCCTACCGCGACCACGACGTCCACCGCTTCTGAGCACAATCCGGTCAGGGCGGCCGCGATAATGCGCCTGGCCTGCGGCGAGGATCCGAATATCGAGCCGAACGCGATGTGCACCAGCGGGCGCGAGCCTAGTCCGGCCATCCAGTCGGGCTGGCCATCTTGACCGGTCGAAGCGGATTCCGCCCGGTGATCGCGCAGCCGGAAACACCGCGGCGGCGGGGGAAATCCCGGTGGGGTCAGCTCGGCCGGCAGCGTGCCGAGGAACGGATAACCGTAGAGCCGCTCCAGCCCCGGGTCGGGCGCGATGCCGTACCGGCCGGGCAGCTCTTCGGTCAGCAGGTCCTTGGTGAACGACACGAGCACCGGCGCGGGCAGGTCGATCGACGGACTGATCGTGGCCACTGGAAGTCCGGCGCGTTCGGCCGCGATCCAGCCGCCAAACTCCAGCATGCCGCGGATGACCAGACCGGGACGCCAGTCATCGATCACCCGGTCGAGGTCTTCGACCATGCCCTTCCCGGCCAGCTCCGCGAACACGCTCAGCGCGGCCCCGCCGGCCTGCGCCGAGTGCAGCGCGGGAAGCGACTCAGGCCGGCTTTCCTCGTAGTCGAGCCCGGCGGCGAAGGACAGGTAGCCAGCCGACCGGACGGCCGGCCCGAACGACGCCGACGTGGCGTAGGCGACCTCGTGTCCGGCCTGGGTCAGGCCTTCGGCCAGGGACAGGGTCGACCGGAGATGGCTGATGCCCGTGGGGGTAGTGAATAGCACGCGCACGACTGAGCGCCCTTCCAGACATGATCACGGCACCGGCTGAGCGCAGCCCAGCACAGCCGCCGTGACCTCTTGTATCACCAGGGAAATCGCGGGCTCATCAAGATCCGGGCGCATCGGCAAGCTGAGCTCGCTCGCGGCGATCTGCTCGGCCAGCGGGAAGGCGCCCGGCGCCCAGCGGTATTCGGCGAAGGCGCCGGACAGGTGAATCGGCTCGGGATAGTGAACCAGCGTGCCGATCCCGGCCTCGGTGAGTTGCTGCTGAATGAGCAGCAGGCGGGGATGGCGGATGGCGAATACGTGCCACACCGGTTCGGACCAGTCCGGGCTCGGTGGCAGCACGAGGCCGGGCAGCCCCGCCAGCCCAGCGAGGTACCGGTCGGCGACCTTGGCGCGGCTGGCGTTCCACGCGTCCAGATGCGCCAGGCGTACCCGCAGGAACGCGGCTTGCAGCTCGTCGAGGCGCGAGTTCATGCCCTTGACCTCGAAGTGCAACCGGTTCCGCAAGCCGTAGTTGCGCAGCAGGCGCACCCGGTCGGCGATGCGGTCGTCGTCGGTCAGCACCGCGCCCCGTCGCCCGAGGCAGCCAGGTTCTTCGTCGGGTAGAAGCTGAACGCGGCGGCGGCGGACAGCCCGCCGACCCGCTTCCCCCGGTGCCTGGCACCATGCGCCTGAGCAGCGTCCTCGATGACCGTGATCCCATGCGCGGCGGCCACGCTGCTGATCGCGTCCATTTCGGCGGGCAGGCCGTACAGGTGGACGGCGATGATCGCCCTGGTGCGCGCGGTGATCGCCGCCGGGATCCGGGCCGGGTCGATGTTGCAGGTGACCGGGTCCGGCTCGACCGGCACCGGCCGCGCGCCAACCGCGGTCACCGCCAGCCAGGTGGCCAGGCACGTGTGCGCCGGGACGATGACCTCATCGCCCGGCCCGATCTCGTGCGCCCGCAGGATCAAGATGAGCGCGTCGAGACCGCTGCCGACCGTCACGCAACGCCGGACTCCGCAGTAGCTGGCGAACTCGTCCTCGAATGCCTCTGTCTCGGCGCCCAGGAGGTACCAGCCAGACGCGGCCACCCGGCGGTACGCCGCGTCAAGCTCGCGCTGGAGCTCGACGTAGGGGGCCCGCAAATCCGCAAACGGAATCTTCATCCGGTGCCCAGCTTTTCGTGAACAAACTCGTCGTAGTCGTGGAGGTAGTCAGCTTTGTCGTACGGCAGCGAAGCGAGAACGAGGCACACAGCACCGGGCGTGAAATCCTCCAGGTCAACCCAGTTCATCGGCGGGACATAGAGGCCAAGGCTCGGCTGATCGAGAACATGCCTCGTGCGGCTCGTGCCGTCATCGATCAGCACGGTGAGACTTCCGCACAAAGCGATAATGGATTGCTGAAGTTCCCTGTGCGCATGTCCGCCACGGGTAACGTTTGAGGGAACGCCGTAGGAGTAGAAGACACGGCTGATATTGAACTGGATTTCCTGGTCGCTTTCAATGACGACCAGGCCGCCCCGTTCATCGAGCTGCTCTGGCAGGCGTACCAGGCGCGCGACTCCAGGCTCGTCCATCTCAATTCCCCTTTTCCTGTGCGCAGATATCTTGTAAACAATAAGATCTCATCAGGTTACGATGGGCAAGGCGCAACGGGGCAAGGCAGGGAGTCTTCCGCACATATACCGGGCGTTAGAGCTGACACTACAGATATGCTGAGCCTGCCTATATCGGCTGCGCTTGGAGATGGCGATGCACGAGGATAATAACATTAGCACCGAAGAGAATGTAATCACGGCACATGAGCTGTCCAAAACTTTCGGGTCAGGGCAGGGCGCGGTCCAGGCGGTGCGCTCGGTCAATATCGAGGTGCGGAAGGGTGAGATTTTCGGTTTCCTGGGACCGAATGGCGCGGGCAAGACGACTACCCTGCGGATGCTGACCACGCTGATACCGATAGGGTCCGGCCGCGCGGTCGTGGCCGGCTTCGATGTCGCCAGGGAGCCGAAGCGGGTCCGCTCGCGGATTGGCTACGTGAGCCAGCTCGGCGGAGCGGACGAGATCAGTACCGGGCGAGAGAACCTGGTCCTGCAGGGACGCCTGTACGGGCAGTCGCGGGCGCGAGCCACCCAGCGAGTGACCGGACTCGTGGAGCAGCTCGATCTCGGCGGTTTCGTCGATCGCCGGGTCAAAACCTACTCAGGCGGGCAGCGTCGCCGGCTCGACGTGGCGCTCGGCGTCGTGCACGAACCAGCCGTGCTGTTCCTCGACGAGCCGACGACCGGTCTTGACCCGCGCAGCCGCGCCAGCCTGTGGGCTTGCGTTCGCGAACTTCGCGATCGCGGGACCACGCTGTTTCTTACCACGCACTACCTGGAGGAGGCCGACGTGCTCTGTGACCGGCTGATGATTATCGACCACGGCCAGGTCGTCGCCCTGGGCACGCCCAGGGACCTGAAGAAGCAGGTCCTCGGCGACGCCATCGCCATCACGCTCAGGCAGGACGGCCAGGACGCCGAGCGCGCCCTGCCGCTGCTGCGGCGGCAGTCGTACGTGCGGGACCTCACGACCATTGACCACATGATCCGCTTCTACGTCGATGACGGTGACACCGTGCTGCCCACTCTTATCCGGCTGCTCGACGGGGACGGCATCAGGGTCCGGTCCATCACGCTGGCCGAGCCGAGCCTGGACGACGTCTACCTGAGGAAAACCGGCCGGTCACTGGCCGGTACGGACGACTCTGACGGGACGGCGGCAGCATGAGCACCGGCCGGGACATCGGCCTGCTGTTCCACCGGTACCTGACCCACCTGCTGCGGAACCCGGTGTGGCTGGTGGTGGGCTTCTTGACCCCGATCCTGTACTTGGCCCTGTTCATGCCGCTGCTCAAGCACCTGATCGGCGTGCCCGGCCTGAACCTGCACGGGAACGTGCTTGACCTGTTCCTGCCGGGGATCCTGGCTCTGCTCGCGTTCACCAGCGGCATCAGCTCCGGTTACGGCACCCTCTTCGAGCTCAAGGATGGCGTCATCGAGCGGCTCAGGGTCACTCCCGCCAGCCGGATCGCCATCCTGACCGCTCCGATCCTGGCCAGCATGATGCTGATGTTTGTGTTCGACGCTTTCGTGGTGGTCCTCAGCCTCTTCCTTGGCTTCAGGATTCACTGGCTCGGTCTGGTCGTGCTGGTGGCGATGCTGGCGATACTGATGGCCATCATGGCGGCGTTCTCCATCGCGATCGCGCTCGTCACCAAGCAGATCAGCGGCTTCGCGGCCATCATCAACGCCCTGAACCTGCCGACGCTGCTGCTGGCGGGCGTGCTGCTGCCGATTTCGCTGGCGCCGTCATTTGTGCAGATAATGGCGCACTTCAACCCGCTGTACTACGCGGTGCAGGCGTCCCGGCTGCTGGCCGGCGGGACGCTGAGCAACCCGGCCGTCTGGCAGGCCTTCGCCGTGCTGGTACCCCTGTGCGTGCTGGTGGTTACCTGGGCGACCCGGGTCGTCCGCGATGCCATCGCCTGAGGCCAGGCGGCTTGCCGTAGTGCGCTGACCGGGGAACGTTCCCGGTCAGCGCACCAGCGTACTAGGTGAGCTGGCCGGCGTCGGTCAGGGAAAGGAAGGCGTCTCGGAGGCCACCTCCGGTGATTTCCAGGTCGGCTATGTCGTGGCGCATGTCGTACAGGCTCCAGACGGTGGCGTCGGAGTCCGTGGTGTGCAGCGTCACGTCGCAACCGTCGCGTTCGACCGAGGTGACTCCGGGCAGACGGCTCAGGTCTGAGCGCGGCTGATCGGTCAACCGGAACCGGACAGTCAAGTGCGCGCCGCCGGCCACCCTTACCTCGCGCGGCGTGCCGTCAGCCACCGGGCGGCCACCTTGGATCACGATGATCCGGTCCGCGTTCTTGTCGGCTTCCTCCAGGTAGTGGGTGGAGTACAGCACGGTGCGGCCGCTGGCCCTGAAGACCTTGATGTCGTCCCAGAAGCCCTGCTGAGCGCGGACGTCCAGGCCGGCCGTGGGCTCGTCAAGCACCATGAGCTGCGGGTTGCCGATGAGGGCGATAGCAAAGCTCACCCGCTGGACCTGGCCGGTAGACAACCGGTCGGTCCGGCGGCCGACGAGTTCTTCCAGCCCGGTGCTCCGGACCGTCGAATCGTAGTCGAGCGGATCGGGATACAGGCTGCGGATGAAGCGCAGCAGTTCACCGACCCTGACCCCGGACATCAGCTCCGCGTCTTGCAACATGGCGCCGACCCTGCCGTTAATGATGGCCGTTCGCGGCCGCTCGCCGAACAGTGTCACCGTGCCGCTGTCGGCCCCGCGGAGCCCCAGCATGATGCCGATGGCTGTCGTCTTGCCTGCGCCGTTGGGTCCGAGCAAGGCGACCGAACTCCCCGCCGGGATCTGCAGGTCGAGCCGGTCCAGCGCTCGCACCGACCCATAGCTCTTGGTTACCTGGACCAGGCTGACCGCCGGGATGTTTACCTCCTCGGCACCGCTGCCGCGCGGAGCCGGCGCGAGGGCCGGCAGCTCGGCCTGCGGCCGCTTCCGGCGCGGCACCAGCCTGATCCCGGATCCGGCCAGATAGGCGATCAGCACCAGGCCGACCGTCCACGCCGCCAGTACGATGAGGCTGCCAGCGGTCGGCGCCTTGTTCGCGGCTATCCGCCAGCCGAGGTCGGCCTGGTTGTAGGACGGCAGTATCTGGGCCACATGGAGCAGGCCCGACGGGAAGTTCTCCGGCGGGACCCACAGGCCGCCCAGTGCGGCGAGCGCTATGTACAGGCCAAGCGTGACGCCGTACGCCGTCGTGCTGTCGGTCAGCATGCCGATCGCGATGCCGAGGATGACGAACGGCAGGGTTGCGATCCACAACACGACGAACCCGATGACCCACTGGCCAGCCGATAGCTGAACCGAGTGGGCCAGCCGCGCGGTAATGCCGACCGCGACGATGGCGGGAGCCGAGACGATCAGGCCCGCAGCGATCCGAGCCGCTAGCACGCTCGCCGGGGACAGCGGCGTCACCCGGAGCACGTTGAGCCAGCCCCGGTCCCGATCACGGGCCAGCCGTGGCGCCGTCGAGGACAGCGCACCCCACATGGCGCCGAATGTGGCCATCGCCACCATGAGTTCAACCGACGACGGCAGGCCGCCGTCCTGGGACGACTGAGCAGAAAAAATCTCGGCGAAGAGAAGGTAAAAGCCAACCGGGGCCCCGAGGGCCAGCACCACGTAACGCGAGTCGCGTAGTGCGCGAACGACTTCAAGCTGCAGGTAGCGAATCATCAAGCCTCCCGATTGAGCGTAGCAGGGCGTCACCGAGCGGGCTGCGGTACGCAAGGCGGAAATTCGTCAGGACCGCACTTCTAGCGCACCTGCGGGAGTAGCTGGTATAGCGAGAACGACGACTGCCGTTTCAACGCCGAAGCTTGTACATTGATAGCCATGACTATTACCGCACGCAGGCAGAAGACGACACAGCGGGCACCGGCGCGGCGGCGGCGACTTCGGAACCGCGCCATCTTCATGTCCCTGGGCCTCCTTGTGCAGTTCTTCCTTGGCATGATCAACAACCTGTACGTCAGCATCCCGGACCAGCATCCTGGCGCCAATGCGCACAACTATTTCTCTGGCGGGGCGAGCGCCCTGGGCTGGGCGCTCTCCGTTGGCTCGAGCACGTGGCTTGCCGCGCACGCCGCACTCGGATGCCTGCTCGTTCTGGTCGGAATTGAATGCATCGTGCTCGCCGCCCGCAGCCGCAGCGCCCTTTGGATCTGGTCGATGAGCTGTGGCGCGGCGTTCATTATCGGCGCGGCTTTCAACGGCATCAGCTTTCTCGTCTTCAACAAGGACTTCAGCTCGCTGATAATGGCCGGTCTATGCGCGCTCGCCATCGCCAGCTACGTGCTCGCCCTGTACTTGGATGGCAGGAACGCCGAGGCGGCACGCGCCCTCAATCCGTCTTAGGCAGTAGCGCGTGCGCGAGCAGGGACAGGGTGATGTGACGGTACCAGGCTCCATAGCGCCGCGCCTCGTACTCGGCCAGTCCCACCTTGGACTTCGCCAGCGCGAGCTCATGGCTGACGACGCTGCACGCCGGAACCAGCTGGGCGAGCTCCAGCAGGGTCGTGCCGATCTTCCCGAAGGCCTGGTAGTAGGTGAGCCGCTTGCCGGCCAGGTTGCGGTGGATAAGCAGCCAGCGCACCGTGTCCGTGCGAGGGCTGAGTTCGAGGGTGAGCCGGAGCCACTGGGTCTCGCGGCCCTGGAATCCGCGAAGGTGCAGGATGGGAGCCTGCCGCAGGATGTCCTCGGCCCGCATCTCGATGATGCGCGGGCCCACCTGTATGCCCAGCCGCATCGACGACCGTATCTTCATGAGGTACGGCAGCTGGTGGGCCTCCAGCCAGTCGCTGATGCGGCTGACGGAGCTGTCGATTTCCGAGATGACCACCCATGAGTGAGGCACCTCGTTATCGAACGCGCGCCGAAGCATCTTCAATGCCAGGTCGGCGCGGCTAGCGAAAGCCTTTTGCGTGATCCCGGCGCCGGCGCAGCGCTCGCTGTCCTTCCACCACTCCTCGGGCAGGTACAACTCCCGGTCGATGAAGGCCGCCCCAGTCGGGCTGCTGTAACAGAGGAATAGCCCGATCTGACAGTTCTCGATACGCCGCGAGGTCTCACTGAACTGACGCTGTACGCCGGCCGAATAATCACCCTTTTTCGGGAAGCTGGTCTGTCCGACCGCAAGAACGGCGTCTTTGCTGCGCAGTCGGCTCACCACATACAGTCCCAGCTCATCACGGACGCCATCGACATCCCACTTAGCTGTGGTAAGAAGGCGATGCATCCCATCGGGTACCTGTTCACGTGCATAGGCGGCTAGATTGCAGCCGTTCTTACGCGACACATTCGACAGGAGACCCGTCATGTATGAGATCGCACGTTGCCGTGGCTCAGCCCGGCTAAAGTGCTTACCGAGGGCTTGAATAACCTCTGGAAGGTCGGCAGGGAGGGCAAATGGATAGTATTCGCCGGGCGCAGGCGCCGGGGCGCTGGCGTCCTCCTGCTCCCATATTTGTGCATGCGTAGGCATGATCACGGTCGATGTCTCCTGTGCTCGGGCTGGGCGCGCTCAGCAGGGGCTGGGCGCAGCGCCGGGCGGAGACGATGTCTAGATCGCCGTCCAGCAGGCAGTTGTCAATCCACACACCTAGCGAACACTATCCGCGGCCCTCGGGAAATAGGCAATACGGGCAAAGCTCATCACTAGGACTGATCACACCTTGTCAGTATATAAGAGTATTTCGGCGGATTACCCGCGCCGGCCTGCCCGGCGGCGGCCGGGTTCAGTGCACGCCGGGCTGGATGAGGCCTGCCTCGTAGGCGAGCACGACGACCTGGACCCGGTCGCGCAGGCCAAGCTTGGCCAGGATCCGGCCGACGTGGGACTTCACGGTCGCCTCCGACACGTACAAGGCGGCCGCGATCTCGGCGTTGGACAGGCCCTTGGCCACCGCGATCAGCACCTCGCGCTCGCGCTCGGTCAGCGCGGACAGCTGCGGGTACCGTTCGGCCTGCTGACTGACGGACAGGGGCAGCACCTGGGCGTACTCCTCCAGCAGGCGGCGGGTCACCCGGGGTGAGATGACCGCATCCCCCGCCGCGACCGTCCTGATGGCGGCGACGAGATCGCCCGGGCGCACGTCCTTCAGCAAGAAGCCGCTGGCACCGGCGCGCAGCGCGCCGAACGCATACTCGTCGAGGTCGAACGTCGTCAGGACCAGCACCCGGACCCGGACGTCGGCGGCGACGATGCGCCGGGTCGCCTCGATGCCGTCGGTGCCCGGCATCCGGATATCCATCAGCACCACGTCGGGCAGGTGACGGCGGGCCAGGTCGACGGCTTCCTCGCCGTTGCCCGCCTCCGCGACGACCGTGATGTCGCCCTCGGCCTCGAGGATCATGCGGAAACCGCGGCGCAGCAACGCCTGGTCATCGGTCAGCAGCACGGAGATGGCTCATGCTGGGTCGCTCGCTCACGAGGTCAGCTGTTCCGGTCGGAAGGTCGCCTCGACGAGCCAGCCTTCGCCGGCGGCGGGGCCGGCCCGCAGGGTGCCCTGGTGCAGGGCCACCCGTTCCCGCATGCCGTGCAGGCCATGGCCCTGGCCTGGGGCCTGAGCCGCCCCGGGGCCGTCGTCGGTCACCCGCACGGTCACCTCGGGATCGGCGTAGGCGATGGTGACCTGCGCGTGGCCGGCCGTGGCGTGCCTGAGCGTGTTGGTCAGCGCCTCCTGCGCGATGCGGTAAACGGTCAGCTCGGCGGCGGCGCCGAGCGAGAAGGGCGTGCCTTCGACGACGAGGACCGCCGACAGGCCCGTAGCCGCGGACCCGGTCGACGAGCGCCTCCAAGTTCGGCGACACCGGGCTGCGGAGCCAGCCCGGACGGCGGCTCGTCGGTCCGCAGGACGCCGAGCATCGCCCGCATGTCGGCCAGGGCGCGCCGGCCGACCTCGGCGACCTCGGCCATCGCCTCCGCCCCCTGATCGGGGTGGGCACGGCCCACGATGGCCGCGGCGTCGGCCAGCGTGATGACCACGGACAGGCTGTGGGACACGATGTCGTGGAGCTCACGGGCGATCCGGGTCCGCTCGCCGGACGCCGCGATCGCGGCCTGCTGGTCCCGCTCGGTCTCGAGCCTGCGGGCGCGCTCGTCCATCCAGGCCAGGTACCTGCTCCCCGAGGCCGCGGTCAGGCCGGTGAACAGCGCGGCGATCACGGTAGCGGTGAGGAAGATCAGCGACCGTTCCGGTGTCCCGGCTGGCTCCCACTTGAAGGCCGCCATGACGGCGCCGGCTTCGAGCAGTCCGGCGGCGAGCAGCGCGCGGAGCCGTGACTGGTGGGCCGCGACCGTGTAGAGCGCGACCAGCAGCGACGCGTCCCCCAGCAGCGGGAAGCCCGCCAGCCACTGGGCGAACGCGACGGCGCTGGCCGCGAGGAAAACGCGCGGCGGGCCAGATGCGGCGAGCGGCGATCATGGCGATCAGCACCGTCTGGAAGATGGCGGCGCGCGGGGCTGGCGAACGCCGACCCCGCCAGCCAAACCGAGGACAGGGCCAGGAGCACCGCCGCCACCAGCGCGTCGGTCGCCAGCGGGTGGGTCCGCGCGAGGCGGCGACCACTGGAGAACAGGCCGCGAGTGATGTCATCCGGCGCCGGCTGGCCCAGCTCGGGCTCGGGCCGCGCGGGTCGCAGCCGTGCGGCCGCCCCGGCGGCCCGCTTCGGCCAGGCAGAAAGCTCGGTCATGGTGCCCAATGTGCGTCCTTCGCGGGTGACTTACCGGCAGCGTACCGCTTCCCGTCCTTTCACCACGGCCCCTGGCCTGGCCATCGCCGCAGGTGGGAGCTCAGCTCAGCGGACCACGTCCGACCTGAGGATGAGAAGGGACGGGCAGATTTCGTCCCCTCGGCTATCCCGCTCGCGGGCCGGTCGCGGCATACCTTAGCTAGCGCCGCCTGACGATGGAGGGGACTTGCCTGCTGGCCTGCCGCCGTGGCTGAATCGCATACTCAAGCTGGTCCGGGTCGATTTCGACCCTTCGGCTCACCAGCAGCCATCCGTCGCTGCGCGTGCTGGCGGCGCTCATCGTCGCGGTAGCGGGGTCGCTGGCGGCCGATGCGATATTGGTCCTGGCGGGCGAGGCGGTCTTCCCGTCAACCAAGGGTTACGTCCACTTCCGGTTTTCCGACTACGCCAAGCTCACGATCATCGGCGTGGTGATCGCCTGCGTGGCGTGGCCGGTCGTAACCCGCATGAGCTCCGCGCCGCGCTGGTTGTTCTTCCGGCTGGCGGTACTGGTCACGCTGGTGCTTTGGCTCCCGGACCTGTACATCCTGGACCTGGGCCAGCCGGGCCGCGCGGTCGCGGTGCTCATGCTCATGCATCTCGCCATTGCCGTGGTTACCTACAATTGCCTCGTGCACATCGCCCCGGCTAAGGCGGCCGTGCGCCCGCACCATCGTGCGGGGCGGCCCGCTGACCCGGCCTGGGCCCTGACCGTTACGCCGAACGCAGACTATGAGGCTCGAGACCGACCGCCAGGGCCGCGGGATCGGCGGCTCCTTCTTCGCCGAGCCGCTGGCGGCCAAGGTGCCCGAGATCACGTTCTTGTTCTGGGTGGTCAAGATCCTGACGACCGCCGGGGGCGAAGCGGCGTCGGACTACCTGGCCCTGGGCAGCAAGGTGACCGGCGCCGCGATCGAGACCCTCTTCCTGGTCGTGGCCCTGATATGGCAGTTCCGGACCCGCCGTTACGTCGCAGCGGCCTACTGGTTCCTGGCCTACGCCATCGCGACCTTTGGCACGGGCGTGTCTGACACCATGCACCTGGCCGTCGGCATCCCCTACGCGGGCACCACGGCCTTCTGGGCCGTGGTGCTGGCCCTGGTCTTCTGGCGGTGGCAGCGCAGCGAGGGCACGTTGTCGATTCACAGCATCACCACGCGGCGGCGGGAATGCTATTACTGGGTCACGGTGTTCGTCACCTTCGCGCTCGGCACCGCCCTGGGCGACTTCACCGCCACCGCTCTAGGGCTGGGTTACCTGGCGTCAGGAATCATGTTCGGCATTATCATCTTGATTCCCGCTGTCGCCTGGTCGCGCTTCGGCCTCGGCTCGATCGCCGCCTTCTGGTTCGCGTACGTGGTGACCAGGCCTCTCGGCGCGTCGTTCGCCGATTACTTCGGCAAGCCGCACTCGGTCAGCGGCGCCAACTTCGGTGACGGCCGGACGGCCGTGGTCGCGGCGATCCTGGTCGCCGCGCTGGTGGGTTATCTCGCCGTCACCCGTCACGACATCCAGGCGCCGCAACCCGACGCGGCCAGTCCGCACATCGATCAGGAAATGGCTCCAGGGAGCGGGCCTCGCAGCGGTTATTAATGGCGTAATGGGTAAGTAGAGGAGCATGGTCAGGATTAAGCGCTGGGTCACGGGCAAGCGCAAGGCCGTCGTGTGGTCTGAGCCGCAGCTGCCGCCCTTCGTCAAGATCAACCCGGACAGCCCGCCAGGATTGGGTGGCGACGGCCTCCAGCCCGGTGACCTGTCGATGGGCGCCGCGATGGAAGAGTTCCTGGCGATGGACGAGGGCGAGGACGAGCCGGTCTGAGCCCTGCGCATCCTGGGGCCGGCTGCGCGTGCGGGCTGACTTAGGCCAGTAGTCGCTCCATCCGGGTCAGGGTCTCCCGGACGCTTGGCTCGGAGGCGGCTTCGCGGGCGTCGGGCAGGGAGAGCCAGCGCAGGGGGGCATCCGGGTTCTCGGGGCGGGCCGCTTCCGGGAAGCTGGTGGCCATGAAGAGCCTGATGTCGGCGTGCTCGTGGGCGGGCTCTCCCTTGCCGGCCGGGACGCTGACGATGGCTATCTGCCGGATCCCGGCGTCCGGCCACGGCTCCAGGTCCGGCAGGCCGGTTTCTTCCTGCGCTTCGCGCCGGGTGATGGCGAGCAGGTCGCTCTCCCCCGGGTCACCATGACCGCCGACCTGGAGCCAACCCTGCTGGCGCTGATGCCAGCGCAGCAGGACCCGGGACGTAGGCGGGTGCGCGATCAGGGCGGACGCGGTCACGTGTAGAGGCAGATCGCGTCGCCACGGGTCACCCGTGGTCGCCACCAGCGCACGCAGACGGGTTAGATCCGCGGCCTCATCGTCGTTCTCGGGTTGGTAGCTGTCCAGGAGCACGGCGAGCGAAGGCGTCAGGGGTTCCACAGAAGGCGATGGTAACCGGTCCCCCGTCTCGCCGTCAGGACCACAGCTAGGGGCCACAAGGCCTGGGTGCCGGCCAACGCCCGCTCGGCCAGGCCAACCTGGTGACCCGCCGAGATCAGTTCCACGCCGAACCACGCGAGCAGGCCGAGCATCACCGCGGTGGCGCTGACCGCCACCGCAGGCCGCAGCCCGTATGGCACCTCGGACCCGCGGATGCGGCCCGCGACCGGCCAGGCGGCCATGATGATGAAGCCGGTCGCGGCCCAGAATGTATGCGGCCAGGTGCCTCCGTGCCCGGCCCGCTCGGGTTCAGCGCGACCAGTACCGTGGCCACCCCGACCGCCATCAGGATCAAGCGCCCGGCCAGAGCCGCCGGCTTGAGCGCCAGCCCGGTGACGAAGTAACCCACACCCACCCCGACCGCGCCCCGGTCATCACCCACCGGTCCGCGGCGCCCACCGCCGCGAGGAGCTGATGGTATCGGCCACCGGATCGAAGGGGCGTGGCTGCAGCCCGGCCGCGACCGTCGACCCGGTCACGAGCAGAGCAGGCGACCCGGCCGACGACATCACGCCCCACCACGACACGCGCGGCACGAGGACCACCGTACCCGGGCCACGGAAGGGTGGCCGGCGACGGTTCAGGCGGAACTTCGGCGCGGGGCCGTCACCCCGCGCGGGCGGGCGGGCTGTGGCTGCGCAGCACCTTGGACTTGTCCCGGTTCCATGCCATCGTGGTACCGTCCGGATAACGGACCAGGGTCCAGCCCATCCGGTGGATCATCACATGATGGTGAAACCAGCAAATTAGAATACAATTTTCAAGACTTGTCTCGCCGCCGCGGCCCTTGTGCTTGAGATGATGCACTTCACACGCCGACGCCGGCTGATGACAGCCGCCGGCCCACTGGCAGAACTGATCCCGCGCCTTGACCGCGTTCCGGATCGACGCCGGGACGTCATCGCTGTACCCGACGTCCAGGGGCAGGCTCGGCCCGGCGAGCCGGGCCCCGAGCTGCTCCCGGCGCAGGAAGCTCGCCAGGCCGCCGGGTCCCGAGACCAGGGCGACGGCCTTGCCGATGATCGCCCTCTCCAGCGCCTCGCGGCTGAGCAGGCCTGGCGGGACCTCGGGGGTCTCTGGACTCACGGCGGACGGCGGGACCGGGTCGGCGGGGGAACATGGGGCACAGGGGGCACAGGGGGCGCAGGGGGCGGGGCGGCCGTGGTGGTAGGCGGCGAGCTGGACGCAGAACCGGACCAGGTCATCCAGGACCGCCGGGTTCACCTCACCGAACACCACCGGAGTAATCGACGCGTCGCACGCGAACCCCTCGGCCTCCTCCCCCTCCAGCCACGCGGCACCGTCACTACCACCCACCGACGCCGCGGCGCGGTGCCCGGCCCACTCGGCCCGGACCCGTTCGATCCACCGCTCCTGCAACGCCGAATCGCCATCCAGGACCATCAGGTCCGCCAGCGAAATATGCGCCAGCGCCTTCGCCGGCTGCCCGGCCCGGTCCGGGAGCAGCCCGGCCGCGACCAGGCGGTGCATCGCCTCGTGGAGCGCGTCGTGATACCGCTGGGAGTGACTGCGGGTGTCCTCCGCGCCGCGAGGAGCGGACAGCGCGTCCAGGACCGTGTTCACCAGCGCGGTGCATTCCCCGGTGAGGTCACCGGACAGCACCCCGGCACCGCCGAACGTCGTCTCCAGCCGGACCGCCCGGTCCTCGAACGACCTCCCCGGGTCGGGGTCGGGAGCCGGACAGGCGCGGGACTGGATCTCCGCGGCCAGCGCCGCCAGGTCCCGCAAGTCCATGCCCTTGAGGGCCGCCGCAGCCAGAATCGCATCGGCGGCATCCCGGCAGTCCTCCGGAAGCTTATCCGTCCACTGGCACAGGGTCCGGGCGTAGGGCTCGGTGACATCCCCGGTAGCCATCACGGCCAGGATGCGGGGGTGGAGCCGGGCCCGGGCGGCCCAGGCGGTGTGCCCGGCGGCGGCACCGCGGGTGATCCGGGTCTTATGGATCAGCCAGGACCTCGGGCTGTAGTCCGCGTCCTCGGCGTAGCCCTTCCCGGCGGTGAACGCGCCCAGCACCCGGGCCCGCGCGGCGGTCTCCACCGCGTCGGACCGTTCCAGCGCCTGCAGGCACTCGGCCTGCTCACTCGCGGGCATCTGGGTCGGATCGGCGTCAGCCAGGTAGCGCATCGCGGAGGTCAGCATCGCCAGCGCCTCGGCCGTAGTGACGGGGGACGGAACGGCACTCACCTCCTCTCACCTCCTCGGGCATGTGACGGCTCGGCGAATTCACCCTCTTTCACTGGCTCAAAGATCAAATTTGATTACTTGTTCTATGATAAGCCTGATGCCGACATTTTGCGGAATGACACGCCGCGTTTGGTCGTTCCTTGGCTAATCGCCTAGGCGCAGGCCGCTTTCGCGTCGAATAGGTGCAGGTAGGTGGTGTCCACGCTGACCTTGACCATTTCACCGGGACGGGGATGGTCGCGGCCGGACCGGACGATGAGGTTGGTGTCGGGGTCGTCGGCAAGGTGGCCGTAAATGTAGGAGTCGCTGCCCAGGTCCTCGACCAGCATGACCTTCAGGGTGAGGTCGCCCTCGCCGATCGACAGGTGCTCGGGCCTGACCCCGATGACGAGCCGGTCGTGCCCCCTGGCCTCGTGCAGCTGAGCGGCGGACAGCTACAGCAGGACGTCGCCGGCCCGAATGCCGTCTTGCTCCAGCTTGCCCTCGAAACGATTCATCGCCGGCGAGCCGATGAAGGAGGCGACGAAGAGGTTCGCGGGCCGGTCGTACAGCTCGGTGGGCGAGTCGAACTGCTGCAGCTGCCCGGTCTTCATCACGGCCACCCGCGCACCCATCGTCATGGCTTCTACCTGGTCATGGGTCACGTAGACGGTGGTGACGCCCAGCCTGCGCTGGAGGTCCGCAATCTGGGTGCGGGTCTGCACGCGCAGCTGGGCATCGAGGTTGGACAGCGGCTCGTCCATGCAGAAGACCTTCGGCTCGCGGACGATGGCGCGGCCCATCGCGACCCGCTGGCGCTGACCGCCGGACAGGTTTCGCGGCTTGCGGTCAAGCAGCGGCTCGAGGTCAAGCAGCTTGGCCGCTTCCCGGACGCGCCGGGCGCGCTCATCCTTGCCGATGCCGTGCATCTTGAGCGCGAAACCCATGTTCTCGCCGACGGTCTTGTTGGGGTAGAGGGCATAGTTCTGGAACACCATCGCGATGTCACGGTCGCGGGACGGCACCGCGCTCATGTCCTGGCCGTCGATGAGAACCGATCCGTCGTCCACCTGTTCCAGGCCGGCCAGCATCCGCAGCGCGGTAGTTTTCCCGCAGCCCGAGGGACCCACCATGACGACGAACTCGCCGTCGGAAATGGCCAGGTTGAGTGCGTCCACGGCGGGCCGTTCGGCACCTGGATAGATGCACGTCGCGTGATCGTAGGTGACCTCAGCCATGTTCGCCTCCTGAATGGGGGGTGGGCTTGCTCATTTGATCGCTCCGAAGGACAGGCCGCGGACGAGCTGGCGCTGCGCCACCCAGCCGGCCAGCACCACCGGCAGGGTCGCCGCCGTGGCGGCCGCGGCCAGCTGGGCGAAGTACAGCCCTTCGGAGGAGATGAAGCCGACGAGAAACACCGGAACGGTCGCGGCCTGCGTGGCGGTCAGGTTCACCGCGAAGAAGAACTCGTTCCAGGAAAAGATGCAGCAGATCAGGGCGGTGGCCGCGAGCCCGGGCGCGACCACAGGCAAGATCACCTCGACCACGGTGCGGCGCAGCGGCGCCCCGTCCATCTCCGCCGCCTCCAGCAATTCACCCGGCACCTCCAGGAAGAAGGACCGCATCATCCACATCGCGATCGGCAGGTTCATCGCGGTGTAGAGAATGACCAGCGTGAAGATGTTGTCGAGCATGTGCAGGTCACGCGAGGCGATGTAGATCGGGATGATCGCGGCCACGACCGGCAGCATCTTGGTGCTGATGAAGAAGAACAGCACGTCGCGCGTCTTGGCCACCGGACGCAGCGACAGCGCGAACGCACACGGCGTGGCCAGCAGCAGCACCAGGACGGTGGAGACGATCGTGGCGAAGGCCGAGTTCGCGACGTAGGGCCAGATGCCGCTGGCGAACACCGCCCTGTACTGCGACAAGGTGGGCGAGAAGAACAGGTGCGGCGTGTTGGTGTACGCCTGCGCCTCGGTCTTGAAAGAGGTGAGAACCATCCACAGGACCGGGAAGAAGAACACGATCCCGACGATCCAGCCTACGATCCCCCAGGTGAGGCTGTTCTCGCGCCGCTTGCTGCGGACGGTCGGCCGCTCCGGGCCGGTTGCGGTGGTGTCTGACGTGGTGCTTTGCGCGGTTGCCATCATGCCGCCTGTTCGGTGCCTGAGAACGAGGTGAAGATCAGCCGGAGCGCGAAGGTGGAGACGATGATCGTCGCGATGACGACGACGACGCCCATCGCGGCGGCCTGGCCGACCTGGAAGCCGAGGAAGGCCCGCTGGTAGATGTAGAAGGGCAAGTTAGCGCTTGAGATGCCGGGGCCGCCCTGGGTCATCATGTAGACGGCATCGAAGTCGTTGACCACGTAGATGGCGCCGAGCACGATGCCGAGCTCGATGTAGCGGCGCAGGTGCGGCAGCGTCAGCTCACGGAAGATGGAGACCGGCCTGGCGCCGTCGCAGCTGGCGGCCTCCAGGATGTCCTTGGGCTGGCTCTGCAGGCCCGCCAGGACGAGCAGCATCATGAACGGCGTCCACTGCCAGATCATCTCGATCATCACCGAGCCCAGCGGGAAGCTGCTCACCCAGTCGAAATGCCCGATCCCGAACGGCCGGAGCAGGAAGTCGACGAAGCCGAAGGTGGGATCGAACATGGTCGTCTTCCACAACAGCGCCGCCCCCACCGGCATGATCAGGAACGGCGTGATCAGCAGGGTGCGGACGATACCCCGGCCGAGGAACTTGCGGTCAAGCAGCAGCGCGAGGGCGACGCCGATAACCATCGCGACGAGGACGGTGCCCGCGGTCATGATCACGGTGTTCAGCGCCGTGGTGCGGAACTGGCTGTCCTCAAACACGTCGGCGTAGTTCGACAGGCCGACGAAATGCCGGGAGTTGGGGCGGACCAGGCTCCACGACTCCAGCGAGTACCAGAGCGTCACCAGGAACGGCAGCTGGGTCACGATGATCGTGAACACCAGCGCGGGCAGCAGCGGAGCGCGTCGCGCCCAGCCGTCACCGCGCCGCTTGGGACGCGCGCGCACGGGCTGGGCGGCGGTCGCCGTCGAAGCGATCGCGGTCATCAGGGCCTCCGGTAGGTGTCGCCGACGGTCTGGGCGTAATGCTGCGCCTGCGCCAGCGCCGCCGCCGCCGACTGCTGGCCGGCGATGGCCGAGCTGAACTGCTCGCTGACGTTGGTGCCGAGATCCTGGAACTCCGGAATGTCGAGAAACTGGATGCCGGTGTAGGGCACCGGCAGGCGGGTCGGGCGGGCCGAGTCGGTCGCGGTGATCGACGCCAGGGTCAGCGGGCCGTAGGCGGCGGAAAGCTTCTTGTACTGCGGTAGCTGGTAACTGGAGTACCTGCTGCCGGGCGGCACGTGCGACCAGCCGAGCTTGCTGCCGACCGTCTCGATGTAGGACTTCGAGGTCATCCACGCGATGAAGTCCCAGGCCGACTGCTTACTCGGGCACGTCTTGGGAATGGCGAGCGACCATGTGTAAAGCCAGCCGGACGGGCGCCCGTCCTGGGTAGGCGCCCAGGCGTAACCGTTACGCCCGGCCACCTTGCTGCTGGCGGGATCCTCGATGGTGCTGACCGCCGACGTCGCGTCGTACCACATGGCGGCATCGCCCTGGCTGTACAGCGTGGCGAGCTCGGAGAACCCGGCCTCGGGAGCACCGGGCTCGCCGTACTTCTGCAGCATGGACACGTACATGGAGACCGCGTGCTCCACCTCGGGGCTGGTCAGCTGGGCCTGCCAGGAGGGATCGAACCAGCGACCGCCGAACGAGTTGATCACGGTGTCGATCGGCGCGAGGTTCTCGCCCCAGCCCGGGTCACCGCGCATGCAGATGCCGACCATGCCCTTCTTCCCGTGCATCTCGGCCGCGATCTTCTCCACCTGATCCCAGCTGGGCCGTTGGGGCATCGTGATGCCCGCCGACTTCAGCAGATCCTTGCGGTACATCAGGAAGGAGGACTCGCCGTAGAAGGGGACCGAGTACAGGTCGCCCCGGTACGACAGCGTGCTGCGGAGCTGGGACAGGAAGTCGTCGGCGTCGTAGCCGGGCGTGGCGTTGATGTATGGCTGCAGGTTCACCAGCCACCCGTTGGCGGACCACATGGGGGTCTCGTAATTGCTGATCATCACCACGTCGAATTCCCCGCCCTGAGTGGAGACGTCCGCGGTGATCTTGGCCCTGGCCTCGTTCTCGGGCAGGGACACGAAGTTGAGGCTGACGCCTGGATGTTCCTTCTCGAACTCCGAAGACAGCGAGATGGCGTCCGTCATCTGCGAGTTGGACACGATCGCGACCGTGATCGTCGTCCCCGAACCTCCGCCCGAGAACAACTGCTCCGCGCCGGTACTGCAGCCGGCCAGGGCGAGCGCGGCGGTACCCGCCGTTCCGGCCAGGAAGGTTCGGCGGGTGAGCGGGGTGGCCTTGCCCCAGGCCGCGCGGGGGGCAGATCCGCCGGATCCGGTGTCTCGTCGTCGAGTCATCGTCGTGTCCCTGTCATTCAGGTGACGGCCTTGGTGCGGGCTCCGCTAACTGTGTTCCGAACGGGCCCGGGCACTTCGCTCGTTGAGCGTCAAGGGGCTCACAATGAGCACGGTGATACTCAACACACTCACCCTGCTCCTGGACCGGGTCAAGGAGTTGAGCGTTAAAACGCCCAAAACGAGTAGAGTTTTCACCGGCGACGGAGTTCCTGGCCGGCGGTCCTGGCGAGGCGGGTGGCCATGGCGGTCAGCGGCTCATCGGCGGCTCATCGGCGGGGACGGCGCAGGGGCAGCGGAGCACGAGAGGGTCCGGCTCTGGTAGCATCTCGGCGAGGTTCTAGGGCCGTTAGCTCAGCGGGAGAGCGCTTCCCTGACACGGAAGAGGTCACAAGTTCAAATCTTGTACGGCCCACTAGCTTGAAGACATAATCGAACACTTCGAACAGCCTTGGGGGCCATTCCGGGGGCCAATTGGTCCAAGTCGAGCCAAATAGTCGTTCCTCCCGCCACCACCAACTGTCCTGTCCCGTTGTCCGTTCACATCTAACTTGGCCCGTCTCACTCAATCTTGTCGATCCTGGCGTGGCGGACCAGATTGAGTGGGACTTCGCAGGTCATGGCCTCGGACGGTTGGCCCCTGGCGGGAATTGCGGAGGCACTGACCAGATCGAATGAGACCGCCAGGGGTTAGGCCTCCTCGGCGCGTTCCCATGAGGTCAGCGCCTGGGTCTGGTCGCCGAGTTCCGCGCTCTCCTCCGCGTGCCGGGCCGCGATCCAGGCGACGGTGGCCGGAGACGTCGTCTCGGAGATGTTCTGCAGAGCTTCGGTCAGCAGGACCCGCGCCCTGCCGTTGGCGCCTTTGGTACTCGGGATATAGCTGCGGTAAGCCAGGGCGCATGACGCGATCGCGGGATCACCGGCCTAGTCGGCCGCCTGCATCGCGGTGTCGTAGAAGCTTCGGGCGGCTGCTGACTCCCGCATGTCGCTGGCCGCCCATCCGGCTAGGACGGCGCTCTCGCCGGCTGTCACCATCAGCCGCCTGCGGAGCTCGTTCTTCGGGTCATCGGCGGAGCCGTTGAGCAGGGTGCTCACTTCCCTGAGGTGCGCGGCGAGCCCTTAAGCAGCGCAGGCGCGGTGACGATCTCCTCCAGGTGATGGAACCCGGCGGTGCGCGCTTCCATCTCCCTGACGGTGGCCTCGTCCGTAGCGCCCGGGTTGGCGAGCGCGTACGCGAGCCGTTCCTGTCAGCCTCAGCCGACCTGCCAGCATGTTTGCATCCGCCGTGACCTGCGGCAACGCCCGAACCTGCGCCTCGACTCGGATTGTTCAGAGAATGCCGATGAGCGGGCGCTGGCTATTCGGATATATGCGCAATTTGGCGTACTCATCCACAGTTTAGCTGACCTCATCGCACTTCGTTACATTGTTGTCACACATCCGCGAAAGAGCCAAGTTGCTGATTCTGAGTTAATTCCAGCTTGCAGCCCATGGCGCTCGCACGTAGGTAGATCGTCTGGATCTGTACATACCCTCTGCACTTGCGGGTCGCCGGCATCCACGCCTACGCGGCGAGGTGCCAGGGACGTGGGCTGGACGCAGCAGCGCCGGGTGTCACACGAGGCAGGGGTCTCGGGATATGGCGGCCAAGCCGATGACGTCCGCTGTCAGGCGACTTGAGCCGACGCTTCTGGTGTGGAAGGAGCCAGCGAGGCAGAACTCGACGCGCTGATCGCCTAAGCCGCGGTTAGTTGCCGCGGCGAAGGCGGGCTCGACCGGGCCGAACCGGGATCGTCCGCGCCGCTCTCAGGCGGCGAGCGGTTCAGCCGAACCTGCCCGGACGGCTGCGCGTGCCGTGGCAGGCGGCCGACGGCCGCAAGGCCACGCCGGCGAAAGCCGAAGATCAGGGAAGGGCTGCAAGGCCGTTGCCAGGCCACCGCGACGAGCTTGTCAGCCCGGACGGGGAAACATGGTGGGAAGCTGCGGAGCTCAAGACAAAGATCGCGTTAACAGAGAGATGGTAGGTGCCAGAATCAAGCAGCGAGCCACCCGGGGGAACGCTAGACTGCGGCGAGTCACCTGGTTCGCAGGTCCCATCATCCTCGTAAGGGAGCAGCCTCATGGCTGAATTGGTCATAAAGGCCGGATCCGGCCTGCTTGATTTGTCTGCCATGCCACTGGCAGACCTACCGTATCTCGATGAGGCAGCGCTGGAAGTCGCAGTTGACTGGCTTATTCAGCCGTGTGGTGATGTAAATGATGATACGACTGTCATCGGCGGGCATGTCCGGATGTGGCAGAATTACAGAACAGAGCGTTGAAAGAGACTGGTTCAGAGTCAGGTTTCCATCAGCTGACGCAAGCTGATCTGATCGCGCTGGCAAGCGGTAAATTTACTGCGAACCTCATCCGCCACCTGCGTTCTGCGGAGCTCAGTAAGAATGTTCTCTTGCTGGAGGCGGTCCGGCGTGAAGCTGTCCGCGGCGGATCAGATGAAATTGTCGCCATAATCGATTCCGCCCGCGACATTCTCCGGGTTGCGCAGGTCAGCCAGCCCGGTGTCGTCGCGCGGTTGCTCGCGCTTCCGAACTTCGGGCTCTGGGCCGTCGAATGCCTGATGCGGCTGAGAGCTAGAAGGAAGCAACCCGCCGCGACCGATATCGGGCATCTAGCCGCGTTCGCTGCCGTGGCGGCTCTTCGCACGCGGCAGCATTGCCACCTCAAGCTTCCTGTCCGAGACGGAATTATCCATCTTCCGACTTTGGGGCGTGTCACTGTGCCGGCTGGTAGCAGCCTGAGCTGGGCTGATTTCGTTTCGGACGGCCATGGCGCCACTGTGGCTTCCGGGTCCCTGGAACTGCGCCTGCCCGCCGGAACCTCCGGTGCACGGAGCTGGACACCGGCTTACAGCGTGGCCGCCAGGTCTCATGGTCTGGAGATAAGGCTGAGCCTGGAGGATTCGGATCCCTTTCTAGCCCGGCTGGCACCGTCGCCGTGCCTCATTTCACCCGGCCTGGCACAGGAGTGGCAGCAGCGGCTGACCGAGACGTGGGATCTCCTCACTTGCGATCACAAAGACGTTGCGCTCGGGCTTGCCGGAACATTGACTGCGATCGTTCCGTCGTCCGAGCTGGAACGTGGTCAGCCTGTAACCGCCACATCGGGCTGGGCCTGGGGGGCGGTACTACTCAGCCTGCCGCCGGATAAGCTTTCGTTCGCCGAGGCACTCACGCATGAATTCCATCATCTCGTGCTTGCGGCCATCGAGGATATAATTACGCTGATCGGCGCCGCTCATAATGATCTGTCCTACGCTCCGTGGCGAGACGACCCCCGGCCGCGGTCTGCCCTCCTGCAAGGAAGTTATGCCTTCTTGGGCGTGGCTGGATTCTGGCTGAGGCAAAGCCATTCCAGGTCCTGTGCCGACAAGCAGAAGGCGCAGATAGAGTTTGCGCGCAGAAGTGAAAACGTCTCGGATGCCTTGGCCGAGCTGCGGGACTGGCCCGGCCTGACGGCTGCGGGACATCTGTTCGTGGCGCAGATGGACGATCAGCTTGCCGGGTTGCTTGCGGAGCCCGTGGATCCGTCCGCCCGCGCGGCGGCACGGCAGGTCAATTCGGAGCACCGGGCACGATGGCTGCACGCCAATGCCGGTACGGTCGCGGGCAGTTCAGTAGTGCCGGCAGCGAAACCATGAGGGGCCTAGTCCATCATCGGCTCGATGTCCAGCGTCATGCGCCCGTACTGAGCGATCCTCCTCGAGTCAGGGTGATCAGCTCCCAATGTGCCCTCACTTGTCCGCAGCGTGCTGGCATGCAGTTCATCGGCTCCCCGGTGATCGCCATCCGCGCGGCGATCGAGGGACAGGTTCGCCGCCGTCGCGAGCGTGTACGGGTGAGTGCCACCGCGAGTTCCAGCATGCAGCAGAAACGAGCGTTCGCCGACCTGGCGCGCTCTGTGTACGTCGCCCATCAGCGCCAGATCGCTCGCCATATTGGTCAGGACGGCAAGGGTGCTGGGATGCGCCTCGCCGAACAGATCCGTCAGCTTCAAGACGACGTGCTCGTCTAGGCGGAACGAGGCTCTCGGGTTACCCTCGGCCCGCAATACGCACGCGAGTGCTGCCTGGGCGGTCAGGGTGTTCGGGTGATCCGTGCCGGTGATCGACGTCCATCCGGCCACGACACGCTGGCCTAGTACCCTGGCATCCAGCAGGCGACCGGAGATGCGCAGGTCGTTTATGACATTGATGCCTGTCCGCAGCGTCTCGCGGTGCCCGGACCCGAACGCGGCATCGCACTGCCTGAGAACCCCTTCAGCCTTGACGAGGGCTTCCCGGTAACGGCCGCACCGGCGAAGCGATACCGCTAGGTCCGCCTCGACCAGCAGTTGGAACTGCCTTGAGACGACGAGTTTCCTGCCCAGTATCGAACTGATGCCGCCGAGTATTTCATGCGCCTCTCGTATCCGGCCGAGCATGCGCAGGTCACGGGCAATCGCAAACCGTGATGTCAGCGTCCCCGTATCTTCATCCCCAAGGATTCCCTGTCGCTTGGCGAAAGTGTGCCGGTCGTATTCCAGGGCTTCTTCGAAGCTGCCGAGGCAACGCAGGCTGATGGCTATTTCGTTACGAAGCTGAAGTGTATCAAGGTGATCGCGGCCGAGGACCCGCTCATACAGCGGAAGCAATTGCAGGTCATTGTCGAGCGCCATGGTGTAGTCACCAAGAAGTGCGAGGTCGATTCCGTAGCTCCTTGCGCACAGCAGGTAGATCTGGTCGGCGGTCCCGAAGATCGATCTCAGACGCCCCAGTGTGTCCAGGTTGAGCTCCATCGCTTCTTTCCACCGGCCGAGCCTTCGCAACGCCGAACCGACCTCGACAGCTAGGCTCAGAGTCTGGCGGTCATTGCTGCCGTATGTCTCCTGCCAGTGACCGAGCGAGGGTTCTCCCAGCGCGACGCCTTCCGAGAAGCTGCCCCCTCGGTAAAGGCGTCGGATCTGATTGATGACAAGCTGCCGCACCAAAGGATCCGGCGATCCAGTTGCGCCTGACGCGATCAGATGCCGCCTGGACTGCCTGTAGGCTTCTTCCGTGTCATCCCTGTCTGGCGCCCCCGGATCGGAAGCCGCTAGTATCGATTGAACCAGTTCTCCGAGGACGCGCGCAGCATCAGGATTCTCCATTGAGAGCTGGCCTCGAGCATTTTCTTGCGCGATACGCCGCACCTTTATCCACCTGTTAACCTGATCTATTTCCGCCAGGGACATGCCCGATAGCTCAACCGCAGCTCGCCTCAGGTAATCAGGATCGGTTAGTATGCGTCGCAGCGCCTCGGTCGGTGCGCGCACATTCCCCGTCTGAAGCAGCAGGTCCTCGCCGACCGGGCCTGGGCCGAAGAACGCCAGTAGATCGAGAAGCGCCTCTGCATCGGCCGACTTCCCTCTGGCAAGTTCGCGCGATCTCGTCGCCAGGTCGAGTTTCCGGTACCGCTCTGTCAGGACGCGAGCATAGTTCGCTGTGACAAGAGTCAACAAGAGCGTGGCGACGGAGGCGATGAAAACCGGATACGGATGGACTTGAATCCAGTGCCGAAGGCCCTGCCCCGTAAGGGTAGATACGAACGCTGCTAGCGTGACGAAGGCACCGATGACCGCCAGGACGAACTTCATGACGTGGCGCCCGTGCTCACGAATGAGTCCCCGGCCAGACCGGGGCTGCTTCACCGAGTCATGCTCCTTGCCGGAGCTCGATCCTGCGAACACAAGTGCTGCCTTCTAGCGGTCGACGCTCCCGTCACCTGAGGTAACCGGAGGTTATTCTGATGGCACAGCCGGACGGCCAAAAAGAATTGACTTGGCCGCGCGGAATGCTAGGGTGGCTGGAATGATGGCTAAGTCTTCCTGCATGATGTCCTCCATGGCTTGCGTGAAAGTCCAGCAGCCTGCCGCACGACCCCATCGGGCCGTCCGGCGAATCTGACTTGCTCCCGCCTCTTGGCGCTTTTGTGACTAAGGGTAAGTTACTGTTTACGTTTTGTCCAAAGAGCAAAATATGCGACACACCTTTCGTGATCTCTTTATCTGCAAGGGTCATGCTCTCGTGCATAGAAAATTTCGGACGGCCTTGCAATGCAAGCCGCAGCACTTTGTGCCGTCATCGTGGCGTTCAATTCGCCGTGGATTCGGCCGACGCTAGCGGATACCGATGAGAGCGTTCGTACTGACCTGTGCCGGGTAAATTCTCGGCGTAGGAGGTAGCGCCTCGCCGGTGACAACCCTGCGAGCCCGGGTCGGCATCTGCGACACCGACATCGAGGTCTTCACCGGGGAGATGCCCATCCCACGAGGAGCACTACTGCTATCCGATGCGTTATGGTCACGAGCGAGCGGGTCGGCCATGCGGGTGGGCGACGGTCGCCCCATCCTGGCGTTACAGCCAGGTGGATCGCATCTAACCGCGGGGTAGCATACGCGGTTACCACCGGCGCTCTCACGTCGTCAGCGGCAGTACGGAGCGGCGGGTCTGCATAGTCATGCACAGTCGACTCATGGAGAACGTCCGCATCTGCCGCCGACAGGGGCGCGCCTGATCGTCTGGCTGAGCTGACAGGTCGTGAAGCGTCTCCGCGGAAACGCTCTGCGCGATTGCTTAGCTGAGACCACGGTGGGCGGCCCAAAGCGTGCTGGCGCGGTTGGCAGCTTCGGCGACCAGGGCGGCGAGCTCGGGCCTGCCTAGCACGCGGAACGAGACATATGTGCCGCGATCGCCACCAGTTGGCCGCCCATACGCCTTGACCGCAAGGCGCTCGTCCGGGAGGAGCCGGACGTAAGCGTGGTCAGCGTGAATTCCTCGCCGCGCCGGGTGTCGGTCCAGCGCAGTTTCTCCGGGATCGTGACGTTAATTGCCAGGGCGCTCACGTCAGGGACGACGTCACTGCTCATGAACGCATCTTCGCATGCGAGTCGACGCACTCACATGCCGCGTTGCGGACCTGGACTGGCGGCTGGGCCGGGTCTACTTCCTGGCCTTCTTGAACCCCTCGCGGGGACAACCGGGCCCAGCCCTTACCGCCAGGTTGGCCAGTCTTCGCAACTGTAGATGGGCCGACGGCGGAACTCGACTGATTTACCGCTCATGCCGCCGACAGGGTCTTCCTGGATTGCCGTAGTGCGCTGGGGTCCCCGTTCGTCGTGCCGGCCGCACGGGGACCGTCTCCCTGGCGGTGGAGCTGATCGAGGGTAACGGCGCAGGGGTGAACGGGAGCCCGGCCGGGACGCCCGGATGCCGCCGGGCTCGAGGACCGGGCTCCGGGATGGCCGGGCTGCCGGCCGGGTGCCTTCGGACCCCGGGCGATCCGGGGCCGGGAGGCGGACACCAGCCCGGGATCATCGAGTAGGCCGGGGTTTCCGGCAGGCGGCCGAACGCCGGTGAACGTGACGGTGGAGCCGGCTGGTGCGTCCCGGGTCGCCGGGGACAGGAGGGTGCGGCTGCCCGGTGCGTCGCGCCCGGTCGTGCCATCACGCTGAGTGATACGTGAGGTCAGGGAGAACGCGCACACTCCCGCCTGTTCGGTCGGCGTGGCTGAGTGCCATGGCCGCGCCAGAAAGATCGATCTGGCCCGCTGCCTTCCCGGCGAGCCGCCGCCGGGCACAGCTCAAGTGAGATAGAACTGGCCCGCGGTCTTGCCGCGGCTGCCCCGTGGGCGGCGGGCGGTCAGGGTGCTTCGGCGAGGGTCGCGAGCCGGTCAATCGATGCCCGAAGCGTGTCGGGCGTGTACGCCTGGGCTCGCCGGAAGCGCTTGGGATCGGTCAGCTGGGTCCAGTCGTAGGTGCAGGTGACCCGGGTGCGTGATGCGCAGGCCGGCTCGAGTTCCCATCGCCACAGGTGTCCCGGCGGCCGCTTGCCCGATTCGGCGGGCCGCCAGGCGATCCGGCGGCCTTCTTCGAACTCGACAACGTGGTTTTCCCGGATCGCGCCGTCGTGGGTCAGCGTCATCGTGAACACCTCACCCGCGCGTCGCACGCGCTGCCCAGCGGGGGCTTCGGCCAGATTGTCGTTGCCGTCCCAGCGAGGCTGCTGAGCCGGATCCGCGATCAGCTCGAAGATCCGCCCTGGCCCGGCCGCAATCTCGCGGCTCGCGCTGACCACGCGCGGCTGCTCCTGCACAGGTGTCATACGCCCATTCAAACAGTCGTGTCAACGGCGCGCTAATTCACGTGCCGCCGGCACAGTCAGCTACGCCGGGTCGGCGGCCATGCAGCCCCTGCTCGGCGACAGCGACCTGCGCTGGACGTCAATCCAAGCGCTTATGCCCTTAACGCGCTAAGCAAAACGGTCCGCGCCAAGACCGCTCGGGAAACGCACTATGTCATAGTAGGGGCTGCGCATAGTCAGCTGATCTGCGCGACATTCATTTCAGCAACTGTGCATATGCAAGCAACACCGAATCGGCAGGGAGACTGTGGATAGAGCTTCCGGCCCGGCTTACACGGGTTTGCCCTGGTGCGGGCGTAGGGTCGGGGGCCTGGGTCCCGGCCTGACCTCCGAGTCGGCTGACGCCGCTTCAGACTGTCCTTCGAAACGATCTGTCGGCCGGGCCCCAGGTTTTTTCTGGCACCCACCAGCGGTGCCGGCCTGATCTGCCCGGCCTGGGCAAGAGGCCGGGGTTCACAGATCCGGCGGCCAGCGGGTGCGTGCCATCCCTCAACCTCAGAAAGGGATGGCCTTGACCATCGTAGAGACTCGCGCAATCACAGGCGGAGTGGACACCCACGCGGACGTCCACGTCGCGGCTGCGCTCGACCCCGTCGGAGGGCTGCTAGGGGTCAGGGAGTTCCCGGCAACCGCGGCCGGATACACGGGCCTGATGAACTGGCTGGCCGGGTTCGGGACCGTGTGCCTGGTCGGGATCGAAGGCACCGGCAGCTACGGCGCCGGCCTGGCCCGTCACATCACCACGGCCGGTGTCCGGGTCGTGGAGGTTGACCGCTCTGACCGGCAGGACCGCCGCCGCCAGGGCAAGTCCGACTCCTTCGACGCTGTCAGCGCGGCTCGCGCCGCCCAGTCAGGCCGGGCCCGCGGCGCGTCCAAGGGCCGCGACGGCGCGGTCGAGGCCATCCGCGCGCTGATGGTCGCCAAGCGCAGCGCCGCCGGCGAACGCACCCAGACCATCAACCAGGCCAGGGCCCTGATCCTGACCGGCCCAGATGACCTGCGAGTCCGCTTCAGCGGGCACACCGCAGCGGCCCTGGTCGCCGAGCTGGCCGCGCTGCGCCCCAGGCCGGGCAGCACTGTCGGCTACGCCACCCGCATCGCGCTGCGCGAGCTGGGACGGCGCGCGGAGTTCCTCGACGGCCAGCTCGAGCGCCTCGACGAACTCATCGGCCCTCTCGTCGCAGCCCGCGCCCCCGGCCTGCTCGCCCTGTACGGGATCGGCTCCCACACCGCGGCGCTGCTGCTCATCGCAGCCGGAGACCACCCGGAACGGCTGCGTAGCGAGGCCGCCTGGGCGCACCTGTGCGGCGCCGCCCCCATCCCGGCATCCTCAGGCAAGACCGTCCGCCGCCGGCTCAACCCTGGCGGCGACCGTCAGGCCAACCATGCCCTGTGGCGGATCGTGTTCACCCGCCTGGGCTCAGACCCGGCCACCCGCGTCTACGCCGAACGCCGCACGGCCGAAGGGAAATCCAAGAAGGAGATCATCCGCTGCCTCAAGCGGTACGTCGCCCGCGAGGTTTATCCCCACCTCCGCAGTACCGCCGGCTAACCCGCACTCCCGGGGGCGGCCTGGCCCGCGAATCGGCTGCCGCACCTGCTGGCCTGCGAACGATCCGCCGGCCGTCCCCGGGGCACCGCAAACTTGCTGAGCGTGACCTAATAAGAGCTTTCCCTCCATACCCGGAGTGGCCCATCCCTGTCTTGTCCGCACCCAGCACTGCAGTAAATAACCAGCCCTCATGGCCGAAAAACCGAAACCGAAGGAGCCCTTGACAGACATAGGAGCATCGATATCGTGTCGGACCGGATAGCGCTCGGCTGCGTTCTGTGATCAGTGTCCGTCAGCGTGGGTTTGTACGGCCATCGCCGTGGCGCGGCTGCTTGCTACCGGGAGTGGATCAGGCGGGGCGGAGCACGGCCCAGCTGCCCCAGTGCGCCTGGCTGCAGACCGCATCCCAGTGACGGCCCGTCGCCGCCGTCATCGCCTCTGCCAGGACCTCGACGGGGACGAAAAACGGAGCACCGTCACCCAGCGCGTTGGACCACACCAGTACCGCCCCGGTGGCCATGACGCGGGCCGTCTCGGCGGCGAACAGCGGCCCGTCGGCGATGACGACCGCTGCCGCGCGGCCATCGGCCAGCGGCAGCCGGGCGGCATCAGCCTGGATCCGGCCGCTGGCGGCCGAGCGGGCCAGCATGCCACCGGACAGGTCCACCGCGGCCACCTCCGGCCACACCGCCGCGAGTAGCGGGGTGAGCAGCCCGGTGCCCGAGGCGATCTCCACCGCCCGCCCGGGCAGGAACGGACCGCCGCGGGCCAGGGCGTCGGCCAGCACCGGACGCCGGTAGCCGCCGCGGGAGTCCTCCCACCCGGCGGCAGCCGCGTCAAACCCGGCCCGCATGGCGGCTGCCTCTTGCCGATCCCAGCTGCCGGGCCGCAGCACCAGGCGGCGGGCACGCTCCTGGCCCTGGGCCGCTTCCTCCCGCACCGGCTTGCCCGGCGGCGCTGGAACCACCCTCGGCAGTTCGCGGATCACTCTGCCATTATGCCCGGCTGCGTCCCCTGCCTGCCGGCCTGGCCGCAGGGCATCAGACTCGCCACCCCAGCGGAAACGCCGGTTCTGGTCACGCTCGATGGTCAATTCCCGCTGGCCACGCACGACCGATAACCGCCGTTTGGCGCGGCTACCGTCATGCTCAGGAAAGGTTATTGAGCCACGTGGGGTCAGTCTTTCTGCGCTGGTGACGGGTCGTGTTGCCACCGGAAGGTCCGCGGACGCGCGCGTTCTCCGATCGCGCAGCGGTTACGGCTTGATGGCCCGGGTGGCGAAGTAACCAGGCATGTACCGGGCGGTGGCATCCGCGTGGTGCGGGGCTTCGTCCAGGTGGGTCAGGGTGAAGCCTGCCGCGAGCTGGCCGCCGATCTGCCCGGTGAGTGAGTGACTGTATTCGATTGGCCCGGTCCCGTACGAGCGCTGCCGCTCGGCGTCTGGGAGATCAAGGGTGCTGAACGGGAGCCGGTGGCGCACAATGAGCTCACCCCGCTCGTCCAGCGCCGTGATGTCGAAAATGAAGATGTCAGGGTTCAGGAAACCGGCCATCAAGATCCCGCCCGGGCGCAGCACGCGGAATGACTCCCGCCAGACTGGTGCAAGCTCGGGGCAGAACACGTTGGACACCGGGTTGAAGACCACATCGAAGCTGGCATCGGGGAACACGCTCAGGTCGCGCATGTCGCCGAGCACGGTGCGGACGGCCAGTCCCTCGCGGGCGGCGACCTCCCGGTCGCGGCCCAGTTGCCGCGGCGAGTTGTCCAGTACCGTCACGGCCGCGCCCGCTGCCGCGAGCACCGGCCCCTGCTGCCCTCCGCCGGACGCCAGGCACAGCACCTCAGTGTCGGCCAGTTCAGCCGGAAACCAGCTGCGCGGCACTGCCTGGTAGCCGATCAGGACGACGGACCAATCGCCGGCCCGTGCCCGGGCGATAATCTCCGGCCCGGCCGGCTGGGTCCATTCGTTACTGTTCTCCACCTCGCGATCCCAGGCGGCACGGTTATACGCCACGGGATCAAAGCTGTCCGTCACAACGGCAAAGCTTAGGAGGCTGACACGCCGGCACCCGACGCGGGCTGGTACCTCAGACGGCTGGCGAAGCGGATGATCTGCGCGCATACTTGCTCCCCAGTCCCACGTCGGCCCAGCGCGCCGATTCCGCGCTCGACTCACTCATGTGGGCCGTACCTTGTCGCGCTGCGTATCAGCCCTCGTCTGGAGTGACGCGCACACTGCCGCCGATCGGTGCGCCGAGGATGGTGACTGTAGAGCTGGCTGCGGCCATTCAGAACCGGTTGTTCTGGCGGGCCTGCGAGAAGGTATCCGGGGCGATTGGATCGATATCCTGCGGCGGTGGTACCGGGACTTCCTCAGCTTTCACTCTACTGTGTGCGGTGCGAGAAAGGCCGCCAGGACACCGGAGGAAACCGCGATCTCCGCCAGCGGCCTCATTCACCGCGAGAACGCGGCTCTCGCCGGGCAGCGTTACGGGCTATGGCTTGCGGCCTACTGCGGCGTAGAGGGAGTTGATCCGGCCGGCCGGCCGGGCGCCTGGTACAGGCCGCCACTCAGCCATCCATACCATGCCGGGCTCGACCAGCTCGAAGCCGTCGAAGAAGCGCCGGATGTCGGTAAGTGTCCGCAGATGCAGCTGGGCCGATGCCTGGCGGTAGACCGCGGCCGCTTCTTCACGCGATTCGGTAGCTGCGTCTGCCGAGTACCCGGCGGTGACGGAGGAGGTGGCGTGGGTGATGACCAGGTAGCTGCCTGCGGCCATCCGGTCGCGGTACGCGGCGATGACGGCATGCGGGTGTGCTTCATCAGGGACGAAGTGCAAGGTAGCCGTGCAGATCAAGGCCAGCGGCTGGCTCAGGTCCAGTACCCGGCGGAGTTCGGGGTGATCCAGCACCGTGGCGGGCTGGGTCAGGTCGGCGTGCACCATCGCGACGTTGCGGCCGTTCGCGAGCAGCGCCTCGCCGTGCCGGACGACCACAGGATCGTAGTCGACGTAGGCCACGCGCGCGTCCGGTGCCGCCTGCTGCGCTATCTGATGCACGTTGGACCGGGTGGGGAGCCCGCCGCCCAGGTCAAGGAACTGCCTGATGCTCGCCTCGACGGCGAGGTACCGTACCGCCCGCGCCAGGAACGCGCGATTATCTGCGGCTATCGCGGCGATGTCGGGGATCACGGCGAGGAACTGCCCGGCCGCCGCCCGGTCGGCGGCGAAGTTGTCCTTGCCGCCGAGCAGGTAGTCATAGATCCTGGCGACGTTAGGGATCGTGCTGTCAACGCCGTGCGGGGCTTGCTCCGTCATCATGACATCATCCCCTTATCCCGGACGGGTCGTATCAAGATGGACGTCTCATCGCTGGTGCCGTGCTGCCGCCAGTCGCAGCGGGCTGACCGCCGGGACGGCAACCGGCCGCATTCTCCAGAGCACCTGCTACCCGGCGCCCGAGTCGGCAGGTCTTTCGCGGCCGGTGCAATGACTGTATCGCTGCGTCACGATCGCTGGTTACGGCCGACGCGCGAGATCCGCGATCGGTGCGGTTGCGTTGAGTCGTGGGCCATGCGCCCGGTATGCCCGCCGTCCCGGGCGTGGTGGCCCGGAGCGCGCCGCCTGCTGGGCCGGGCACGACTTGCCGGTGATCCAGCGCGGGGTGTGGTCTCGCAGGAACCGGCCGGCTGCTTCGGTGGCGGCGGGAAGATGCCCGGGTCTTTCCACGGCTCGAGCAGCTCGGCGGAAGGCGCGAGTGCGGCGATCTCGCGGCCGGTCTCGGCCGGGTGGTACTGATCGACTCCGGGCAGGACGAGCACCGGCGTGCCGGCGCGAGTTCGCACAGCTTCAGGATGAACGGGCCGCCGATGCAGCAGCCGAACGCCAGGAACCGGCCGATGCCGAGATGATCCATGACCGCGAGCTGGCCGGCTGCGTAGGCGCCCCACGGGTCGCCGGTCTCAAGCGGGCCGGCGGACTGCCCAGCGTTGCGCTGGTCCATCGCGATCATCTGGTACTGCCCGGCGTACACGGTCAGCGGGTTGATCGCCGCCATCTCCCACAGCGGCACGCTCGAGCGCATCCCGCCTGGCGCCAGCGTCAGCACGGGAAACCCTGTCCCCTGCCCGGTGTACCAGATCTTCGCCTCGCCACGGTCGACGTACGGCACACGGGTCTCCTCTCGGACACCGGTTTCGTGACCCAGCCTATGGCCGGGCCGCCAGCTACGACGGGAACCGGCGTCGCGGGGAGGCTGCACAGAACTCGACCATCTGCACCCTGATGCGCGGCACGGATAACCGATCACCTCGCGTGCGGAATCGGCGATCGGCGCGCTCGGATACGAGCTGCCAGCGGTGAATTGGTGATCGTCGCAACCGTTGGCGGCATACGGAACGGCGCATAAATATACGAACTCGCGACGCCCGCCATTCGGCACGAGCATTCGGCCACGGCCACAACCGTTATCGCCGGGCTTGTTGCTCCGTGCTCGCGATTCAGGCTGGGCAGTCGCCCGGAAGGTCGGTCGCTCCCCCGCCGCAGACGTCTTCGGTGGGTGCAGTTCGCGAGCGACTCCGGAGCACCAATCAGGTCGATGCCGAGGCACAGCACGAAACGAAACGAACGGTGCCTTGACGGGGTCCAAGCTCTGCGACCGCTGCGTGAGCCGCACATGGGCGCCAACGTGTTCAGCCGCCGCTGAAGCCGGTCGTTGGCTGTTATCGAGCGTGCTGGGCTGCCGGGTGCTCAGGCAAGGGCACGGCCGATGAGGTGGCGGTTCTTGCCGACGGACCCGGGCAGCACAGTGAAGTGCACCTGTCCGTCGTCATCGACGGCCACCACCCGGACGACCGCCTGAGCCTGGCGGTTGCCCGCGACCAGCATCATCCCGGGGCGGATCCGGCCTGGATCGCGGGCCTCACTCAGCGTGGACCAGCCGAGTCCCTCATCGTCTTCGTCGTTGAGGTCGGCTGCCAAGTCGATGCGCAGTTCCATCAGGTCTCCTCCACTACCCAGGTTACGCCTCGTGGTAGACGTTCGGCATTACCTGATGCGGGCAGCTAGCCAGCCGCTGCGCGCCGTCCTCCAGGTCACCGAAGCTCACAGTGAAATGATGCGGATTACGGCCGGTCGGCTCCAGCCGCATCCCAGCGGCGAGAACATCCCGGACCTTCAGCAGGCTCAGTCGATCGAAGCGGACGAGCGGCACCTGCTGAGCGAGCTCGTCTACGGTGACATCGCGGACAGCGAAGACCGAGATCCCGTAGACGCCATAGACGCTGTGGTAGCGAGCCGCATCCGCGCCGAGGATGTCCGGGTCCAGGTCGCCGCCGCGTACCAGCACGATGTCACCGTTCTCCAGGACATCGCCGTCGCGCAGCCGCCGCAGCTTCATGCCCGGATTATGACGGGTACTCATGACAAAACCGCCCCATCAAGAGATGCCAACCACAGCCGCCGCACACGCCCTGGGAGCCAGAAATGGGAGCCAACGTGTTCAGCCGCTCCCAGACACAGCGCGATGTAACCAGATTCTTCTCGCAGGTCAGGGGCTCCCCGTTCGACTCAGCCCGACGGTGACAGAAGCTCCCGAGTTCCCTGACACGGAAGAGGTCACAAGTTCAAATCTTGTACGGCCCACTGTTTTCGAAATCTTGTCTAGTACTGAAAGCCCGAATGAGCGCCAGCGACCTGCGGCTTGTCCCGTAACCGCTGGCTAGGACGTCGTGTTGGCCTTGGCACGATACGTTCGTCAGCTTTGCGTAGGGCTCGTCGAACGTTGCGGTCCTGTGACGCTCATTCAGGCGGCTGTCACCGGGACCACTTGAGATGGTGACCGTTGACCGTCAGGCTAGGACGGATATTGGCATGTTCACCGGCTTCGGCCAGCGTGGACCGGCCGAGCCCTCATCGTCTTCGTCGTTAAGGACGCCGCGGCAGTCCGGCACTCTCGGCGTCCCGTCGATAGGCGGGGAGACCGCCCGCTCGCAATCCAGCCATCGGTGCTCGTTGACATCGCCAGGAGCAGCGGGTCAGGATCGGCCAGGCTCCGGGCGATAGCGAGCGCCTCGGCCCCTGCGGGGCCGACGCGGATCCGGTTTAGGGCGCAGATCGAGCCCTTCCGTTCGCGTGGGCAAGCCGACAGATGCAGCCGTCAGGATGTGGGCGCAAGTGGGGTGTTTGAATATTTCGTGTACTCTATGTATATAATCTGTAACGGAACGCTACTATCATGCCGACCGCCCAGGCGCAGACCTGCATCTCGGTGTGCTTCTGCGCCGGCAGGAAGGCAGGAAGCTTGAAGTCATTCAACATCCTCACAGCGACCGTCGCCGCACCAGCACTCGCCGGCGGCACAGCCGAAACCGCTGAGTCCAGCCACGCTCTCGGCCAGCCGAACGAGAGTACAAACGGACGAATCCTAGGCAGCCGACCCCTTCTAACGGGACGGCTTGGGCCGCGTCGTCGTGTCTACGAGGCTCCGTCTCCGCCTTCAGAGAGGAATCGCGAGATCAAATGTGGATCGTTGAATGTGATTTCCTACCTCACCCCGACGTAGGCAGCGGGTGACACGGTCCACGGTCCAGAGCGGGCCCATCTCAAGCTCGTGGAATCGATGGGCGATGATCGGGGCCAGCCTCGGGCTGATGGCGCTCATCGTCGTAGTTACGGTTGGTTCCCTGGTGACGAGCCATGCGGCCGGGACGAGCACCCGTGCTGTTCGTACCGCTGACGCGTATCAACACGCGGCAACCGCGATCGCCGCCGAGGAGTCGCTCGAGCGGAAGTACCGCCTCCAACCCGGACCGGTTCCGCGGGCAGGCCACGCAGCGGCTGAAGTCTCCCTGGAGCAGGCCATGCGACAGGTGGCTATCCTGGGTGACAGCGCCGACCGAAACCTGGCGAAGGTGGTGCTGCGCGAGCACAGCGCCTACGTCGCAGCCAGCGCGCGGCTGTTCCTGTCAGTCGATCGCCACGATCTGGTGGCCGTAACGAACGCCATAGATACCCGAGCTGTCGACCCGGTCTTCGGCGTCATGGAAGGCCAGGTTTATGCCGCGGCCGCGCTACACGAATCCAGGGCTCTCAGCGCGGCGGCGTCGGTCCGCAAAATTGGAGGTTTTGTGCTCCTCGTCGATCTTGCCACGCTGCTCGCGGCAATCGGCCTGGTCATCGGTGGAGCAGTCGTCGTGATCCGCTACCAGCGGGACCTCCACTCCGAAAGTGAACATAACCGGTATCAGGCCCTCCACGACCCGCTAACCGACCTTCCGAACCGGACCCTGTTCCAGGACCGGACCGGCGTAGCTCTGCGCACCGCCGCTCGCTCGGGCGCCACCGTGGCTGTGTTGCTCTTGGACCTCAACCGTTTCAAAGAGGTCAACGACACCCTCGGCCACCAATACGGTGATCACCTCCTTCTTCAGGTCGCGGATCGGCTCAGGGGCTCGCTGCGCGACTCCGACTCCGTGGCCCGCCTCGGTGGTGACGAGTTCGCGATTCTTCTCCCCCTTTCTGGATGGGAAGACGCACTAGCGGCCACGCAACGCGTCGGTGCCGCCCTGCACGACCCGTTCTCGATCTACGACATCGCTCTCGACGTCGACGCCAGCATCGGAATCGCCCTTACAGAACCCGGCGACGACGTCGAGACACTTCTGCGTCACGCCGATGTAGCCATGTACGAGGCCAAGGCTGCACACGTTCCATTCGCCCGCTACGAGGCGTCTCGCGACGACAACAATCTCTCCCGCCTCGTCCTCCTCGGAGACCTGCGCCGGGCCATCGCCACCGGCGAGTTGATCTTGCACTACCAGCCCAAGATCAGCACTGGCACCGGCACGCTGAGCAGTGTCGAAGCCCTCGTCCGCTGGACGCATCCCACCTTGGGCGTGCTGCAGCCCGACGAGTTCATCCCGCTCGCTGAGAACACCGCAATCATCCATGCGCTCACGACCGAGGTGCTGCACCTCGCGCTGAGCCAAGCCCGGAAGTGGGCCGACGCAGGACGCCCGATCCCCGTCGCGGTGAACATCTCCGCACGCTCCTTGCTCGACCCCAGATTCCCGGCTCACGTACAGGACCTTCTGGACGCCCATGGCGTCGCGCCACACCTGTTGAGCCTTGAGCTCACCGAGACAGCAGTAATGACCGACCACGACCTCGCCCTCACCGTCCTGCAAGCCCTCGACTCCATGGGAGTGTCACTGAGCATCGACGACTTCGGCACCGGTTACTCGTCCATGTCGTACCTCAAGACCTTGCCGGTCAAGGAACTGAAGATCGACCGCTCCTTCGTAATGGGCATGGCGAACGACCCCGAAAACGCCGTCATCGTGCGCTCCGCCGTCGACCTGGGGCACAACCTTGGAATGACCGTCGTCGCGGAAGGCGTCCAGGACAGCATTACTCGAAGCGACCTAACCGACATGGGATGCGACCTCGTGCAGGGATACCAGATCTGCAGGCCGATCCCGGCCAAAGAACTCGAGCTGTGGATCGAGACTCATCTCATTACCAACTCATCTCCGCCACCGTCCGCCCAAAGCCATAAGAAAGGTCCTCGGGCATCGCCAGGTGGAAACCCCCAGGTAATGGCGAGTTAAAAGTCCCACCTTCTTTTAGGCTCAGACCTCACAGGCTGCCGGTCGCGTCAATCCCGCTGACTCCTACGACCAGCGGGGTCCGCGTCTGGCGTTCATGACCGCCATTGACATCCCGAAAAACTAGTGCCGTGGCAGGTACCGTTCGCCCCACTTTTAACAGCTTCGCCGGGGCAGAAACCCGAATCTGACCCACATCGAGGGACCATAGGTGTTGCTTGGGCAACGTCGATGGACCATCGGTGTTGCTGCAGAGCGGGAGCGCCCGGCACGGGTGTGCCAGGCGAGGCGGGTGGTGTTCGCGGGATGCTGACCCGGCACCGGACGTGACCTTACCGCACCGGGTAACCGAGCGAGCGAACGCTAGCCACCACCGGGGACCACAACCTGGCCGTTGACACTGCTGGGACGCCAGGTCCCGTTGGGGCGCACGGCAGCCCGGACCGATGTGCGCCGGGAACCGCGCCGCCACCTCCGTTCCAGTCCCGCCGACAGAGCGGACTCGGTCGTTATACCGCGTGGGAACGGCCTGACGACGTGCACGAAATAATTTTTCATGCGGCACGCATGAATTGCAGTACTCGGGTAGCTGTGCGACTAGGGAATTTCCCGGAAGGCGCGTGACGGCAGCTCGTCAGCCCCCGGCCCAGCTTGGGCGGCGTGCTCGGAGCGCAGGATGCCCATGAGGATGAAGTCTTTCCAGCCGTCGGGGTAGAGTTCGGCTTCGCGGCGGACCCCCTCCCGGCGGAAGCCGCAGGCCAGGTAGCAGTCGATGGCACGGCGATTGCTGGCCAGCACCTGCAACTCGACGCGGTGCACACCCAGCACCTCAAACGCCCAAGCGAGCACCAGCCGGGTCACCTCACGGCCCAGCCCCCGGCCGCGCAGGGCGGCGACGAACAAGCCCACGGTGTATTCGGCGCCGTGTTGTTCGGGATTCACTTCAAGACCGGCGCTGCCAATGCTGTGGCCGTTATATTCGACCACCCAGGTGTAGATGCGGGGATCTGGCGGGGAACGGGTGGCGGTCAGATACTCCCGCGTGTGGTAACGGCGGCCATCCCACTCACGCCGCCACGACGAGCCGTAGCCGTCTTCTTCCTCGGGATCGATCGGATGGCGCAACCTATCATCGACATCCGAGGCCCGCGGGCCTCGCAAGATGACCCGCTCGCCGTACAACGTCGGCAGCACGGGTAGCGTCAGCGAGTCCAGCATGAGCCAGACTCTACGCACTGCCCGGCAACGTCCGTCGAAGCCGTCGTATGATTCACGCGGGAGGCCGGCCGCGATGGCTTACGAAGTATCGACGTCAATCGAGATTGCCGCCACACCACAGAACGTGTGGGCGGTGCTGGCCGATCTGGCCAGCTATTCACAGTGGCATCCGGCGTTCCTGTCGGTGACCGGGCAACTCGCCGTCGGGAGCAAGCTCACCATCAAGACTACCGTTCCGGCGACCGGCAACCCAATGACCGCCAAGGTGAGGGTGCTAACCGTTGATCCGGGTACCGAACTGCGGTGGGCATCGAAGCTACTCGGGATCACGATAAGCAAGCGCAGATTCCTCCTGAGCCCATCGGGCGACGGCACCTTGCTGGTGCAGGCCTCGACCTATCATGGACTCGGCGGCACCAGGAGGGGATATCGCGGCGGCCGCATAGTCAATGTGATCGCCACCATCCAGGGCACCTTCGAGGCGATCAACGAGGCCATCAAGCAGCAAGCCGAGGCCCGGCAGCGGGCGTCAAGCTTACGAGAACGGTCATAGTGAGTCGCGATGGGTTCTGCGGGTCCGGCGGTCGTACTGTCGGACCCGCTACGAGGAGGACTCCTGATGCGCCGCGTGACCGATTCGATGGGCGTCTCACTTGACGGCTACATCGTCGGGCCGGACGGCGGCGTTGACTGGGAGGCGCCCGACGAGGAGGTCTTTCGCTTCGTCACCGAGGAGATATAAGAGGTCGGCGTCCACCTGCTGGGACGGCGGCCGTACGAGACGATGCTGTACTGGGAGACCGCCGACTCCGATCCGAGCCGAGCCGGCGGAGGGCAACATCGCGATCGGTGGCGCGAGCCTGGCCGCCGAGGCGGCCGGGTTGGGTCTGATCGACGAGTACCGGGCCAGGGTCTACCGAGACCCGCACGTTCAGCTCGAGGGTCGTCTACCTCCGGTACCGCGTGGCTCGCTAGCCCGCTCGTCCGCCGCGCCACGGCAAGAACGAGCCAGCCAGCGGCTGACCTCGGCTGAGGCTGCCTGCTCATTATTCGCTGGAGGTCGGGGCCGACGCGTGCCACGCTGGCAGCATGCTCAGCGAGGCCGAGATCGACTCGTTCGTCGCGGACGGGTTCGTGGCCGTCCGGGGCGCGGTGCCCGACGACGTCCTGCGGGCGTGTCAGGAGGAAATCTGGTCCGCGCTCGCCGAGCGCGGAGTGCTGCGCGACGCCCCTGCCACGTGGCGGGATCCGGTGGTGCGGATCCCCTGCCCCGAGAGCGAGGCGTTCGCCGCGGCCGGCACCCAGCCATCGCTGTGGGAGGCATTCGACCAGCTGATCGGCGCGGGGCGCTGGTGGCGCAGGCAGGGTGTGGGCGGCACCATCCCGGTGCGCTTCCCCAGCCAGGCCGATCCTGGCGACGCCGGCTGGCACATCGAGGCAAGCTACGACATGAAGGGCGAGTGGCGGGTCAACCACCGGTCCCGGGCACGCGGGCTCTTGGCGCTCTACCTGTTCACCGACGTGGACGCCGACAGTGCCCCGACCAGGGTCCGGCCAGGCTCGCACCGGGATACCGCCCGCACCCTCGCACCTGCGGGCGACGAGGGCATGCCGTGGACCCAAGCGGCTCCGCTGGCCGCGCAGGCCAGCGCCGCCCGCCCCACATCCCTGGTCACCGGTCGCGCCGGGGATGTCTTCCTTTGCCATCCGTTTCTCGTCCACGCCGCGTCCTGGCCGCATAGCGGTCGGCACCCACGGATCATCGCCCAGCCGGGCGTCGCCTTGCACGACGCGTTCCCGCTGGTCATCCCGTTCAGCCCGGTCGAACTCGCCATGGCCGCAGAGACTCTCGCATTATTGGCGGTCCTGACCTACCTACGCCGGTGAGCGCGACGGTCTAGGACGAGCCTCAGGGCGTGGCATAGATGGCGGCCAGGTCGTCGTTGGCGTGCCCGGCAGCGGCAGCGCGCCGCCACCGGGGCAGCAGCGCGTTGGTGAGGGTGAGCTCGGTGCCGCTGGCCTGGGCGGCCTGCGCCGCGAGGTCGGCGTCTTTGAGCGCGTGCTTGAGCGCGAACGCGGGGGTGAAGTCGCCGGCCAGCATGGTACGGGCCTTTTGCATCGCGTAGGGCCATGCGAGGGGCGTCGACTCCAGCACGTCCACGATCAGGGCCGGGTCCAGGCCGAGCTGACGGGCGAAGGAGAGGGTCTCCGCAGTGGTTTCTGCGAGGTCAGCGAGCCAGTTGTTGAGTACCAGCTTGGCCCGGGTACCGTTGCCGGCCGGCCCGAGCCAGGTGGTGGCCCGGCCAAGCGCCGCGAACACCGGGGTGACGGCTTCCTTCATCCAGGAAGGACCGCTGGCCAAGATGGCCAGTTCGCCGGCCTGGGCCGGTCCCTGGCTGCCCGAGACCGGGGCGTCGAAGAAGCTCACCTGGGAATGGGTGGCGGTGTTGAGGAACCGTTCGGTCCATTCCATCCCGACGGTGGCCATCTGCACCCAGATCAGGCCGGGGGCGATGTCCATTTCCCCGTCCGGCCCGCGTAGCGCCTGCTCGGTGGCGGGCCGTCGGCCAGCATGGTGATGAGGATGCCGGCGCCCTTGACGGCTTCGGCTGGGCTGGCCGCCGTGGTCGCGCCGTCCTTGATGAGGGCGGCGGCGTGGCTGGCGGTGCGGTCCCACGCCCGCACGCGGAAACCGGCGCGGGCCAGGTTGGCGGCCATCGGGCCGTCCATCCGCCCGGTGCCGAGGAACGCGATCACCGGGGTGGCCGGCTGTCGGCTGTCACCGGGCTGGGCTGGGGTGATCTGCTGGGCTGCGTGCTGGGTGGTACTCATGCCATTCCTTCCAGGGTGGGCGGCCGGCCGACGGGCGGCGGCCACGCTTCAGATGACACCGAGTTTCACGCCCGCCAGGGTGAGCCGACGTCACACGGACGGGTGATTCGCCGGCTCACCCGGCTCAGGTCGCCTCAGCCTGCGGTTGTGCTCAGCACCGCTGGCGCCGTGACGGCGTTCGAGGGGTCCGCCGCCGGGCGCATGAGTAACGGGGCCGTAGGCCAGATATCGGGCCCCATCGGCCCAGACCGGGACGAAGTGGTCACAGTACAGGCTACGAGCGCCACGGTCACGGGCTCTCTTTGTGACCCCAGTCCCATTACCTACCGATCATGTCGTAAATTACGCGGAGGACGCAGCCGTGCTACGCACGATCTGCGGTTACCAAGGGAGGAAGACCATGCCACTTACCATCGGCGATACCGCTCCGGACTTCGAGGCTGAGACGAGCGAAGGGCCGATTCACTTCTACGACTGGCTCGGGGACTCCTGGGCGGTCCTGTTCTCGCACCCCAAGGACTTCACGCCGATCTGCACCACCGAGCTCGGCTACATGGCCAAGATCAAGCCGGAGTTCGACCAGCGCGGCGTGAAGATCATCGGCCTGTCGGTCGACTCCACCGGAGACCACGAGCGGTGGGCCGCCGACATCGCCGAGACCCAGGGCACCGCGCCCAACTACCCGCTCATCGCCGACCACGACTTCAACGTGGCCAAGCTGTACGGGATGCTGCCGGCCGACGTCTCGGGCGACCCCAAGTCGCGCACGCCCGCGGATAACCAGACGGTGCGGAACGTGTTCGTGATCGGCCCGGACAAGAAGATCAAGCTGGTCCTGGTGTACCCGATGACAACCGGGCGCAACTTCGACGAGGTGCTGCGGGTCGTCGACTCGCTGCAGCTCACCGCCAAGCACAAGGTGGCCACACCGGCCAACTGGAAGCAGGGTGAGAACGTCATCATCGCCGGCTCGGTCTCCAACGACCAGGCCAAGGAGCTCTTCGGAGAGTGGGAGCAGCCCAAGCCGTACATCCGGATCGTGCCCCAGCCCAGCTAAGGCCGCACAGCCGATGGCCTGCCCGGATCCAGCACCTCGTGGGGCGCGCGACAGCGCGTCCTGCAGGTGCGCCATCGGTGCCGGCTAGCCCGGGCCAGCGTCGATCACGGCCCGGACTCCCGCTTCGGTGGGTTCCAGGCCGAAGAGCGTGACCGCCCAGGTCAGGCCCGCCCGCTCCCACGGGCCGAGGTCGGTATCCGGGGCAAGCTCGGTGATCAGCTCGAACGCGCCGCCGTCGGGGCGGGCGGCGCGGATCTCCGCCGCCAGTTCGGCCAGCGCCGCAGGATCGGGCAGGCCGATGGCGAACAGGCCGTCCCAGCGCAGCGCCCGCCGCACCGGCCGGCGGTGCGGCCACTCCCCCGCCACCCACACCGGCGGCCTGGGCCGCTGCACGGGGACCGGCTCGAACTCCCCGGCCCAGTACCCGGCCAGCGTGTCCAGCCCCTGATCAAGCAGGCGAGCACGCTCACGCGGGTCGGTCACCTCGCCGAACGGCTCCAGTTCGTTGTTCCGCGCACTGCCGAGCCCCGCCCCGAAAACGAGGCGGCCGGAGCTGAGCAGGTCCAGCGTGGCGGTCTCCCTGGCCAGCTTGTGCACCCGGCGCCGGGACAGCGGGGTGACCAGCGCGCCGATCCTCACCCGGGACGTGGCGCAGGCCACCGCGGCCAAGGACACCCACGGGTCGGCCACCGCCCGCACCGGCGCACGGTAGGCGATGTGATCCCAGACGAAAAAGCCGTCCCAGCCCCGCTCCTCGGCCCGGGCCGCCAGGCGGGCCACCACCCGCGGGTCGGCCAGCTCGCCGAACAACCCCACATCGATCGCACGTTTCACGACGGAGATCTTAACTGCCCGCCGGGGACTCCGGGCTGATTGGGTAGGTGCGGCGCCGGGGGCGCCGTCCTGGCCATCCCGACATCCCCACGTTTGCTTTCCGGAAATACTTTCCATATAGTTCCGGAAGAGCGTTCCGCTTCAATCTGGGGCGCGGCGCCGGACAAGCGCTCCACACAGCTCGGCACAACCTCGGGAGAAACCGCATGCGGTACCGCACCCTCGGCCGGACCGGCATCAAGGTCAGCCCCTACGCGCTCGGCGCCATGATGTTCGGGCCCTTCGGCAACCCTGACCACGACGACTCGATCCGCATCATCCACAAGGCGCTGGATGCGGGGATCAACTTCGTGGACACCGCCGACAGGTATTCCGGCGGCGAGTCCGAAGAGATCGTGGGCCAGGCGCTCAAGGGGCGTCGCGACGACGTCGTCCTGGCGACCAAGGTGAACGGCCCGATGGGTGAGGATCCCAATCAGCAAGGCAACTCGCGGCGCTGGATCATGGCCGAGGTCGAGAACTCGCTGCGCCGCCTGCAGACCGACTACATCGACCTCTACCAGATCCACCGGCCGGACCCCGACACCGACATCGAGGACACCCTGTCCGCGCTCTCGGACCTGATCCGCAGCGGCAAGGTCCGGGCCATCGGGTCCTCCACGATGCCGGCCTCCGACATCGTCGAAGCCCAGTGGGTGGCCGAGCGTCGTGGCCTGGAACGGTTCCGCACCGAGCAGCCGCCCTACTCGATCCTCAACCGCGGCATCGAAGCCGAGGTGCTGCCCGTGGCCCAGCGCTACGGGATGGGCACGCTGGTGTGGAGCCCGCTCGCCAAGGGAATGCTCACCGGGCGCATCCGCAGGGACCAGCCGACCGATCTGCGTCGCGCCGCCATTTTCACGAGCTTCAGCGACGTGCCCCGGCTCGATGCCGTCGAGAAGATCATCCCGCTGGCCGAAGAGGTCGCCCTGCCGATGACGCACCTGGCGATGGCGTTCGCGATCGCTCACCCGGGCGTGACCAGCGCGATTCTCGGGCCGCGCACGATGGAGCAACTCGACGACCTGCTCGCCGGCGTGGACGTCAGGCTCACCGACGAGATCCTTGACCGGATCGACGAGATCGTCCCGCCTGGCACCGATGTCGGCGCGCCCGACCAGGCCGCCTACCTGCCCCCGGCCCTCAAGCGCCCGAGCCTGCGCCGCCGGCCGTCGACGAACGCGCCGCCTGCTGAGCTTCGGTACCCTCGGGGCCATGAAGCTCCACGTCGGGTGCGCGATGTGGAGCTACGCGCCATGGCAAGGCCGTTACCTGCCTCAGTCACTACCACCGCGGGACCGTCTTCGTGCGTACGCGACCTGGTGCAACGCCGTGGAGGGCAACACCACCTTCTACGCGACACCCGCCCGGGACACCGTGACATCGTGGGCCGGGCAGACCTCCCCCGACTTTCGGCTCGTCCTTAAACTGCCGAAGACGATCACCCATGAGCGCCGTCTCGCCGACGCCGGCGACCCGCTCCGCGCCTTCCTGGCCGCGATCGAACCCCTCGGGTCACGTGCCCACGCCCTGTGGGTTCAGCTGCCACCCTCCTTCAGCCCGGCCGACCTCGGCGCTCTCACCGGTTTCCTGCCCCGTCTCCCCCGCGAGTACCGGTCCTGCGTCGAGGTACGGCACCGGGCGTTCTTCGAGGAACCGCGATCGGGACAAGAGCTCGAGAAGGCTCTCGGCGGCGTCGGCGCCGAATGGATGACCTTCGACACCACCGTCCTGTTCGGGAGCCCTCCGGCGAGCGACGCCGAACGCGAGGCCTGGACGAAGAAGCCACGCCTGCCCCGCCGGTCACGGGCCCTCACCTCCTATCCCGTCGTCCGCTACATCGGCCGGGACAGCGCGGCACGTACCGTCGCGGGATGGCAGCACTGGCTTGACGTGGTTACCGTCTGGCTGCGTGAGGGGCGTTCCCCGACCGTCTTCATCCACACGCCCGATAACGTCGACGCGCTCGAGCTGGCACGCCGATTTCACGACGAGGTGCGAGCCCGGGTACCCGAGGTCGAGCCGCTCCCGGAGCCGATCCCCGCCGGACCGCCAACCTTGTTCTGAAGGGACGGTGCATGCCGCCACCCCGGAGGTAGCCTGCGGTCATGGGCGTGATCGACTGGCTGCTCGAAGGTGACCCCGCCATCCGCTGGCAGGTGCTGCGGGATCTGGCGGACGCGCCGGCCGCCGACGTGGCGGCCGAGCGGGCCCGGGTGGAACACCAGGGCTGGGGCGCGCGCCTGCTCGCGCTCGCCGATCCCGGCGGCCTGTGGGACGGCGGCGCTTGCTTCCCGGCCTCCTACACCGGCGGTGAACCGGGACAGCCCTGGACGGCCACGATGCACACGCTGCAGACCCTGCAGCTCCTCGGGCTCGACCCGGCGTCGGAGCCGGCCCGCCGGGCGATCGGGCTCGTGGCGGAGAACGGACACTGGGAACATGCCGGACAGCGTTACTTCGACGGGGAGGTCGAGCCCTGCATCAACGGCAGGACGATCGAGACCGGGGCGTACTTCGGGGTGGACGTCCGGCCGCGTTCGATCGTGCGACGGGCGGGTTTGAGCGGGTGCGTACGGCCCGGCGGGCCGGCGAGGAGTACCTGCTCGAGCGCGGCCTGTTCCGCCGGAAAAGCACGGGGGCCGTCATCCAGCCCGGGTACCTGGAGTTCGCGTTTCCGTACTACTGGCACTACGACGTGTTGCGTGCGCTCGACTACTTCAGGCAGTCGGGCGCGGACCCGGATCCCCGGATGACGGAGGCGGTAGCGGTCGTGCGGTCCAGACGGCAGCCCGACGGCCGGTGGCTGCTCGACCGCACCCATCCGGGCCGCGTGCACTTCGACCTGGAGGACGGCCCGGGCGCGCCGAGCCGCTGGAACACCCTCCGCGCGCTCAGGGTCCTCAGGTGGTGGGACCTATAGCGCCCACGGAGGGATGATCCGGGATCCGTCGCTGGTGACAGCCTCGAGGCCGGGGGTCGTGGTGACCCACGCGCTGGCCCCCCGGGGACCGCCATCGACGCGAAGCTCGCTGTTCGCCGGCACGAGGGCCACGTCCCCCTGGCGTAGCGTGGCCCGGACTCCGTCGAGGGTGATCCGGATTTCGCCGTCGAGGACCAGGAGGATCTCCTCGCGATTCGGCCGGTGCGCGACCCCCTCGAGGTCCGCGGGGACGTCAAGCCGCCAGGCACAAAGCTGGCTGCTTCCGCGAGATGGTGACACGCACGAACGGAAGCGGGAACCATGGGTCTCGAACACAGTTCCCTCGGCAGCGTTGATGACGGGCACGGGATGACCTCCAATTAGACAGGTTAATTGTCTTTATAGACAACCAGCCTGTCTGGATTGTGTCAAGATGGTGCTCGTGACCGCCGATAACTGGGAGACGGCAGCGGCCGTTCTGCATCTTGCCAGTCAGCTCACGGACGGCATTCAAGCGGGCCTGGCCCGCCGCGGCTTCGACGACGTCCGCCCCGCGCACGGTTTCGCCTTCGTGCGCATCAGTGCCGGCGACGCGAACACGTCGGCCGTGGCGGAGCACCTGGGCATCACCAAGCAGGCGGCGGCCGAAATGGTCAGGTATCTCGCCGACCGCCGCTACGTCACGCGCCAACCCGACGCCCGCGACGCCCGGGCCCGGCTACTGCTGCTCACCGACCGAGGACGGGCGTGCACCGCGGCGGCCGAGGCCGCCGCGGCCGAGGTGGTGCAGCAATGGAGGTCTCAGCTGGATCCCGGGGCGTTCGAGCAGTTCGCCGGGGCGCTCAGGTCGGTCACCGCCCCGGGCGGCTGAGGCCCTCATGGTGACCCGGCCAGGGAGTAGGTGACGAGCGTCTGATCGGGATGATCCGCGATCTGCAGCACGACGTGCGAATACTCGACCGGCCCGAGTCTGGGGTGGAGCAGTTTCTTCGATCCGCTGCCCACGGCGGTCACGTCATGGCGAGGCCACCAGTCCCGGACGTGGTCGCTGTCGCGGCGCAGTTCCGCGATCAGTGCGGTGAAGTCCGGATCGTGCGGATGGCGGGCGGCGGCGAGCCGAAACCGCCCCAGCATGGCCCGGGCCTCGGCCTCCCAGTCCAGGTACACCCGCCGGGCGCGGTCGGTGGTGAACATCCAGCGCACAAGGTTGCGTTGGCCGGCGGGCCGGGCCTCCCAGTCGGTGAATAGTTCCCGCGCGGCGGGATTCGAGACCAGTACGTCCCACCGGCGTCCCTTCACGAAGGTGGGAGAGGGGTCAAGCCGCTGGACCAGGTCAGCGACGCCGCGGTCGAGCTGCTCAGGGGGCGAGGTCACCGCAACGGCGGCGGGGCGGTCTCCGTCCGGTCCGTAGGCGAGGACGTGCAGGTAGTCGCGCTCGGCGGCGGACATCCGCAGGCTGGCCGCCAGGGCGTCAAGCACCTGCGGCGAGGGCCGCACCGACCGTCCCTGTTCGAGAAAGGTGTAGTAGGTGGCGGACAGGTTCGCCAGCAGCGCGACTTCCTCGCGGCGCAAACCGGCCGTCCGCCGCCGGCTGCCCGCGGGCAAGCCGACATCACCGGGCACAAGCCGCTCACGACGTGATCGGAGGAACTGTCCTAGGGCCCGCGGGTCTCCGGCAGCCGTCACGCCCTTAAGCCTACTCATGCCAGTACCAGTAACAGGCTGCTCTGGTTGGTAGTACCGCCTGGAGGCAAGCTGACAGCATGACGACGACGAACGAACCGATCCGCATCCCGGTGGCTGACGGCACCACCCTGCAGGCATACCTCGCCCGGCCGGCCGGCCCGGCCCGGCCCCGGCCGGGGTGATCGTGGCACACGAGCTTTTCGGCGTGAACCCGGATATCCGTGGCGTAGCCGACGATCTCGCCGCCGCCGGGTACCTCACGATCGCGCCCGAGTTCTACCACCGGGACGCGCCACCCGGCCGTTGGCTCGGCCGCGACGACAATGGCCGGCAGGAAGGTTTCGGTTACCTGAACCGGCTCACCCGCCAGCAGGCGCTTGACGATACGGCCGCTTGCATCGGCTGGCTGGAATCACAACCAGCGATCGAGCGGATCGCGATGATCGGCTTCAGCGCCGGCGGCCATCTGAGCTATCTCGCGGCCTGCCGGCTGCCGATCAGCCGGACGGCTGTCCTGTACGGCGGCTGGCTGCCCACGACCGACATCCCGATGAGCCAGCCGTCACCGACCCTGGAACTCACGGCGGGCATCCGTGGCCGGATCGTGTACCTGGTCGGCGAGGACGACACGCTGATCGACGACGGCCAGCGCGGTCAGATCCGCGACGCTCTCCAGGCGGCCGGGATCGACCACGAATTCGTCACCTATCCCGATACCGCGCACGCGTTCTTCTGGCCGGGCACGTCCGCCTTCAACCGGAAAGCCCGCGATGACGCATGGTCCAGGATCTTGACCGTCCTCGCGACCTAGCGCCGGCCCAGGGATCCACCTCTATGCTGGTCCCATGGCCAGGTATTTCGACGTCCATCCGGCCAATCCGCAGCGGCGCGCGATCGCTGCGATCGCCGACATCGTGCGCGCGGGCGGTGTGATCGCCTACCCGACGGACTCCTGCTATGCGCTCGGGTGCCAGCTCGGCAGCAAAGACGGCATCGCCAGGATCAGGTCGATCAGGAACCTCGACGACCGGCACCACCTCACGCTGGTATGCCAGGACTTCGCCCAGCTGGGCCAGTTCGTTTCCGTGGCCAACCCGGTGTTCCGGGCCATCAAGGCCGCGACTCCCGGCAGTTACACCTTCATCCTGCCCGCGACCAAGGAGGTACCTCGCCGGCTGCAGCACCCGGGAAAAAAGACCGTGGGGGTGCGAATCCCGCGCCACGTAGCTACCCATGCGCTGCTGGCCGAACTCGGCGAACCGCTCGTCTCGAGCACGCTGCTGCTCCCCGGCCAGGACGAACCCATGACCGAGGGGTGGCAGATCGCCGAGCAACTCGACCACGCCGTGGACGCCGTGATCGACTCGGGCGACTGCGGCACCGAGCCGACCACGGTGATCGACTTCTCCCAGCCCGAACCCGAGATCGTGCGCCGCGGGGCGGGCGACACCTCCGGCTTCGAGTGAAGGCCAGGCTCGCCCGGGTGCGGTGGCCGAACCGGGGATTCCGCAGGCCGATAGGGTGGTGCCGTGGATAGCTACGCTCTGAGCAAGTTCTCGGTCTCTCGTATCGGCTTCGGTGCCATGCAGCTGCCCGGCCCGGGCGTCTGGGGGCCGCCGCGCGACCGCGGTGAGGCGGTGAAGGTGCTGCGCCGCGCCGTGGAGCTGGGCGTGAACCACATTGACACCGCCCAGTACTACGGTCCTGATGTCGCCAATGAGCTCATCCGCGAGGCGCTGCGCCCCTACCCGGACAACCTCGCGCTGGTCAGCAAGGTCGGTGCGCGTCGTGACCAGACGGGGGGATGGCTGCCTTACAGCGAGCCTGATCAGCTGCGCAGCGGCATCGAGGACAACCTGCGCAGCCTCGGCGTCGAGCAGTTGGCCGCCGTGAACCTGCGGGTGATGGGCGACGAGCCAGACCGCAGGTTCGACGACCAGCTCGCGGCCATGATCCAGGCCCGCGAGGACGGCCTGATCGGGGGCGTCGGGCTGAGTAACGTCACCCTCGAGCAGGTGCGGCACGCGCTGGAGCTCACGCCGATCGCGTGCGTACAGAACCCACTGAATCTGGCCGACCGCTCTTCCCTGCCCGTGCTGCGGGAGTGCACCAGGCAGGGCATAGCCTTCGTGCCGTTCTTTCCGCTCGGCTCGGCCTTCGCGCAAGACAACCCGGTGCTTGGCCATCCAGGCGTCCGGACCGCCGCCGAACGGCTCGGTGCCACGCCCGCCCAGATCGCACTGGCCTGGACGCTGGGCCTGGCGCCCAACGTCCTGCTGATACCGGGCACCTCCTCCGTGGCGCACTTGGAGGAGAATCTCGCCGCCGCCGACGTCACGCTCGACGAGCAGGCGCAGCGGGAACTCGGCTGAGATTACTCGGGCAACTCGATCGGCCCGAGGTCGGCGAACACGTCCCCGGGCCCCGGGTTGACCGGGTGGGTGCGGCCGCCTAGGTGGTGCAGGATGCCCCAGACCGCGTTCAGCGAGGTCTGGACGGCGCCCTCGGCCCACGCGGGTGTCCAGGAGACGTCGTCTCCGGCGATGAAGATGCCCCGCTGCTCCGGTGGCATGCGTTCTTGCATGAAGTGGGCGTACATGCGGTGGTTGTACCGGTAGTGCCCGGGCAGCGCTCCCTTGAACGCACCCAGGAAGTGCCGGTCGGCCTCCCAGGACACGGTGATCGGGTCGCCGATGATGTGACTGGCGATGTCGGCATCGGGATAGATCTTGTGCAGGGCGTTGAGCGCGAGCCGGACCCGGCGGTCGACCGGCTCGGGCAGCATCTTCAGCGCGTCGCTCATCCAGGAGTAGGTCAGGCAGATCACGCCCGGCTGGCCGGGACCGTTGTCGAACAGGTAGGTGCCGCGGGTCAGCCGGTCGGTCAGCGTCATGCTCATGACGTCGCGGCCGGTGCGCGGGTCGATGTCCTTCCAGAACGGCCGGTCGACCATCACGAAGGTCTTGGAAGACTGCATGTAGCGGGTGCGGTCGAGGGCGGCCCAGATCTTCTGGGAGAACAGCGACTCCTCGCAGTCGATCTGGGTGGTGAGCAGCCAGCTCTGGCAGGTGATCAGCACGGCCGCGTACCGGCGCGTGCCGCCCCAGGCGTCGGTGACCGCGATCCGGCCGTCATCCTCGCGCGCGATCCGCGCCACGCCGGCCCGGGGTGCGCCGGAGTGCAGCGAGGCCAGCGAGGTGCCGGCCCGCCAGTGGGCGAGCCCGAGCGCGCGATGGCGCCAGATGCCGCGGGGCACCTGCTCGGCACCGCCGACCACCAGGCGCTGGTTCTCGTCGCAGCCGGTCATCACCACCCGGAAGATTTCCAGCATGGAGTTCGGGTAGTCCGAGTCCCAGCCGCCGGTGCCAAACCCGACGTGCCCGAAGACCTCGCGGTGGTGAAACGACAGCGCGGAGAACGCCTTGGACGTGGCCACGAAGTCGTAGAAGGTCCGGTCGTCCCAGCGGGGCACCAGGTCGTTCCACAGCGACTTCAGCGTCGAGACGTCACGCGCCCGGATCGCGTCCTGGATGTCAGCGAAGCGGACGTCCTCCAGGGCCCGCTCCCAGGCCTGCGCGACCTCCGTGAACAGCGGCGGAAGATCCTCAAGCGTGCGGGCGTAATGCGTGACGCCCTCTAGGTCGATGACCGTGCTGCCCGCGGTCTCCGTCAGCGGGTTAGGAAACGGCTGGGTCTGCAGGCCCAGCATGTCGACATAGTGATAGAAGGCCGTGGACGACACCGGGAAGCGCATCCCGCCCAGGTCGGCGACCACGCCCTCGGCTCCCTCGAACGGCTGCGAACGCAGCCGGCCGCCCATCCGCGACGCCTCGTAGACCACCGGCTTGATACCGAGCCGCATCAGCTCGTACGCCGCGACCAGCCCGGAGATGCCCGCGCCGATGACGGCGACCTCTTCGCCGTGTCGTTCGGCCGGGATCGAGCCCAGGCCGGCCGGGTGCGAGATCCAGTCGTCGAAGGGGAACGGAAAGTCCGGGCCGAAGACCGTGACCCGGCCGGTCCCGCCACGGCCACGTTCGTTCACCATGAAAGCACCTAACGCCGCCGGTTGCTGCCCCTGTTACGGGTGAGGATACGCCGTTAGCGGCGGCGACCGGGGCCGGCACGGTGCAGGCGCCGACAGGTGAGCGCGGCGCCCACCGCCCGCATAAGAATCACGAGGTCCTGGCCGAGGGGTACGGTCTGCCGGTGCTCGAAGCCATGGCGGCTGGGGTGCCCGTCGTGATGGGCGACATCGAGGTGCTGGCCGAGGTGGCCGGGCCTGCGGCGCTGATGGTGGCCCCTCGGGACGTGAGCGGCTGGGCGTCGGCCCTGCTGGGGGTGCTGGGCGACACGGCGTTGTCCAGCCGGCTGACCGATGCTGGCCGGGCCGCCGTGGCGGCCGACCGCCAACTGGGACCACGGGGCTGCCGCCCTGAGCCGCCTGCTGTCCGCCGTGGCCAGCCGGAAGCTGAGTCGATCGCGCATCACTTCGCCCTGCTAGAGGCGGTTGACACGGCCCTCGGTGATCGGCCAGCGTGGGGAACTACCTTGCGTCAGCACGCGGATGGCACAAGATGTTGTTATAGGCGGGAAAGGGACAAATATGGACATAGCGGAGCGTTACGAGTTCGTGCGGAAGCACCGGACCTGCATTTTCGGGTACAACCGCCAGGACGACGGCCCCGCCATGACGGTCGTGTACTACGTGCTGGACGGCGATGACCTGCTGATCTCGACCATGGCGGCCCGCGCCAAAGCCAAGGCTGTGCGCCGGAACCCGAAGGTCAGCCTCTGCGTCCTTGACGAGCACTGGCCGCTTACCTACCTGCAGGTCTACGGGAATGCCACCGTGGAAGAGGACTTCGACCAGGCCGTGGACGTGCTGCGCCGGGTCATCGACCTGATGGCCGGCGAGCAGATGCCGGCCTCCAAGCTCCCGGAGATCCAGCGCATGGCCCGGGACGAGGAGCGGGTGGTGATCCGCTTCAAGCCATACGCCACCTTCGCCACCCCGCCGCGCCATGTCTACAAGCCGGAGGACATCGACACGCTGACCCATTTCACCAGCAGCAGCCAGCCCTGGTAGTCACCTGGCCTGCCGCAGGCTCCGGTCCCTGCGGGCCCCGGTTTCTGCGGGCTCAGGGATGGGACGCGCGGGCGAGACGTCAGGGACTCGGCGGGACTCGTTCGCGGGGCGGTAGGGGCGGCGGACGGTCAGGCGGCGGGGACGGGGACGGGGAGGACGGGCGCGTCGGGGACGGGGGCGTCGGGGTGGGTTTCGGCGGCGGGGTCCCATGGCTGGTGGATGCGGCCCATCAGCGGCGAGGAGATCATGAAGTCAGCGGTGGCCCGGTTGCAGGCCACCGGGATATTGCAGACCACCGCGACCCGGAGCAGGGCCTTGACGTCGGGGTCGTGAGGGTGCGGCTCGAGCGGGTCCCACAGGAACACCAGCAGGTCGATCTCGCCCTCGGCGATGCGGGCGCCGATTTGCTGGTCGCCGCCGTAGGGGCCGCTGCGGAAACAAGTGACCGGCAGCCCGAGTTCCCGCTGCAGGAGGTGACCGGTCGTGGCCGTGGCGAACAGCTCATGGCCGGCCAGCAGGTGCAGGTTGTACTCGGCCCATTCGAGCATGTCCTGCTTCTTGTTGTCGTGCGCGATCAGGGCAATCCGTCGCCCGGCAGGCGCCGGCATGTGGTCGGGCATGGGAATCCTCTCGGCCGGGACAGTCCGTCTGCTATCTAGTCTGTGCGCCGGGAAACCATGCGTCCAATGACTAGTAATGAGACGAAGCATGACGTGCAGTCATGGATTTTGTGTGTCGAGCGCCACAGCCCATGCGGTGTCTACCGATTGTCAAATGTCTGTTGAGGTATTGTATAGTTTCGGTATGGATTCGATCGAGGGCTCGTCGGTGCTGCGCATCGGTGAGCTGAGCCGACGCCTCGGCGTCAGCGCTCACCTGCTGCGGGCGTGGGAGAGCCGCTATGGGCTGCTTCGGCCGGTCCGTACGCCCGGCGGTTTCCGCCTGTACTCCGAAGCGGACGAGCGGCGGGTCCGCCGGATGCAAGCCCATATCGCCCTCGGCCTATCGGCCGCTCAGGCGGCCCGGGCCGCGCTCGAGGAAGCCAACGGGAAAGACGTCAGGGAAGCCAACGGGGACGTTCCCGGCCGCGCGGTGTCACCGGGGGCGGTGTCACCAGGGGCGGTGTACGAAAACCTGCGGGTGGCGCTCGACGCCTTTGACGAGACTGCGGCGCAGGCCGTTCTCGATCGGCTCGTGGCCGACTTCTCCCTGTCCACAGCGCTCCGGGAGGTGATCCTCCCGTATCTGGCCGAGCTCGGGACGCGCTGGGAGCAGGGCACGGCCAGCATCGCTCAGGAACATTTCGCCAGCAACGTCATCCATGGGCGGCTGGCTGGGCTGGCCCGGGGCTGGGGAAACGGGCACGGCCCGCTCGCCGTCCTGGCCTGTCCTCCGGGCGAACTGCACGACCTGCCGCTGATGATCTTCGGCATCGCGCTGAACCGCACCGGGTGGAGGGTCAGCTATCTCGGCACGAGCACCCCGCTCGAGGAGGTGACCCGGACCGTCGAGGCTAGCCATCCTGACCTCGTGGTGCTGGCCACGGCCCGGCCTGAGACTCTCGATCCGTACGCCGCGCAGTTGATCGCGCTGGGCCGGCGCGCTCCCCTTATGCTGGCCGGAGCTGGGGTAACGCCGCAGCTCGCGGCATCCGTGCAGGCCACGCTGCTGACCAGCGACCCGGTGACCGCGGCAGAAAATGTCGGGTGGCCGCGTTCTGGTCACCATCCCGCCGATTCTTCCCCAGGCATATAGGAGCCCCGCATGACCGAATCACGGCCCGTCCTGGCCGAACAGCACCAGGACCATCACGGCCGGCACGAGAAGGGGCCGGCGGCGCGCACGAGAGGCGGGGACCCCGAGACCCCGGCAGTCCGGGCAGTCCGGGCAGCGCGGGAACAAGTGGTGGACGCTCGTCGCGGTATGCCTGGGCACGTTCATGCTGCTGCTCGACATCACGATCGTGAACGTGGCGTTGCCGGATATCCAGCGGGCGCTGAACTCCAGCTTCTCCGACCTGCAGTGGATCGTGGACGCGTACGCGCTGACCCTGGCCGCGTTCTTGCTGACCGCGGGCAGCCTGGCGGATATCTACGGCCGCCGCCTGATGTACCTGATCGGCCTGATCGTGTTCACCGCCGCGTCGGCGCTGTGCGGCTTCGCGGTCAGCACGCTGATGCTGCAGCTCTCCCGCGCCCTGCAGGGAGCCGGCGGAGCGATCATGTTCGCGGTCTCGCTGGCGCTGCTGGCCGACGCGTTCCGCGGTAAGGATCGCGGCGTCGCGTTCGGCGTGTGGGGGGCGGTGACCGGTCTGGCGGTGGCCATCGGCCCGCTGCTCGGCGGGCTGCTGACCACCGGCCTGTCCTGGCGGTGGATCTTCTTCGTGAACGCGCCGATCGGCATCGGAGCGGTCGTGCTCACCCTGTTCAAGGTGGCGGAATCACGCTCGCCGAAGGCCAGCCGACCCGACTGGCCCGGCTTCGCCCTGTTCACGGTGGCGTTGTCGAGCCTGGTCTACGGGCTGATCGAGTCGAACCAGCGGTCCTTCACCGACGGCCTCGTGCTCGGCTGCTTCGCCGTGGCAGCCGCGCTGCTCGTCGCCTTCGTCGTGGTGGAGCTGCGCAGCGCGGCCCCGATGTTCGACCTGAGCTTGTTCCGGCTGCCGACGTTCAGCGGCGGCTCGGTGGCCGCCTTCGGGCTCAGCGCGTCCATCTTCTCGATGCTGCTCTACCTCGTGCTGTACATCCAGGACATCCTGGGTTACTCGCCGCTGGCCACCGGCGTCCGGCTGATGGTCATCTCCGGCGGCATCCTGGCCACGTCCACCGTGGCCGGGCGGCTCACCTCGCGGGTGCCTGTCCGGCTGCTCATCGGTCCCGGCCTGCTCATCGTCGGGGTCGGGCTGCTGCTCATGCGCGGGCTCGGCTCCGGCTCGCACTGGACCCATCTCATCCCGGGCATGATCGTGGGCGGCGTCGGCGTCGGCATGGTCAACCCGCCACTGGCCTCGACCGCCGTCGGCGTGGTACCGCCGCAGCAGGCTGGCATGGCCTCGGGCATCAACTCCACGTTCCGCCAGGTCGGGATCGCCACCGGCATCGCGCTGCTCGGAACGCTGTTCTCCAACCAGGTGAACACGCTGGTGCTGTCCCGGGTCGGCGCCGTGCCAGGCCTGGCCCATAGCGGCCCGCAGATCGCCACCGCGGTGCAGTCCGGGCAGGTCGGGTCGGTCATCGGCCGACTGCCCGCGTCCGCGAGGCAAGCCGTAGAAACAATCACCAGGACCGCGTTTACCGCCGGCCTGAACCGCATCTTGCTGGTCGCGGCCATCGTCGCGCTGGTGTCCGGCGTGGTGTCGCTGGCCGCCATCCGCGGCAAGGACTTCGCGGCCAGCCATGGTCCTGGATCCGCAGCATGAACTGGTGCATCAGGCACCCGCAAAGGAGGAAGCCGTGACCATCGCCGCCTCGCCCGACCAGGGCGCCCGGCAGCACCCCGAACGCCCGTCGCGTCCAGTCAGCTACGACCGCGCCTCCTGGCGCGAGGCAGCGGCCTGCCGCTTCCTGGATACCGAGATCTTCTTCCCGATCAGCAAGACCGGCCTGGGCCTGCTCGAAATCGCCGAGGCCAAGGAGGTCTGCTCGCGTTGCCCCGTCCAGCAGGCCTGCCTCACGTTCTCCCTGGACACCCGGCAGGGGTACGGGATCTGGGGGGGCTACGACGAAGAGGAACGCCGGATGCTGCTCCGTCAGCGGCACGGCATGTAGGAACCCTTCCGCGTCGCCCGCCGGGGCGGCGACGCGGGAGGTGCGCGAAAGCCACGGTCCGTTCGGCTCACATTCTTTCTGTTCATTCATTTGGGCCGAACGAACCCGGGTTTTCCGCCGTTTCACAGGCAATCGCCTGCGGGCCGGAAGAACTTTCCCGATTTCTACCGGCCCGCGCGGACCCGCGCGCACCGCACCTGAGCAGCCAGGAAGCACGATCCAGCCGCGGGAGGGCCGAGGCGGTGACATGGTTGCGCGGGCCTGCCCGGTTAAGGCGGATCTCGCCGGGTAGTCGCTGGCTACACGCCGACACCGTCGGCATCGGCAGGAGAGGCCAACACTCATGTATATCGGAATCGGAACCGTGGTCGTCATTGTCATCATCGTGCTCGTCATCTTGATGCTGCGCAGGTTATAGATCCGCTGGCGCTACGCCAGCTGCCGGAAAAGTAAAGGATGAGGGCCGGGCAGGCGGGCGCGGGTCACCGCGCCCCGCTCTCGGTCACCCGCTGTATCCCTCATTGGCCAGTCCGGACACGAGGTTGATCGACGTGGCGATGATCACGGCACCGAGCGGGAACGACACCCACGCGTGCCGCAGAGCCGTCCGCCGGATCTGCTTGGAGCGGATGTCGGTGTCGGAGACCTGGAACGTCATGCCGATCGTGAATGCCAGGTAGGCGAAGTCGCTGTACTGCGGGTCGTCTTCCTCGTTGAAGTCGATCCCGCCGGGGTCACCTGAGTAGTACAGGCGCGCGTACTTCAGCGTGAATACCGTGTGGACCAGGGTCCAGGACACGAAGACCGACACCACCGCGAACCCGGCCTGCAGGTACTTCAGGTCCCCGGCGGCGCCCCCGGCGTTGAACAGCACCGCCCCCACGGCGGCCAGGCTGGCGATCGCCGCGCCGAGCAGGATGAGGTCGGCGAGGTCGCGGTTGGGCTCTTCGCACTGGGCATGGCTCGCGGTCCCGACGGGGTCGAGCCTCCACAAGGTGGACCACACCCATCCGCAGAAGACCAGGCCCAGCAGGTCCCAGCCGATCAGGAACGAGGCCCGTCCCATCCCGGCACCCGCGGCCGCCGCCCCGCCGGCGATGGCCACGCCGAGGGATACCAGCAGCTTGGTCTGGGCCGACGCCATGGTGCGGGGATCCCGCTCGCGAACTGCCGGCTTATTCGGCCCCGGTCCAGCAGGCCCTGGTTCGGTAGACATGGCATCAGGATGGCAGGTACGGACCCGGTGGTCTGGCCCGGGCCGGACATAGCGACGCGGCGGGCCGCGCTAGTTGATAGCTAGCATGACCCGCCGCGATGCTGGATGATCAGATCGGCTGGACGCTGTCAGCCTGGGGACCCTTGGTGCCCTGGCTGGCGGTGAACTCCACCCGCTGGTTGTCCTGGAGGCTACGGTAACCGTCAGCCTGAATAACGGAGTGGTGAACGAACACGTCGCTCGAGCCGTCATCGGGGGCGATGAAACCATAGCCCTTGTCGGCGTTGAACCACTTGACTGTACCCTGGGGCATTTTGTGCTTTCTCCTACTGAACGACTTTCGGGATCCGCGTGCGCGAACCCCCGATGCTGCGGTCGCCTGTATTTAAAAGCCGGACTCTGGAAATCCGCGGCGCCCGCTCTTAGAACTTCGCAGGCGCTGTGACACGAACACGAACTTCCAATATAACCAGAATGAGGGAACACTACCACGATAGTTCGGTGCCGGGGACCGCATTGCGCCGGACGCGGCCGGCGCCGACCCGCCGCAGCCCGCCTGCGCCACGGCGGGCGCGCCGTGGGGGGCCGTGGGGGACGTCGCCGATGTGCGACAATGGAGGCGGGCCCAGGGCATTTCGCACGCCGGCAATCGCGCCGGTGCCGTCCGCGGGCCCGGTGAGCCCGGCGCACCCTGCGCCAGGGATGGGACGGCCGAGATGTTCGGCTTCAAGGTCATTAACCAGTACGAGCAAGGCATCGTCTTCCGCTTCGGGAAGATGCTCCCCGATCTACGCGGACCTGGCCTGACCTGGGTTAATCCGATCTCTGACCGGCTGCGCAAGGTCAACATGCAGATCATCACGGCGGCCGTGCCCGGTCAGGAGGGCATCACCAGGGACAACGTCACCGTGCGCGTGGACGCGGTCGTCTACTACCGGGTCATCGACCCGATCAAGGCGCATCATCAACGTGCAGAACTACACCTTCGCGGTGTCCCAGGTGGCCCAGACGTCGCTGCGCTCGGTGATCGGCCACAGCGACCTGGACCAGCTGCTGTCCGAACGGGACAAGGTCAACGCCAAGCTCAAGGACGTCATCGACGCGCCCACCGAGGAACCATGGGGCATCCGGGTCGAGCGGGTCGAGGTCAAGGACATCTCCCTGCCCGACTCGATGAAACGATCGATGTCCCGGCAGGCCGAAGCCGAACGTGAGCGCCGTGCGCGGATCATCTCCGCCGACGGCGAGTACCAGGCGTCCAAGAAGCTCGCGCAGGCCGCCGCGGTCATGTCCGCCGACCCGGCCGCGCTGCAGCTCCGGCTGCTGCAGACCGTCGTCGAGGTCGCCGCGGAGAAGAACAGCACCCTGGTCATGCCCGTCCCGGTCGAGCTGCTGCGTTTCTTCGACCGCGCCGCCCGCAACGTCGCCCCGGCCATCGCCGAGGCCCTGGGCGGGCCGCCGGGTCCGAGCCGACGCTCAGGACCAGGGCAGCCTGCCGTCGGCGCCGGCGATGGCCGCGCTCACCAGGCCCGCGGACCTGCCCGACAACGCCGCGCTGAACGTGCCGGCGGCGGCCGTCCGATCGCGGGCGTGCCGGTCGCGGGCGTGCCGACTGCGGGCGTGCCGGTGTAACGGGAAGAGAAGCGGGTTAAGAACAGAGGTATGAGACGGGGTTAGCCCCGGAGCTGGCGCAGGATGCGGGACAGGTGGGCACGGTCGGCCGGGCTCAGCCGGCCGAAGACCCGCTCGGACTCGGTGCCGCGGATCGCGTCGAGGACGCTGGCGCCGTGCCCGGTCAGCTCGACCAGGGTGGCCCGCCGGTCGTCGGGGTCGGGGCGCCGGTGGACCAGGTCCCGGGCTTCGAGGGCGTCGACGACCTCGGTGGCCGAGCGCGGCGCGATGTGCAGGTGATCCGACAGCGCGGACAGGCGCATCGTCCCGCGGCGGGTGAGCACGCGCAGCGCCCGCAGCTGAGACGGGGTGATGTCCCAGGGAGCCAGGGTCTTGGCGGAGGTCTCCCGCAGCTGGCGCGCGACGGACCAGAACGCATCGGACAAGCGCTCGTCGGCCGTCCGGTGTCGCCCCGGCTCCGCGCGCCGCGGTCCTGGGTCACGGGAATAGGGTATCACCATCTAGTGTTGTAGGCTCACATTGAGGTAACCTCAACAATATTGCTTCCCAGGGGCCCGCACGCCGCCGTGCCGGGCCTTCCCCGACAGAATCGAGAAACCTTTGGCGTCACCAACCCACGAATCGACGAATCACCAAACGCCCGGGCCGCAAGCGCGGTGCCAGGACCGTCACCGCCGCCGAGAAGGCCCAGGCCCGCGAGGTATCGCTGCGCCGTATCGGCCAGCTCTTCATCCCCTACCGCTGGCCGCTGGCCATCGTCACCGCCATCATCGTCGCCTCCTCCATCGTCGGGCTGGCCTCCCCGTTCCTGCTCCGCGCGGTCATCGACACCGCGCTGCCGGAGAAGAACGTGCGGCTGATGGCCTGGCTGGTCATCGGCATGGTCGCGGTGGCCGCGCCTCACCTCGGCCCTGGGCGTGGTCCAGACCTGGATCAGCACCAAGGTCGGCCAGCAGGTCATGCACGGGCTGCGCACCAGCCGTGTTCGGCCATCTGCAGCGGCAGTCGATCGCGTTCTTCACCCGGACCCGCACCGGCGAGGTCCAGTCCCGCATCCAGAACGACATCGGCGGGATGGAATCGGTCGTGACCTCGACCGCGACCTCCATCGCCGCCAACCTCACCACCGCGGTCGCCACCGCGGTCGCCATGGCCGCCTTGTCGTGGAAGCTCTCCCTCATCTCGCTGGTGGTCATGCCGCCCGCCATCTACCTGACCCGCAAGGTCGCCCGGATGCGCCGGGCCATCACCACCCAGCAGCAGCGGGAACTGGCCGACCTCAACGTCACCATCGAGGAAGGCCTGTCGATCAACGGCATCCAGCTGGCCAAGACCATGGGCACCGGCCCGGCCCTGATCGAGCGGTTCACCGCCTCCTCGGCCCGGCTGATCGACCTGGAGCTGCGCTCCCAGCTGGCCGGCCGCTGGCGGATGGCCTCGCTGAGCATCATCTTCGCCGCGATCCCGGCCATCATCTACCTGGCCGCCGGCCTGCCCGGGACCGCGGGCACCATCACCATCGGCACGCTGATCGCCTTCACCACCTTGCAGAACAGCCTGTTCCGGCCGCTGACCGGACTGCTCAATACCAGCGTCTCGGTGATCAGCTCGCTGGCCCTGTTCGCGCGGATCTTCGAGTACCTCGACCTGCCGGTCGAGGTCGACGACCCCGTCCACCCCGTGGAGGTCGACGCGGCGCAGGTCGCCGGGAACGTTAGGCTCGAAAACGTCGGCTTCTCCTATCCGGGCGCCGACCGGCCCGCGCTGGCCGGAATCACGCCTGGACGTCCCGGCCGGCCACACGCTCGCGCTGGTGGGCGAGACCGGATCGGGCAAGACCACCCTGGCCTCGCTGATCGCCCGGCTCTATGACCCAAGCAGCGGTCACGTCCGCATCGACGGCACCGACATCCGCGACATCAGGCTCGCCGATCTCGCCGCCATCGTGGGCGTGGTCAGCCAGGAGACCTACCTGCTGCACACCACGGTGCGGGAAAACCTGCGCTACGCCAAGCCCGACGCCACCGACGCCGAGATCGAGGACGCGGCCCGGGCCGCCCAGATCCACGACCTGATCGCCGGGCTGCCCGACGGCTACGACACCATGGTCGGATCCCGCGGCTACCGGTTCTCCGGCGGCGAGAAGCAGCGCATCGCCATCGCCAGGACCCTGCTGCGCGACCCCCGGGTGCTCGTACTCGACGAGGCCACCAGCGCCCTGGACACCGAGACCGAACGCGCCGTTCAGCAGGCGTTCGACGCGCTGGCACGCGGCCGGACCACGATCACCATCGCGCACCGGCTCTCCACCGTGCGCAACGCCGACCAGATCGTGGTGCTCGACCACGGCCGCATCGTCGAATCCGGCGACCACGAGAGCCTGATCGCTGGCCGGGGCCGCTACGCCGGACTGGCCGGACTGGCGGACGTGGCCGCGTAGGCCGTGGTCGCTTAGGGTCGTGGTCGCCTAGGGTTGCGACTCGGCCGCCTTCTTGATCGCGGCGAGGGTTTCGGGGATGCCGGCCCGGGCCGCCTCGGTGCGGTCCGCGATCTGAGCCTCGGCGTCGTCACCGTACCGGTCATGGAACCTGGTGATGCCGGCGGGGAGGAACTCCCACGACTCGGTCAGCAGTGTCCCCTCCGGCACCGGGGTGAAGGTGTAGCCCCAGCGCACCCACGCGCCGCCGACCGCGAACCCGAACTCGCGACCGCGGTCGGCCGTCACCACCTGGGAGCGGGTCTCCCAGGTCCGGTCGGGCGTCTCGTTGCGGCCGGTGAACCAGGCACCCGGCCGGGGACCGTCACCGTCGTCCCACCAGCAGGCCCGGCAGACCGGGCTCCACTCCCCCATGCGGGTCACGTCGGCGACCATGTCATACAGGGCCTCCGGCGAGCACGCGACGACAATGGACTCGGAGTACTGCAGGCTGCTCATGGCTCCCAGTATTTCGGAAGGTCACGTCCGGTGAAGGGTCAGCATCCCGCGAACACCATCCGCCTCGCCTGGCACACCCGTGCCGGGCGCTCCCGCTCTCGAACAACACGATGGTTCATCGCGGTTGCCCGAGCAACACCGATGGACCTTCGATGTGGGTCAGGGTTCGGGGTTCTGCCCGGAGACGGTACCGGGAGCTAGGAGACAGGGCCGGGGCGGGCGGGCTCAGTGAGCGTACTTCTGCACCAGGGCGCCGACCTGCGGGAGTGCGGCTTCGACGTGCCGGCCTGCGCTGCCGCGGACGCTCCCGTACGCCCGGGTGATCGTGGGGCGCCCGGAGGCCGCCGCCCGCGCGTCGGTGACAGAAAGCAGGGACTGCGCCACCTCGGGGCCGCGCTGGGCCAGGTAGCCGCCGAAGTCCGGCTCACCGGAGAGGCGAAAATCGGTCCAGTACGGCTGGAGCTGCTCCGACATCTGAGGCAGCAGGGTGCTCACCATGTGGCGGACGTGGCCCGAGGCGAACTTGTTCACCGTCTTGTAGGCGAGCTTGACACCGGTCCCGGACATCCCGGACATGGCTGAGACCTCATGCTCGATCAGCGTCAGGCAGTCGTCGATCAGCGCCGGCCTGATCTCCGGCGCGAGCAGGGAGTCCTGAAGCATGGCGGTCATGGATACGTCCTTTTCTCTTGGGTTGGCGCTCAGGCCGCACTCGGTCTCAAAGTTTTGTCCTGGTGACACTGCTGCACCATCCCTGAAGACGGGGAGGCCACGTCTAAGTCCTTGGTGCCGCGGCCTTGGAAGAGCACGGCGGTGGACCAGGTGCGGACCATGGTGACGTCCGGCTGCTTGTGCCGCAGCCAGCGCAGGACCGACCACGCCGACGGGCGCAGCCCGGTCAGCTGGAGCTTAACCCCGTAACGAGCGCAGTCGCTGACCAGGACCTTCCGGTCGACAAACAGGGCCGGGTCGTGCAGGCCAGGAGGCGCGGCACCAGGAATCCGCTCGGCCACCGTGACGACAAGCAGCCGGGCCAGCGCGGTGGCGGCCAGGGTATCGACGACCAGCACGCCGCCCGGTCGCAGGACCCGGCACGCTTCGCGCACCGCCGCGCGCAGGTCGGTCACGTGCTCGAGGATCTCGCCGGCGCAGACGACGTCCGCGCAGCCGTCCGCCAGCGGCAGCACGGTGGCGTTGCCCTGGACCGCGGTGACGCCGTGCGCGGCCGCCTGCTGCAGGGCGGACCTGGTCAGGTCCACCCCGACCAGCCGGTAACCGAGGCCGGCGAGATGCGGCGCGAGCAGGCCCGCGCCGCAGCCCATATCCACAAGCACCGCGCCGGGCCGGGCCGCGGCCGGGACCAGGGCCGCGCGGGCCCGGGCCAGCCAGTGCAGCATGGCGAACGTCCCGCGAGGATCCCACCACTGGCCGGCCAGGTCGTCATACTGGGCTGGGTCATTGCGGACCCGGGGTACTGGTGCCATCCCCCGATCCTGCCATCGCATAGGTTGGCGCCATGGGCGGGGAGAGGCAGATCGCGTTCACCGGTGTCCGTCGCACCGGCTCGGCCCTGGCGTTGCTTCGTGCTTCCCACCCGGAGCCGACCGTGATGGTCACCGCGCTGGCGGTGGCGCTGGCCATCAGCACCGGGCGCCACGCGGCCGGGGTCTTGGCCGCGGGTGCCGCGGTGCTGGCCGGGCAGCTCTCCGTCGGCTGGCACAACGACTGGCTGGACGCCGAGCGCGACGCGGCCTCCGGCCGCCCGGACAAGCCCGTCGCCGCCGGGGACGTCTCCCGGCGCACGGTGGCCAGGTGCGCGCTCGCGGCGCTGACCGCCGCGGTGCCGCTGTCGTTCGCGTCCGGCTGGCGGGCCGGGCTCGTCCACCTGACGGCCGTGCTGCTGGCCTGGGCGTACAACGCTCGGCTGAAGGCCACCGCCGTGTCCTTCGTGCCGTACGCGGTGGCATTCCCGCTGCTGGTCGCCTTCGTGACGTTGGGCGGTCCGGCGGCCTCGTGGCCGCCCTGGTGGGCGCTGGTCGCGGCGGCCCTGCTCGGGTGCAGCGCACACCTGGTCAACGCCGTCCCTGATCTGGCCGACGACCTGGCCGCCGGCGTGCGGGGCCTCCCGCACATGCTGGGCCGGTCCCGCAGCGTGTCGGCCACGGTCGTGCTGTTGCTGGCGGCCACCGTCGTCGAGTCCTTCGGTCCCGGCCGGCCCGGCTGGGGCGCCGCGGCGGCCATGATCGGCGTGACCGTGGTCATCGCGGCCGGGATCGTCCTGGCGCGGCGGCCCGGATCGCGCTGGCTGTTCCGCGCGGTCCTGCTCGCCGCCGCCATCGACGTGGCCGAGCTCGTCGCTCGCGGCAGCCGCCTGTGAGCCCGCGAGGTTACGGGGGCCACGGGGGCCACGGGGTCCATTGGGTCGACGGGGGCCATTGGGTCGACGCCGACGTGGCCATAGTGGGCGCCGGGCCGGTCGGCATGCTGCTTGCCCTCCTTCTCGGCCGCCGGGGCTGGCAGGTCGATGTCCTGGAGCGGCAGGCCAGCGCGTTCGGCCGGCCCCGGGCCGTCCACCTGGATCACGAGGCCGCCCGCATCCTGCAGAACGCCGGCCTGATGGACGACCTGGCCGCGCAGACCGAGGTCATGGACGGCTACCTGTGGCGCAACGCCGACGGCACGCCGCTGCTGTGGCTGGACGGCGCGCCGGAGGTTCCGGCCCTCTCCGGGTGGCCCGCGTCGGCCATGTTCCACCAGCCTGACCTGGAACGGCTGCTGACCGAGGCGATCGGCAGGCAGCCGGGCATCAAGGTCAGGACCAGCCACGACGTGCGGGAGGCCACCGGGTTCAGGCCCGGCGACGAAGCCGGGAGCGGCGCCGTGCGGGCCGAGGGCCCCGGCGGCACCCCCGTGCAGGTCCGCGCGCGGTGGGTAATCGGCTGTGACGGCGCCGACAGCCGCGTCAGGGCGCTGGCCGGCCTGGACGTCACCGACCTGCACTACGAGGCTGAGTGGCTGATCGTCGACGTTTCACCGACGGCACCGACGCGCTGGTCGCCGCTGAACATCCAGGTCTGCGACCCGGCCCGGCCGACCACCGCGGTGTCCGGAGGGCCTGGGCGGCGCCGCTTCGAGTTCATGCGGCTGCCGGACGATGCGCCGGACGGGTTCGGCTCGGCGGCCACGGCCTGGCGGCTGCTCGAGCCCTGGGGTCTGACTCCCGCCAACGCCGTACTGGACCGGCACGCGCTTTACACCTTCGGGGCCCGCCTGGTCGACCGCTGGCGTCACGGGCGGATGCTGGTGGCGGGCGACGCCGCCCACCAGATGCCGCCTTTCGCCGGCCAGGGACTGTGCTCGGGCCTGCGGGACGCCGCCAGCCTGGCCTGGCGACTCGACCTGGTACTGGCCGGGCGGGCGCCCGATTCCCTTCTGGACAGCTACGGCACCGAACGAGGATCCCAGGTCCGCGCCGAGATCGACTTCTCGGTCGAGCTCGGGAAGATCATCTGCGTGCTCGACCCAGCCGCGGCCGCGGCCCGGGACCGGGACTTCGCGCCGATCGCCGAGGCGGGCCCGGCCCCCCTCCCCGACCGGCCGCCGCTCGGCACCGGCGTGCTGCGGCCCGGCGATCCGCAGGCCGGCCAGCTGGCCCCCCAGGCGCTGGTGGGCGCGGCCGGATCGCAGCGCCGCCTCGACGACGTCACCGGCGGCGGCTGGGTCCTGCTCGGCTATCTGGCCGATCCGGCCGCCGAGCTGCCGACCGGGCTGGCCCGCTGGTGGGCCAGGCTCGGCGGCCGCTGCTTCCAGCTGAGCCTGGGCGGATCGCTGCAGGACAGCACGGGAGCCTACGGCCGGTGGTTCGCCGCGCTCGATCGGGACATCGTCTTGATCCGCCCCGACTCCTACGTGTTCGGCACCGCGACCGGATCCGGCGCGGCCGCGGCGCTGGTCGACGCGTTGCACACCGCATTGACCGGGGCGGGCCCAGAATCGGCAAGCACCAAATCAGCCAGCCCTGAGGAAGAAGGAAGAGACGTTTGGTGATCAACCCGGGCACGGTGCGCGGCTCTTTCCCTGTGATGACCGGAGCCGCGAGCGCTTGCCCGCCGTCCCGTAGCCAGGAACAGCTGTGGGACGGCTTCTTCGCCGGGCACTACCAGCAGAACCGCTGGGCCCGGCGGGTGTTCTTCTCGGCCGGGGTCCGGCACAGGCACTCCGCGGTCGATCCACTCCAGGAGGACGTCTCCTCGTGGAGCACCGGACGGCGGATGGCGCGCTATATCGACGAGGCTGTCCCGCTCGCGGCCGACGCGGTGACCCGGGCGCTCGCCGCGGCGGACCTGAGCCCAGCCGACGTCGGGCTGCTGGCGGTGGTCTCCTGCACCGGCTACGCGACGCCGGGCGTCGACCACCAGGTGGCGGCCAAGCTGGGCTTCTCGACGTCGCTGCAGCGGCTGTTCATCGGGCACATGGGCTGTTACGGCGCCGTGCCAGGGATCGGCGCGGCGGCCGACTATGTCACGGCCCGCGGGCGGCCGGCCGTGCTGGCGTGCGTGGAGCTATCCAGCCTGCACCTGCAGGCGCCGACCACCGACCTGGAGCAGATCGTGGCGCACGCCCTGTTCAGCGACGCCGCCGCCGCGGTGGTCCTCGAGCCTGCGGCGAATCGCCCGCGGGGCGGGCTGGCCGTGATCGACATCGCCGCCTGCACCGTGGCGGAGGCGTCGTCGCTCATGACCTGGTCCATCACCGACACCGGGTTCCGGATGACGCTGGACCGGCAGGTGCCGGACGTGCTGGCTAAGCAGGTCGGGCCGGCCATCGACGATCTGCTGACCAGGAACCAGCTTCGGCGGGGCGACGTGCAGTCGTGGGCAGTTCATCCCGGCGGCCCGCGCATCCTGGACGTGGTCGCCGACCGGCTGGGCCTGCCCGAGGCCGACCTGGCCTCGTCCCGCCGGGTCCTGGCTGAGCACGGCAACTGCTCCTCGGCCACCTTGCCGCTTGTACTCTCCGAACTCCGCCGTCACCCGCTGCCGCCGGGCGCGCCGGTGGTCGCGATGGCGTTCGGCCCGGGCCTGACCTTGTACGCCTGCCTGCTGCGCTGGACCTAAGCGGCCGCAATCAGGAAGTGGCGTGGACTGGCCGGGTGGGTGGCAGTCTTGGACTGCGAGCTAGCGCCGGTCCGATGGCCACCTGAGCGGAGGGCAGGAGGCGAGTTGGGACGCACGCCTCCTGGCATCCGGGGTGTCCGGCCGTCATGGCTGCTGTGGGCGAGCCTGCTGGCGGGCGCGGTGGGCGGGCTGACCAGCCTGGCCTACCTCGCGTTGCTGACCGCAGCGAAGCTGCTGCTGTGGCCGGGTCGCACGCCCGCGCTGACCCATTGGGTCCTGCTGATCGCGATCGGTGCGGTCATCAGCATCTTGCTGAGCGTGCTGGGCGATCCTGGCCCAACTGGCGTGCTGATGGAAAGCATTCACGTCGCGGGAGGACCGCCGACGCTGCTGCCGCTCAGGTCGCTGGTGCCCGTCTCGCTGCTTGGCATCGCCGTCGGCGGCGGTATCGGCCCGGAACCAGCCCTGATGCAGACAACCGCCACGATCAGCGCCTGGATCGGCCGCCGTCTGCGTGCCTCCCCTGCCGAACTGCGAGTGCTCACGGTGACCGGTCTGGCCTCGGGGCTCACCGTCTTGTTTGCCGCGCCGCTCGGCGCCGCCGTCTTCGCGCTCGAAATCCTGCACCGCAAGGGGCTGGAATACTATGAGGCGCTGCTCCCCGCCTGCGCAGGCTCGCTGGCCAGCTACGCCGTCTTCGCCGCCATCACGGGCCGCGGCCTGGAACCTTACTGGCCGTTCACCGGGGTCTCACAGCACCTGACCCTGCCGGACCTGATGATCGGGGCGTTCGGCGGCGTGGCCGGAGCGGCGGTGGCCCACCTGTTCGGGTTCATGATCAGGACCTGCGGGCGGATCTCCGCTCGCCTGCCGTCATGGACCAGGCCGGTGGCGGCCGGGCTGGCGCTGGGCGCTCTGGGCCTCGCCGTACCCACCGGGCTCACCTACGGCGAAGCTCAGCTCACCGCGCTGGTCACCATGCCCGCCGTCGCGGTCACCAGCCTGCTGCTGGCCGCGTTCGGTCACCTCACCAGCGCCGCCGTCACCCTGGCCGGCGACTGGAAGGGCGGGATCATCATCCCGATGTTCTTTGTCGGCTACTGCCTGGGCCGCGCCATGGCCGAGATGAGCGGACACGACGGCTACTACCTCGTGCTCGCCACCTCGATGATGGTCGCCTGCAACACCGGGATGACCAAGACTCCCCTCGGCTCGGCCCTGGTCGTCGCCGAGATGACCGCGGTGACCCTGGTACCCCCGCTGGTGATAGCGGCCCTGGTGAGCTTGCTCCTCACCTCCCGCGTCACCTTCATCGGCGGACAGCGTCACCGGGACCAGACCTCGCCTGCGCTGGCCGGGTCAGGTACCGGTGAGCCAGAGGAAGCTCCAGGCCGACAGCTCGATCCGGCCGTCGCGGATGGTAAGCCGGCCGGTGCTTGAGTGCGCGTGGGCGGCCTCGTGCAGACCCGCGCGGGCGATGATCCCGGCGTCGGGCCACCGGGTGACGTCGCTGAAGTTGGTCAGGGACAGGAACGGGGCGCTGCGCGGGTGCATGCGCCGGTAGGCCAGCACACTATGGTCCTCCGCCGGCAGGATCTCGGTGCGCCCGCCGGAACGCAGCGCGAGCAGCGAGCGCCGCACCCGGGCCAGCGCACCGATGGCGGCGAACACCTGCCCTTCCAGCGAGCCGGGATCATGACGCCGCGCGGCCGCGGCCCAGTCCATCGCCGGCCGGTGCATCCACCGGTTATCGTGCTCGTGCGCCGGGTCCTGCGCCCACCCGGGGTCGTTGCGCATGGCCAGCTCGTCGCCCATGTAGATCAGCGGGATGCCTCCGAAGGAGAAGGCGACGGCGTACATCGACTCAAGACGCCTGACGGCGGCGGCGAGCGCGGGCGCGTCTCCGGCGTCGAGCGCGGCCTCGATGCCGCACAGCGACGCGGCGCTGCCGGAGATACGGGCATCACCGGTGGCCGGGTTGACCTGGAATCGCGCCCCCCGGGCGAATGAGCCGGGAAAACCGCCGGCGTAGAAGTCGGACAGGAAGCGCCGGTGGGAGAAGCCGTCCAGGCCCACGGTGGCGGAGTCCGCATCGGACACCGCCCAGCCGATGTCGTCGTGGCAACGGACGTAGGTAACCCACGAGGTATCCACGGGCGCGGGCCGGCGGCGGGACAGCGCGGAGGTGGCCAGCCGGACATCGCGGGTGGCCAGGCTGGACCAGAGCATCACCATGAGCTGGTTGTCGTAGGCCAGATCGCACTCCGGGCGGAACCGGTCGTGGCCGCCGAGGTACTGGACGAGCATCTCCGGGCTGACGATGGCCTCGGCCTTCAGCACCAGGCCGGGCGCGGCCAGGCGGGTCAGCGCGCGGAACGCCTGGACGAGCAGGTGAGCCTCGGGCTGGTTCTGGCAGTCGGTGCCCGTCCGCTTCCACAAGAACGGCGCCGCGTCCAGCCGCAGCACGTCGATACCTCGGTTGGCCAGCGCGAACATCGTGCCCAGCATGGCCCGGAACACGGCCGGGTTGGCGTAGTTCAGGTCCCACTGATACTCGTGAAAGCTGGTCCACACCCAGCCGAGATCCTCGACCTCGGTGAAGGATCCCGGCGCCAGCTCGGGGAACACCTCGGGCAGCGTGCGTTCATAGGCATCGGGTTGGGTTCGGTCCGGGTACACCAGGTACATCTCGCGGTAGCCGGGCTCGCCGGCCTGCGCCTTGCGGGCCCATTCGTGTTCCCGCGCGGTGTGGTTGAGGACCAGGTCGATGCACAGCGCGATGCCGCGCCCGTGCAGGTCGGCGGCTAGTTCCTCCAGGTCGGTCATCGAGCCGATCCGCGGGTCCACCGCGTCGTAGTCCGCCACCGCGTAGCCGCCGTCGTTCTCCCCCGCGCGCGGCCGGAGCAGCGGCATCAGGTGCAGGTAGGTGACGCCCAGCTCCACCAGGTAGTCCAGGTGCTTCCTGACGCCCTGCAGCGAGCCGGCGAACCGGTCGGCGTAGCAGACGTATCCGACCATGCGGGACCGCTGGAACCAGCCCGGGTCGATCTCGCGGCGGCGATCGAGCCGCCGCAGCCCGGCCGGGCGCTCGGCCGCGGCCCGCAGCGCGTCCCTGACCAGCTCGGTGGCGAACTCGCTGACCTCCACGGCGTCGCCGTACACCTGGCTGAGCGGCTCGAGTATGTCGAAGGACAACAGCTCGAGCCGTGCCAGGAACGCGTCAGCCTCGGTGAAGCCCAGCCGCGACCGTGCTTCATCTTCGATCGCGGGACCCAGCTCGGGCACGCACGGCTCCTTTGGGGGCGGTCCGACCTACACCGGCGTACTCGCGCCGCCGGCCGCCCTCGCGCTACTACCCCGAGAGCTCGCCAGAGACTTTAGCGGAGGCCCGGCGGCGGGACGGGGCCGGGACCTTGGCGGAGGCCTGGCCCGGAGTTTTGCCGGCCATCAGCCGGCGCAGCCGCAGGATTTCGGTGTCCCGGGCCTCAAGCACCGGCTCGACGACGTTCATGGCGGCATGGATGGCCGCCTCCAGGTCCCCGGCAACGCCATAGCGGAGGAAACTGCGCGCCAGAGCCCGCCGCAGCCGCTCGGCGGTGACGGCCAGCAGATCGACCGGGTCTTTCAGCGGACCGGATCTCCCGGCGCCCCCGGCCTGGTCGGCCCGGCCGTGATCGACACGGGCAGGATCGGCGCGCGGGGCGGGAAGGCGCGCGCTTGAACGCCGGGTCCGCCCGGTCGAACGCACCCGGCGCCCGGCGCCAGGCATTGCCTCGGATTCGGTGCCGCCCGGCACGGAGAACAGCGGGGTCATAACCCCCAGCTGCGGCCGGGCTGGTGCGGCGGCCCGCTTTGGCGGGTTCGCTGGGGTCGGCTCCGGGAGCATTGGCGGTGACCTTCCTGTCCAGGATCGTCTTCACATCGCTAATGGTCCCTCTTTGCCGACTTCATGCCGTAGATGTCCAGGTCAGACGGCGTGTCATCAATACGTTGCGGCGCCTCTCAGCGATTTACGGCCCATTCAAGGTGGCGATAACCCCGCGGCCGTCGAACTGCTTTGACGGCGAATTCGGGCCGTCAGATAAACCGGTAGGGCACTCTTTCTTCCCTGGCTTTATATATATTCTTTCTCCCGGCCTATATACCGCGTTCCTTCCCGCTCGGCGCCGTCGCGGGGTCAGGGCAGGATCACTCGGCGATATCGAACTAAGATCGGGGAGTATTCTGGCTTAGCGGAGAATTATGGGTAACGTAGTGGCATGACGTGCGGCGCTGGCCTGTCAAGTCGCGAGAGGTCTCTCCGGCGAGCCGGGTGAGGCGCGGACCGTTTAGTCGAACAAAATCGTGAAAGATTATAGTTTCGCGGATAGTTTTGGGGACTATGGAGGCTGTCGCATAGCCGCCCGTCCGGGGAACCCGGCCCCAGCCCCGCGCGATCCGCTTACTGCATCGGCTCGCGGGACACCACGCGTCATCACCGCCCCATCGCGCTCCCGGACCACTTCCGTTCCGCCCAGCCGTGAACTCTCGGTGGAGAATTCTGGCTTGGTGGGGACTTTAGTGCATTATAGTACCCAAAATTCGTCACAAAGCCTGAATTTACCGCGATCTTTGTTCGATTGAGCCGGACGGCTCCACGCCCGGGTCCGGCGTTGCCCGGCCCGCCTCATCGCCCACGCCAGGCGCTGCGGCGGCGGCCGCCTGTCCCGCCGATGCGGGGGCAGGCACGCCTGCAGGGTCAGGACGAGGCCCGAAGGGAAGAAGGGGCGAAGGGGGAAGGGGGCGGAGGGGTGGAAGGGGGGGAAGGGAAGGAGGGGGGAAGGGGGGAAGAAGGAGGGGGGAAGGGGGGAAGGGGAAGGGGAAGGGGGAAGGGGAAGGGGAAGGGGAAGGGGAAGGGGGGAAGTCCGGCTGATGGCTTTCCGGACACGGCTGAGCAAAGCGGCTTCCGTGAAGGGCTTTTCCAGGATGTCAAAACAGGGTGCGGGAACGCCGTGGGAATCCAGGATCGGCTGGGCGTACCCGGACATGAACAGAGCCGGGAGGCCAGGGCGGACGGCACTGACCCGGGCGGCGACCTCGTTGCCGAGCATCCCGGGCATGACCACGTCGGTGAGCAGGAGGTCGACCGGCTGAGCCGGATCGCCGGCTCGCCGCACCGCCTCGGCGCCGCTGGCGACCACGCAGACCTGGTAACCGCTGCGCGACAAGATGCGGGTGGTCAGCTCGCGCAGGCTTTCCTCGTCCTCGACAAGCAGGACCGTCTCACCGTGGCCGCGGTGGCCGTCCGGGCTGGCGCGGGGAGGCAGGTACGGGGCGGCGTCCTCATCAGTCGCGGGCAAGAGCACGCTGACCGTGGTGCCCAGGCCCTTCTCCGAGTAGATCTCGATGCTGCCGCCGGCCTGGGTGACGACGCCGTAGACGGTGGCCAGCCCGAGACCGGTGCCGTGGCCCATCGGCTTGGTCGAGAAGAACGGCTCGAACACCCGCTCCGCGGTGGCCCGGTCCATGCCCGTCCCGGTGTCAGAGACCCGGAGCCGGGCGTACCGCCCGGGTTTGAGCTCGGGCCGACGGGTCGCGTAGGTCGCGTCGACCTCGGAATTGCCCGTGTCGATGCTCAGCCGGCCGCCGCCGGGCATCGCGTCACGCGCGTTCACCGCCAGGTTCACCAGGACCTGCTCCAGCTGGCCCCGGTCGGCCTTGACCCGCCACAGTGCGGGGTCCGCGGCGATGACCAGGTCTATATGCTCGCCTAGGGTGCGGTGCAGCAGCTGCCCGGCCCCCTTGACCGCCTCGTTGAGGTCGAGTACTTCCGGCCGGTTCACGTCGTGGCGGGCAAAGGTCAGGAGCTGGCGGGTCAGCCGCGTGGCCTGCTGCGCGGCCACCTGGACCTGCTTGATGTCGTCGAGCACGGGCGCCAGCCTGGCATCTGCCCGGGCGAGAGTCTTAACCTGCTCGGCGCTGAAGTCCGCGTAACCCTGGATAACGTTGAGCAGGTTGTTGAAGTCGTGCGCGACCCCGCCGACGAGCTGCCCGAGGCTTTCCAGCCGCTCGGATTGCTGGCGCCTGCGCTCGATTTTCTCCTGCTCGGCGATGGCTCGCAGGCGTTCCCGCTCGGCGTGCTGGGCCAGCCGTTCTGTGACATCACGGATCGCGGCCGTCACCAGCATCCCGCCGTCGGTCGGCAGCGCACTCAGGGTGATCTCGGCCGGGAACATGTGGCCGTCCTGACGCAGCCCGGACAGCTTCACCTCGGTGTCCAGCGGCCGGGACTGTGGGTCGGCAAAGTACGCCAGGCGCTCGGCCACCAGGGCCGCTCGCGCGTCGGCGGGTATCAGCAGCTCCACCGGGCGGCCGATCAGGTCACCGGCGGCGTACCCGAACAGGTGCGTGGCTTTGGCGTTCGCCATGGCGATCGAGCCGTCCTCCACCACGGCGATCATCGCGTCCGGGGCGGTATCGAAGAGGAGCCGGAACCGCTGTTCCGCGCGCCGGCCATCGGCCAGGGCCGCTACCAGGCGGGTGCGCATCAACTCGATGCCTTGGCCAAGGTCGGCCAGCTCGGCGGGACCCACCGCGGGAATACGGGTGTCGTAGTGCCCCTCGGCCACCGCGGTCATGGCCAGGCGCAGGGCCCGGAACGGCCTGAGCAGCGCGAGCCAGACCGACGCCAGGCCGAAGGTGATGATGGCCGCGACCACCACGCACATTCCGATCAACGCGGCCAGCAGCTTGGCCTGGGAGCGGACGAGCTGGTTCGTGACCAGCTGCTGCTCGCTGGTGATCTGGGCCTGCAGGTCGGCCCCGGCCGAGCGGATGGCCAGTGTGTACGGCTGAGTACGGGCGATATTCGCCTGCAGCGCCTGCCCGACGGTGAAATCACCTCGGACCATGGCCGCCAGCTGGGGGCCGGCCACGCTGCTAACCCACACCTGGTCAGCCGCGACGGTCGCGGCGAAGTCCTTGGTGATCAGCCCATAGCCCTGCACCAGCTGCTCGATCCGGTTCTCCACCTCCCGGAGCGGGGAGTTTTCTGCGGTGAACGGATCTTGCGGGCCGGCCTGGTCGGTCGTGACGTAGTCACCAAGCCACGTCTGCTGCGCCTGGAAGAGAGCGAGCAACTCACCTGCGGCCGCGGCCGCGGGCACCAGCCGCTGCGACAGCTGGCGGCCCTCGGCCCGGGTGCTTGACGCCGCGGCCAGCGCCAGGGCCAGGGCGGACGCCGCCAGCGCCAGGGAGACCGCCGAGGCGATGACGACCCGCCACCGGATACCGGTTCTCCATGCCATGATGGTTCCCCCGTTCGGTCCGCCGTTTTTAAAGCCAGCCGGCTTCTCGCTCGCACCGAGCCGGTCATGCGAAGTAAAGCGTGCGCAGGACGACGACGATGGCCACCACCGCGAGGACGATGAGGGCCTTGATGACCAGCCCTCTTTCGTAACGAACCGCCTCGCGGATCTCCCGCCGGAAGGGTCGTGGCAGCGCTTCGACCGTCATACTGGGATCGTCATCTTTCCCGTCTTCTCTGTCTTGTCCCATGTCATTTCCGCTCCCCGCAGCTCCTTGATGTAGGACGCGAACGTGCAGGCGCACAGCAGCGATCCGTAACCGACGACGTAGACGATAAGCGGGCTGATAAACCGGCCGAACGGCCCCGGCTCGGCCACCTTGGCGAGGTAGGCCACGGCCAGCGACGCGGCTGGCCAGGCATAGACGAACAGGATGGTTCCGATAAGCAAACCGTGGTCGGGATAGGAATGACTCGCGGCGAAGACGTCGTTGGCGGTGTCACGGAACAGCCGGGGGAAGCAGGTGTAGGCGACGATGGCTCAGGTTCACCACGCCCGGGAACATCACGCCCTGGCGCCAGGTATGCCGCGCGGTCGGCGGGTCGATCAGCAGCGCAAAGCCGGTGATGAAGATATAGGTGATGGCGTTGACGATCCACAGGAAGTGAAAGGTCAGCCACGCCAGCGGGTAATTCGCGAAGTACAAGGTAAGCAGCGAGAACGATGACACGATCATGAAAATCGGCTGGAGGAAGAGGCAGAACCAGAAGACCCCGAAGGTGACGCCGCCGAGGCGGTGAGCCCGGCTCGGCCGGAACCACAATTTGCGGTACCGCTTGGTGACCTGCACATTGCCGCGGGCCCAGCGGAGCCGCTGTTTCCACAGGCCGATGATGGACCCGGGTTCTTCGGCCCAGACCGTGGCGTGCGGCTCGAACACCACCCGGCGGCCGTTCAGCTGAGTCTGGAACGTGGTGAAGGTGTCCTCGGCCAGTGAGGTGGTATCGATCCGGCCGCCCAGGCCGACCAGGTTCGCCCGCGTGTGCAGCTGGGCGCCGCCGGCCAGGCAGGCCATGACGCCTAGCACGTTCTGTCCCCGCCGGGCGGCGGCCTGGGCCGTGATGTACTCGTACCCGATAAAGCGGGTCATGTAGTTGCCTGGCCGGCTGCCCTCCTTGATGTACGTGGTGACGGCCCCCACCTGCGGGTCGGCCAGGTGGCGAGTCATCTTGCGCAGCGAGTCTGGCTCGAAGATGACGTCGGCGTCCGTGATCAGGAGCGCCTCCATCCAGTCGTCGGCCAGGATGATGGCGAGGCCGTGATTGAGCGTGTGCGCCTTCCCCTGGCCGCCCTGCTCCCGGCGCAGGTGAAACACGTGGCCCGGGTACTGGGCGACCTTAGCCTGCGCGACCTGCGGCGTCTCGTCCGTGCTCGCGTCGTCGATCAGGTAGACGCGCAAGGACTCCCGCGGGTACTCCAGGGCCATGAGCCGGTCAATGGAGGCTGCGATGACCGCCGCCTCGTTCCAGGCCGGGATCACGATGGCGGTCCGGGGGAACATCGGGGCGCAGCTGTCGTAGTCGTTGCGCCAGAAATGGACGGCGACCAGCACGAACTGCCAGCTCGCGGCCAGCTCGGGGAAGGCGCCGACCATGACCAGGACAATGAGGATCCAGTCGCCGCCCTGGAGCACATCGTGGCCCGCCATGGTCAGATCCCGACGGCGCTCACGGTGCGCCGGACCGAATCGTAGACGCCGATGTCCCGGCAATGATGGCTGTCGCTGCCGGCCACCAGCGGGACGCCGGCGTCCGCCATGGCCGTGACCGTGCGAGCCGACGGGCACGACCACTTTTCGTTCACCTCGAGCCTCGTGCCCGCGTGGGCGACCCGCTTCGCCAGGTGCGTCAGCAGCGGATCGGGGACCATCGCCTCGTCCAGCCCGATCTTGGGCAGCACGCTGAACAGGTGAGCCAGCAACGGCCGGAAACCCCAGTCCAGCTCGTCGAAGCGCAGCGAATTCGCCGTGGCCTCGCACAGCCGCTCGATCGCCTCGGCCGCGGTCATCGCGCCGGAGGAGATGGCCGCTCGCACCTCATCCGGGTGCACGGGACCGTTATCTCCGGGGAACTGGTGGTCCGCAATCAGCACCAGGTCGAGTTCACGCCGGTCGCCCAGGTCAGGCGGTACGTCGAGATGGCCGGCGACGTCGAGGATCTTGGCCTCCACCCCGGCCAGGACCTGCAGCCCCGGTTGATGACGGTACTGATCCACCGCTTCGGTGAACTCAGCCACCCAGACGGTGTCGCGGCGGACATGATCGACCAGGCACAGCGTGCGGAGGCCGCGGTCCCTGGCCGCGCCGACGTTCTCCGCCAGGGTGCTCGCGCCGTCGGAGAACGTCGAGTGGACGTGGAAATCCTCATCCAGGGCCACGCGCTGGCTCATGCCGGGGTTCTTTCGAGGGCCAGCCCGACGCTGGAGATATCGGCGGGATCGACGAAACGCTCGTCGAGGAAGCGGATCACGGCCAGGTCGCGGAAGTCGACCGTCGCGGGCAGCGGCTGGCCGAGCAGGGAGGCGAGCGCCAGCCGGGGCATGTCGACCCCGCTGGCGATGGTGAGCCCGAGCGTACCCGGCATGCGCGGGTTCACCTCGAGCAGGGCAGGCGACCCGCCCTGGTCGCGTTTGCACTGCACGTTGGCCACGAACGTGACCCCGGTCGCCTGCGCGACGGTCCGGCCGAACCACTCCACCTCGGCGTCGTGAACCGTCCGGCCACCCACCGAGACCCCGGAATCGACCCGGGCCCGCAGCCGCGGCACCGATGCGACCACCCGGCCCTCCGCGTCGGCGAGCACGTCGACGGAATACTCCTCACCGGGCAGAAACTCCTGCACGATCAGGGTGCCGGTCAGGTCAGGCGCGGCTAGCTCGGCGAGCTCGGCGGCCGAGCCCACCATGACGACGCCGCGGGATCCGCTGCCCTCGCGCGGCTTGACGATGACGGGATAGGACCAGCTGCCCGGCTCGACGGAAGGCCCGAGCAGCTCGGTACGGGGGACGCGAACGACGGCGGCGCAGTGCTCAGCCAGCAGCAGCTTGTCCAGGATGACGTCGAGCGCGGTGGCCGGCGCCAGGAGCAGGTCGATGCCGGCCGCCTTGAACGTCTCCCGGGCGTGGGCCAGCGGCCGCAGTTCCGCGTCGACCGTCGGCAAGATGACGTCCACGCCGAGCTTGACGCACCGGGCCAGCACGGCATCGGTGAAACCGGCAGCCGCACCGGCCGGGATGAGGGTCCGGGCCGCGGGTGGTACCAGGTACAACCCGGCCGCCCAGGGATCCATGTCGGCGGCGAGCAACTCGACAGAATCATCGGCGCGCAGCGACTTCATCGCGGCGATGGCGGCCGGCCCGCCCGCGCCGGTGACCAGGACGCGCAGGGCCTCTCCGGAGCAACCCGTCGCCGTCACGGTGTCACCAGGGCGTGCGCGCCCGCGGCGCGGCTGGGCAGGCTGTCGGCCCGGTCGCGGATGACCTCGAACGGCTCGGCGTGGCTGCCGCCGCAGTACCGGGACCAGTAGCGGGCCGTCGAGGTGATCAGCGCGGGTTCGAGGTAGTCGCGCACGCCGACCTGGGAACCGAACGTGTCGATGGCCTTCAGCTTGCGGTCGATGTGAGCATCGATGGTCACGAAGTACGTCGGCCGGTAGTCGACGGTGGCCGAGGGAGACTGGTAGCAGTAGACCCGGCCCACCCGCCGGGCGGCGACCAGGGCCGCGCGGTGGGTGTTGCGATGATCTTGGTGGACGTCGTGTTCGGAGTGCACGTAGACGATCGTTGGCTGGACTTCCGCGATGACCCGGTCGATGACGCCGATGGTGGGGTTGCCTTCCTGGATGAGGGTGTCCTGCAGGTCGTCAAGGAACAGCCGGGCGCCGATGACGTCGGCGGCGTCCTGCGACTCGCGGGCCCGCAGGATCTGGTCGCCTCCGTGCGCGCCACGCGAGAGGGTCAAGATCGCCACCGTGTCTCCCGCGGCCTTGTGGGCCAGCAGCGTGCCGGCCGCGCCGATCTCGACGTCATCGGGGTGGGCCCCGATGGCCAGGACCGTCTCCCGCCCCGCGGCGCGCGCGGCCCGGCCTGCCTCCACGAGCTCAGTGGCCTTGGCCACCAGGTCCTCGGGCGTGATGGGCTTCTGCATGAATTCGGCCGCCGAGCTGCGCAGCGCCGACACGGCGTAATCAATCGTCGGATTGCCCGTGAGCACGGCGACGGGCAGGTCCGGATGCAGCTGGCGGACCCGTTCGAGCAGTTCGAGCCCGGTCATGCCCGGCAGCTCGATGTCGGTGATGAGCAGGTCCCATTCCTCGGCGTCAAGACAGCGCAAGGCGGCCGCCGAATCGAGCTGGTGAGTAACCTCGAAACCGCCGCGCACGCGGAGCACCCGCGTGAGATACCCGCCGAGGGCGGGATCGTCGTCGATCAGCAGTATGCGCCCGCGCTGCTGCCCAGGCTCGTTAGCGTCCATGAGACCCCCCTCGACCGCCAGGATTCTCGTTGACCATTTCCCCGGTTTTTATTGTCAACTGTGAGTAATGAGACGGCTCTTATCTGTTATTTATCAAGATAGCAGCCTTGCGAGCATTAACCGAAGGCATGGTCAGGGGGTGCGGCGCCAGACGATGGACTCCCAGGGGCGGAGTTCCAGGTCGGGCAGGGGACGGAGCGGGGCGTCGGGAAGGTTGGCCAGGACGACGGCGCGCGGCGGCCCAGTCGCGGTCCAGGGGCAGCGGCGCCTTGACCGCGTCCGCGGAGAAGTTCGCGGCGACCAGCAGCTCGGCGTCGGCGCCGCGCCGCAGGAACGCCCAGATCGCGGGGTGATCCGGGAGCAGGAGCTCGAAGTCGCCGTCGACGACGGCGGGTTCGGCGTGACGCAGGGCGATGAGCTTGCGGTAGTGCTCGAAGACAGAACCGGGGTCGCCGACCTCGGCGGCCGCGTTGACCTCGGTGTAGTCGGGGTTGATGGCGATCCAGGGGGTGCCGGCGGTGAAGCCGGCCCCGGGCGAGGCGTCCCACTGCACCGGGGTGCGGCCCTGGTCGCGGCTCATCCGGGCCATCGCCAGCAGGAGCGCGGGCAGGTCGGCATCGGCACGCGGCGGCCGCCTCGGCGTAGAAGTTGACCGCCTGGATGTCCCGGTAGTCGCCGATCGCCGCGAACGGCGAGTTGGCCATGCCCAGCTCGTCGCCCTGGTACACGTACGGGGTGCCCTGGTGCAGGTGCAGCACGGTGGCCAGGGTCTTGGCCGAGGCCACCCGGTACTTGCCGTCGTCGCCGAACCGCGACACCGAACGGGGCTGGTCGTGGTTGCCCGAAGTACAGCGAGTTCCAGCCGCGCCCGGCCAGGCCCGCCTGCCAGGCTGCCATCGACGCCTTGAGGGCAGGCAGCAGCAGCGGGCGCAGATCGTACTTGTGCGCGCCGATGTCCAGCTGGACGTGCTCGAACTGGAAGACCATGTCGAGCTCGCCGGCGTTCGGGCGCGGTGAACAGGACCGCCTCGGGCACGGTGACCCCGGGCATCTCGCCCACCGTGAGCACGTGGCCCGGACGGCTGGCGAAGACCTCCCGGTACATCTCCTGCAGGAACTCGTGGTTGCGCGGCCCGAAGGTGAAGTGCGCGTCACCTGGCCCGTAGAGGGAGCCCAGCCGGGGTTCGGTATCGGGCAGCGAGGTGTCCTTGCTGATCATGTTGATGACGTCCATGCGGAACCCGTCCACGCCGCGGTCCAGCCACCACCGCATCATGGCGAAGATCGCCTGGCGGACCTCGGGATTCTCCCAGTTCAGGTCGGGCTGCTTACGCGAGAAGATGTGCAGGTAGTACTGGCCGGTCGCCTCGTCCCAGGCCCAGGTGGGGCCGGAGAAGTGCGATTCCCAGTTGGTCGGCTCGGCCCCCGGCGTGCCGCCCGTCGTGCCGGGGCGCGGATCACGCCACCAGTACCAGTCTCGTTTGGGGTTGTCCCGGCTGGAACGGGACTCGGGAACCAGGGGTGCTCGTCGGAGGTGTGGTTCACCACCAGGTCCATGACCAGCCGCATGCCGCGGGCGTGCAGCTCGGCGAGCAGCTCGTCCAGGTCGGCCAGCGTCCCGAACAGCGGGTCGATGTCGGTGTAATCGCTGATGTCATAGCCGTTGTCGTCCATCGGCGAGCGGTAGACCGGGCTCATCCAGATGACGTCGACGCCCAGCCGCTGCAGGTAATCCAGGTGGCTCGAGCACGCCCCGCAGGTCGCCGACGCCGTCGCCGTCGGAGTCGGCGAAGCTTCTCGGATACACCTGATAGACGACCCACCGCCGCCAGTCCTCATCGCGCTCTTGGCTCATGCGTGTCAGTATGACGGCATGGTAGATCCGCGTGCGGGACAGCCCGCTGCCGCTGACGACCTGGTGGATGTCGCGAAGCTGGTGACCGCCTACTACGCGGTGCATCCAGATCCCGGTGATGCCACGCAGCGAGTATCGTTCGGCACCTCGGGGCATCGTGGTTCGGCGTTCACCGCGACGTTCAACGAGGACCACATCCTGGCCACCACCCAGGCCATCTGCGAGTACCGGGCCGCCCACGGTATCGACGGGCCGCTGTACCTGGGCGCCGACACGCACGCGCTGTCCGAGCCCGCCCAGGTCAGCGCGCTCGAGGTGCTCGCCGCCAACGGCGTGCGGGTGATGTTCGACGCCCGCGGCGGCTACACGCCGACCCCGGCGGTCTCCCGGGCGATCCTGGCGCACAACGCGTCGGGTTCGGGACCGCGGGCCGACGGGATCGTGGTCACCCCGTCGCACAATCCGCCGCCGGACGGCGGGTTCAAGTACAACCCGCCGGACGGCGGGCCGGCCGGCACCGACATCACCTCCGCGATCCAGGACCGGGCGAACGAACTGCTCGCCGACGGGCTGAAGGCGGTCCGGCGGATACCGTACGCGCGGGCGGCCGTGGCCGACACCACCGGGAAGTTCGACTTCCTCGACAGCTACGTATCGGCCCTGGGCGATGTGGTGGACCTGGCCGCGATCTCCTCGGCCGGGGTGCGCATCGGCGCGGACCCGCTCGGCGGAGCCAGCGTGGCCTACTGGGGCGAGATCGGTGAGCGCTACGGCCTGGACCTGACCGTCGTCAACCCCCACGTGGACGCCACGTTCCGGTTCATGACGCTGGACTGGGACGGCAAGATCCGGATGGACTGCTCGTCGCCGTACGCCATGGCCAGCCTGATCGCCCGCCAGCACGAGTTCACCATCGCGACCGGGAACGACACCGACTCCGACCGGCACGGCATCGTCACCCCCGACGGGGGCCTGATGAACCCCAATCACTACCTCGCGGTGGCCATCGACTACCTGTACCGGCACCGGGACGGCTGGCCGGCCGGGGCCGCGGTGGGTAAGACGCTGGTCAGCTCCTCGATGATCGACCGGGTGGCCGAGGGCCTGGACCGGACGGCTGCTCGAGGTGCCGGTCGGCTTCAAGTGGTTCGTGCCCGGGTTGCTTGACGGCTCGGTGGCGTTCGGCGGGGAGGAAAGCGCCGGGGCGTCGTTCCTGCAGCGTGACGGCTCGGTCTGGACCACCGACAAGGACGGGATCATCCTGGCCCTGCTCGCCTCCGAGATCACCGCCGTCACCGGGCAGTCGCCCGTCGCAGCTGTACCGCGGCCTGACCGACCGGTACGGCGCGCCCGCCTACGCTCGCGATCGACACCGCGGCGACCAGGGAGCAGAAGGCGGCGCTGGCCAAGCTCTCCCCCGCCCAGGTCTCCGCCAGCGAGCTCGCAGGCGAAAAGATCACCGCGGCGCTGACCACCGCCCCGGGCAACGGCGCCCCGATCGGCGGGCTCAAGGTGGTCGCCGCGTCCGGCTGGTTCGCCGCCCGGCCCTCGGGTACCGAAGACGTCTACAAGCTGTACGCCGAATCGTTCCGCGGTCCCGAGCACCTGGCCGCGATCCAGGAGCAGGCGCGGGAGATCGTCGCGGCCGCGATCGGGTGACGCGGCGGCCGGTTTGGTGGGGTAAACCGGGCCGGTCAGCGCAGCCGGCGCAGGAACGGGTCTCTTGGTTCGTATGGCGCCAGCTTGATCCTGGCGTCGGCGACGACGGCCCCGTCGGGCCGGGCGATGACCGGATCGAGGTCGAGGGCGGCGACTTCGGGCAGATCGTCGGCGAGCCGCGAAACCCGCAGCAGCAGGTCGCGCAACGCCTCCAGGTCAGCCGCCGGACGTCCGTCCTGGCCGGACAGCAGTGACGCGGAGCGGACCGAGCGGATCAGCTGGTCCGCGTCGGTGTCGGTCAGCGGGGTCAGCCGCGCTGACCGGTCGGCGAACACCTCGGTGGCCACGCCGCCAAGGCCGAACACCACCAGCGGCCCGAAGGTGTAGTCGGCGGCCACCCGGACCACCACCGGGATGCCGTCCGCTCGTGCGGCCACGTCGGTGAGGGACCGCCTTCGCCGCCTGCCAGCGGTATCCCGTAGCAGCGCAGCAGGTCGGCCGCCTGCTCAGGAAGGAGCCAGCCGCCGTCCGGGGCCTGGCTGAGAAACCGGTCGCCAGCGCGCGGGCCTCGCCGGTCTTGATGCCGGGGAGGTCAGGCACCCGGCCGCGCGGCTCGGCCCGCCAGGCTCCGTAGGCGGCGGCGCGCGCCACCGCGGCCACCGCGGCCTCCGGGTACCCGTACGCGGCACTCCCCGCCGCGTCTCCCGTCGCGCCCTTCGCCCGGCGTCCGGGGCGGGACAGCAGCCGGACAGACTCGGCCTGGTCGAGCACGACCGCGGCCAGCGGGATGCCGACGTCGGCTTCCTGGACGGCCTGCACCAGGTCGCCGGTCGCGCCGGTGGGCAGGACCAGCGCGATGATCGCATCCACCTCGTCATCGGCCGCGAGCACCTCCAGGCACCGCCGGAAATCCTCACTCGCACACCGTGGCCGACATGTCGACCGGACCGCTGACGGTGCCATGCACCGGCGTCAGCGCGAGCAGTCGTTCCCTGGTCTGGCCGTGCGGGTGGTGCACGGTCAGGCCCAGGTCGGCGCAGGCATCGGCGGCCAGCCGCCCCGCGCTGCCCACGTTGGACACGATCGCGACGCTGCGCCCGGCCGGGACCGGCTGGGTCGCCAGCAGCGCGGTGGCCTCCATCAGCTCCCCGAAACCCCGCGTGGTGATGATCCCGGCCTGCTCGAACAGCGCCTCCCGGCTGGCCAGCGGCGGAGTCGAGCCTGCCTCGGCTCCGGCCAGGGCCGGTGCCTGCTGGCCGGCGGCCGATCGGCCGGCCAGCACGGTGAGCACCGGCATCACGGCGCCGACCCGGCGGGCGGTCCGGGCGAACTTGCGCGGGTTGCCGAACGACTCGATATACAGCACCGCCACCTTGGTCACGCCGTCGTGCTCCCACCACTGGAGCATGTCGTTGCTCGACACATCCAGCTTCTCGCCGACCGAGGCGAACGAGGAGATCCCGACACCCAGCCGGGACAGCTGATCCACCAGCGCGAACCCCAGCCCGCCGGACTGCATCACCAGCCCCGCGACGCCGGCCAGGGGCGGCCGGACGGTAAACGTGGCGTTCAGCCCGATGCCGGGCACGGCCACGCCGAACCCGTCCGGGCCGACCAGCCGCATCCCGTGCCGGCGGCACACCGCCAGCAGGTCCGCGCACGCCCCGGCGTCCAACCCCGAGGTAATCACCACCAGCGACCGGACCCCCCGCTGCCCGCACTGCTCCGCCACCGCGAGCACCGAGGCGGCCGGCACCGCGATCACCGCCAGATCGACCGGCTCGGGCAGCTCAAGGACCGAGGGCAGGTATTGCCCGCTGCTTACCCCAGGGTCGTGAGGGTTGACCACGTACAGGCGCCCGGCGTAGCCGCCGGCCCGGATGTTGTCGACGATGGCGCGGCCCGCCGTGCCCGGCCGCCTGCTCACGCCGATCACCACCACGGACTCCGGCGCGAGCAGGTGTCGCAGGCTGGCCGCTTCGGCGCGGCGTTCTCGTTCGGCCACGGCGGACAGATAAACATCCAACGCGGTCCCCTCATCACCCGCGGGCAGAGCGGTGACGGGCAGCGGGAAGGTCAGGTCGTAGACTCCGTCCACGAAACGGCGGCCAACGGGCAGGCCGGCGTCCGCGAACACGTTGAGCATGGCCCGGTTCTCGGTCAGGGTCTGCGCGGTGAAGGTGGTGATCTGCTGACTGCGGGCCCAGGAGACCAGGTGCTCGAGCAGCAGCGTGGCGATGCCCCGGTGATGCATGTGGTCGGCCACCGCGAACGCGACTTCTGCCGTGGCAGGCGGGATGGCCGGCCGTCCCTGGCGGGATGGCCGGCCGCGGGGACGGCGTAGCTGGCGACGCCGACCACCTCATCCGCCCGCCAGCGCCAGCAGGGCGGCATTCCCCGGCGCGGGGTTGCGGCAGATCCGTCGCGCCTCGGCCTCGGCGGCGCCCCGGCTGATATTGAAGAAGCGCATGTAGGTGTTGTCTCGGGACATCGCCTGGTGCATGGCCTTGACCGCGTCGAAGTCATCCGGGGTAGCCGGGCGGATCTCCACCGTCGTTCCGTCGGACAAAAGCGCGTAGACCTGGTTTGCCTGTTTCCCCGTGCTCACGGGTCAAGTGTGGCCGGCGCGGTGCGGTGAGGCGGTGCCCGGCCGGTGAACGAGGCCACGGTTCACCCGGTTGACACCTTTACGGGCGTATCGTGCCGACGTACCGTCGGGAAGACCATCCCGGATCTTATGGCGACCTAGGGAGCATGACATGACGACGCAGGATTCGGCCTGGCAGGCCGGCGAATCGGCGGCGGGCGTGCTGGGTCCCGAGGCGGGGGTGCTCGCCTCGGCGGACGCGGCCGGGCTGGGGGCAGCCACGCTGGCCGTGCTGCGCCGGGCGGCCAGGAAACCGGGGGCGACCGCGGCGGCGGGCGTGCGGTACTGGGCCAGCCTGGCGCTGGCCGGGCCGGTGGCCACGGCCCGGTGGCTGGGCGTGGACGCGGCCCCGCCGGTCCCCGTGCCCGACGGTGACAAGCGGTTCGCCGACCGGACGTGGAGCGACAACCCGGCGTTCTTCGCCGTCCGGCAGGCGCACCTGGCCGCGGCGCGGCTGGTGCAGGACGTGCTAGCGGCCGGGGCCGGTGACCCGGTCGAGGACGCGAAGGCCGAGCTGGCGACCGGGTTCCTGGTCGACGCGCTGGCGCCGACGAACTTCCTGGTCACGAACCCGGCCGCGCTCAAGCGGGCGCTGGAGACCGGGGGGGCCAGCCTGGTCGCCGGGGCGGCCCATGCCGTGGATGACCTGCTGCACAACGGAGGCAAGCCCCGGCAGGTGGACACCCGGCCGTTCCAGGTCGGGAAGAACCTGGCCGCGACCCCGGGGCAGGTGGTGTTCCGCAATGACCTGATGGAGCTGATCCAGTACACCCCGCAGACCCCGCAGGTGCACGCGATCCCGGTGCTGGCCAGCCCGCCGTGGATCAACAAGTACTACGTCATGGACCTGGCCCCAGACCGCAGCTTCATCGAATGGGCCATCCAGCACCAGCGGACCGTGTTCGCCATCTCCTACCGCAACCCCGACGCCGCCATGAGCGGCGTCACCCTGGACGACTACCTCCTGCACGGGCCCCGGGACGCCCTTGACGTCATCGCCGAGATCACCGGATCCCCGACGATCGACATCGTGGGACTGTGCCTGGGCGGCGCGCTGACCGCCATGCTCGCCGCCTACCTCGCGGAGAAGGGCGACGACCGGATCGGGTCGATCACACTGCTGAACACGCTGCTTGACTACAGCGAACCCGGCGTGCTCGGCGCGTTCACCGACGAGAAGACGGTGGCGCGGCTGGAGCAGCAGATGGCGGCCAAGGGCGTCCTGGAGGCGAGCCAGATGGCCGGGACGTTCGACCTGCTCCGGGCCAACGACCTGATCTTCAACTACGTGGTGTCGAACTGGCTGATGGGCCAGGATCCCCCGGCCTTCGACATCCTGGCCTGGAACGGGGACAGCACCCGGATGCCGGCCGCGATGCACTCGTTCTACCTGCGCTCGCTGTACATGCGCAACGAGCTGGCCACCGGGCGGCTCGAACTCGCCGGGCAGCGCCTGTCGCTGGCCTCCGTCACGAACGACACCTACGTGGTCGGGGCGGTCAACGACCACATCGTGCCGTGGCATGGGTCGTACAAGACCGGGGGGCTGCTCGGCGGGGACGTCCGCTACGTGCTGTCCAGCGGCGGGCATATCGCCGGGATCGTCAACCCGCCCGGCCCGAAGGCCTGGTACGAGGCGGCGGACTACACCGGGGCGGACCCGGAGGCCTGGCGGGCGGCGAACAGTAAGCACCGGGGCTCGTGGTGGGAGGACTGGACCGGCTGGTCCAACGCCCGGGCCGGGGACCTGGTCACAGCGCCTGGCCTGGGCAGCACCCGGTACCCGGCCCTCGGCGACGCCCCCGGGGAGTACGTCCGCGGCTGAGCCCGGCCCACCTGCGTATCGGCGGGGCGGCTGAGCCTGGCCCACCTGCGTATCGGCGGGTAGGCAAAACGCGTCTCGTAGGTTATAGTCAATCTGACTCTAACTTGGAGGTGCGCATGACGGTGCTGGCTCAGCTGGTGGCGCCGCTCAACGTGGTGCTGTTCACTCTGGGAAACGACCACGTGACGGTGGCCGAGCTGCTCGGGTTCGTGACCGGGGCGGCGAGCGTCTGGCTGACCGTGCTCGCCCGGATCAGCAACTTCGGTGTCGGCATCGCTAACAGCGCGTTCTTCCTCGTGCTGTTCGTGACCGCGCGCCTGTACGCGGATTCAGCCCTCCAGGTGATCTATATCGGGCTCGGTTTCGCGGGCTGGTGGCAGTGGCGGCACGGCGGCCAGGGCCGCAGCAGGCTGGTGGTGACCGGGCCGGCCGGTGGCCGCTGGCCGCGGGCGCGGTGTTCGTGGTGGTGGCGACGTGGGGCCTGACCGTGCTGCTGCGCGCGGCGCACGACATCGCGCCGTTCTGGGACGCGGTGACGACGGCGCTGTCGCTGGCCGCCCAGTTCCTGCTGAACGCCAAGAAGATCGAGAACTGGGCGTTCTGGATCGCCGCGGACCTGGTCTACATCCCGCTCTACGTCGTCAAACGGCTGGACCTGACCGCGATCGTGTATGTGCTCTTCCTCGGCATGTGCGTCGGCGGCGTGGCCGCCTGGCGGCGCGCGTTGCCGGCCGGCGAGCAGGCCGCGCAGATGGCCGCGATCCAGGTGGGTGGCGCGTGATGGCCGGGCGTGGCCACGGGCTGGTGGTCGGCAAGTTCTACCCGCCGCACCTGGGTCACCAGCACCTGATCACCCAGGCGGCCGCCGGCTGCACCGAGCTGACGGTGCTTGTCATGGCGGCCAGCGGTGAGAGCTTGCCACTGGCCGCCCGGGTGAGATGGCTGCGAGCCGCCTGCGCAGACACATCGGGGGTCACGGTGGCGGGCGCAGTCTGCGACGCGCCCGTCGACTTCGCCGACCCGGTGATCTGGGCCGCTCAGCTGGCGGTGATCCAGGCGGCGCTTGACCGGGACCAGCGACCGCCGGTGGATCTCGTCTTCAGCAGCGAAGACTACGGTCACGAGCTGGCCGGACGGCTAGGCGCCCGGCACGTGGCGGTGGATCCCGGCCGCGGATCGGTGCCGATCTCGGGTCGCCAGCTCCGGACCGACCTGGCCGGTCACTGGAACTACCTGATCGACGCGGCGCAGGCCGGGCTGGCCGCACGGGTCGTGGTGCTGGGCGCAGAGTCGACCGGTACCTCCACCCTGGCGGCCCTGCTGGCCATGCACTACCGGGCGCGAGGCCGTGCCTGGGCCAGGACCTGCTGCGTCACCGAGGCCGGCCGTGACTTCACGATCACCAAGTGGCAGCAGGCCCGCGCGATCGCGGCGGCAGCGGGGCGGGCCGGGCCGCAGCTGGCCGAGCTGGAGTGGACGGCAGCCGACTTCGACGCGGTCGCGGCCGAGCAGACCCGGCGGGAGAACCAGGCCGCGGTCGGCGGGTCGCCGCTGGTCGTCTGCGACACGGACGCGTTCGCGACCTCCGTGTGGGAACGCCGGTACCTCGGTGAACGGGCCCGCGGCCTGCAGCCTTGGGCCACCACCCTGCTTCCGTCCCGGGACGTCTACCTGCTGACCTCGCACGAGGGCGTGCCCTGGCACGACGACGGCCTGCGCGAGGGAGACCTGGTCATCCGGGCGGCCATGACCGGCTGGTTCACCGCCGCCCTCACGGCCGCGGGTCACTCCTGGGTGCTGCTCACCGGTACCCTCGAGGACCGGCTCGCGCTCGCGACGCGGGTCACCGACTATGCCCTGGACATCAGGTCACGGTTCGGCGCCGCGATTACCGACGATGCCAGAACCGACGGATCCAGAGCCGACGGATCCAGAGCCGACGCGGAGGCACGATGAGCGGGCCGGGCCGGCCGGGCGAGCGCGAGTTCCTCGGCGGTTACGATCCGGCCAGCTTCCCGCCGTTCGCGGTCGCCGTCGATCTGGCGATCTTCACCATCCGGGCCGGCCTGCTGGCCGTCCTGCTCGTGCAGCGCCGCGATCACCCGTTCCAGGACTACTGGGCGCTGCCGGGCGGATTCGTCCGGGCCGACGAGAGCGCCGGGGAGGCCGCCCTCCGCGAGCTGGCCGAAGAGACTGGCGTCACGACCTTCACCGGGCACCTCGAGCAGCTCCGCACCTACTCGGCGCCCGGCCGCGATCCGCGCATGCGGGTCGTCTCGGTGGCCCACGTTGCTCTCGCGCCGAACCTGCCCGACGCCCGAGCTGGCGGTGACGCGGTCGCGGCCCGCTGGTGGCCGACCGAAGATCTCGGCCTGGACAGCGCGGCCGCAGAGGTCTTGCCGCTGGCGTTCGACCACGCCCAGATCCTGGAGGACGCGCTCGACCGGGTCCGGGCCAAGCTCGAGTACACCACGCTGGCCGCCGCGTTCGTCGGCGAGCCCTTCACCCTCGCCGAGCTGCGCCGCGTCTACGCCGCGGTCTGGGGCGAGGCACCTGATCTCGGCAATTTCCGGCGTAAGGTCCTGGGCACCGATGGCTTCGTGGTCGAGGCCGAACGGTCCCAGGCGGCCGCCGCGGGCGCCGCCGGAGGCCGCCCGCCGCTGCTCTACCGCCGTGGCCACGCCACCACCTTGCATCCGCCCCTGCTGCGGCCGGCTGAGCCGGTCCCCCTACCGGAGAGACGACCTTGATCACCTTGCGCGACCGTTACCGGGGCTGTCTGCTTGGGGGCGTCGGCCCCGGAACTACAGGCAAACCGCGCCGGAGCCGACCGGCGTAATGATCATCTCCGGCAGCACGTACCGGCCGGGCTTAAGATCATGGGCCTTGAGCGTGTCCTGGATCTGCACCAGATGGGCCGTTGTGAGCTGAAGGGGCCGCGGCGTGGTCCGTGTGCGAATGCGTGTGAGGAACGAGCAGCCCGTAGTCGGCCGGGTGCGGATGTTCAGCCAGCCAGCCGTCCATGATGGAGTCGACGGTCTCGCGCAGCGGGAAGTACTGCGGGTTCTCGGTGGCTCCGGTGTCGAGCAGGAGGCACCTGGTGGCTCCGAACAGGAGAAACATGAACGGCGCCTCGTAACTGACCGCCCGAGCGCCGGCCGGTTGTGTTCCCGGCCGGGGGGCAATAGGTTCCGATCAGTGTTTCTTCTCGTCTCGGGAGCCGCCGCGTGTCACCGATCAACCGCCAGGTACGCCTGGCCGCCCGGCCGTCCGGGCGGCCCACGCCCGCGGACTGGGAGTTCACCAGCGAAGCCGTCCCTGAGCCTGGTCCTGGGGAGTTGGTGGTGGAGGTCTCGCATCTGTCCATCGACCCGGCGATGCGCGGATGGATGAACGCCGGCGCCTCCTATGTCCCGCCGGTCGAGGTCGGTGCGGTTATGCGGGCCGGCGCGGTCGGCCTCATCACGGCGTCCGGGCATCCCGGGTTCGCCGTCGGCGACTACGTCTACGGTGCCTTCGGAGTCCAGGAATACGCACTGTCGGACGGCCGCGGGGTCATCAAGATCGACACCTCGCTGGCTGATCCGGCCACCTACCTGGGCGCGCTTGGGATGACCGGGCTGACCGCCTACTTCGGCCTGCTGGACGTCGGCCGGATCAAGGCGGGCGACACCGTGGTCGTCTCCGGCGCAGCAGGCGCGGTGGGCAGCGTGGCGGGACAGATCGCCAAGATCAACGGCTGCCGGGTCATCGGGATCGCGGGCGGACCGGATAAGTGCCGGACGGTGACCGAGGAGTTCGGCTTCGACGCGGCGATCGACTACCGGACCGAGGACGTGCGGAAGGCGCTGCGTAAGCACGCGCCGGACGGCGTCGACGTGTTCTTCGACAACGTGGGCGGCCAGATCCTGGACGACGTGCTGACCCGGCTGGCCCGAGGGGCCAGGGTCGTGATCTGCGGCGCGGTATCTCAATACAACGAGACCCAGGTCCGAGGGCCGGCCAACTACCTGATGCTGCTGGTGGCGCGGGCCACCATGGCCGGCATGGTGATCTTCGACTACGAGGACATGTTCCCACCAGCCATGGCCGAGTTGGCCGGCTGGCTCCGGGCGGGCAGGCTCGTCTCCCGCGAGCACGTGGTCCGCGGCAGCGTCGGCGACTTCCACGACGTGCTGCTCATGCTCTTCGACGGGGCGAACACCGGCAAGCTGGTCCTGGCTCTGGACCGGAGCCACGGCGTCCAACCGCAGTGAAGCCACGATTCTGACCACGATGGACCAATGGGGTTGTGGGAGCAACCACGATGGACCATCGGTGTGGGTCGAGAACGGGAGTGAGGTGATACGGGCGTGCAGGATGGGGCGGGTGGTCTTCACGGGGTTGAGGGTGGGTTCGCGGGTGGGCTCAGGTCCGCTGGAGGACCGCGCGGTCCAGGCCAAGGAGCAGGGCCTCGATCAGGGTGATCGCCCGGTCGATGTCGGGCCCGCGGTCGGCGATCACGTCGGCGTACAGGAAGCCCTCGCTGATGCGCACGATCGCGTAGGCCAGCGTCGGAGTGTCCAGGCTGGCGTCGAACCCGCCGCGGCCGCGTTCGAGGTCGATGAGCCTTTCCAGCGCGCCGGCCATGCCCGGCGTGCACCATGCTCCGGGTTCCGGTCAAGATGCGCAGCGCGGTCTCCGGGTCGGACTCCAGGAACACCCGCAGCGGACGGTCGGCGCCGATGCCGTGCAGCACTCCCCCGATCAGCGCGACGAGCCGCGCCGTCCCTGTCAGTGCCGTCGTCGCCCGGACCTGGTCCGCGAGCAGCCGCCGGGCTCGCCACCAGAGCATCTCGTCGAGCAGCTGCTCCCGGTTGCCCGCTCGCCGGTACAGCGTGGCCCGGGCCACGCCGAGGCGCCTGGCCAAGGACCGCATGTCCAGCCGCTGCCCGGCGACGAAGACGTCCACGGCCGCCGCGAAGATCTCGGCCGGCACCCGGTCCGGGATCGCGGTTCCCTCCGGGAGCACGGTGCGGGCGTCGGCGTCACTATCCTGCGGCGCGGGCGGGTGAGCTCTCATCAGCTGGCCGTGCGCTGATCGGCTGTGCGCTGATCGGCGGCCTTGACCAGGGAGGCGAGCTCGTCGACCAGGTAGCCGGCCAGGGCCTCGATGTCGGGAACCAGCTCGCGGCAGCTGACCAGCCCGAAGTGCAACTGACCGAGGTATCCCACCAGGGTGATGTTCAGGCCCTGGCCGTCGGTGACCACCGATACCGGGTAGTGGGCGACGAGCCTGGCTCCGCACAGGTAGACCGGGACGTTCGGCCCGGGAACGTTCGAGATCGTGATGTTGAACGGCGGCAGCCGGTGCAGCAGGCCGGTGGCGAACACCACCCGGGCCGCCCGGGCGGTCAGCGCCGGCGGAGCGAAGTCGCTGATCTGATCGACCAGGCCCTGCGGGATCGCCGCCTGCTGGGCCTTCGCGGCCTGCGTGGCGGTGTGGACGATCTCCAGCCGCAGCCCGGGATCGGTGACGGTGGTGGGCAGCGTCGCCAGCATGGCCGACACCTTGTTGCCCAAAGCGCCCTGGGCGGCTGGGTCGCGGACCGACACAGGGATCATCGCGACCAGCGGCTGGTCCGGCAGCGCGTCATGCTCGGCGAGCCACCGCCGCAGCGCCCCGGCGCACATCGCCATCACCACGTCGTTGACGGACACCCCGAAGGCGTTCTTCACCGCCTTGACGGCGGCCAGGTCCACGCTGCGGAACGCGACCCGGCGGTGCGCGGTGATTGGCTTGTTGAACGGCGTGGCGGGGGCGCGTCCGGGCATGCCCGCGATGACCGCGCCGTCACCGCGGTTCAGCCCGAGCATGCCGCCGACCAGCGTATTCACCGCCGGAGCCAGGGTGGGCAGGATCCGGACAAGTGAGTTGGTGAGGCGCACGGTCTGGACCGGCCGCCAGGCCAGCTTCGCGGCCGCCAGCGCGGCCAGCGTCGGCAGTCCCGGCGGCTTGGCGGGGGTAAAGGGCTCGGCGGCGGGCAGGTCCCGGCCCGCCGGGGCCAGGTCGAGCAGGACGGTGAGCAATTCGGCGCCTGACGCCCCGTCGATGGCCGCGTGGTGGATCTTGGTGTAGACCGCGGCGCGCTTGCGAGCCAGCCCGGTGATCAGGTAGATCTCCCACAGCGGACGGCTGCGGTCCAGCGGCCTGGCGTGCAGCCTGCTGACTTGTTCGGTCAGCTGGGCGTCGGATCCGGGCCGTGGCAGCGCGATCTCCCTGACGTGGTACTCGATGTCGAAGTCCGCATCGTCGATCCAGTAGGGCTGATCCAGGCCCAGCGGTACCTGCAGCAACTTGCGCCTCAGCACGGGCACGAGCGGAAGCCGTTCGGCCAGGACCTCGGTCAGCCGGGCCAGGGTGAGCGGCTTAGCTGCCCCGCTGGGATCCAGCAGGCACAGCCCGCCGACGTGGCCGGTGGTGGTGGCCGTCTCCAGGGCGAGGAAGGACGCATCCAGTCCGGTGAGCTGCTGCATCGGCGTTGCTCCTGTTGCTCGGGTTTGCTCCTCAGCGTGCGGTCAAGGTGAAATGCCGGTCCAGCCAGTCGGTGAGCAGGCCGGCGACCTGACCGGGCACCTCGAGCTGCGGCGTGTGCCCCACTCCGGGGAGAATAACGCTTTCCCAGCTCTGATTGCGGGCCGCGGCCTGGCGGACGGCGGCGACCGGTACGAGCCGGTCGGCGGTGCCGCCGACGAGCAGCACCGGGACCTCGGCGGCGGCCATCGTCGCGAAGTAACGGCGCGAATGGCCCACCACCCTCATCAGGGACCGGGCCGCCGCCAGGAGTGACGCGTCCCGGTGCGGGGCGGACAGGCGCTCGGCGGCCAGTGCCATCGACGCCGCCTGCATCGCCTGATCGGCACGGGCCGGGTTGGCGAAGCAGAGCTCGGTGAGGCGCTGGACGGCCAACTGCGGAGTCTGCCGCGACTGGGCGATCTTGAGGTAAAGCTCGCCCAGGCCGGGAATGGAGTACGCCAGGAAGTTGCCGGCCACCTGCCAGTCTGGTGCCTGCCGGGGCAGCGGCAGCGCGGGATCGACCAGCACGAGCCCGGCCACGGTATCCGGGGCCGCGGCCGTGTGCAGCAGCGAGATCAGCCCGCCCATGGAGTTTCCGACCAAGATCACCGGCGTCCCGGTGATCTCCCGGACGAACCGGTCGAGCAGCCGGGTGTTCGCCTGCACGGTTGAGTTACCGCGGGTGCCCGGGGTCAGGCCGAACCCGTGCAGGTCAAGCGCGACCACCCGCCGGCCGGCCGCCAGCTGCGGTCCGATCAGGCACCAGTTCAGGTGCGATCCGCCCAGGCCGTGCACGAAGACGATGGGTGGTCCCTGCGGGGCGGCCGTGGTTGCCGGCGAGCTGAACTCGATCCAGTGCACCGGGCCATCGAGCGGGGTCAGGTAACCGCGCGCACCCCACGGGGCCGCGAAATCCCAGGGTGCGCGGGTCGTGCCGGGCGGCGTCTGGCCGGTCATGACCGGCCCGGGTATAGCGGCCGCATCAGCAGCGGCGGGCGGAACGGGGCCCGCAATCCGGCCGGGGCCGCCAGCCGGTCGGCGACCAGCCACAGCGTGGCCGGGTCGACGCCGAAGCCGAGATGGCTGCAGCGCACCTCGACGTTCTGGTGCAGCGCGCTGTCGGGCTCGATGCACGTCCGCCACGACACGATGCCGTCCCAGCGGGAGTACACCGAGGTGGATGGCACGTCGATGGGCTTGGCGATCTGCTCGCGGACCCGCCGGGCCGCGGGCGCGTGCAGGTGGCTGAGGCGCTGGTAGGGGTATTCGGCGTAGCTCTGGCGCGGGTCGGTCTGGGCGAAGGGGCTGCCCAGGGTGATGACCTGCCGGACCAGCTCGGGGTGCTGGCGCGCCATCTCCCTGGCGTAGATGCCGCCCAGGCTCCAGCCCACCAGCGAGACCGGCCGGCCGGTCCGCTCGGCGTGCGCCATCAGCGCGCGCGGAAGCCCGTCAAGGACCGCGTCGGTCGGGCCGTGGTTGCGGCCGAGATCCCAGCCGCGCACCTCGTAGCCCAGCCAGCGCAGGAACTGGCGCAGCGCGGCCGTACTGGTGTCGGTGGCGAGCAGCCCCGGCCACACCAGGACCCCGTGGCCGTCGCCGTGCGGCGCGGCCGCCATCCAGGGTGCGGCCAGGGTGAGAGCGGCCAGGTCGGCGAGCCCGCGGATAGGTTCGGTGAGCAGCAAGCCGGCACCTGGTGCGGCTGGCGGGGCCGCCACGTGGCCGCTGTTATGCCCATGGCCTGCGGCGGCGGCCCGGTCCCTTATGAGGTACATCAGCGTCCCCTAGGCAAGCGAGTGATACACACTTAATATATGTCTCACGGACAATTTATGCCCCGCGAGCAGCGCTGCCAAAGGGGGCGGGATGAGCTTTAATCTGGCGACCATCCTGACGGAGACGGCCATGGCCGCGCCTGAGGCGCCGGTCAGCCTGGCCGGCGGAACCGTCATGACGTATCGCGAGCTCGACACGCAATCCGATCGCTTCGCGGCCGGCTTGCGCGAGATCGGCCTCGCCCCCGGACAGGTCGTGGCCCTGCAGTTGCCGAACGTGCCGCAGTTCCTGACGTTTTACTTCGGGGCGCTCAAGGCCGGACTCGTCGTGCTGCCGCTCAACCCGCTGCTGATGGCACCCGAGCTCGAGTACCACCTGACCGATTCCTCGGCGGCCATCCTGGTCGGCTTCGACGGCATCCACGCCGAGGCCAGCCGCGCCTGCTCCAGCACCGGGGTACCGCTGTACCTGACCGGCGGCGGCCAGGGGCTGGTGGCGCCCGGCGGCCAGGGGCCCGTGGCCCCGCGACCCGGCGGCGCGCGGTCGGCCGAGGAGCTGTTCAGTGTGGGGCCGGGGCCCGGCGATGTCGAACCCCGGACCGCCGACGACACCGCGGTGCTCATTTACACCAGCGGCACCACAGGTAAGCCGAAGGGCGCCGAGCTCACCCATTTCCAGCTGTACATGAACTGCACGATCGCGGGCGCCCTGTTCGGCGCCAGGCCCGATGACGTGGTGCTGGCCGTGCTGCCCTTCTTCCACGTGTTCGGCTTGTCGTCGCTGATCAACGTGTTCGTCCGGTACGGGGGGTGCCTGTCGATCGTGCCCCGTTTCGTGCCCGCCGCCGTGATGGACACGCTGGAGAAGGACCGCTGCACGGTGGTCGGCGGCGTGCCGACGATGCTGCACGCCCTGGCCCAGCAGGACATCACCGGCCGCGACCTGTCCGCGCTCCGGGTCGCCGTGTCCGGCGGCGCGTCACTGCCGGAAGACATCATGCGCACCTTCGAGGACAAGTACGGCATCCCCGTGCTCGAGGGCTACGGCCTGTCCGAGACCGCGGCCACGTGCTCGTTCAACCGCCCCGATGACCGGCGGGTCCTGTCCATCGGCAAGCCGATCTGGGGCGTGACGATGCGCGTCGGCGACGGCGCGGACGAGGCGATGCCGCCCGGCCGCGAGCACGTCGGCGAGATCTTGATCCGCGGCCACAACGTCATGAAGGGCTACCTCGGACGGCCAGAGGCCACCGCGTCGGCGCTGCGCGGCGGGTGGCTGCACACCGGTGACCTCGGCTACATGGACCCGGACGGGTTCTATTTCATCGTCGACCGGGCCAAAGACCTGGTGATCCGCGGCGGGTACAACGTGTACCCGCGCGAGATCGAGGAGGTCCTGTACGCCCATCCCGGGATCGTCGAGGCCGCCGTGATCGGCAAGCCGGACGATCGGCTCGGCGAGGAGGTGGTGGCGGTCGTGGTCCGGCGGGCCGGCGGCGAGGTGAGCGCGGAGGACGTCATCGCCTACTGCCGGGAACGCCTGGCCGCCTACAAGTACCCGCGCGAGGTTCGGTTCATGACGGAGCTGCCGAAGGGCCCTTCCGGCAAGATCCTCAAGGCCGTCCTGCGGGAGCAGGCTGCGGGGCATCCCGGCACGTGACCGGGCCTGCTGAGGCTGGTGATCGGTCCCGGTGAAGCCGGTGAAGCCGGTGATCGGTCGCGGTGAGAGCTGTCATCGGTCACGGTGATAAGCCTTCCCCGGATTGCCGGTATCCGTCCGGCCGCAGATGAGGTTAGCTGAGCTGGTGGACTGCACGCGAGCGGCCGCGGGGTCCCTCCAGGTCCCGGCGGGGACCGCGGCATGACCGGGAGGCCGCCCGGGCCTGCGCTCGTCGGGGCCTCTGCCGGGCGGCGGGCCCAGGGAACCTGGACGTGCATCGGGGTCATGGCGGCCGGGGTGATCGTACGTTTCGCCGTGGCGGCGGGTTCCTCGCACGCCCTTGACGTGCATGCGGCCGGTGTTGCTGTGATCGGGGCCGGGGAGCTCGGCTTGCTGCCGCTGCTGGTCTGGGGGCCGCTGAACCCGGCCTGGCGACACCATGGCGGCGGGAGCCGAAGACCATGACATCGTCATGACTGCGTTCGGCCATCAGCGGAGCTTGCGGGCCTTCCAGACTTCTTCGCAGGGCCATTGCCTGGCCCAGCCCACGGTGGCCAGCGGGTGCCGCGTGGTGGCACCGGGCTCCGGTCGCAGTTCGAGGAGATCCTCGACGTCCAGACCGCACCGGCGAAGCAGCCTGATCATGTCGCCGTGACCGAGATGGAACTCCACCGACTCATCGTCAGGCCACTCGAACCGGTGCATGCCGAAGTAGGGCCTTAGCAGCCGGTCGGTAGCGGGCAGGCCATCGGCATCGGGGACGGTGAGCATGAGCAGCACGGAGTTCACCAAGAAGATCAGCCGCCCCCCGGGCCGCAGGAGCCGGGCCGCCTCGGGGATCCAGACGTAGGGGTCGCACCAGATGCTGGCCCCGTACTCGGAGACGGCCAAGTCAAAGCTTGCGTCGGCGAAGGGCGCCTGCTCGGCGCTGGCGTGCACGAGCGGGAACCGCAGCCGGTGCCGGTCCTGCAGCGCCCGGGCGGTCGCGAGCTGGGCGGCGGAGTTATCAAGCCCGGTCGGCCGCACACCGCGGCGAGCCAGCCACGCCGAGACATAACCGGTGCCGCAGCCGAGCTCGATGCTGTCGAGGCCGTGCAGGTGGGCGGGCAGGATCGCGGCCTTGGCCTCCGAGATCGACCAGATGCCCCAGCTGGGTTCGGCCGCGGCCCAGTTGCGCGCGCCGGCGGCGGCGTAGTCAGTGGCCCAGCGGTCCCAGGCCGCCCGGTTGCGCAGCACGTGGTCAGCAGGCCCGGTCACAGCCGCCAGCATGGCCGGTGCCGGTGCTGGCGTCAATCGGGTCTCCGCCACGGGTTACGGTAGCCAGGTGACCGACGTGGACGCCGTGGACGCCGTGGTCGAGCGCATCCTGACCAGCTACGGCACCATCACCGTAGTCGGCGCCAGCTCGGCGGTGTACAAGGCGGCGCATACCGTGCCCGCGTACATGCTGCGTCACGGCTGGCGCATCATCCCGGTCAACCCGCATGCCAGCGAGATCCTCGGCGAGAAGGTCTACCGGACGGTCGCCGACGTCCCGGGGCGGGTGGGTCTGGTCGACGTCTTCCGGCCTTCGGAGCAAACCCCGGATATCGCGCGCCAGGCCGTCGCGGCGGGAGCTACCGCCTTGTGGCTGCAGCTCGGGATCGCGTCGGCGGAGTCCCGGGCCATCGCCGAGGGTGCCGGCCTGCTGTACGTGGAGGACCGCTGCCTGGTCATCGAGCAGCGGCGCCTCGGGCGGGAAGCACCGGTCCGCTAGCCGGCGGGCGGCCAGGCGGCCCGCGTGGCCCGCGTGGCCCTCGGGAGCAAACCGCTCATCCTCAAGGCTCCTAGGCTGTCGGTATGGGAGAGATAAAGGTGGGCACGGCGGGATGGACCGACCCGACGCTGATCGCCTCCGGCTGGTACCCGCCCGAGGCCACCACACCAGAGAAGCGGCTGCGGTTCTATGCCCGCCAGTTCCCGCTGGTGGAAGTCGACTCCACCTACTATGGGCTGCCCGGGGAGCAGACCGCCAAAGCCTGGGCCGAACGGACACCGGACGGTTTCACCTTCAACATCAAGGCGTTCAGCCTGTTCACCCAGCATCCCACCCCGGTCCGGGCATTGCCGGTCGACCTGCGCGCCGCCGCCAGCAAGGCCGGGAAGGACCGGGTCTATCTCAAGGATGTCGATCCGGACGTCGCCGATCAGGTGTGGGGACGGTTCCTGGCCGCCCTGGAGCCGCTGCGCGGCGCCGGGAAGCTCGGCGCGATCTTGCTGCAGTTCCCGCCATGGTTCCCTATCTCCCGCGGCAACAAGGATTACATCCTGGCCTGCGCCCAACGAGCCGCACCCAGGCGGGTATGCGTCGAATTCCGCAACAAGACCTGGATGACCGAGGACAACCAGGAAGAGACGCTTGGCTTCCTGGCCAGGCACCAGCTGCCGTACGTGTGCGTGGACATGCCGCAGGGCTACCCCAGCTCCGTCCCTCCGGTCCTGGCGGCCACCAGCGACCTGGCCGTGGTCCGCCTGCACGGCCACTCGGACAAGTGGGACAGCAAGGAGATCCACGAACGGTTCCGCTACCGTTACGGACCCGGCGAGCTGAAGGACTGGTCCGGCCGGATCGAGAACCTGGCGGCCGACGCCGACGTCACCGACATCGTGTTCAACAACTGCTACGCCAACGACGCCCACGTTAACGCGCAGCAACTGTCCGCCCTGCTCCGTGACTAAACGTGGCAATCTACATAAGCATGTGATATAAGAATGTTATGGAAATTGGGGGTAGCCAGGGCGTGCGCGATGCCCGTGCCGGGCGGCCTGATGCCCCGCCTGCCCCGGCCCTGATGCCCGGCCTGAGCGGCTGGCGGCAGAAGTGGCGGCGGCGATCGAGCGGCTGATCGGCCTGTTCCGCTCGCTCAGCCCGCCGGACGGGCTGTCGCTCACGGCGGCCGCGACGCTGGCCACGCTGGAGCGATCTGGTCCGTGCCGTCTCACCTCGCTGGCCGTCAAGGAGGGGGTGACTCAGCCCGCGATGACCCAGCTTATCGGCCGCCTGCAGGAGTCCGGCCTGGTCACCCGGGACGCTGACCCGACGGACGGGCGGGTCGTCAAGGTCCGGCTGACCGACGAAGGCCGGGCGATGCTGGGCCGCCGCCGAGCGGTGCGGGCCGAGCGGCTCGCGGAGAGCCTGGCCCGGCTCGGCCCGGACGAGCAGGCGGCGCTGCGCACGGCGTTGCCGGCCATGGACGCGCTGGCCAATGCCCAGCAGGCCGGCTCGCTCCCCGCGAGTCCGGCGCATCACCCTGAAGACCCCACTCGGAGCCGGGGTGGTACCCCGGCGGACCAACTGCCGCGGAAAGAGAGCACCCGATGAGTGGCCCCCACACTGGCTCGGTGGCGAGCCCGTTCCGGCAGCCCAAGGCCGTCTTCGCCGTGGCGCTCGCATGCGTCGTGTCGTTCATGGGCATCGGCCTGGTGGACCCGATCCTGCCCGCCATCTCGCATCAACTGCACGCCTCGCCGAGCGAGGTGACGCTGCTGTTCACCAGCTACCTGGTGGTCACGGCGGTGGCGATGCTGATCACGAACTGGGTATCCAGCCGGCTGGGCGCCAAGAAGACGCTGATCGCGGGGCTGATCCTGATCGTGGTGTTCAGCGCGGCGGCCGGAGCCTCCCCCAACATCAACACCATCATCGGATTCCGGGCCGGCTGGGGCGTGGGCAACGCGCTGTTCATCGCCACCTCGCTGGCGGTCATCGTCGCCTCGGCCACGGGCGGCTTCGCCGGCGCCATCGTGCTATACGAGACGGCGCTGGGCGTGGGCATCGCGATCGGGCCGCTGCTCGGCGGCACCCTGGGCGAGATCAGCTGGCGCGGGCCGTTCTTCGGGGTTTCCGCGCTGATGGCCATCGCCCTGATCGCCACCATCGTCCTGGTCGAGCCGACACCCAAACCCGCGCACAAGACTCGCCTGTCGGCACCGCTGCGCGCGCTGCGGCACCGCGGCCTGCTCACCATGTCGCTGACCGCCCTCTGCTACAACTGGGGCTTCTTTACCGTCCTGGGCTACGCGCCGTTCCCGATGAACCTGAGCCCGATCAAGCTTGGGCTGGTCTTCACCGGCTGGGGTATCTTCGTCGCGCTGTTCGCTGTCTTCGGCGCGCCGCGGCTGCAGGCCAGCTTCGGCATCGCCAGGACCATGTACGCCAACCTCACGGCCTTCGCCGTCATCATCCTGGTCATCGCCATCTGGACGACCGACCGCGCGGTGCTGATCCCGGCGGTCATCGTGTCCGGGATCTTCATCGGGATCAACAACACCATCACCACCCAGGCCGTGATGACCGTTTCCCCGGTGGAGAAGCCGGTGGCCTCGGCGGCCTACAGCTTCGTCCGGTTCATCGGCGGCGGGCTGGCACCTTACGCGGCCGGCCGGATGGTCATCGCGGTCAATATCCACTTCCCGTTCTTCATCGCCGCGGGCGCCCTCGTTCTGGGAATGGTGATCTTGTCCACCGCTCACCGCTCGCTCTCCGAGTCCGAACGAGTTCAGGCCGAGCAGGTCACAGGGACCGCAGCCGCCCACGACACGGCGGCAGCGGACGGCACGGCCGCGCCGCTCCCCGTGCTGGTGCCGGTGGCGGGTACCACCGGGCCGGGCGGCACGGTGCCGGACCGCACGGGGACCAGGGACGGTGACGCGAGCGTGATCCTGGCCGCCGTCGACAGCTCACCGGTGGCCGCTCTGGTCATCGAGGCCGCAGCCCGGCTCGCGACGGCCGGGGGCGGCGTGGTCCACGTCGTGCACACCCAGGAGGGCGCCACCGCGGGCGACGCGGGCATCGACGGCGAAGACCCGGAAACGGCCCGGGCCGTGGTCAGGAACCACCTGGACCAGCTGGCCGCGCATCACGTCCCCAGCGAGGGCCAGATCCTGCTCCACGCCCCCGATCATGGCACCGCAGGCCGGATGATCGCCGAGTACGCGAATACCATCGGAGCCAGCACGATCGTGATCGGCGCACCTACCCACGACGGGTTGCCTGCCCTGATGGACGGCAGCGCCAGCCGTGAGCTTTGGCGGCATGCCCGGAGCAACGTCCTGATCCTCAACCCGGATGCGCCCGGAGTGTGGGGAGGCCGGTCAGCCGATGCCGAGCTTCTCCGTGGCTAGTATCCAGCGTCCGCCCGGGTTACCCGGTACGGTGCAGGGTAGCCTCCCGCGAACACCACCCGCCTCGCCTGGCACATCCGTGCCGGACGGTCCCGCTCTGCAACGACACCGATGGTCCATCGGTGTCGCCCGGGCAACACCGATGCTAGGAATTTAAGGGAACTCGTGGGTGCCGAATTTCGAGGCTTTGCTGCTGGTCAGGATCCTCGCTGCGGGTTGGGCCAGCGCCGGAGGGCGGCGCGGGTGGCGGCCTGCTGTGGTACAGCGTCAGCCGCCGGCCGGTAAGGGCAACGCGAGCCCTTTACGTACTTTATGCCGGGATTTTGGGTGGCGGCATTCCGGCGCCCATCATGATCGTGGCCAGTTCCGGTACTACGGCCGCGGCTGTTATTAACTTCGGGCGTGTCGCCGGTTCTCCCCTGCCCCGGGCCGGGCTGATCGCGAACCCGCGGGCGCGTTCTTCCCCGCCCGCAACGCGGAGAACACCAGCCGCTGGTTCGCCGCGCACGGCCCTGGCCGGGTCCGTCCGAGCCGGGGAACCGGGGCGCCCCGCTCCGCCGGGACGCGCTGACCGGCCCCTCACATCACAGCACACGCTTCCCCTCACTCGCGTACGGCGCCAGTTTCGGGGGAATGCGGCAGCGTACCGGTTCTTTGCGGGAGAAAGCCGCATTCACTGACTACGCGCCAGGCGGGAAGTGACCGCCCAGTGACCGCCAGGCCGCCCTGCTCCGCCCGGGCGGGCGAGCTGGCCCTTCCCGGCCCGGCACCGCCTGCCGCTGAAGCCGCCGGCACCGCAGGTGACCAGCCGCCGCCGCGTCCTCCTCGGGGAAGCCGTGGTCGCGCACCCGCTCATCCGCGACCGGCCCCACCACCGCGAACCTCGCCACCAGCACCGCCACGGCATCCTCAGCAACCGCCGCAGCACATCCTGACACGCCAAAACCGCAAACCACTACATAATGACCGACGCGGCCTATACGCCCGTTTCTGGCCATGATCATGAGGCAGGCAGAGCCGAGGGCGCTTCCTTAACTTCCTGGCATTGCGCCCGGGCAACACCTATGGTCCATCGATGTGGGTCAGATTCGGGGTTCTGCCCCGGCGAAGCTGTGAGAAACGGGGCGAACGTTAGCTGATGAGGTGGCTAGCTTGGCCAATCGGCGAGAAGGGTGGCCTCGGTGATCTCGACGTTCACGATGGCCTGCCGTCCAGGCTTGTTCTGCAAAGATGGCGCCGTTCGCGTTTCTCGCGCCGTTCAGCGAACCGGCGCGGTAGGCGGCTCCCGCGCATCGCGGCCGGTGGCTGCGGTGCGCGTCGCTGCCGCCCTGATCAGGCACGCAGGGATGATCCCGGCCGGGACGTCCCGGCCGGGATCAGGTGGGGTGGCCTCAGCGGTGGCGGGTGTCCTCCATGTCCTCTGTTCGGCCGGACTGCCCGGTCGGCTGGTCGTGGTGCGGGCGCCGGGGCGCGGGCACCGGGCCGTACCGCCGGTCGTAGCGCCGGCGCCGGAGCAGCCTGGCCGCGGTCGCGCCGCCTGCCGCCGCGGCCAGGCCCAGCGCCACCAGCAGGACGAGCAGGCCGGTGGGCAGACCGGACGAGGCGCTGTCCGAGGCTAGTTCGGTGCCCGGCCGCGGGGCCGCGCTCGGCTGGCCGTGGGCGCCCGGTCCGGTTACGACGCCCGAGCTGGAAACGGAGATCGCGCCGGACCCCGCGGAGGTACCGGTGGCAGTACCGGTACCGGTGGCAGTACCGGTCCCCAGGAAGACCGAGGTCTCGTTCGACGGCAGGCTCACGCTATTGGCGCCGACCGCTAGCACGCGGAAGTAGTACCGGGCTCCGACGGGCAGGCCGGTCACCGTGTAGGTGTGGACCCGCGGGTCCGGGACCTCATCGAATGACCGCATGTACGAGTGGATCGGGCGCGTGCCCACGTAGACCAGGTAGTCGCTGACCTTGGTCCCGCCGGCGGGCTGAGACCAGGACAGGATCACCGACCGGTGGCCGACCCTGGCCGTCAGGCCGGACGGCGCCACGGGCCGGGTGGGCACCACGTGCGGAACGGGGATGACCGACATCACGAGGGTCGCGGGCCCTTCGCCCGCAGCGTTGAGCGCGGTGACCTTGATGAAGTACTTGCTGCCGTTTATTGCGTCGGTGAGCCGGAAGCTCGTGCCTGAGGTGGTGAACTCCCTGGCACCCACGAACGACGAGCTGTACCCCAGGTAAACATGGTAGCCAGTGATCGGGGAACCGCCCCTCGACGTGGGCGGGGACCACGAAAGCGCGATAAAGCCATCGCCGGAGCTAATCTTCAGTCCGGTCGGCGAGCCAGGCACGAACCCGAGGCCCACCGGGGTGACCGTCACGGTCGCGGAGGGGCCATCACCGTACGGGTTCTGCGCGTGCACGCGGAAGTAGTATGCGGTGCCGTTGGTCAAGCCGCCGATGGTGGCCGTATCACCGTCGACGTTGTCCTCGATGTCGCCGCCCGACGGGCTCGTCCCGCCTTCGATGACATAGTCATCCACCGGCGAGCCGCCGTCCGAGCCGGGCGCAGACCACGACAGGGTGGCTAGGCCGTTGCCGGGGGTGGCGGTCAGTCCCGTGGGGGCTCCGGGCACGGTTAGGGTGCCCTGCCGGGCAGCCGGGACCGAGGTGGAGGTCACGGCGGCCGCGGCTCCGGTGGTAGTACCGCCGACCAGGAGGAAGGCCATCCCCGCTGCGGCCGCCGCCGCGCGCGGTGAAAACGCGTGATGCTTCATGGGGACTCCAGCCCTTGGGAACGTCTCGGAGTGAACGTCCTGCTTAATGTCCAAGGGCACCCCGACCCCGCCCAGATACATCCCTGTTCAGATACATCCCTGCTGCCGGATTACGGACAGCACGGGGTCAATCCTCAGCCGCACCCCCAGGTGGCGCGGGCGGCGGGTGTCTCAGCATGGAACAGGGGTTCGGGACCGGAGGGAGTAGGCTCCGCGCAACGGTGGCGTCCGTTAACGGCCGGCGCAACGGACTCAGCAGGCCCAGCGGGCTGAGCAGGCCCAGCGGGCTGAGCAGGCCCAGCGGGCACAACGAGGCCACGGGGCGGCGCCGTTAGAGGATCCGCCCGGATCAAGTACGCGCTGATGGCACCGCGGAGGATTTCATGTCAGCAGGCACTGACCAGGCCGATGGCTCAGCATCAGCTCCGCGATCTCGCGCGGGCGGCGGTGTCGCAGGCACGGGCGGAGACCTGGCACGATGGCGTGATCGCCCGCATCGACGGCCTGAGCTGGATCCGCACCCTGAACGACCGGCTGACGGCCGTGCTCGGGCCGTGGCGCGAGGCGCACCAGGACAACCCGGTTCTGGAGCTGATGCACGGTGGCCGGTGGCTTGGGCACCCGCTGCATCCGGCCCTGTCCGACCTGCCGATCGGGCTGTGGGCCGGTGCCCTGCTCCTGGACGTCACCGACCGCGACCCGGCACCGGGGCGCGGGCTCGACACGGCGGGCCTGTTCAGCGCGGCCGGCATCGCGGCGGCGGTCGCGACCGCCGCGACCGGTGTGGTCGACTGGACGGTCAGCGACGACGAGGATCGCCGGGTCGGCTTGTTCCACGGGGTGCTTAATACGGCCGCTCTCGGCCTGCAAGGCATGTCGCTGGCGGCCCGGCTGACCGGTCACCGGCCCGCGGCCCGCGGCCTGGGCGCGGCCAGCCTGGCGGTCACAGGCGCCGCCGCCTACCTCGGCGGCCACCTGGTGTTCGCCAAGGCGGTGATGGTCAGCCGGGTGGCCGGGGCGGACGGGCCGCGGCGCTGGGTCCGGGTCGTCGAGGAAGCCGAGATGCCGGACGACGTGCCCACCGGCGTGCTGGCCGACGGACGGCAGATCCTGCTGTACCGGCACGACGGCACCCTCTACGCGCTCGACAACCTGTGCAGCCATGCGGCCGGCCTGCTCAGCCGGGGCACGGTCGAGGGACTGACCGTGACCTGTCCCGCTGCACGGATCGCAGTACTGCCTGACCGACGGGTCCGTCCGCCGCGGCCCGTCCCATCAACCGCAGCCCGTGATACGCACCAGGGCGCGCAACGGCTGGATCGAAGTGCGTGGCAACCAGCCCGCCCCCCGCAGAGCCGCCAACGGAAGGAAATAGTCATGGCCTTTGTCATCGTCGCCAACCTCGATGATCTCGAGGAGGGCGAGACCTTGTTCGTGGAAGGGCTGAAGGAGCCGATCTGCCTGGTCCGCCTGGACGGCGAAGACGTCCGCGCCGTGCACAACACCTGTACCCACCAGCAGCAGCCGCTGCACGAGGGCACCGTGCAGGACGACGACACCCTGGTCTGCGCGTCCCACAACTCCCGGTTCAACCTGACCACCGGTGAGTCGGTCGGCATCCCCGAGGTCCCCACTCTGCCCGTTTACGCCTGCAAGGTGGAGGGCGACGCGATCCTCGTCGACATCGACCAGCAGCTCAACGACGCCCCCATCCCGCACCACCCGTACCACTGACGAGCCGAGGGGACGAGGCGGAGATCAGGGAGTCAGCCGGGCCCGGGACCTTCGGCCGGCTGACGGCGGCCTGGCTGCACCGTCGCCCGCAGGGCTTCGGCCAGAGTCTCGAACGCAGGTAGCGCAGCCACCAGGGCGGCCTCCTGGTCGGCGGGCAATCCGGCCACGCATTCGGAGATTATCGCGCTTCTCTGCGCGGCGATCCGTTCGTGCCTGCGCTTGCCCTCGGGCGTCGCCTCGACCCAGGCAGCGCGGAAATCATCGGGGTCGCGCAGCCGTTTGATCAGCCCGAAGGAATCGAGCTTGCCGATTACCCGGGAAAGCATCGTCGGGTTGATGCCCTCGATTTCGGTGAGCTCGGCCAGGCTCAGCGGGCCACGGCCGACGGTAATTCCGAGCACGGACGCCTGGGTGGGCGTGAGGCCTTCCTCCCGGGAAGCGGCATTGAGCTGCCTGGCCAGCTGCAACACGACCCGCCGCAGGCGGATGACCGTGTCGTTATCCATACGCGGCGCGCCCTTCATGCTGATCCGGACCCCGGCACCCAACGGGCCGGCCTGCAGTATATGTGCGGCCCCTTTGCCTTAACGTCAGCATTCGGCTGGTATGTGCCAGGCGGCGGAAGGCGGAACAGGTGATCGGTTCCGGCGACGAGGGTTGCTACCGCCGGGCCCACCACCGGGATGCGGCGGTCAGTCGCCGGTCGCCAGGATCAGGTCAGAGGCCTTGATGATCACCGTGACCTCCGAGCCCTCGGCCAGCCCGAGCTGCTTGACGGCCTCGACCGTAATCGAGGACACCAGGCGGGAGCCGCAAGCGTCCAGTTCGACGTTGGCGATGGCCTCGCCGTAGTTGATGGCGATGACCCGGGCCGGTATCTGGTTCCGCGCGCTCAGCTGCATGTCGGTGACTCCTGCTCATCATCGGTACTACGTGGCCTGCTCCGTGGATGCGCACCTACGGTACCCGGGGCCCACATCAGCCCCGCGCGACGAGCGGCCCGCCACATGGCGCGCACTGGCAAATCATGACTTAATCCGACTATTTCAAGCTATATTCAAATGTCTGCCCGTACCGGGCAATTAGTCTCGGGCCCACATTATTGCGTCAATTAACCTACTCTAGCTATCCGGCTCTTCCGCATGCGCACGATGGGCTACCATAAGTTACAGGTTGCTCAATAGTACGCGGAGCATCGAGCGGCAAACCCAGGAGATTGGGATGAGAGGCAAACCGGGGAACATGCTGAAGCTGGTGCGCGAATACGCACGGACCGGCAGGCCAGCCGATCATGTGAGCGTGATAGACCGGAAGCCTCAGGGACACATGGCACCTGCACCCCCGGAACAGTCCACCGCCATGCGGATACCCGCGCAAGCGGGCGCGACCGGTGGTTTCAAAGAGGGCGATCGGGTCATGCTGGCCAGGCCGTTCTGGGGTGAGCTTGACCACGGCACCGGTGTCCTGTTCAAGAACTGGAACGGGGCGGAGGCGGGAGAACCGCCCAGCTACCAGGCACGCAGCCAGGGAACCATCATCTACCCCCATCCCGCACCCGAAGATTTCGTGAACGAAATGCGCGCCAAGGGTAACTATATCGTCATGATGGACGACGGGCGGAAACTGTTTTCCTGCAATTCGTCACCGCAGCCCTGGGTAAACACCGATCTTAGGCGCATCCCCGGCCAGTGCCAGGTGACGTATCAAAATGGCCGGATCCACATACGACCGAAATTCGGCAAACTCGACCGGGTACAGCTCAGGGAGTCATTTATCTGCCGGAATGACGGAAAACGTTACGAGGCGGGATGGCGGGGCAAGGTAGATCCCCAGACCACCACCTTGGCCCAATGCTGGGATACCGGGCTGTACGAGGTCTCGCTGGACGACGACCCGATTCGCGGTGCACGAGGCACGGTGACGGTCTACGCCGAATCCCTTGTCCTGCTCCGGCCAGGACCTGGCGGCTCCTGACGAGGGCTCTGACGAGGATCAGGGACTGGCCAGGTCGAGCGCGGCACGGATGATGGAGTCGGTGTCGATGCCGTTGTAGCGGTACAGATCCTCGATCGAGCCGGACTGGCCGAACTGCGCGACGCCCAGCGCCGCGTGCGGCACGCGGTTGATGGTGGCCAGGAAGGCCAGCGTGTGCGGGTGCCCGTCCAGGACCGTGACCAGCGGGGTGGCGCGGTCCGCGGGGAACGCCTGGCCGAGGATCCAGGTCGGTCCGCCGGTCCCAGCGTCCAGCCCCTGCCGGGCGCGCAGGCCCCGGAACAGCAGGCCGGGGCTGGTCACGACGGTCACGTCGGCGGGCACGCCGACCGCCTCGAGTCGCTCCGCGGCAGCCAGTGCCTCGGGCACGACCGCACCCATCGCGGCGATCGTGACCTTCGGGTTCCCCGCGCGCCGCAGCGGGTAGGCCCCGGCCACCACCTGCCGGCGCCTGCGCTCCCTGGCCGCGGGGTCGGCGGGCACGTCGGCCAGCGCCTGGCTGACCGGGCGGGTGGACAGCCGCAGGTAGGCCGAGCTGCCGTCGGGCAGGCCCAGCCGGGCCAGGCTGGCCAGCAGGCACCATTCGGTGTCGGTGGCGAAGGCGGGTTCGTAGCTGACGCAGCCCGGCTGCTCGATCCCGATGGACGGCGTGGTGATCGACTGGTGCGCGCCTCCCTCCGGCGCCAGGGTCACCCCCGAGGGCGTCCCCACCAGGATCGACTGGCCACCCGCGTAGATGCCGAACGACCATGGCTCGAGCGCGCGCTCCACGAACGGGTCGTAGAGCACACCGATCGGGAGCAGCGGCTGACCCCACCGGCTCCAGGTGGCGCCCAGTTCGCCGAGGAGGCCGACCAGGTTCGTCTCGGCGATGCCAAGCTCGATGTGCTGCCCGGTCGGCTTCTCCCGCCAGTGCAATATGGTCTCGGCGTCGTCGGCGAACCAATCCGTCCGCTCGCGAGCTGCCCACACGCCGACCTTGTTCACCCAGCCACCCAGGTTGGTGCTCGAGCTGACATCTGGGCTGACCGTCACCACCCGCCGGGCGGCCTCGGGCGCCTCCCTGGTCAGGTCGAGCAGCGCCCGGCCCAGGGCCGCCTGGGTGGTCGCCACCCCGGCGGGGGTGCGGCCGAGGTCGGCAGGTAGCCGGGGCGGGACGGGCGTCGGGACCGGCGGCCGCCTCAGCCGCCCAGCCGCCTGCTGGCACAGCAGGCCGGCCGCGCTGTCCGGCGCCGCACGATGCCATGGCTGGTCAGCATCGGTGCCCAGATGCGCCGCGAGCTCACGGAGCTGCTCGGTGGTCAGCAGCGCCGAATGATTCTGCGGGTGTCCCTCGACGGGCAGGCCGTAGCCCTTGATGGTGTACGCCAGGATGATCGTGGGCCGGTCGTCGGAGATGGCATCGAAGGCCGCGTCCAGAGCGCCCAGGTCGTGACCGCCGAGGTTGCGGATGGCCCGGGTCAGGGCGGCGTCGTCCAGCCCCGCGATCAGCTCCGCGATCGATACGTCGCCGGCCGGGAGCCGGTGGCGCAGTTCGGCCGCGTCGCAGCGCAGCAGCCGCTGGTATTCGGGGTTGGGCATGGCGTCGATCCGCTGCCGCAGCGCCTCACCGCCGGCCCGGGCGAACAGCTCGTCGAGCAGACGGCCGTACTTCAGCGTGATGACCTGCCAGCCGGCTGCGGTGAACATGCCGCGCAGCCGATCCGCGGCCATGGCGGGCACCACGCGGTCCAGCGACTGCCGGTTCACGTCCACCACCCAGACGATCTCGCCCAGCTCGGCCACGCCCGGATCAACGATGGCTTCCCAGACGGCACCCTCGTCGAGTTCGGCGTCACCGAGCAGGGAGTACTGGCGGCCGATGGCGCGTCCCCCGGCGGAGCCCGCGGCTTCCGCCGGGCCGGCGGCTTCCGCCGGGCCGGCGGGACTGGGATCGAAGCGGCCATCCAGGTAACGCCGGGCCAGCGCGCCCCAGATCGGCGCGGTCGCGCCGATGCCGACCGAACCGGTCGAGTAATCCACCGGATCGGGGTCCTTGACCCGGCTGGGATAGCTCTGCAGCCCGGCGAAGGCCCGCAGCGTGGTCAGGTAGGACTCGTCAAGCTCGCCGAGCAGGTAGTTGATCGCGTGCAGGACGGGCGAGGCGTGCGGCTTGACCGACACCCGGTCGGTGGCCCGCAGATGCCGGAACCACAGCGAGGTCATGATCGAGACCATCGACGCCGAGGACGCCTGGTGGCCGCCGACCTTCAGCCCGCCGGGGTTGGGCCGCACCCGGTTGGCGTGATGGATGATCGCGGTGGAAAGCCACAGCACCTGGCGCTCGATCTCGCCCAGGGTGTCGAGGTCCGTGCGTTCGGTCCGCAGCTCGGTCATGGGTGCATAAGAGCACGTACGCACCGGCCCGCACAACCTGGGGCCCGATTTCTCCGGCGTTCCATTTTCTTACAGAGAGAGCCAGTAGCAGCGCTCTTCGCCGTAGTCGGTGAAACCAGCCCGGACCAGGGTCGGCCCGGAGGTCTCGACCCGGCCTTTCACCAGGACAAGCTCGGCGCCGTGGTCTCGCGCGAGCCGGAGCCGTTCGGCCAGTACCGCCCGGTAGCCGCCACGGCGCCGGAACGTAGGCAGGGTGACAGCGCCCCACAGCTGGGCCACCTGGCCGTTCAGCGAGCATCCGCCGGACGAGGCGGGCTCGCCGTCGACCGACGCCACCACGCGGAAGCCGGTCCAGGACGCGAGATCACCGATCGCGTCGGCGAAGTCGCGCGCGGCGTCGGCGGCGGCTGGCTCCTTTCTCCCCCAGCCGCGCACGGTGATCATGGAAGCGGCACGGAATGTGCGCTCGTCGTGGACCAGCTCGACGGTGACGCCGGCCGGAATGTCCAGCTCGGGCAGCCCGTCCCGCAGGTCGCGGGCCAGGATGTGGACCGCGTCGATGCGCTTGCCGCCCCGGGCTCGCAGCCTGTCCTCGGTGTCCGGGGGCCAGGTCGCGTCCGACACCCACCAGGCCACCCCGAGCATGTGCCAATCCCGGACGCGGGCCAGGACCTCGTCGATGACCGCGTCCACGGGACGGCTCAGCCGGGATCTGGTGACCTGAGCGGCCGGGAAGCTCGGGTCGAGCGCCCAGTCCGGGTAGCGGATGAGCCGGTAGCCATCGGTCAGGACCTCCCTGGCGCCGTCCGGGCGCCATTCCATCACGATCGCCGCGTCGAGTACGCGCTGCGGTGTCCACGGGCGCACGGCCTGGCCTCCTTCGGTCGGCAGCCACGGGCCCGCCACGTCCCGGTGCTGTCCTTCTTTTCTAGCCGAACGAGCCGGGGCGCGAGCTCAGGTCCCGTGCGTGTCCTGCGGGCTTTTCCGGCGTGGCCGGCGGGCGCAGCACGGAGGTGAGGACGGCGCTCACGCCGCCGCAGCCGCGGCCGCGGTGGCCAGCGTGGAACCGAGGCACACCCCGGCCAGCGGCGCCGCCACCCCGAGCAGCGGCGGGCACAGGCCCGCCGCGGTCAGCAGGGCCAGGCCGCCGGTGTAACCGGTCAGCAGCCGCGGCAGCCGCCGGTACTGCTGACCGACCTGACCGGCCGAACCCCTGACACCGAGCAGCAAGCTGCCGGCGATGCTGCCGATCGAGACTTCGGCCAGCAGCGGACCCGAGGCCCACAGGGCATGGTGATGCCGGACGTAGGCGATGAGCGCCACTTCGGTCGCACTCAGCGCGGCGTTGGCCAGGGCCGCCGTGATCAGCAGCTCGCGGAGCGACCGGGACTGGAGCGGGCTGAGCCGCAGGCCGGACGAGCGGCCGGAGGTCGGCGGGGAGCCGGACCGGGCGGCCGGGCCGGACCCGGGCGGCCGGGCGGACCCGGGCGGCGGGTGGACTGACGCTCGGGCGATGGTGAGGATCGCGGCGGCGGTCAGGGTGAGCATCAGGACTAGGGCCGCGGCCGGGGCCAGGCCGGTGGCCAGGGCGCTGGCCAGCACCGGGCCGGTGATGTAGGCCAGGTCGAACACCGCAGCGTCCAGCGCGAATGCGGTCTGCTTGAGGCGGGCGCTGGCCTGCGCCGACCACAGGCTGCGCAGGCCCGGGCTAAGCGGCGGGTTGAGCAGGCCGGCCAGGGCCGCAGTGCCGATATCCAGCCCGGCCGGGGCGCGCGACAGCGTGCTGGCCAGCAACGCCAGCATGGCCGCGACGTAGCCGATGGCGCAGACTCCTGCCACCGGGACCAGCCCGTACCGGTCGGCCAGCCGGCCGCGCAGCGGTCCGGTCACCGGGGCGGGCCGCACGCATGTGGGTTCCGTTCGGCGGAATTTTGCTAAACTGCATACAGTTTGGGTGCGTACCTGAGGAGGGCAGTGCCATCGGCAAGGTAACAGCCGCAATCGTCGGCCCTGGCAACATCGGCACCGACCTACTGGCCAAGCTGCAGCGCAGCGAGCATGTCGAGGTGCGGTACATGGTTGGCGTGGACCCGGCCTCGGACGGCCTGGAGCGGGCCAGACAGCGCGGCGTCGAGGCGTCGGCCGGCGGCGTGGACTGGCTGCTTGACCGCGACGAGCGGCCGGACCTGGTGTTCGAGGCCACGTCCGCCGGAGCGCACCGGGCGAACGCGCCGCGCTACGCCGAGGCCGGGATCCAGGCGATCGACCTGACCCCGGCCGCGATGGGGCCGCTGGTCTGCCCGGCGGTGAACTTGCGCGAGCACCTGAGCGCACCCAACGTCAACATGATCACCTGTGGCGGGCAGGCCACGATCCCGATGGTGCACGCGGTGTCCTCGGTCACGCCTGTGCCATACGCGGAGATCGTCGCCTCGATCGCGTCGAAGTCCGCCGGGCCGGGCACCCGCGCGAACATCGATGAGTTCACCACCACGACCGCGCGGGCGATCGAGCGCGTCGGCGGCGCGCGGCGCGGCAAGGCGGTCATCATCTTGAACCCGGTGGAGCCCCCCATGATCATGCGCGACACGGTGTTCTGCGCCATCTCCCCCGACGCCTCCCACGAGGCGATCACGTCCTCGGTGCACGCGATGGTCGCCGAGGTGGCGCGGTACGTGCCCGGATACCGGCTGCGGGCCGACCCGCAATTCGACCCGCCGGCGGATGACTGGTCCGGCTGGGCCCGGGTCGCCTTGTTCCTCGAGGTCCGCGGCAACGGCGACTACCTGCCGCCCTGGGCGGGCAACCTGGACATCATGACCGCCGCGGCCGCACGGGTCGGCGAGCTGCTGGCGGTCGCATCGGCTCCCGCGGGGGTGACGGCATGACCGCGCCGGCGCCGGGCGTGCGCATCACCGACTCCACGTTGCGGGACGGGTCGCACGCGATGCGGCACCGGTTCACCGAGGAACAGGTCCGGGCGGTGGTGTCCGCGCTGGACCACGCCGGGGTGGAGGTGATCGAGGTCTCGCACGGCGACGGGCTCGGCGGCTCCTCGTTCAACTATGGTTTCTCGGGAGTAGACGAGATTTCGCTGATCCGGGCCGCGGTCGCCGAGGCCGTCACGGCGAAGATCGCGGTCCTGCTGCTGCCCGGCGTCGGCACCGTGGACGACCTGCGCGGCGCGCGACCGCGAGGCGGGCGCGTCGGTGGCCAGGATCGCGACCCACTGCACCGAAGCCGACGTCTCGGTCCAGCACTTCGCGGCGGCGCGCGAACTGGGCATGGAGACGGTCGGCTTCTTGATGCTGTCGCACCGGCTGGATCCGGCCGGCCTGGCCCGGCAGGGGCGGATCATGGTCGACGCGGGCGCGGAGTGCGTTTATGTGGTCGATTCGGCCGGCGCGCTTGTGCTGTCGGATGCCCAGGCCCGGGTCCAGGCCCTGATCGCGGAGATCGGGTCCCCTGCACAGGTCGGCTTCCACGGCCATCAGAACCTGTCGCTGGGCGTGGCGAACTCGGTGCTGGCCTGCCAGGCCGGCGCCACCCAGATCGACGGGGCACTGTGCGCGCTCGGGGCCGGAGCGGGGAACGCACCGACCGAGGTCCTCGCGGCCACGTTCTCCCGGCTGGGCATATCGACCGGGCTGGACGTGGACGCGGTGCTCGCGGCGGCCGAGGACGTGGTGCGGCCGATCATCCCGCGGCTGCCGCGGATGGATCGCGCAGCTGTGGTCCAGGGCTACGCCGGCGTGTACTCCTCCTTCCTGCTGCACGCGCAGCGTGCCGCGGAGCGATACGGCGTGCCCGCGCACGCGATCTTGCAGCGGGTCGGCGAGGCCGGTTACGTCGGCGGCCAGGAAGACCTGATCATCGACGTCGCGCTGCAGCTGCAGGCCGAGGGTTCGGTCCCGGCCGGAGCGCGCGCCTAGGCTGGTCGCGCCGCCGGGCGCGGGCGGTCTTGTCGCGGGCGGTCTTGTCGCGGGCGGTCTTGTCGCGGGCCTCCCGGTATTCGGGGATAGCCCGAAACGATCTTGGTCGGCTATAGCTGGATCCTTGCAGCGGATCGCGGCTGTGTGGACCACATGCGGCGTGTTCCTCAGGGCTCTGGCCCTGGACCGCTGGCCGGGCCTGGCCATCATGACGACGCCGTCTGACACCGCGGGCGGCCGGGCCAGCCGCCACCCCCCGTACAGACAGGGAGCGCGTCATGACCACACCGCCGGACCAGGACGATGTCGGCGAGAACGGGCAGGACCGCTACCCCACGCTCGAGCAGATCGACCGGGATCTGGAACGGCTCGGTGAACTCACCGGGCCGCACGTGACCGACGCCAGGGACGACCTCAGCGTGGCCGCCGCCCGGATCCCCGACTCCGACGAACGACACGAAGCCGAAGAAATCCTCAGCCGGGTGCGCCTCGCCATCGAGGTCGACGAGGCGTTCGGTGATCTGGGCGACCTGGACGGCTCATGAGCGCGCGGTGCTGACGGCCGGACGCTCCGCGCCGGCGGTCGCGAGTTCGCCCTGGGCGAGCCTGTCGTCCATTCGCTTGCCCTCGATGTCGGGATCGGGAACGTACCTGGCGAACCACCGCGGGTGGTACCAGATCCTCGAGCCGATGATCGCCATGACGGCCGGCACCAGCGTGAGCCGCACCACGAAGGCGTCAAGGAACACGCCGACGGCGAAGCTGAAGCCGATCGCCTTGATGGTCGGGTTATTGGTGAACATGAAGGCCACGAAGATGGAGAACATGATCAGGGCCGCAGCGGTGACGACGCGAGCCGACTTCGCGGTGCCCCGCTGCACGGCGCGGCGGGCGTCGCCGTTCTTCGTGTACTCCTCCTTGATCCGCGAGACGACGAACACCTCGTAGTCGCTGGACAGTCCGAAGATGATCGCCAGCATGATGATCGGCAGGAAGCTGATCGTCTCCGTCCGGGTGATGCCGAAGATGTGCTGGCCCCAGCCCCACTGGAAGATCGCGACCTGCGCGCCGAGCGCCGCGGCCATCGAGAGCAGGAAGCCAAGGATGGACTTGATCGGCACCAGGATGGTCCGGAAGGCGAACGTCAGGAGGATGAACGCCAGGCCGACCACGACCAGCAGGAAGATCGGCAACGCGCTCGAGAGCTTGGCCGAGACGTCGATGTCGGATGCCGTCGTGCCGCCGACCAGGATGTGCGCGCCGGTGTCGCCCTCGATCGACGCCCGGTCGCCGCGGATCGTGTTCACTAGGGTGGCGGTGGCCGGGTCGTTCGGCCCGGACTTGGGAATCAGCTTGATCAGCGCGATGCCGTCGCTCGTGGTCACGGGGGTCACCGTGGCCACGTCGGGCAGCTTCGTCAGCGCCGCCGCGAGCTGGCTGGTGGCCGCGGGGCCGCGCACGTCCTGGCCGACGATAAGGAGCGCGCCGTTGAAGCCGGCGCCGAAGCCCTCCGTGGTGAGGTCGTAGGCCTGGCGGTCGGTGCTGCTCGCGGGGTCGGAGCTGGCGCCGGGCAGGCCGAGCTGCAGCGACAGCGCCGGGATGGCCAGCACGCCCAGGAGCACGATCCCGCCGATGAGCACGGGCCACCGGCGGCGGACGACGAACCTCGCCCAGCGGGCGCCGACTGGGCTGTCCGGGTCGGCGGCGGAACGGCGGGCGGTCCGCTCGGCCCGCGCGCCGAGCCGCGGCAGCCGGGTGAACGTAGCGACCTTCATGCCCGCGAAACCGAGCAGCGCGGGCACCAGCGTCAGCGCGATCAGCAGGGCGATGGCCACGGATGACGCGGCGGCCAGGCCCATGACGGTCAGGAACGGGATGCCGACGACGGTCAGCCCGCACAGGGCGATGATCACCGTCAGGCCGGCGAACACGACGGCGCTGCCGGCCGTGCCCACCGCGAGCGGGACCGACTCTTCCGGCGTCATGCCATTGAGCAGGTTGGTCCGGTGCCGCGACAAGATGAACACGCCGTAGTCGATGCCGCAGGACAGGCCGAGCATCAGCGCGACCGTGGTCGACGCCGAGGCGATCGTCACCACCGCGGCCACGGCGGTGACGCCCATCAGCGTGGTGATCACGCCTAGGAGCGCGCCGAGGATGGGCATCCCGGCGGCCGCGAAGGCGCCGAAAGTGATCATCAAGATGAAGAACGCGATGATGACGCCGATCAGCTCGGGCGTCTCGGAGATCTTGAACCGCCAGCCCGGATAGACGCTGCCGTTGTACACAACCCGCAGGCCGGCCGCTTGCGCCGGTTTCATCGCGGCCGTGACGGCGGCCAGGCTGGCGTCGGTCACGCCGGTCGCCGGCACCGACCACTGCACCGTGCCGAGCGCGATCGTGCCGCTCGGCGATATCAGCTTGCTCTGGAACGGAGTGGTGACGGCGGAGACCTGACGGATCGACTTGAGGCTGGCCATGGCGGACTCGATCGCCGCTTTATCGGCCGCGTCGGTGACCTTCGCCGTGCTCGTTCCCGTGCTCGTTCCCGTGCTCGTTCCCGTGGCCGCGGTGTTCGCGGTGTTCGCGGTGTCGAAGACGATGGTGGTCGAGCCGCCGCTGAAGGCAGGCAGTCTGGTCTGCAGGACCGCCGCCGCGTTCTGCGACTCGGTGCCGGGGATGCTGAAGGTATCGTTGGTCTTCCCGCCGCTGAGCTGGGCTGCGGAAATAGCGGCGATGGCCACCAGTAGCCACACCGCCAGGACGAGCCGCCGATGCCGGAACGCAAAGTGTGCGAGTCGGTACAGATACGTCGACATGGTGATATCTCCACAGCTCAGAGAGGTTTGGCGCCTGCGACTCGGATGTTGGTCTGGGTTCGACGCTATGACATTCACTAGCCATACGTCAAGTGAATAGCTAGCCGTTTGTATAGTGAATCACTTGCCGATCAGCTGGTGACTCACCGGCCGCTGGCTGGTACACTCCGAGACGGATCAACACAGGAGGAGTCATCCATGGCGACGCCGGTCAGGGGTACGTCCACCCGCGCCGCGCAGGCCGAGCGGACCAGGCAGCAGATCCTGGAGACCGCGCAGCGATTGTTCACCGACCTTGGATACGACGCCACGTCGCTGCAGATGATCGCCGACGAGATGGGCCTGACCAAGGCCGCCGTCTATTACCACTTCCGGGCCAAGAGCGACATCCTGCACGCGGCCACGAAGCCCGGAATCCAGCGGCTCGAGGCCCTGCTGGACGAAGCGGCCGCGATACGCGGACGGCGGGCCCGGATGGAGCACCTAGAGGAAGGCTTCGTCGACTTCCTCGTCCAGCACCGCCTGTACGCGTCGATGACGTCCACCGATCCCGTCGCGAAGCGGAACGACCTGGACAGCACGAGAAACACCCTGGCCCAGCGGGCTCTCGCCCTGTTCTACGGCGATCACCCCACCGACACCGAGCGGCTCGCCTTCAGCATGCTTTTCTTCATCCCGCAGTGCCTGCCCGAGCTAGCCGACCTGACCGACGAGCAACTGCGCGAAGCCCTGCAGACCACGATCCTGCACATGCTGCGGGTCCCGTAGCCGACGGCGGCCAGGTGTGACCTCGTCCGGGCTGGCCGGTAACGTGAAAGCGGAGCCGATTCCGATGACAGAACGCAAGCCGCCGGACATGAGCTTCGTTTCCTGGGTTGACCAGCAGATCAGCGAGGCGGCGCAGCGGGGTGCCTTCGATAACCTGCCCGGGGCCGGCCGCCCGCTGCCGCGCCGGACCGGAGGGACCGATGCCTGGCTGCAGGACTACCTGCGCCGAGAGGGCGTGTCGGCCGAAGAGATGCTGCCTACTCCGCTGCGGCTGCGCAAGGAGATCGAGCGGCTGACCGAGACGGTGCACGAACTGGCCTCGGAGCAGCAGGTGCGCGAGGTCGTCGCCGAGCTCAACCGCCAGATCGTGGAATGGCGGCGGATCCCGGTCGGACCGCCGGTGTTCCTGCCGCGCGTGGACGAGGAAACCATGGTCGGGCGATGGCGCGAGGGGCGCTCCGGGGCGCGGCCGGGCGAGTCCGGGGCATCGGAGGGACCTGACGATGGGGCAGCCGGGACGCGGAGGGCGGCTGCGGGCCGTGACGGCGGGGTGCCGGGAGGCCGACGCGTCCAGTGGTGGCGTCGGTTCGGCCGCCGGGGGACGGACTAAGCCGGGCCGCCTTGGCGAGCAGTCCTTGGCCAGCGTTCGGGAAATCGCTGTGGTCCCGCAGTTCCCAGTCGCATCACAGACCCAGCCCACACCAAAGATCATGGGAGATTCGGGTTTCGTGGGTAGTTGTGGGGACTATTGTCCACCAAAGTATCCGTAAAGCCCGAATCTTCCACCGAAAACCGGTTTAGTAGACGTCCTACACAGCGGCACCGTCGTCGGCGATCCCCGTTCGCAAGACCGCACCCTGGCCTGAGACCGCACCCTGGCCTGAGACCGGGGGCTGACTTGAGACCGGGGGCTGGCTTCCGGGTGAGTCTGGCGGCTCAGAAGCCGGCCGTGGGGTGGACCGCTCGATGGCGGGCCAGCCGACGTCGGCGTCGTATTCGGCTTGCTCGGCTTTGCCCCCGCCGCGCAAACCGAACAGCCGCTTGGCGAACAGCAGGTAGGCGGCCACCGCCAGGTTGAGCAACAGCGTCAGCACCTTCAGCCAGGACACGCTCTTGGCCAGCTCGTACACCTCATAGGGCACGAAAACGATCGTCGCGACGAACGTCAGGTACTCCGCCCACCGTTTGCCCAGCCAGAGCCCGACGGACTCCACACCCTCCATCACCGCGTAGGCCGCGATCGCCACGCCGACCAGGTACAAGGTGGTGGTGCTGACGGCGAACAGCGACCGCAGGTCGTGCACGATGCCGTGGTTGCTGCTGACGACCGGGCCGCCCAGGCCGCCCTGCAGATCCTTAAGGATGCTGGTGAACTCCTGGTTCAGGCTGGCCTGGTTGTTCGCGAACAACAGCACGGCGGCGGCCAGCGCGCCCAGGACCAGGAAGTGCACCACTCGTTCGGCGGCGATCAGCCGCAGGATGTACCGGTCGTGCAGCGGCTTGCCCCGCAGCGGAAGCTCGATGTCATCGCGTGGCGGCAGGTACTTCCGCGTCGGCCGGTCGGGCGGGGTGAGCGCCACCCACGAGTCGCACCGCAGACACCGGTACCAACGCAGGCCGTCCTGGTCGCGCGCGAACAGGTCGTCTTCCGGCCGCAGCTCGGCCGCGTCCGTGCCGAGCAGCTCGTGACCGTGCAGGCCGCAGCCGATCAGCTCGTACCGGAGCTTGGGCCGGTAGCGGCGTGTTTTCTCGGTCCCCGGAGGCGGCACAGGGGAAGACGGCGGCGGGCTAGAACTCATCGGCCCCTCTTACCCATCACCCTGGAAACCTAACAGGCGCATCGACCCGCCTGACGAGGCGGTGCGCGCCCCGGACGCCGGCCGGGCCAGCGTCGGGGCGCGCGTCAGGACGGGGTCAGGGGGCCGGGGGGATGTTGTAGTTCATCCGGAAGAGGTTCCCGGGGTCGTACTCAGCCTTGAGGCTGGCTAGCTTGGCGTGCTTCTCCGGGCCGCCGAGGGCCTCGACCACGCGGTCCAGTTCGTCGAAGTTGAGCATGTTGACGTAGACGCCCTTACCGACCCAGGGGGCCAGGTCCCCCACGATCGTGCGGGTACGGCTGATGTAGTCGGTGTCGTTGGCCGCGTCGTCCCAGCGCATGGCGAAGTTCAGCCAGAGCAGGTAGCCGCGGTTGGAGAACGCCGTGTCGGCTTCCGCCACGTCGCCGATCGCGCCGCCGAGGCCGATGATCTCGACCTCGCCCTCCATCGGCATGTCCTTCCAGAAGTCATACAGCCGGTCGATGGCGTCGTCGGCCAAGTCGGCGACGTGCGCTTCCTTGGTGTAGTACCGGTGGCCGTCCTCAAACTCCTTGTCGATCAGGTGCTGCACGCCCGCGCCGAAGGGCAGCACGGTGGTGGCCTTGATGCAGGGCTGACCGACGTTGCTCAGCTGGTCGATGAGCTCGACGCCCGCGGGGTCCTCGGCATCCTCCAGCCACATCGAGATCAGCATCAGCAGGCGCTTGCCCACGTACTCGGGCGGCACGAACGGCAGCACCGGCATGTCGTGCTTGAGTGCCGCGTGCCAGCCGACCCTGCGCGGCAGCGTCGGGACGATGCGCGCATACGCGCGCAGCGCCTCGACCGCGTCGTCGGGCTCGTAGACCGAGACGCCGATGCGCATCATCGGGCCGAAGTCGTAGGCCTGGAAGGTGAACCGGGTGACGATGCCGAAGTTGCCACCCCCGCCGCGCAGCGCCCAGAACAGGTCAGGGTGCTCCTCGGCCGAGACCTCGATGACCTCGCCGCTGGCCAGGACAACCTCGAGCGATACGAAGTTATCGCAGGTCAGTCCGTACATGCGGGAGAACCAGCCGATCCCGCCACCCAGGGCCAGGCCGGCCACGCCGGTCTCGGACATGATGCCGGCCGGGACGATCAGGCCGTGCGGACCTGTGGCCGCGTCGACGCTGCCGAGCAGGCAGCCACCGCCCGCGTGCACCAGCTTGCGCTCGGTGTCGACGGTCACCTCGCGCAGCCCGCTCAGGTCGATGGTCAGGCCACCCTCGGACATGCCCTTGCCTGCTACGTTGTGGCCGCCGCAGCGGACCGACGGCGCGAGCCCGTGGGTGCGGGCCACGTTGACCGCGGCGACCACGTCCTGCGTGCTGGTGCAGCGCAGGATGAGGCCGGGGTGCCGGTCGATCATGGCGTTCCAGACCTGGCGCGCCTCCTCGTACTCGGCATGATCCGGGCCGATGATCTCGCCCTGATAGGTTCCGGCCAGTTGCCCGGCGATGCGCCGTCGCAGCTGCTCGTCAATCCTCGACGACGTGGTCGGGTCAGACGTGGTCACGGACATGAGGATGTTCCTTTCGGGACTTACGCCGACACGGCGTTCTTGTTCTCGGCCAGGCGGCGCATGGCGTTCAGGGTGGCCGCCACGGCCTTGAGATAATCACCGGTCATCGAGTCGGCGTACTCCTGCTCCTGCGCGGATCCGCCCTCCACGCCCGTGACGACGAGAGCGAAGCTGAACCGCAGCGACAGATCGTCGTCGGAACCCTCGATCTCGTTGGCGATGGTGCCGAGCACCGGCCCGGCGATCCGGGTAAAGGTGACCCGGTGCGGCTTTTCCAGGGTGATCCGCTCGGTAAAGCGCGCGCCGCGGAAGTCGATGTCTCGGTCGAAGACGGTATCGCCGTACCGGTGCGTGACCTCGCAGAATGTCATGCTGGGCACGAACGGCAGAGCGTTGTCGGCCTTCAGCACCAGGCCGTCCCAGACGGCGCTGCGGTCCAGGTGCGGCTCACCGGGCACGTTCACGGGCAGTTGGTGGGTCACGAAGATCATGATGTTTCCTCCGTTGGATCGATCACGGTGTTCTCCAGGGCACCGAGACCGTCGATGCTGACGCGGACGACATCGCCGCCGCGCAGGTACAGGCCGCGGCCCACGCCGACGCCGGCCGGCGTGCCGGTGGCGATGACGTCGCCGGGCTCGAGCGTGACGACCTCGCTGGCCGCCGCGATCAGCTCGGCGACCGAGCAGACCATGTCCGCGGTGGACTCGTCCTGCTGCAGTTCGCCGTTCACCCACAGCCGCAGCCGCAGGTCCTGCGGATCGGGCACGCAGAACGCGGGCGTGATGCCCGGGCCGAGCGGCAGCGAGCCTTCCATCGACTTGGCCGCGAACCAGTCGTAGCTGAAGGCCTCGGCCGGGACGATGTCCCGCTTGTGATAGCCGCGGGCGGTCACGTCGTTGGACACGCAGTAGCCCGCCACGTGAGCCAGGGCTCGTTCGGCCGAAATGTTCTTGCCCTTGGTCCCGATGACCACGGCCAGCTCGGCTTCCCAGTCGTACCTGGCCCGGGCCGCGTGCTGAATCATGATCGGGTCGTGGGGGCCGATCACCGAGGTGGTGGGCGCCTTGAGGAAGAAGAACGGACGCCACCCCTGCGCCGGGATCTCGCCGCCCATCTCGTGCATGTGCTTGCGGTAGTTGACGCCGGCGCAGATCACCTTGCGCGGCCACTGCAGCGGGGGCAGCAGGTCGTCGTAGTCCACGACCGGCGCGGCGTCGGTGTCCAGCTCGCGGAGCACGGGCTCGGCCGCCTGCCAGTCGCAGATGAGCTCGAACCCGCTGGCCCAGCGCTTGAGGTCGGTCGGCGCGACGAGCGTCCCGTCCGCGCGGAGCACGCCCAGGCCGGTGCTGCCCGCGGCGGTGTAGGTGGCCAGGGACCAGGTCATGGCGACTCCTCTAGGGCGGAAACCCCGGATACCTGATCGTGGACCGAGGCGATATCCAGGTGGCCCCACCCGTCGGCGACCGCCTTGTCGAAGGCCTCCTTGGCCGCGGCGAACACCGGGGTGGACAGGCCGGTCTGGGCGGCGTGCGCCTCGATCTGCTCCAGGATGGGCTGCAGGGTGAGGATGGGGCCGGGGGCGGGCGACCAGGCGCGTTCGGCCATCATGGGGCCGCGCTGCCGCCAGATCGCGGAGCCGGCGATGGAGTTGTCCAGCGTCTTCTGGACGAGTTCGAGGTCCAGGCCGCTGTGCCTGGCCAGCGCCATCGCCTCGGCCGCCGCGACCGTGTGCACCGCGAGGAGCAGGTTGGCGATGTACTTCAGCCGGGCGCCGGTGCCGAACGCGCCGGTGTAGACCCAGGGACCGGATATGGCGTCAAGCACCGCACTGACCGCGCTGACGCTGACCGTGTCACCGGAGGCGAACGTGGTCGCCAGCCGGGGCTCGACCATGCCCGGGCTGCCGCTGATCGGGCAGTCGAGCAGGTCACCGCCATGGGCTCTTACCTCGTCGCGGAGCCGGGCCTTGCCGTCCACCTCGATGGTGCTCATCTCGATATGGATGGTGCCGCTGCGCAGCGTGCGCAGGGTGCCGGCCGGTCCGGAGATGATCTCCTCGACGTCCCGCGCGCCCGGCAGGATCGACAGCAGCACGTCGGCCTCGGCCGCGACCTCGGCCGGGCTGCCGGCCACGGTGCCGCCGGCTTGCGTCAGCTCGGGTGAGCCGCTGCGGCGGTAACCGGTGACGGTGAACCCGCGCTCGATCAGGTTCCTGGCTATCGGCAGGCCCATCTTGCCGAGACCGATGATGCCAACTCGGTCCATCGCCTTCTCCTATCGCCGGCTGGTGCCGCTCATGCCTAAACTGTATGCAGTTTAGGCATGAGGTTCAAGACCCTGGCGGCAGAAAAACTGTATGCAGTTTGTCGGCTGCCTGGTCCCGGGCTAAGGCCTTCTCTGCTACAGCGAGTCAGCGACGTCATACTCTGACACGCTGAGTATGCAGAATCCGTAGAAGCACGGCCAGAGCTTCGGGCTCATAGCTGTACACCGTGACCAGAGCTTCGGGCTCACAGTTACGGAGCTGAACACACAAACGCAGCGAGAGCACCCCACGACAACGTGGGGTGCTTCTTGCTTTGCCACCTCTCGCTTAGTCAACATCCGGCCTACCGGAGAAGACGGCCGGGGCTCGTGCACGGGCGGGTTGCGCGTAAACTGTATGCAGTTGTGCAGTGAGTGGTGTCTTTTTCGCGCAGCTGCGTCAGATCAGGGAGAATGCTGCCCATGCCCCGTGTCGTGCAGATACCCGACATCCGCAAGGTCGAGCTGCCCGAAGCCCGGCAGGCGATCCCGTATGTTCACGCTTACCTGCGGGAATGCATCCTGGACGGGACGCTGCCGCCTGGCACCAAGCTATCCCAGGTCAGCCTGGCCGCCCAGCTCGGCATCAGCCGCACGCCGCTGCGGGAGGTGCTGCGCATGCTGCAGGAAGAGGGCCTGGTCGAAATCGAGCCGAACCAGCGGACCCGGGTGGCGGGCCTGGATCCGGCCGAGCTCGATGACGTCTACGCCAGCCGGATCCTGTTGGAGACGCTGGCTCTGTCGATGACCATCGGGCACTTCGGAGCCAGGGCGCGGGCCGAGGCCAGCCAGATGCTGACCGCGATGCGGCGGGCGGCCAAGACCGGGAACTTCGACGCCTGGTTCGCCGCGCACACCGATTACCACCGGGTCTGCACGGCGGCGGCGGGCGAGGCCATGCAGCGGCAGTTGCGGGCCTTCGCCGACCGGACCACCCGCTACATCCGCATTTACCAGCTGTCCGAGCCGAACAGCTGGCAGGCCGCGGGAGACGTGGAGCACGCCTCCATCCTGGAGGCGCTGATCGCGGACGACGAGCAGGGCGCACTGACCCAGATGGCGCATCACCTAGCGCGCACGGCCCTGCGGGTGCTGACCGACTGCGCGCCGGACTACGAGCCGGTCGCGGTCCCGCACGCGGTGGCGCTCATCGACCGCCATCCCCCGGCGGCGCTGCGGATGTCCGGGGCGGGCTAGAGCCTGAGAGGTCCCGTCCGCCTCGCGTTCGCCGCCGCCGTGACGGCGGCGGTACTGACCGCGTGCTCGGGGCCGTCCACGTCAGCCCGCCCCGCGGCCAAACCGGTCCCGGCCAGCTACTACCTGGCCCTGGGCGACTCGCTCGCCCAGGGGGTCCAGCCCGACGCGGCGGGCGCCAGCGTCGAGACCCGGCAGGGCTATCCCGATCAGGTCTACGCGGCGCTGCGTCCTCGTCATCCCGGCCTTCGGCTGGTCAAGCTCGGATGTCCGGGCGAGACAACTACCACGATGATCGACGGCGGGATCTGCCACTACCCCGGCGGTTCGCAGCTGGCCGCCGCCGTGGCCTTCCTGCGCGCCCACCGTGGCCACGTGTTCCTGGTCACCGTGGACATCGGCGCCAACGACCTGGAGGACTGCGATAACCAGGCCAACATCCTGAAAAAACTCTCGTGCTTCGTCAACGACGTGCCGGGAGCCGATAGCCACCTGACCACGATCATGTCGCGGCTGCGGACGGCGGCCGGCAGATACGTCGCGATGGTGGGGATGAGCTACTACCTGCCCGCCCTGGCGCAATGGCGTGACGGCCTTTCTGGTCAGGCCATAGCCCGGCTCAGCGAGCGGCTTGAGGTCGGCTACAACGAATCGCTCGAGCATGTCTACGCCGACTACGACGCCCGGGTCGCGAACGTGTTCGGCGCCTTTGACACCGGGAACTTCGGCGGTCAGGCGACGGTGCCCGGGCTCGGCCAGGTCCCGCGCAACGTCGCCCTCCTCTGCCGGTGGACGTGGGAGTGCGCGGCCCCGCCCCGCGGGCCGAACCAGCACGCCAACACGGCCGGGTACGGGGTCATCGCCCGGGCGTTCCTGCAGGCGGCTGGCCTCAGCTGAGGAAGGCACCGACGGTCATGAGGCGACCGTGGCGGGCCGGACCTGGGGCTGGGTGACCGGACGGGTGGTGGGGCCGAGCCACATATCGATCGAGCCTGGCTCGGCCGGGTCGAAGGTGCGGGGTACCCAGGCCGCCTCGTCGGTAATCTGGCGCACGCCGAAGGAGTACTCGTAGGTGAACCCCTCCGGGCCCTGGAAGTACAGGAAGATCGCGCCCGACTGCGGGTGCCGGCCCGGGCCCATCTCGATCTCGACGTCGTGCTCCACCAGGAAATGCCAGTTCCTGAACACGTCGTCCATGGTGTCCACCTGGAAGTTCATATGGCACAGGCCGGGCTCGTCGCCGCGGAAGACGGCGAGCTTGTGGTGGACCGGATCGATGCGCATCAGGCACGCGGCATCCCCCAGCCAGTCCGACACCCGGGCGTTGAAGCGCGTGCTCCAGAACCGGTAGGCCTCGTGCACGTCGGGTGCGTCCAGGCACAGGTGGCCGAACTCGGTGATGCCGGCGCCGCGGCTGAAGGTCACCGGGCGGGCGACGGTCTCCTGCTGGCTCACCAGCTCCAGCCGGTTGCCGAACGGGTCGTCGAAGGCGATGAACTCACGAACCCGCCGGGACCTGGCTTCGGCGGCCGAGCCGCGGTGGACGGTAACGCCGGACCGCTCGAGCTCGGTCTCGGCGGCGTCGAGCGCGTCGGAGCCGGCGACGGCAAAGCCCGAGGCGATCACCCCGGACGGCCCCTCGACCAGGGCCAGGCAGTGATGCCGGTGATCGGCGCGCAGGTGGGCCACACCCACCTCGGTGGGCGTCACCAGCTCAAGGCCGACGATGCCGGTGGCGAATTCGGTCGCGGCGTCGAGGTCAGCGACGCCGGACCGGACGTAGGCGATATCGGTAAGGGTGATCATCGGTAGCTGTTCCCCAGACTTCTCCGGCTCAGGCGAAAACGGGCGCGAGATCGATGTAGATCTGCCAGTCGCGGACCAGGTCGCCGTCGAAGACGAGGATGTCGGCGTTCGGCACGGTCACCGTCTTGCCGTCCTGGCGGCGGTACTCCACGTCGATCTTCGCGATCGCGGTATCACCGGTCTCGTACACGTTCAGGATGTGATGGGTCAGGCCGGCGATGGTCGAGAAGAAGCCCGTGACCGCCTCCTGCACGGCGGCCCGGCCGGTCACCGGGTCGTTGTTGCCGAAGCGGAACGTCACGTCCGGCGTGAGGTGGGCGACGAACTTCTCGGGGTCGAACGTGTCGATGTCGGCGAAGATGGCGGGGATGTCGCGGCTCATGCTGCACTCCTTCGTTGGGGTGATCTAGTTCAGCTCTGGGTGATCTAGTTTCAGCTCTGGGGTTCGTGATTGGCGAGGAAGGTCTGGGGAGGCGGCGCGCCCCACAGGTGCGGGGGGACGTCCCAGTCGTTGGCCACCCAGCAGTCGTCGACCTGGTCGATGTCGGAGAACCACTCGATCCACGAGCCCCAGGGGTCCGGGTTGTAGTGGAAGAAGTTCGACCCGATGGTGTGACGGCCGATGCCCCAGCCCGGGTCGCGTCCCTTGGCCCGCATCCGGTCGGCGCCGACCGCGATCGCGTCGATCGAGGGCACCTCGAAGCTGGCGTGGTGGAAGCCCCGGTGGGAGCTGGCGATGAAGCCGAACACGTGGTGATCGCCGGCCCCGGCGTTCAGGAACGTGACCAGGCCACCGATGGTGTCGCTGACCCGGAGCCCGAGGACCTGGGTGTAGAAGTCGGTCATCTGCTGCGGCTGGGCGGTGAACAGCAGCGAGTGCCCGAGGCGCCGGGGCGCGACGTCCTTGGCCGCTTCCGGCCACGCCGCGACGCCGATCCGCTGCCGGCTGCCGCCCATGTTGACCAGGACGTCCGCGGCTGGCCTGGCCGGCGCCTGGGGTTCGTCGAGCAACTGGACGGGCGTGCCGTCGGGGTCTGTGATCCACAGCCCGTCCTCGGCGGCGCCGGCGGCGGCTCGATCACCGGCGTGCCCGACCGCTCGAGCGCCTCGGCGATCGAGTCCATCGAGCCCGGGTGTACGGTGAAGGTAACGTGATGCAGCCGTTTGGCCGGCGCCTGCAGGAGCCGCACTTGCTCCTGATCACGACCGGGACAGGTGGCGACGAGCGACCCGTCCTTCTCCCCGGTCTCCAGGCCGAAGTCCTGCAGGAAGCCCTCGGCCACCGCCAGGTCGGGCACTTCAAGCGCGTAGTGGTGCAGCCCTGAGATCACGGCTCTCCCCTTGTCACATCGGTCTAAACTGCATACAGTTTAGACACGCCCGCGGGCATCTGGGAAGGGGAACTTACGAGTGATTCCGGCATCGGGAGAGCTGCGGGCCAAGCGGGAGGAGGTCGCCGAGGCGGCCAACGTGCTGGCCCGGCTGGGGCTGGTCACCGCCTACGGGCACGTGTCCGCCCGCCGCGGGGCGTCGATGCTGATCACGCCCGCCGCTGATCTGGCCCTGGTCACCGCGGCCAGCGTGCGGGAGGTTCCGCTCGCCGCCCGCGACCCGGGTGACCTGCCCGCGGGCGTGCCTGCGGAGGCGTGGGCGCACCTCGCGCTGTACCGCGCCCGGCCCGACGCCGCCGCGATCGCCCGGGCTCAGCCGGCCAGCGCGTTCGCGGCGGCGGCCACGGCCACCTCGCTGGTCCCGCTGCACGGCCAGGCCGCGTGGCTCGGCGCATCGGTGCCGGTGCACGACGGCGCCATGCTGCTCAGGTCGCTCGGGCTCGCCGAGAGCGCGGCCCGCAGCCTGCCGGCCGGCGAAGCGCTGCTGCTGCGCGGCAACGGCGCGCTCACGCTGGGCGCCACGGCGGGGGTCGCGGTGGCCCGGATGTGGCTGCTGTCGGCCGCATGCCAGGTCTACCTGGCGGCGAGCGCCGCGGCCGGTCCGCTCACGCCGCTTTCCGCCGACGAGATCGCGTCATGGCGCGGCGTCCGCGATGAACTGCTCCCCCGGCTCTGGCAGCATCTGCGCCGGCCGGCGAGCGCCGGGCCGTGGCCCCTGGTGGACCCCGCGGCCACGGGCGAAGAAGAGGGCAACGGCTAGGACGGTGATCATCGGTGTCCACCAGCCCCACGGGTTATGCCACTGGAGCTGGGAGAAGAAGGTGAGCACGACGGCGGTGGTACCGGCGCCGAGCAGGCGCGGCCAGCTTCGTGCCGCGGTGATCAGCGCCAGCGCCAGCGGAGGCCACAGGTAGTAAGCGACCATCACGGGCTCGAACACGGAGCGCAGAGCCAGCGCCACCGCGGTCCACCACAGCAGCTCCGGCAGCAGCACCGGCCACCGTCTCGCGGCCCCGGCGGTTCCGGGGGCCTGATGAGCTCGGCCGCCCGCCAGCTGCGCCGGACGACGAGCCCGCAGCCGCAGGCCGCCACCAGCGCCAGGATCCTGGCCTGCCCGGCGGCCACCTGCGTCGCCGGCCAGGTGCGGAGCCAGGTAGATCCACGGGGTGGGATGGTCGATCCGCGGCGAATTGGGCTGGCTGGTCACCGCGTGGATGGTGGCCGTCCAGTTGGCCGCCGCGGCGGCGGCAAGCAGCAGCACGCCGGGAGCGGCCGCCCTGATGAGAAAGCCGGGCCACCGCCGGACAGCGATGGCGGCGAGCAGGACGGGAAGGGCGAGCAGGACGAGCGGCTGGACCGCCACCGCCGCCCCCGCCAGCCAGGCGGACCGGCTGGTCCTGGCGTCGGACAGGGCCAGGATGGCGTAGAGCAGCAGCCCGGTCGCCACCGCGTCTTCGGGGTGGCCCCACCGGATCGTGACGCTCCACAGCGCGGTTGCGCTCGCGGCGGCGAGCAGGAACCGCCTGGGCCGGCTGACGCCGAGACGTTCGGCGATCGCGTCGGCGGCGAACAGGGCCACGGCCGCGATGGCGACCTCGTAGGGCCCGGCGAGCAGCCAGAGGCCTGGATAGGCGCCGTGCGCCTGCGGTAGCCCGAGACGGAGCCCGGCCAGCCCGATGACCGCGACGACCGGGATCAAGATGATGGCCGTGCCGGGAAGAGAGACCAGCTGGGTGGGCGGCGTGTAGACGCCGCCCAGGTTGAGATGGGCGAGCCGCTGGGCCGCGATCATCGTGCCCCACAGGTCATCGGGCAGTGCCCACGCCGATTTCCCGTAATAGCGGGGCCCCCAGATCGTGCCTGCCATCCCGGCGATGATCATGCTGACCGTGGCCAGCAGCGGAAACAGCCTGCCGAACGGCCGTCGCGGTCTCGCGCTGGCGGCCGGGCATGCTCATGGCGGGGCCTGCGCTCACGCGTCGCGCCACCGCAGCAGCAGGCCGCCGGCCAGCAGCGCCGCCGCGGCCCAGCACGCGAGCACGCCCAGGCCGCCCCACGGGCTGATCGGCAGGCTGCGCAGGCCGGTGGTGTCCTGGATGGTCAGCCCGGCGTTCATCGGCGCGTACCGCTGAAGCCGGTGCTGCCAGACCGGGTCGGTCACGACACCGATGATGATCGGAGAAAGATAGAGCAGCCCGAGGACGATCCCGATGGCGGCGGCGGAGTCCCGGATGACGGTGGCGATGCCGAGGCTGAGCAGGGCGACCAGGACCAGGTAGAGGACCGATCCGGCGGCGGCGCGCAGCGTCGGCCCGTCAGCCAGGGACTCGAGCGGGAAGCCGCGAGCGGCGGTGAAGCCATGGCCGGGCAGGATGATCCGCCCGGCCAGCACCGATCCGCCGACCGCGACGGCCCCGGCGGCCAGCACCGAGCCCGCCAGGATGATCGCCTTGGCGGCCAGGACGGCGGACCGGTGCGGCATCGCCGCCAGCGTGATGCGGATCATGCCGGTGCTGAACTCACCGCTGATCGCCAGCACGGCCAGGATGGCCACGACCGCCTGGCCGAACTCGACCCCGGTGAGGCTGAGCTTGGTGGTGTCCACCGGGCAGGCGGTCCCGGCGGGGCACCTGACGGCGGCTGTCGCCGCGGCGCTCGCCGCCAGGGTCGCCGCGACGGTGCCGGCCAGCAGCCAGGCCGACCCGGCCACCGTACGCAGCTTGGTCCATTCGGCGTGCAGCGTATCCCGCACGCCCGTTAGGTCCACGGCTAGGCTGCGCCGCCCGGCAGGCAGTGCCTCGCTCATGCGAGGTCTCCCGCTCTCCTCATGCATCCCTCCGGCGGAGCAGGACGACGGCCAGGCCCAGGGCGAGCACGGCATACCCGCACAGTACGGCGAAGCCGGCCCACGGCGCCAGCGGGAAAAAGCCGGAATTGGGCGAGTAGATGGCGGTGACCTGCTGGTACTGAGGCGTGGCCTGCTGGACGGCGAAGGCGGCGGCCGGGGTGATCCGCAGCAGCCAGTCCGCGGCCCCGACCGGCAGGACGGAGGCCGCTCCCAGGATGTAGGGCAGCACGATCACCACGATCACCAGCGTGACCGCGGCGGCGCTGCGGCGCAACAAGGTCCCGAGGGCGACGGCGAGGACGGCGGTCACGGCGATCAGCGCCGCGGTACCGACGACGATCCGCAGCTCGGTCGGCCACGGCACCGGGTACACGTACGAGCTCCGGGCCTGTGCGAGCTGGGCGGTAATGATCACCGCGGCCGCGGCGGCGATCAACCCGGCCACGAAGCTGACCAAACCGATCACGATGGCCTTGGCGGCCAGCACCCGGCCCCGGCGCGGGCTCGCGGCCAGCGTGACGCGGATCAGGCCCCGCCGGTACTCGGCGGTGATGAACATGGTCGCGACCACGATCACCGCGATCAGCCCGGCGAACGTGCCGATGAGGTGCTGCGTGACCGTGGTGCCAGAATCCCCGCCCTGCCCGGGCACGACCGGTGCGATGTCGCCGGACCCGGTGACCGTGAACCGGCCGCTGGCCTGGTGATAACCGCCGACTCCCGAGCCGCCGCCCGGGTCGACATAGTCGCCGGTCCACGCGCCGGCCGGCCAGGTGCCTGACCGGCTGAGCTGATCGAAGACGGCGGTGTCCTGGCTGGGGGCGATCATCCCGTTTTCCCCGCCGCCGAAGCCCTGCGAGATCTGCTGCCACGCGGGGGCTGCGGCGAACATCCCGGCCTGGACGGTGGACGGCAGGCCCGGCCAGGTGAACGGTGCCGACCTGGGTCCAGTGGGTGCCGTCGGCCGAGTCGTAGCCGGTGACGGTGTCGCCGGAGCGCGTCAGCCGCAGCCAGCGCGGGGAGGCCGGGGAAACGGCGCCCGGCTGGGCCGCCGTGTCGCTGGTGTAGTTGTCCTGCAGGCGCACCCCGTGATCCGCGGTGACCATCATCGCCGCGTACGCCGATCCCGGTGCGGTGCCGTCCTTCATGATCAGCCCGGCCTTGGCCCACGGGACCAGGCCGGGGCGCGTGTCGATCGGCGCGTTCGGGCCGCTCGGGACGTCAGCGGGGTTGACCGGCGGGAGCATGCCGGTCAGCGAGGTGACCCGGACGGTGATGCTGCCGTTCCCCGCGAGCGGCTGGCGCACGAAGTAGAAGCTGTCGGTCACCGCCTCACCGCCCGGTCCCACCGGGTAGCTGGTCGCCCCGCAAGACTGGCCGGACCGAGCCGAGCCACCGCTCGTGCTCTGGCACGAGCTCCCGCTGGCGCCGGCCGCGAACAGCCCGAGCCCGACCATCACCAGGACCGCGACGATCACGCCGATGACCCAGCCGCGGACGGTCCTGAACTTGGTCCACTCCGCGCGCAGGAGCGGCGCGAAGCCGTCCCGGCCGGCCTGCTGGCCCGGCTGGGGTGGAGTCACCGTGGCGGTGGTCATCGCGCTGCCTCCTCAGTGCCGGCCGGGGCCGAGGAGGCGGCACGGAACTCGACCGCGTCCCTGGTGAGCTCCATGTAGGCCTCCTCCAGGGTCGCGCGGTGCGCCGACACCTCCGAGAACGGCACCCCGCTCTCGCCGAGCAGCGCCACGATCTTCTCAGCCGCCAGCCCGGAGATGGTGAGCGTGTCCCGGTCGGTGACGGCGACGACGGCCCCCGAGGGTGCTAGCACCGCCATCGCCTCCGACCGGGCGTTGGTCCGCAGCGTGACCCGCCCGCTGGACGCGGTCGCGATGAGCTCCGCCACGCTCGTGTCGGCGATGACCCGCCCGCGGCCGACCACGACCAGGTGGTGCGCGGTGTCCTCCAGCTCGCTCATCAGGTGGCTGGACACCAGCACCGCACGACCCTGCGCGGCCAGTGACCGCAGGAAACCCCGCGCCCACACGATCCCTTCGGGATCGAGTCCGTTGAACGGCTCATCGAGCATGAGCACCGGCGGATCGCCGAGCAGGGCAGCGGCGATGCCGAGCCGCTGCCGCATGCCCAGGGAGTAGCCACCCGCCTTGCGCCGGATCGCCGACCCCAGGCCGGCCTGCGCGACCACCTCATCGACCCGGCTGGCCCCCAGGCCCTGGGAGTGGGCCAGCCACAGCAGGTGATTGCGGGCGGATCGGCTCGGCTGCAGGGCGCCGGCATCCAGCAGCGACCCGACGTGGCTGAGCGGGTGCCGCAGGCTCGCATACGGCCGGCCGCCGATCAGCGCGCGGCCCTCGTCGGCGGAGTCAAGGCCGAGGATGACCCGCATCGTCGTGGATTTCCCCGCCCCGTTCGGGCCGACGAAACCGGTCACCTGGCCGGGGGGGACGGTAAAGGACATCCCGTCCAGCGCCAGCGTCGACCCGAATCGCTTGCGCAGGCCGCTGACTTCGATGGTTGCTTCCATAGCAGCTAAGGCTAGGGACCGGCCGGTGGCGCGGTCGTCACGCTGGAGAGCGCTCTTCTCGGTCACCAGTACGAGGGACGTGGGCCGCGCATCCCTCGCAGGAGGGACGGCGCCGTCCCCGGCCGGGGTGACGCAATCCGGCGGCGATGAGGCGACAATGAGCACGTGGGCACAATAGGTTACGGGCGCAGTGGATGGGCCGACGGCGGCCAGCGGATCGCCGCCGTTCCCCATCCGGCCGCGGTCGGCGGAGCCCTGCTCGGGCTGGCGGCCGTGACCGAGGCGCTGGCTCGGGGGATGGATACCCGCATCGGTGCCCTCAGCCTGGTCGCCGTGGCTCTCCTGGCCTTGTTCACCACGGTGCCCCTGGCGTTCCTGGGCCCGGCCGCGGCCGCCGTCGCGATCAGCGCGGCGAGCGTGCTTTCGCTCACGGTCTTCCAGACGATGACGATCGCGGGCCTATTCGCTCAGGTCATCGTCCTCTACCAGCTGGGCGTGCGGGCCGGCGGCAGCCGGCGCGATGAGACACAGCCGAATAGAGCACAGCTCTTGGCCCCTGGCCTGGCGGTGCCGTTCGTGGCGATCGCGCTGGCCGGCACTCGTTCCGCGGCCTCTGAAGAAGCGGTGCTTGTCGTGCTGCTGGCCGCGCTGGCTCCGGCGGCGGCCCTGGCCGGGATGGCCAGGCGGGCGCACCTGCAGGCGCGGGCGCAAAGCGCCGCCCGGCAGGTCATCGCGGACTCCATGTTCGAGCACATGGCCCGCGGGGAGCGGGCCAGAATCGCCCGGGAGCTGCATGACGTCGTGGCTCATCACATCTCCATGATCGCCGTGCAGGCGGAGACGGCGCGGCTGGCCACCCCCGGAATGCCGCCAGCCGGCGCGGCGCGGCTGCTGGAGATCGGCAACACCGCGCGAGCGGGCCTGACCGAGATGCGGCGGCTGCTCGGGGTGCTGCGGGAGGATGCCCGCGCCGCCAGCCCCGGCGAGCCCGGTGCGGGCGGGCTCGGTGCGGACCGGCGTCCTCAGCCGAGGCTGGCACAGCTCAGCGAGCTGATCGACGAGGCGAGGGAGGCCTCGGGCACGAGTACCAGGTTCATCGTCTCGGGGCCACCGGTCACCCTTGATCCCGGCGTCGAACTGGCCGCCTACCGCATCGTGCAGGAAGCCCTGACCAACGCCCGGCGGCACGCGCCAGGTGCCGCCGTCGACGTGGAGCTGCGCTTCACCAGCGACTCGCTCCGGCTGCGCATCCGGGACAACGGGCCCGGGCCGCCGCACGGCGGGTCCGCGCCTGGAGTTCCTGAGGCCACGGGCGGGCACGGGCTGCATGGCATGCGCGAACGGGCCAGCGCGGCCGGCGGCGAGCTGCGGACCGGCACCGCACCTGGCGGCGGCTTCCTGATCGAGGCCACGCTGCCCGCCCCGGTGGAGGGAGACGGTTGAGCACGCCAGCCGGGGTCGTTCGGATCATCGTCGCCGACGATCATCACGTGGTGCGCACCGGATTCGCCGCCCTGCTCGACACCCAGCCCGACTTCTCGGTGGTGGGCACGGCCTGCGACGGGACCGAGGCGGTGCGGATCTGCCGCGAGCTCTCCCCCGACGTGGCCCTGATGGACGTGCGGATGCCCGTCATGGACGGCATCGAGGCCACCCGGCAGCTCTCCGGGCCCGGGCGCAGCGGACCGCGGATCCTGATCCTGACCACCTTCGACCTCGACCACTACGTCTATGACGCGCTGTGCGCCGGGGCCAGCGGCTTCCTGCTCAAAGACGTCACCGCCGAACGCTTGTTCGACGCTGTCCGGGTCATCGCGGCGGGCGAGGCGCTGCTCGCGCCCGCCGTCACCCGCCGCCTGATCAGCGAGTTCACCCGGCTGCGCCCGAAGCCGGACGATGGCCCGCCGGCCGGCGCCCTCACCGCCCTTACCCCGCGGGAGACGCAGGTGCTGCGCCTGGTCGCCGAGGGCCTGTCCAATACGGAGATCGCCGCACGCCTGGTGGTCACCGAGGAGACGGTGAAGACCCACGTCAGCCGGATGCTCAACAAGCTCGGGCTGCGCGACCGGACGCAGGCGGTGGTTACCGCCTACGAGACAGGACTGGTCGTGCCCCGGTCCCAGGACCAGGGGTGACGGCTTGCGGTTTTCCTTCGGCTGGAGTTGAGTACTCCCATGTCTGACCAACCCCCGGCCGGGTGTCGACATGCTGCGCTGGAACTCCGTCGACAAGCTGGTCAGCTTTACGGTGATGGTGCGGCCGATGCGCGGGTTGCAGAAGCTGATCGAGCTGATGGGGCGTCAGCTGGAGCCCTAGCGGCTGGATTCCGCCGGCGCCGGTGCGCCGGGCGGTCAGCTGGCCGCCGCGGCGAAGACGGGCAGGTAACCCTGTTCCTGGCCCGACGCGGTGGGGTGGTAAGAGGAGCTGAGCGAGAAGATGTCCACCGAGTTCAGCCAGCTGTTGGAGTCGCAGATCTCGTGTCCGGCGAACTGGCTGCGGACATCGGCGTAGGTGTCACCGTAGGCGGCCGCGGCGGTGGCCAGGGCGCCGTCCAGGTCGCTGGCGCCCTGGTTGAGCGCGGTGCGGTCCGAGGTGCTCAGCCCGATGCAGCCACTGGACTTGGACAGGTCGTACAGGTCGGGGTAGCCGAGCACGACGATCTTCGCCGCGGGGGCGTCGGCCCGGATGGTCGCCAGGGTCGTGTCCAGCCTGGCCGGAAGCACGTAGGCGACGAAGGCATCGGCCGCGGAGACGGCCGCGAGGCAGACGCTGGTCGGGGCCAGCACGCAGGTCTCCATGGTGGTGGCGAAGCCGGCGTCGTTGCCGCCGATCGTGATGCTGACCAGCGTGGTGCTCGGGCTCAGCGCCGACACCTGGCTGGACAGGACGTCGGACGTCTCCGCGCCGGAACACGCCACCGAGACGAACGAGGCGGGCGCGTGGGCGTCGGCCCACTGCTCCGGATAGGCGTTGTAGCTGCGGTCGCAGCTCCCGCTTGACGAGATGTAATTTCCGGCGCCGACCCCTGAACTGTACGAGTCGCCCAGCGCGACATAATGCACTGCAGTGGCGGCATTGGCGGCGGGAGAGGCAGTGGCGATAAGGCCGGCGGCGGAACTAAGAACCGCAACGCTGAAAAGGACGCGGGAGATACGCACGAGTTACCCCAATCAGGGCAAGAAGTGACATGAAATGCGCGCGCACTATTCTTGTATCACGCGTCAGCGGGGACTTCAATATGCGATCACGCGATCTGCTCAGCGGACCGGCGGCGGTGTCCCGTCGGCGCTCGCGGCCAGGGTCATGTCCCAGGCGCAGACGGCGCAGGACCGGCGGAACGCGCTCCGGGCGAACTCCAGGGCCAGCGCGGCCGGGTCCGGTTCTGACCGGATGTCCTCCCACTCCAGGATGTACTCACCGAGCCCGGCGTCCCAGTGCGCGGCCGGGGGCGACAGGGTCAGCCGGGCGAACCCGTCGGGCGCCGGGTGCGCGTAGGCGTAGAACGCCGCCTGGTCGTGACGCCCGTCCCCGGGCCACCAGCCGACGGCGACCTCCTGCGCGTCCATCGCGTTGCGCATGATGAAGTCGTTGGCGGGGGGATCGGCCGACGCCCCCGAGAACAGGCTCACGGCCAGGTCGAACGACCCCCACCACGCGTTGACGGGCGTGGAGCGGCCGCGGTAGGGCGCGCGGAACGCCGCCAGCACCAGCGCGGCCTGCGTCGCCGCCGTGAAGTAGGCGGCCACCTGATCCGGGTCGTACCGCGCGTGCTCCTCGTCCTGGTCGAGCGGTACGGTCCACGAGACTTCCTGCGGCGTCGGGTCGATCTCCACCGGCCCGGCCAGCCGGCCGACCGCCGCCAGCACCTCCCGGGTCACCGGCCCGACGGCCCGGTCAGGGGTGAGCGGTACCCGCTCGGTCCGGCCGCCGCTGTGCTCGATCACCGCCTCGTGAACATGCAGGTCGAGCGCGACGACCAGCGATCCCGAGCCGTCGGGTGCGGGCAGCGGCGCCGTTTCCCACCCCCGGGCGGTCAGCCGCAGCGCCGCGTGCTGCAGTTGCGGCTCCGCCGGGGCGAGGTTCGCCGCGAGCTTGCCGAGGACCTGGGTGTGCGCGTGCAGCGTGTCACACGTCGCTTGCCAGGTGCGATAGGACAGTGCTGGCCATGCCGAGGACATGAGCGGCAGGTTACCGGCCCCCGGCCAGGCGCTCAACCGCGGCCTCCCTCGAACACCAGCCGCCTCGCCCGCCACACCGTGCTGGGCTGCTCCCGCTTTCGAGGCACGACGATGGTCCATGGGTGTTGTTGGGGTGCCTTGTCCTGACTGGGAAATGGGGTTCCGGCTGGTGGGCGGGGTGGCGGGCTGGCTGGTGCCGTCGTCGGTGCGGGGTCGGTGAGCAGGGCGGCGACAGTGCGGGGGTATCTCCTGTGATGGTGGCCCAGATGGTGACCTGGTTGTCGTCTTTGTTGTAGAGGGCGTTGATGTCGAACGCGGTGAGCAGGGCTTGCTTGATCCGGTCGGGGGCGCCGGGCAGTGCCCCGGCGAGGGTGGGCAGCTCGTCCAGGAGGGTGGGATCGTTGTCCGGGGTGGCGGTGGCCTGGAGGGCGGCGAGATCGGTTTCGGTGCTGGTCCGTTCGGTGTACAGCTCGGCGTAGCGGGCGCGGATCCGGGCGCGGTAGGCGGCGGCTGCCGGGTCACCGGGGTCAGCGGGTGCTTCCAGTTCGGAGATCAGCCCGCGCTCGGCGGTGTCGATCCGGCGGAGCTGGATGTGCAGGTGCGCGATCTTGCGGGCCTGGGCTTCGGCGTGCCCGGCGTCGGTGGCGGGGAGCAGGGCGGCCAGCAGCGCAGCGCGGTCGTGGCCGAAGATGTACTGGTCGAAGAACCCGGCCAGGGCGGTGATGAGGGTGTCTTCGCGGACCAGACGTGGGGGTGGTCTGGGTAGGCGGCGGTGTGGCGGCGGTTGGCGGGGTCGTGTGGGCAGGTGCAGTCGAGGTAGATCTTCCCGGTGCGGGCGGGCCGTGCGATGCCGCGCATGCGCCGCTGGCAGATCCGGCAGCGGATCCGGGATCGCAGGATGTACCGGCGTCCGGGCTGGGTGGTGGGCATCTCGGGGTCGCGGACGTTGCCGCGCTGCGCGCCGATGAGCTGTGCTTGGTCCCAGGTCGCCCGGTCCACCAGCGGGGGGTGGACGGGCTGGGGTGACCAGATCCACTGCTCGGGGGGGACGGGCCGGGCTTTGCGGCCGGTGCTGGTGGTGCGGGTCCGGCCGAAGACCATGTGGCCGGTGTATTTCGGGTTGGCCAGGATCGCGGCCACGGTCGGCTTGATCCACCCCCGCGCAGTCCAGGGCCGGGTAGGCGGCGGGGTCAGCGTTGAGCCGGGCCACGATCGCAGGGATGGACAGCTGACCGGTGACGCGCCACTCAAAGATCTGGGTGACCACGGGCCCGCGTACGGGGTCCATGAGCAGGCGGCTTTTGGTCATGCCCTGGGCCGCTTTGCCGGGGGCGGGGTGGGGGACTTTCTCGGCGAGGTACCCGTAGGCGGCGGGGCCGGTGTTCCATCCGGCGAGGGCGTGTTCTTCCAGTCCTTTCCACGCTTTTTCCTTGAGCTGGAGCCGGTACCATTCCGCGACTCCTTGCTTGACCCGGCGGACCAGGACGGTGGTGGCGTTGATCCCTTCGATGGAGGCGGGCTCGTCGGTGGCGAACAGCGGGACGCCCTGGCGGGAGAGTTCTTTTTCCAGTTTCAGCGCGTTGAAGGTGTCGCGGGCGCTGCGTTCGATGTCTTCGCAGATGACGGCGGCGAACCGGGGGACGGGGGCCTTGGCTTCGGTGAGCAAGTCCGCCATCCCCCCGTCGCGGGGGATGCCGGCGGCGGTGAACTCCTGGTACGCCTCGCCCTGGCTGCGGTCTTCCAGGTCGATGGCTGCCGGATTCGACGTCCCAGTAGTACCCGGCGACGTACCAGCCTGCGGGCAGCCACGCCTGGCAGGAGCGGACCTGCCGGGACAGCGACGCGTAGGGGTCTTGGAGGATGCGGGTGGAGGTCCGGGCCAAGATCGCCACGGGGACTGGTTCAGCGGCGGCGGGACCGGATGGGGAGGCGACGAGCCTCATGGGTGTTTTCTGTGCTGGCGCGCCCATTCCAAAAGCTCCTTGATTGCCTGGGCCTGCTGCGCGTTCAGCGCGGCGGCTTTCTTCCCTGTCTCGACCCGGATCTTGAACCGGACTTTCATCCCGCCGGGCCTTTCCCCCTCCCCTATATTATAGCTGATAATGCGCGGCCCGTTAAGTATTCCCGGCGAATTACTGCCGTGTTCTTCCTGGTCAGGGACATTTCCGGGCTCGGTAATTGGTGCGGCTGATCGCGGGTTCCGGCCGGGTGGGATGGCATCTCGGGCGCTGCTGTCAATTCCCGGTGAATGGCCGTTGTGGTTTTCCTGGTCTTTCCCGGTGCCGGGCATTTCGGCGGGTCACCTCGTTTCTGGCGGTCATGGGGGCGGCGGGGCGGGGTGGTGCGGCGGGGAGCGGCGGGCGGTTGTTTGGCCGGTGTCCTGCCTGGTGCGGGGCCGGGCATGGCCGGGGGGCCTTACGCTGGCTGGCGGGGCCGGGCCGCTTGCGGACCGACCCTGATTGGTCCGGCCAGGCCTCCCGGACTTGCCCGGCGAGGGTCCCGCGCCTGGGAGGTGGGTAAAGAACCGCACAGAGCGACACCTGGCACCGGCCCTGACGGATGCCGGGCACGTCGGGCCGGTGCGGTACGGCGGTCCCGCGGGCATTCCCATCGCCCTCCGCAGTCACACGAGACGTTAGGTGCAACGAGTGCCCGGATGGGCACGGTATGTGACGATTGTGCGTCAGGGTTCCGGCGTGCGGCAGCGCCGCGCGGTAGCCGTAAGGAATCTGTCACCGCTGCTGGCGCTGCCGGTAGCGGTGAACTGGGAACCAGGGCTCACCAGGGCGAGGCGGCCCTGGTGAGCGCAGCGGGGATCCGCCCTGGTCAGTCCTGGCTGGCGGCGAACTGCTCCAGCAGGCCTCGTTCGGCGGTGCCGGGCTCGTACCCGGCCGCGCTGATCGCGGCAGCGTACCTGAGTGCGTCCATGTGGCCGGTCATCCCGGCGACGCGTCCGCCCGCCGCGCGGTGGTCCGCGCCGTCGGTGAGGTTGTACCGCCAGGTTCCCGGTGCCGGGCCTTCGCGGGCGGACAGCGTGAGGTGGACCGGCCCGGCGCTGAGCGTGGCGCGCACGGTGACCATGACCTGAACGGTCGCGCCGTCCACGCGGGTGCTCACCGGCCTGCCCCCGCGTAGACTGGTTGTTCTTGAGGGGCGGGAGCGGAGGCGGCCAGGCGGCCGGGGCCGGATACGGCTCCGCAGGCCAGGCAGGCGTATCCGGCTGGGGGGTGGCCGCCGCAGGTGGCGCACCGCGTGGTGAGCTGGGCTGGGGGGATGCCGAGTACGGCGGCGAGCCGGATGATTTCTCCGGTGGTGAAGCCGCGTTGCCGGCCGCTGCGGTGGCCTTCGGCGGCGCACACGGTGGAGGTGTCCCAGCCCATCAGCTGGCCGAGCCGGGCCTGGGTCCAGCCGTTGCGCTGGCGCAGGGTGCGGAGGTTCGCGCCGATGACAGCGCACTGCTCCGCCGGGATCTTGCGGGTCACGCGCCCGGCTCCCAGGATAGCCGGGCCCAGGTGACGCGGTCCCCGGTGCCGGTGGCGTGTGTTCCCCACCCGCCGGGTCCGGTGAGCGCTGCCACGATGGCGAGGCCGTGGGGCCGGTCATCGGGTTTCCTGGGCCGCCACGGGCCGCCCATGTCCTGGACTTCGATCAGGGCGGTGCCGGGGGACACCTCGCAGCTGACCCGGAACGTTTGCCCGCGCGAGCGCGTGTGCAGGATGCTGTTGGCGGCAAGTTCGCTGGCGATGAGCACCATGTCGGCGGTGGCCGGGCAGTTCCCCAGGTAGCCCGCGATTTCGCGGCGGACACGGCTGGCTTCCTCGGCCCGTCCGCCGAATGTGCTGGTGTAGCCCGGTGCGGCCGGGGTCTTCGGTGGGTCGCTGACCGGGTGGCCCGGCTCGTGCGGGCGGCTGTCCGGTTCGGCTCGGAGGCGGGTCCGGGGATGGGTATCTGGCGGCTGGGCAGTTGCTGGTTCCATAGGGCGTGTTCCTGGCTGAGGGGATGGCTGGGTGTGATCGCTTCTTAACTTGCCAGGGTGGTGACAGAATCGGGAGGGTGGCGCGGCTGGGTGCCACTATCGGGCACTGGGCCGGGACGGGATGCCACCGATGACGCCACGTGAGTTTCTGGGCAGGGAGCTGTGCCGTGCGCGGGTGGCGGCTGGGTTCAGCTCGCAGCAGGTGCTGGCGGATCGCCTGGGGTTTGAGCGCACCACGGTGGCCAAGGCCGAGTCCGGTGATCGTGTCCCGAGTGATCCGGTGCTGACGGCGTGGGCTCAGGCGTGCAGTATCGACGTCGAGCATTACCAGCGGCTGGCGGATCTGGCGCGGGCCTCTGACGGCCCGGTGCCGGCGTGGTTCGAGGATTACCTGGAAGCTGAGCGCGCAGCGCAGTCTCTGCTCATCTGGTCACCGATCGTGATACCTGGCTTGCTTCAGACTGCCGCCTATGCCCGTGTCCTGCTGTTGGCGCAGCAGACGGATATTTCAGACGAGGCGATAGACGCGCTGGTGAGTGCGCGGCTTGACCGTCAGGCGATCTTCGATCGTGCCGATCCTCCTGATGTGACGGTGGTGCTTGATGAGGCGGTGCTGCATCGCCTGATCGGCACGTCCGCGATCATGCACGACACGCTGGTTCACGCGGCGGAGATGTCGCTGCGGCCTAGCATCGTGGTGCAGGTGGTTCCGGCGGGTAAGGGCGCGAACGCTGGTATCGGCGGGGCGTTCGATATTGCCGGTGCCGATAGCATGCCTGACACGCTGCGGATGGACGGCGTGGAAGATCAGACGACGGAGAACCGGTCGCTGGTACGCAAGCACCGGGTAGCGTTCAACCGGGTGCGTGGTGACGCGCTGTCCCGTGACGCCTCACGGGATCTCATCTTGAAAGCTGCGGAGCAATGGAAGGCAACGTGAAGCCGGGGTGGCGGACGTCCAGTTATACCGGCAACGGCGGCGGTAACTGCGTCGAGGTCGGTGACGCTGCGCGCATGATCATGGTGCGTGACACGAAGGATCGTTCCGGGCCGGTGCTGCGGTTCAGCCTGGCGGCGTGGCGCAGGTTCGCGGGTCAGGTGAAGGCGGGCGGGTAGCGCCCGGTCCGGCCTGCTGGCACGCGCAGGGGGGCGCGCCCTGGTGCTGAGGGTGTCCCCTTCAGCGTGTCTGGGCGCTTTCCGGCTGGCGGCGCCGGCGGGGTGCTGGGGTATCGGCGGGCGGCCTGCTGGTTCCGTGGCGGCCGGGGTCGGCGCGGTATGGGAGTCGTGTGTGGCGCGCGCAGCGCGCCCTCGGGCTGGGGGAAGGGCGGGAGGGGGTCCGGGGCAGGGACACGGCAAAGTCGTGACGTGAGGCTGTGACCTGCGATGTCATAACAGTGGATGATGTGTCCGGCGTGCCTTCAGGTGGCGGGCGGTGCCCGGGCGGAACGATGGAAGTTCCTACGCTCACCATCTTCTGCCACGAGGGACGCCCGCCCGCCGATGACATCTTCGCCTATCCCGGCTGCCCGCAGCCAGTACCTGCTCGATCTCCTTGCCCAGGTCCCGGATCCGCGGAAGAGGCGCGGGCGCCGGCATGCGCTGGCCGGGCTGCTCGCCGTCGGGATCGCGGCGGTGATCGCGGGGTCGCGGTCATTCGCCGCGATCGGGCAGTGGGCCGCCGACGCCGGCCCGGAGGCCCTGGCCGTGCTCGGCGCGGCCCGCGGCCCGGCGGAGGAATCCACCTTCCGGCGCGCCTTCGCCCTGGTCAGCCCCGATGTGCTCGACCGGGTCCTCGGGCCTGGCTGTGGACCAGGGCGGTGCGGCCGGCGGCCGGCTGGTCATCGCCATCGACGGCAAGACCGTCCGCGGCGCGAAGAACAAGGACGGGAAGGCCCCGCACCTGGTCGCGGCCCTGGCGCACGGCATCGGCGCGGTCCTCGGCCAGGTCGCCGTGGACGCGAAGTCGCAACGAGATTCCCGCGGTGCGGGACCTGCTGAAAGCATTCGCCGGCCTGGCCGCCGCGGTGATCACGATCGACGCAATGCACACGCAGAGTGACACCGCGCAAGTCATCCTCGGCCGGGGCGCGGACTACGTGATGACCGTCAAAGGCAACATGCCGACGCTGTACCGGCAGCTCAAGAAGCTGCCCTGGGCCCGCATCCCCGCCGTCTCGTCCGTGAGCACGGACCACGGGCGCCGGGCCCGCCGCACGATCAAGGTGGCGCTGGCGCCGGCCTGGATCGGGTTCGACGGCGCCGCCCAGGTCGCGCAGCTGCGCCGCACGGTCACGAGGAAGGGCAAGAAGACCGTCGAGGTCGTCTACCTGATCACCAGCGACCGCGACGCCGATCCCGGCCACCCTGGCCGCCTGGGTCCGCAGCCACTGGGACATAGAGAACAAGCTCCACTGGGTCCGCGACGTCACCTACCAGGAAGACAAATCCCTGGTCAGGACAGGTAATGCGCCCCGCGTCATGGCAACGCTGCGCAGCCTGGCCATCAGCATCCTGCGCCTGGACGGCCACGCCAATCTCGCTGCGGCCAACCGCTACCATGCCCGCGATCCGCAGCGAACGCTAAAGCTGCTTCAAGCTGCATGAACGCGACTTTGCCGTGTCCCTGGGGTCCGGGGGAACCCGGGGAACCGGGCTTTGGGGGGTTCCCGGGTTCCCCTGGTTCCCTTGCAGGTTTCCTCGTCCGGCAGGCGCGGCGCGGTATGCGCGGCCGGTGCTGTGCTATTTCCCCGGTCATGGGTGCGGCTAGGTCCGTCGTTGCTTGTCGGGGAGGCAGGAATGGGGGTCTGGGGGAAAACCTGGAACCGGGCCGTGTTTTTCGGGGGCGGGGGGGTTCCGGGTGTTCCCCCAGTGCGTTTCCGGATTGGTCTCTCCTTTTGTCTGTTTACTCTGTAGTTGAGCCGTAGTGTTCCTGACCTCGCTCTCTTGTCTTGTTGAGGGAGTGAGGTCAGGAGCACGGAGGCGGCCCACCGCCACCTGTCTTCGCAGGCGGGGGAGACCGGGCCGGAAACGCGTCGCACAGCGCCCGCACCTGCGGGCGTCGTGCTGTACAGCCGATGTGCGGGGGTTATTTGGGATATGCGTGAGGTTGCATTAGCGAATACAATTCTGCAGGTTGCTGGAAGTAAGCGAAACGGGGGCAGCTGCTTGCAGGATTTTTCGGTCAGCATAAACTTGCCCTGTCGGCTCAATTTGTTCGGCCCACACAGTGGTGCCGTTCTGGCCAGAGGCATAACAACGCCCGTCAAACGTAAGTGGTTGCCCTGGAGGATTGCCGGTTCCGAAGGTATCGACCAGCGCTTTGTACTGGCTAGCAACAAAAAGAGTAGGCATGGTGACCCATGAACCGGACCTTGGTGGTGATTCCATGGCTGGAGTTTGTCACGATGGCGCTCGCGTACTCTTTACAGGGATGGCGGATAAAGAACTGCCGGACCTCATTAGTAGCGGCTACTGCACAGTCTGTGCCGCTGTAATTGATGGAATGGGCAGTGTCGCGGAACCCGAGCGCCGAAAGTGCCGTGATTACGTGAGTAACGTCGGCTTTTGCCTGAACTGTTATGGTGCTGCCCCGGAAGAGGCTCCAGTCAAAGATGTGGTGATGGTGACGGTTCCGATTGTGGCGCCAGCTACCAGACTTATTGCGAGCGCTATCTTGCGTCGCGACGGTGGGGGATGGAGCCGCGGTCCTGGTGGTGCAGCTTTGGGTTCGCGATGCTGATAACAGTGTTCATCCGTGTTCTTGATGAGGCGACGGCACGGAGTACCGTCTTCAGTAGGCGCACCGCAACGAGGCATATATTGAGTGTCCGTCCGAACTGCAACCTTCGCAAGATGACTAGAACTGATGGATAGTCACTCATCAGAGGGACATTCCATGTCCCTCTCGGCGGCTGAGGGCAAGTAGTACAGGTTTTCGCCACCTTCCGCCTCGGCGTGTGGCGCAAACGTCCCTCTGGGAAAACCGATTGCGGTGATCGGGCGCTAGTCCACGCGGAGCCTGGCCCAGGCTCCCTCCTTGATCTGCACCACCGGGTGGCGTATAGCCGTGACCGCATGGGGCGCTGGCGGCGCGATCTTGTAATTACACGAGATATGAGGTGCTGGCCATTCCTCCGGTGTGACCGTGGAACGTCGGCGTTCTGGGCTTGGGTTGAGACTTGGATCGTTGCCTCAATGATCATGGCCGTGGGGGCGCCAGAGTGAGTAGGTAGCCTCGATCGCGAGACACAGTCCTGAACTGGCCCGATGGTTATGAATTTTCAAATATCCTCTCAAGTCGATTCCGGACAATTCGGAATAACTCTTACGCGGATGGACCATCCACTATGTCAAGCCGTCTAGTTTCGGAACGCTGACAACACAGGTGTGAAACCAGATACTTTAATGTTATACGAGCAGCAAGGAGGGCAGCTATGGATCCGGTCACGCTGGTCGTGACGGCGCTCGCGTCGGGCGCGGGCGCAGCAGTCAAGGATGAAACCTCATCAGCGATTAAGGGCGTCTATGAGGCCCTGATGGCCAAGGTGAGGCGTCGCCTGTCCAGCAAGACGGATGCCGAGGTGGTTCTCGACGGACAGTCAGCGGCTCCAGCGGTCTGGCAGTGGCTGTCCACCGAACTGGCCGACATCGAGATCTCTCCTGATCTAGTGGCCACGGCGCAGGCCCTGATGTATCTGGTCGACGGGGCCGGGTCGCATGCAGGGAAGTACGCAGTGGATGCTCAAGGCAGCCAGGGAATCCAGGTTGGTGACTACAACGTCCAGCACAACACGTTCGTGCCTCCGGAGGTGCCACCAGCGCCGGGTCAGGGTGGCCGAGGAGGAGGCCCAGGCGGCGGGAGCGGGGGCGGCGCTAGTCCGTTCGGCGGAGGCGGGGGCGCGGGCGGCGGTGACGGCGGCAGAGGCCGGGGCGGCCCTGGGGGCCGTGGCGGCTCCCCGGGCGGCGGTGGCGGGGGCGGCGGCGCTGGCGCGGACGGCGGCGGCGCTGGGGGCGAAGGTGGGTCCGGGATGGTTCGCCTCACGTACCAAATATCCGGGGAGGATGAGCCGCGTGTCGCGGTTTTCCTCCCAGGGCTCAAGATCGAGGGCAAACAAAGCGAAGTGACGGAGCTCGGTTTCCCTCCCGTCGAGATACCGCCTACGGACACGTGACTAACAGTCCTGTCGGTAGCGCTGGTGGGCTGGGAACTTGGCTGGTGCCCGAAGGCTAGGATTCGGTTGGGGTTAGGGTCCAACGTTTGCCTCGATGATCAGGTGTCGAGATTGACAATTTTTCGGACGGCACAACACCCCTATGGCTACCATCACTCCATGATCTTGGGCCGCTAGAGCGAGTAAGTAGCCTCGATCACGAGACGACGCGCTGAGCTGGCCTGATGGATGTGGGATTTATCGAAGACCCTCTAGTTGATCGGTTGCTGGGTCGCCACATCGTAGTCCTGCGTAGCCATAACGTACTAAACAAGTATGTTTGGGGTTGACGTATGCCTCTCCTGGCAGACACTGGGGGTAGGCAGGGCGAGAGGATTGGGCGATGGCTAGGCGGTCGAAGAAGCAAAGGATGAAAGCCCTGTCCTGGCTGATCTTCCTGGCTTTCGTTGGGCTGGTGGCTGCCGGGGTGCTGCAGATCCGACAAGATGACGTTCTGACTGGAGCCGAACTGATCGGTTGGGCGTTGCTTTCACTGGCTATTCTCCTGGGCTTCGCCTTCCCGAATAGATGCCGGGTCGAGACTAGTCGGCACACGGCATGCAGGAACGATGCTTATGGCTTCTTGTTTGGCTGCCAGGGTTACGGTCACTGGCTGGCAAGATTCTGATACGCGTGCGCTTGCGCAATGGCGAGTTGAAACCAGTGAAGCCACGGGAGCCTGTTGCTGCCAGCGCATTCATGTACCAGCCTGTTGAGCAGGATAAGCCGATGAAAGTAATTATCGAAGATACCGCGCGCGGCAAAGTCGGTTTCTGGATTGCCTTGATATCAATGGTTGCTGGTGTCGGACAGGTTGCTATCGCCATTTTGTTCCACTGAGGCTAAGTCATATTCTACCGATCAGGCAATCTATGCCGTGCGCGCCTACTTTAATCTAGCTGACCGAGCCGAAGCTAGATCGCTGCGGTATCGAGTCGCTAGGATCCTCACCGGATAACTTGCGGACTGGTAGCTGGAGGCCTCTGGATGTTCAGCCGCGAGGCAGGCGGCCGTCTCCCTCGGCTTACTGCTTCCGTGTCCGGGCCTGCGCGAGTCGACCGGCGCGGTAACGGGAGCGGTCCCACTGCATGCTGGGCGTCACAGAGAGTAGGTCGCTTCGATTCTCAACCGGCGCGTCAGGTTGCCGAGGCTGATGTGGGTATTGGACACCATCCCTCTATCGATCTGGCTGGCTCACGGTGAGCCGATGGCTCGGCGGAGCTTTCGGGGTATGGGACCTAGTCCGATAGAGGGGTGACAGCGTCGCATTGGCTGGTCAGGCCCGGCGCTAGATCTGGATGGCTGCCTCTATTGGCCGTCGGGTCCGGACGGCGAGGTGGCAGGGTCGGCGCTTCGCGCGCCGTCAGGCGCGCGAAGCGCAACCGCGAGCGGCGGATGATCTTGTAATTACGTGGACTGGCCGTCCCAGGCGGATGCGGGTACGGCCGTTACGTAAAAGCAGGGTCGTAGTTGGATAGTCCCTTCGATGACCAGTCGACGGCGCGGGCGGCCAGGGATGTCCGTAGACGTGTCACTTTGCCCTATAGGTAACGACGCCTTCCATGATCTTGGCCACCTACCGCTATAGCCTGATCGTTGCCTCGATGGTCAAGCGACGGCGGGTGTTTTCACAGTCGGCATACGGCACTGGAGCAACACCTATGGACCATCGTCGTGGGTCGGGTTCGGGTTCTGCCGCCCGCAGAGGTGCTGGAAACGGGGGCGGACGTGACCGGCCGCCAACGTGCGGCCCCGGGCCGGCTAGGAGAAGTGGGTGACGGGCCGCTCGAGCGGTTCCCCGTCGAGCCAGATGTCGACCTTCTCGTTGTAGAAGGCGACCAGGCCCGCGATGGGCAGTAGCTGGCGGGTCGGGAAATCGTAGGCCCAGGCGAGGTCCGCATGCACGGTCTCCCCCACCCGGACCGACCAGTAACCGCTGGTCTTGCCCTTGTACGGACACGCCGTGACGGTGGCCGATGGCAGCAGGTGCTCGGCGTTGACCTCGGTCCGGTTGAGATAGTAACGAGTGGGCAGCCCGGTCTCGAAGACCATGACCGGGGAGGACGACTCGGCCAGCACCACTCCGTCAAGCTCGACCCGGACCGACCGCGTGGAGCGCAGCGCGTCCACCCGCGTATAGGGGCTGCGGGGATGGACGAAGATCTCTTCGTCCTCCTCGAACCAGGCGTCCAGCGCGTCCCAGTCGAAGCGCACCATCCTGGCCAGCCCGGCCTCGGCGTCGTCGGTATACACCCGCGCGGAACCGGGCCGGGAGATGTCCCCGACCCGCAGCCCGTGCCTGTGCGCGGTACCAAGCCGCAGCTTCTGGTCGTGCTGCTCGTCGACAAGCACCGACGGGTGGACGTCGGCAAGCGGGATGTAGTACTGCGGGTAGTTCGGCCATTCCCAGACGTACCGGGCGTCGGTGGTGTCCAGCACCACCTCGCCGCCGAGCATGGCGCGGACGCGGCGCGGCACTGGTTCGACGTGACCGACGGGCGTGATCATTTTCGGGTAGTCACTCACAGGTGCCAGACTAGAGGACAGTCCAATGGCCGGCCGGTCCGGCGGGGGCGGAGACCATGACCCGCAAGCGCGGATACTTCCTGCTGATGGGTACGTGCCTGACACTGTTCGTCCTGTCCTGGACGGTGGTGCGGCTCTACTCGGTGGTGACAGCCGTGGTGATCTCCGTGGTGGCCATGGTTATCCCGCCGATCGCCGTCATGGTGGCCAACGCTGGGGACGAATCGAGCCGTCGTGAGCCGCCGGACCGGTCCGGGCCGGGAACTTGATCAGGCCGTGTCATGATCGTGGTCATGACGAGCCCAGACGATGGCCGGTTCCTCGACGTGAACGGGATCTCCCTGTACGTCGAGGAGCACGGCGACGGCGTGCCCGTGCTGCTCATCCACGGCTGGCCCGACTCCGCCCGGCTCTGGCGGCACCAGGTACCTGTGCTGGCCGCCGCCGGGTTCCGGGTCATCACGCCGGACATGCGCGGGTTCGGGCGCTCGGCGCGGCCCGGCGAGGTGGCCGCGTACCGGCTGCGGACGCTGATCGCGGACGTGAACGCCCCTGTCCCGGCCCGGGGCGCTGACCGCGTCCCTGAACTGGTACCGCGCTAACAGCGCGCCGCGGATGCCGGGACCGCTGCCCCCGCTCCCGCCGGTGCTGGCGCCGACCCTCGGCATCTGGTCGGCGCGTGACCATTACCTCGACGGGGAGCGGATGCAGAATTCGGCGCCCCTGGTCCGGGGACCATGGCGTTACGAGGAAATACCAGACGCGAGCCACTGGGTGCCGTTGGACGCACCCGACCGGCTGAACGAACTGTTGCTCGACTGGCTCCGTTAGCCAAGTGCCCTGGCGGGTTCGCCGAGCACGAGCAGGACGTCGTCGGCGAGGTCGTCGCCGGCGTGCTCGAGCAGCAGCCTCACCACCCCCTGCACCGCGGTGTCCAGGTCGGGCGCGGCCAGGGCCGCGGCCACCTGCGCGTCCAACGCGAAGAAGCGCCCGGCCTGATCACGGCTCTCGACCAGGCCGTCGGTGTAGAAGAGCAACCGGTCGCCCGGCTCAAGTCCGATGTCCAGCCGGATCGGGTGAGGATGCAGGCCCAGCGGCGGCTCGTACTGCGGCGGGGCCATGACCTGCAAACATTTGGAATTGGCCGCCAGCTTGACCGGGGGATGGTGGCCGCAGTTGACGATGCGCGCGTGGCCCGGCGCGAACTCGGCGAGTATCACCGTGACAAAGTCCTCGATCTCCATGTCCCGGGACAGCCTGGCGTCCATCGCCTCGGCCAGCCCGGCCAGGTCGGGCTCGCCGAACGCCAGCTCACGGAAGGCGGCCAGCACCGCGGCGCACCGGCCGACGGCGTCGATCCCCTTGCCCTTGACGTCCCCGATAATGAAGCGCAGCCCGTACTGCGTCATGGTGATGTCATAAAGGTCCCCGCCGACCAGCGCCTGGGTCGTGGCCGACTGGTAGTGGGAGGCGAAGGACACGCCACCGACTTCCGCGGGCAGCGGCCGCAGGATCGCGCGCTGGACTTTTTCGCTGATGCGGATAAGCGCGCCCTCTCGGCGAGTGCGGGTCACCGCCGCGAAGACCGCGAATATCCCCGCACCGGCGACAATCGTGAAACGATACCCTGCGCTTGCGGTCAGTGGCACAGCGATGACGGCGGTCACAATTGCGCACAGGGAAATTGCATAGACAGCGACCAGGGCGGTGGTCCGGCCACTGCACCGGGCACAGGCTAGCAGCGGTCCGGCCGCCAGCAGATCCGCTAGGTCCAGGCGCGACCCGATAAATATTGCCGTGACGGCGATGACGGTGTCCAGCACAAGGGCGAGCACGAGCCAGCCTGGAGACCGGCTCGCAGCCTTGATTCCATGCCGAAGCAACACGCCCATGCGCCCCTATCCCAACTACCCGCACGGTAAAGGACTAACCTACTGTAAAAAGCACACCGTGTTGCCGCGATCCGGCCGGGTGAGCAAATATGACGGGCGGATAGCCACGGACCGTTCGGGCTAAAAATTGTATCTCTCCTAACGGAACGTGGTGCGCGTGAAATTGCACGCTCACGCGGTCCCGGGCTGGCGGCCTGGGTCAGGCCGGGCGGGCGCCGAAACGGGTCACGACGGCGGCGGCGATCCGGACGGCGTACTCGGCCGCGCCGATCAGGTCGGCGCGGGACAGCCAGCGGGCCATGAACGCGCCGCAGAACGCGTCTCCTGCCCCGGTGGTGTCGGTGGCCTGCGCCGGGTGCGCCGGGACGCGCACGGGCGGCAGGCCGGGAACGGCCAGCACGCATCCCTGCGCGCCGAGTTTGAGGACCACAACGCCGTAATGCCGGGTGAGCCGGACCGCCATCGCGACCGGATCGGTCCGGAGCGGTTCGCCGGTGAGCACGGCGGCCTCGTCGCGGTTGGGGAAGCACACGGCCGCGCCGTGCGTCCAGCGCAGGAACGCGCCGGCCGTCATCCGGGCCAGGAAGGCGGCCGAGCCGGGATCGATGGTGACGGCGATGTCGGCCGAACGCGCCTCGGCCAGCAGCCCGAGCGCCAGTTCGAGCAGCGGGGGCTCGCAGAACGTGTACCCGGTAAGATGTAGCACCGCCGCGCCGTCCAGCAGGCCGGGCGGCAGGTCCGACCGCTGTAGCCGCAGGTTCGCGCCCCGGTCGGTGAACATGGTCCGTTCCCCGTCCTGCTCCACCATGATCACGATCGAGCCGGTGCCGACGCCCGGGTCGGCGGCCAGGTGGGCGCGGACTCCCACCCGGGCCAGTTCCCGCCGGTGGTACGCGGCATCGCGGGCGCCGACCCGCCCGGCGAATACTGCCTCGACGCCCAGGTGAGCCATCCACGCGGCCTGGTTGGCCGCTGAGCCGCCCGGGCAGGCGCGGATCGCAGCCGCGGTGTCGCTGCCCGGAGTGATGGTCTCGGCCGGCTTGACCAGCACGTCGTTGATTACATCACCGACCACGACGATCCGCCGCGCGGCCGTACCCCCGATCCGGCTCAGGGCCAAGCCGGACCAGTGGTCCGCTGCGTCCAGGCCTTCGAGATCTCCGCGGCGAGCTCGATGTTGCCGCGCGCGATCTGCAGGTTGACCCCGACGCTCACCCCGCCGGTCAGCTGCTGGACGCGGTCGAGCAGGAAGGGGCTGACCGCCTTGCCGCGAACGCCCTGCTCGGCCGCGACGGCGAGGGCGTCTTCGAGCGCGTCGTCGAGGACCCCGGGGTCGAGCTGAAGGGAACTCGGCAGGGGGTTGGCGACGAGCAGGGCGGACTGCTCGCCGAAGGCGGCCCTGGCCACCATGATGTCGGCGATCTCCTCCGGGCTGTCGACCCGCCAGTCCAGGTCACAGCCCGAATCGGACAGCCAGAAGGCGGGGAACCGCGAGGTCTGGTAGCCGACGACCGCGACGCTCAGCGTCTCCAGCCGCTCCAGCGTGGCCGGGATGTCCAAGATGGACTTCACCCCGGCCGACACCACCGTGATCGGCGTCCGGGACAGCACGGTCAGGTCCGCCGATTCGTCGAAGGTCTGCGCCGCGCCGCGGTGCACGCCGCCGAGCCCGCCGGTGGCGAACACGCCGATCCCGGCCCGCGCGGCCAGCACCGAGGTGGCGGCCACCGTCGTGCCGCCGGTCACCTTGCGCGCGATCGCGATCCCGATGTCACGGCTGCTGATCTTGACCACGGACTCGTCCGCCGCGATCCGCTCCAGGTCCTGCGGCACCAGGCCTATCTTCGGCACGCCGTCGATGATCGCGATGGTGGCCGCGGTCACGCCCACGTCGGCCAGGATCGCCTCGAACTGCCGCGCGGCATCGGCGTTCCCCGGGCGAGGCAGGCCGTGCGAGATGATCGTCGACTCGAGCGCGACCACGGGAGCGCCGGACGCCAGCGCGGAGCTGACCCCGGGGGACACTTCGACCAGGGAAGACACGCAACGATTGTCTCACTGCCTGCTCCGGTGCCCCTTAGTACCCCTGGGGGCCGACGATGTTGAGGAGCGGCTCGCCCGCGGCGTAGCGAGCCAGCTGCTCCGCCACCACGGCCATGACGCGCGCCGCGGCGGTGGTCATCGCGCCGGCCACATGGGGCGTAAGCAGCAGGCCGGGCGCGGACCACAGCGGATGGCCGTCCGGCAGCGGTTCTGGATCGGTGACGTCGAGCGCGGCGCGCAGCCGCCCGGAACGCAGCTCCGCGAGCAGCGCGCCGGTGTCCACGACCGGGCCGCGGGCCGCGTTGACCAGCAGGGCGTGATCGGGCATCCGGCTCAGGAACTGCGCGTCCACCAGTCCGGTGGTGGCCGGGGTGATGGGGACAAGCAGGATGACGATGTCGGCGTCCGGCAGGAGGGCGGGCAGGTCGTCCAGGCTCGACACGCCGGGCCGGGCGCGCCGGGCGACACGTTTCACGGTCACGCCGAACGGGTCAAGCATGCGCTCGACCGCCTCGCCGATCGAGCCGTAGCCCACGATCAGCACGGTCTGGCCGGCCAGCGGGCCGCTTCGGGCCGGGTCCCAGGTCCCGGCCCGCTGAGCGGCCAGGAACCTGGGCAGCTGCCGCACCTGGGCCAAGATCACGGCCAGGACCCATTCGGCGACCGCGGGATCGTGCACGCCACGGGCATTACACAACGTGACGCCGGGCGGGACGAATGGAATCACGTGCTCCGCGCCGGCCGACATCAGCTGGATCAGCCGCAGCCGGGGCAGTTCGGCCAGCACCGGCAGCCGGGCGGCCGGCACGTCGAACGGCAGCACGACCACCTCGACCTCGCCGGACGAATCCGGCAGCTGGTCACCGCCGGTCCACACGTCGGCCACCATGCCCTCGGGCAGGCCGCCCATCAGCTCCGCCGCGTCCGGCTCGGGAAGCCAGACCCTGATCTTGGAGGACGTCATGACGGTGAGGGTACCGGCAACGCGCCGGCCCGATGGCCATGGCCCGGCCTGACCGGGCCCGGGTGGGGCGGACGGGCCGGGGTTACCTCGCGGCTCCGGTGCCTTCCAGGTGCCGCTGCCAGCGCTCGGCCTCGCGCTGGGCGGGATCCCGCGCGTCCTTCGGGCCGAGGGCCTGCGGGTCCAGGGGGATCTTCGGGGCCATGCGGTCCGAACCGATGATGACCACCGGGCATGCGGAGGCGCGCAGGCAGGCCCTTATCACCGGTCCCGCGGCGCGGTAGGGGTCAGGGCCGTACGCCGTCCGGCCCAGCACCAGCAGGTCGGCGTGGGCGGCCTGGTCGAGCAGGACGCGCGCCGCCAGCCCCTCGGTGATCTCGGTACGCAAGACAACGTCAGGGAACAGCGTGATCGCCTCGCTGACGGACCGGCGCAGCACGTCACGGGCCGCACCCCAGCTTCCGCCGGGGGACCGCGGGGCCGGCAGAGCGTAATTGGCGACCTGGTGGCAAGCGGCCTCCAAGGCCAGCACCGCGACGACCTCGGCGACCCGCAGGCTCGCCTCCAGACACCCCCATTGAAGCGCCGTCACGGACTCCGTGGAGCCGTCGACGCCGACGATGATGCGTCGTACACCGGACTCTATTGTCATGCCAAATTCCTACCGTTCGCCACCTCAGACATACGAATCCGTCTTACCACAGCCGTATCTCGGGCTCACCGATGGTAACTGACAAGTTCGATCCTAGACCGCGCGAAGGTCCCATGACGAGGGGTACGAGCCGCTTTTATCGCTCGTGCCAAGCCTATCCCCAAACACTGTAATTATCGTACCGTTATGAGGTGTCTGGGAGTAATGAAGCATATGAATTCTTATCTTTTCCAAACGCCGTTTTGCGCCGATCTTGGTAAGGATGACGGCGGCGCGCAAAGTGGGCGGTATGAGCCCTCGGCATGGCCATGTAACGAGCTGGTGGGCCAGGGTCAGCATTTGCCTGCGGGGGTAAAAGCTGGCGGCGGCGGGACGGGCACGGCAGCGGCGGGTATTTGTTCAGGTGCGCTGGGTGCGGACGGTCAGGTGGCTGCCGGATTGGCCCTTATGCACGCGGAGCTGGGCCGGGATGCGCTGTCTCAGCTCGGCGACGTGGCTGACGATGCCGACCATCCGGCCGCCTTCGCGCAGGCCGTCCAGCACGGTCATCACCTCTTCCAGGGTGTCCTCGTCCAGGCTGCCGAAACCCTCGTCGACGAACAGCGCCTCGATCCGGGTGCCGCCCGCCTCGGCGGTGACGACGTCGGCTAGGCCCAGGGCCAGGGCCAGGCTGGCCAGGAACGTCTCGCCGCCGGACAGCGTGCTGGTGTCCCGGTCCACCCCGGTCCAGGTGTCGCAGGCGAGCAGGCCTAGTCCGGAACGGCCGGCGCCCCGCCGCGCGTCGGTATGGACCAGCGAGTACCGGCCCGAGGTCATCTTCAGCAGCCGCTCGCTGGCCGCGGCCGCGACCTCCTCTAGCCGCGCGGCGAGCACGAACGAGGACAGGGTCATGCGCAGCGTGTTGGCGCCGCCGCCGGCGGCCAGGTCGGCGAGGCTGCGAGCGTGGGCCGCCCGGTCGGCGAGCGGCTCGAGCTCGCCCAGGCGCGCGGCCAGCTGCGGAGCGAGGGCGGCCAGCTGTTCGGCCTTGTGCTTGGCGCGATCGAGGGCGGCCACCGCGTCGTCGTGCTGCTTGCGCGCGGCCTCGACCGCGACGGTGGTCCCGGCCACGTCGGCGGGGGGATCGAGGGGCACGTCGAGTTCGGGGTCGGCCAGCAACTCGGCGACGGCCGTGATGCTGGCCTCGTGGTCGCGGATGTCCCGGTCGCTCGCGGCCCGCCAGCCGGGGTCCCGGCGGGCCCGGCGGGCGTCGTCGGTGTCCGCGAAGCCGGCCTGCGCGGCGGCCCGGGCGGCCAGCCCAGCCGCCCGCTCGGCGTCGGCCTGGGCGCGGGCGGCGGTGTCGGCGGCCTGCGCGGCGGCGGTCAGCGCGTCGGCCACGGCGCGTTCGCGGGCCAGCGCGGAGTCCAGGTCGGGTGCGTCGCCGAGCTGGGCGGCCAGCACCTCCCGGTGCCTGGCGGCCCGCTGGTCGGCGTCGGCGGCCTGGCGCAGCTCGTAGGTGCGCTGGTCGGTCAGCTCGACCAGCAGCTTGTCGGCGGCGGCGATGGACTGGTCCAGGGCCTCGAGCGCGGCCTGCAGATCGGTCCCCCGGATGGAGGCCAGCCGGGCGGCTTCGGCCTGGAACTCGGCGGCGGTGGCGCCGAACCGCGTCGCGTCGGCCCGCAGCGAGGCGAGGTCGGCGGCGACCGTGAACCCCGCGTTTTCGAGCCGGGCCGACAGGTCGGCCAGCAGCACGTCGGCGGCGGCCAGCCGGGCCCCTATCGTTTCGGCCCGGTCCGAGGCGATCGCCGCCGCGGTGTCCGCCGCCTCTTCTTGCTCGCGCGTCACCCGCTCGCCCTGGAGCTCGCACAGCTCCGGGTGATCGAGCGAACCGCAGACAGGGCACGGGGCGCCGTCGACCAGGGCGGCGGCAAGCTCGGCGCGCATCCCGTCGATCCGGGCCAGGCGCAGCCGGGCCACCTCGGACATGAGCTCGGCGTGCTCTATCTTCGCGGCCACGTAGGCCTCGGACTGGCGAGCGACGTCGGTGCGGGCATGGACCAGCTTGGCGGTGTCGTCGGCCGCCTGGCGGTACCGCTCCGCCTCGGCCTGAATGCCGGGCAGCCGTTCGCTCGCCTCGCGGGCCACCTCACGCTGCCGGCCAAGCTCGGCGCGCTGCTCACGTTGGGCGGTGGTCCGCCGCCCGGCCGAATCCACCTGCTCGGCCAGCGCCGCCGCGGTCTCACGGGCCGTGGCGGCGGCCTGGTCCTCGGCGTCCGCCCGCTCGGACTCCGAGCGCAGCGCCTCCAGCCGGCCGAAGGTGGTGACATGCTCCTGGCTGCGGGCGCGCAGCCCGGCGGCGGTGGCGTCCGGGTCCGCGGCGGCGGCGCGGGCCTGCGCTTCGGCCGCGCGGGCCTGGGTCAGCGCGTCGGCGGTCCGCTCGGCCTCGGCCAGGGTGGGGGTGACTTCGGCGGCCCGGACGGCGGCGCGCAGTTCCCGGCCGAGCGCCTCGATGCCGGCGGCGGACAGGGCGAGCTGGTCGCGGGTCCGCAGCGCGTCGGTGCGGCGGCGCTGGCGGTCGGCCAGCCGCTCGGCGTCACGCTGGCGGTCCTGGGCCTGGTCAAGCTCGGTGCGGTAGGCGCGGACCTGGCCAGCGCACGCGGCCGAGGCGGCCACGGCGAGCTGCGCCGCCTCGGCCGCCCAGGCCGCGTCGGGCCGCGCGGGCTCCTCGGTCAGGCCAGCCACCTGCGTGACGACGGCGACCAGGCTGCCGATGCCCTGCTCGGCGGCTTCCACGTCCCGGGCCGTGGAGCGACGCCATCCGGCCAGCCAGTCCTCCACGGCGCGAAACCGGTCCGTGCCGAACAGCTTTTGCAGCAGCTTGGCCCGGTCAACGGCGTCGGCGTGCAGGAACTGCGCGAACTGCCCCTGCGGCAGCAGCACGACCTGGAAGAACTGGTCGGCGGACATGCCCATCAGGTCCTTGATTTCGTCATCCGCCTCCCCGGCCCGGGTGGAGACGGCCTGCCAGGAGGGCCCGATGAACTCCTCAAGCAGGACCTTCGCCTGCTCGGTGGTGGTGCCGTGTCCGCGCCGCTTCTGCCGCTCCTGCTCCGGCTTGCGGGTGATCCGCATCCGCCGACCGCCCAGGGTCGCCTCGAGCTGCACCTCGGTCGGCGTGCCCGGCGCGGCATGATCGGAGCGCAGTCGCCTGACCTTGCCGCGCTCACCGGGGACCCGGCCGTACAGGGCGAACCCGATGGCGTCGAGCAGCGTGGTCTTGCCCGCGCCGGTCTCGCCGTGCAGCAGGAACAAGCCGGAGGAGGCCAGGTCGTCGAAGCAGACCTCGACCGTGCGGCCGAACGCGCCGAAGGCGGTGACGCGAAGCCGATGCGGGCGCATCAGGCGTCCGCCTCCGCCGCGATCCGGACGGCCTGAAACGCCTCGGCGAGGAGCTTGCGCTCGGCCGCCGAGGCCGGATCGTTCCTGACGTGCGTGATGAACTCGGCCGCGATGGCCAGATCATCACGCCCGGCGATCCGGGCCCGGTAGCCGCGCTGGTCCGGAGCGGCACCCTCGGGTTCGAAGGTGAGCACGAGGACGTGCGGGAACCGGGCCCGCAGGGCGTCCATGGCGCCCTCGGGACGGCTCGGGTCGGTGAGGGTGACGGACACGAAATCATCCTCGTACGGGACGAAGGCGGCCGAGCCGAGCAGGTCGGGCAGCCGGCCGCGGAGCACGCTCAGCCGCCGGTAGGCCGGCGCGGGGACCCGTTCGGCCCGGGCCGTCCCGTCCTCGCCCAGCTCGACCAGCCAGCTGCCCTTGCGGTGCGAGGCCTCGGAGAACGAGTACGGCAGCGGCGAACCGCTGTAGCGCAGGTGCCCGGCAATGGTCTGCTGCCCGTGCAGGTGACCGAGGGCCACGTAGCTGAACCCGGCGAACAGGTCCGCGGGCACCTGGCCGAGCCCGCCGACGGTGATGTCACGCTCGGATTCGCTCGCCGCTCCCCCGGCCACCCAGCCGTGGGCCATGACGACACGACGGGAAACGCCGCGCCGGTCGGCGTCGGCGCGGATGCAGCTGAGCGCGTGGCCGAGCACCCCGGCGTGCCCGCGCGGCGCCCCGGCGTCCCCGCGCGGCGCCCCGGCGCCTGCGGTCTCCGCGGGGTCCTCCGCAGGGGCCTCCGCGGGGGCCTCCGTCAGGGGAAACGGGGGTAGGTCGTGGCGGACGGCGTCCGGCTCCAGGTACGGGATCCCGTACACGGCCACCGGCCCGTGCGCGTCTTCCAGCAGGACCGGCCGGGCCAGCGCGCTCGGCCGGGTGCGCAGGTGCACGCCCGCCTGGTCGAGCAGACCGCTGCCGAACCCGAGCCGGCGGGCCGAATCGTGATTGCCGCTGATCAGAACGATCCTGGCCCCGGCGTCGTGCAGCCGGAGCAGGGCGTCCTCGCATAGCTCGACGGCGTCCACCGGAGGCACGGCGCGGTCATAGATGTCCCCGGCGATCAGGACCGCATCCACCGTCTCCGCACGTACCGTCTCCACCAGGTGATCGAGGAAGGCCGACTGCGCCGCCCGGAGATCGGCGCGGTGCAGTGACCGTCCCAGATGCCAGTCCGAGGTGTGCAGGAATCGCATGGCCCGGACCTTAGCGGAGGGCACCGACATTCGCATCGGCAGGGCAGGCGGCCGCTGCGGCCCTGGCGTGGGTGATGAGGCGGGTGGGGCAGCGCAGGACCCGGGACTTGGCGTCGCCTAGCTTAATCGAACAAAGATCTTGGTACATTCAGGCTATGTGAAGACTTTTGGGTACTATGGTGCATAAAAGTCTCCACCAAGCCCGAATCTATCACGAAAGTTCACAGCTAGCCGGAACGGATGTGATCCGGGAGCGCGGATGGGGCGGCGATGACGCGTGGTGTCCCGCGAGCCGACGCGGTAAGCGGATCGCGCGGGGCTGGGCGGGTTCTCCGGACGGGCAGCTATGCGACAGCCTCTAGGAGGGTAGTAACGATCCTGGTGGGTGGGCTTGGTTAGGGGGCTGGGCGGGCGGCTAGCCAGCTGTCGACCTCGGCCTTCCACCGCCGCTTGTCCGCCTCGGGCGCGAAGGATGCGTCGAAGGAATTGCGCGCCAGCCTGGCCAGCTGCTCGTCGTCGAATCCGAACTCCTGCTGCACCGCGGCTAGGTTGTCGTCCACGTACCCGCCGAAGTACGCCGGATCGTCGCTGTTCACGGTGGCGAGCAGCCCGGCGTCCAGCATGCCGGGCAGCATGTGCTGGCGGAGATCGGGGACCACCCGGAGCGCCACATTCGACAGCGGGCACACGGTCAGCGCGACCTGCTCGTCGCGCAGCCTGGCCACCAGCTCAGGGTCTTCCATCGACCGCACCCCGTGGTCGACGCGGTCCACGTGAAGCTGGTCGAGTGCCCCGCGGACGTAGTCAGGCCCGCCTTCCTCCCCCGCGTGGGCCACCAGCCGGAGCCCTTCAGCCGCGGCCAGCTGGTACACGTCGGCGAACTGGGCAGGCGGGTGACCGAGCTCGGTCGAGTCGAGTCCGACGCCGATGAAGCTGTCGCGGAACGGGAGCGAGGCCCTGAGCATCGCGTCGGCGGCCGCGGGCCCCAGGTCACGCAGGAAACACAGGATCAGGTCGGCGGAAATGCCGTGTTCCTTGCCCCCCTCGCTCAGCGCGGCGGTCAACCCGCCGAACACCTCTTCCAGCGGAACCCCGTTGGCCAGGTGGGTCTGCGGGTCGAAGAAGATCTCGGCCCGGCGCACCCCGGCCGCGGCGGCGCGGGTCAGGTAGGCGCTGGCCAGGTCGTAGAAGTCCTGCTCGATCTTGAGCACGCGCAGGTTGGCATAATGCAGGTCGAGAAAGGACTGCAGGCCGTCGAAGGCGTACTGGGCGCGCAGTTCCTCGACGTCCAGCACTGGCATCCAGGTGCCATTCCGGGCGGCGAGCTTGACCAGAAGCTCGGGCTCAAGCGTGCCCTCGATGTGAATGTGCAGCTCGGCAACTGGCAGCATGGACCAACTTCCCCTCACCCAGGCTTCGCCCGTCCGGGCGAACATGACGTCACAACTCAGGCTAAAGATCCCACCTCCAGGATCCCTGTCCTTTAGTTCTCTGATTCTTCTGCGTCCACCTCAGTCACCGGACCTGATGTCGGTGTCGTCGTCTTCGACCACGTGAACCGCCGCCTCCTCCGCGCTGGCCGCTCCGCCGTCGATTCCGGCGTCGTGCGCGACCAGATCGGCCTCGACGGACGGGTGGGCCCCCTCGTCCCCGGCTACCAGCCGACCCGCCCGGGGATCAGGGCCGTCGTCGAGCAAGAGCCCGTCGAGGTACTCATCCGCCTCGTCCTCGTCGTCGTCCTCGTCGTCGTCCTCGTCGCGGCCTTCCGCACGGCCTTCCGGCAGCTGGTCATCGAGGTCAAAGGCAGGGTCAGGCTCCTCTTCCGCGAGCAGCTGATCGAGGGACTCCCCCGCCTCCTGCTCGTCCGCCGTCACGCCGAACCTCATCCCGGCCGACCACCGCTCCGGCGGAGCCACACCCCGGTCCAGGGGGTCCTCCCCCGGGTCGCCGGGATCGCCGGTCAGCGAGTCCGACGGCTCCTGCACCGAGTAATCCTCAAGGTCAGCGGACTCGTGGCGAGTCTCGTCAGGCAATGGTCTCAGCCCTTCCTCGTCGGGATGCCCGCGTCGCTAGTGGGCAGGCATCCCCGTGCCTGCCCAGGGCGGACATGGTCAATCATGCCGTAGACCCGGGCGCGATAAGGTTCGCCGGCTCGCCGCGTTCCCTGTAGTTTCGTGACACGGGCGCTAGCAGGGTTCAAGGGGGACATATGTCACAGGTCAGCGGGCCAGCCGGCGGCCCGGCCATCCTCGTGGAGGGCTTGACCAAATCGTTCGGCCAGGTACAGGCGCTGCGCGGTATCGACTTGTCGGTGCCGCGCGGGACGGTCCTCGGCGTCCTCGGCCCCAACGGCGCCGGGAAGACGACCGCGGTGCGCATCCTGACCACGCTGCTGCGCCCCGACGGGGGCCGGGCTCTGGTCGAGGGTTATGACGTGGTGCGGGACGCGGCCGCGGTCCGCCGGACGATCGGGCTGGCCGGGCAGTCGGCCGCCATTCAGGAGGAGCTGACAGGCCGGGAAAACCTGGAGATCATCGGCCGGCTCTACCACCTGAGCTGGCCGCGGGCACGCGGCCGGGCCGCGGAACTGCTCGAGCAGTTCGGCCTGACCGACGCCGCGGACCGGTCCGCGAAGAACTACTCGGGCGGCATGCAGCGGCGCCTGGACCTGGCCGCCAGCCTGGTCGGACAGCCGCGGGTGCTGTTCCTCGACGAGCCGACCTCCGGCCTGGACCCCCGGGCGCGGCTGGGCATGTGGGACATCATCAGATCGCTGGTAGCCGACGGGACCACGCTCCTGCTGACCACTCAGTACCTCGACGAAGCCGACGAACTTGCCGACGAGATCGTCGTCATCGATCACGGCCTGGTCATCGCCGCGGGCACGTCGGCACAGCTGAAGGACCGGGTCGGCGGGGACGTGGTGGAGTTCACGGTGCCTGATCGCAGGCGGGTCAACGATGCCGCCACCGCCATCGCCGGCATCGCAGAGGGTCCGGGGAAGCGGGTGCGGAGCCGCACGCCGACTCCGAAACCGGCGTGGTCAGCATCGGGGTCGGCGGCCGCGGCTCGGAGGCGCTGATCGCGGCGGTGCGCGCGCTGGACGCGGCGCGGATAGAAACCCGCGGTCTGGCGTTGCGCCGGCCATCACTCGACGACGTGTTCCTGGCCCTGACCGGGCACGCCGCCGAGGAAGAGGAACCCCGGGGCCGCCGCCGCGGGCCGCGCGGCCGGCATCGCGGTGGCGGCAAGGAGATAGAAAGGACACCATCATGACCGCGGTGGCTGTGGCTCCGGCGGGTCCGGCGGCCGAACCGGGCCTGCGCGTCCGGTTCGGCTGGGCGGTGACCGACACGCTTACCATCACCCGGCGCAACCTGCTGGTCTGGGTGCGGGTGCCCGCCTACTTGATGTTCACCGTGATCCAGCCGATCATGTTCGTCCTGTTGTTCAGGTATGTGTTCGGCGGCGCGATCCCGGTGCAGGCTCCGGGCGGCTACGTCAACTTCCTGATGCCAGGGATCATCGGGCAGTCCGCGGCGTTCGCCACCTTCGGCACGGCCATCGCCCTGGCGCAGGAGCTGAAGAAGGGCGTGATCGACCGGCTGCGATCGATGCCGATGGCACGCTCGGCGGTGCTGGCCGGACGGCTGGTCGCCGACACCGGGCGGATGCTCGTGACGATCCTGGTCCTGGTCGCGGTGGGATACGCGGTCGGTTTCCGGTTCTCACAGGGGGTCGTGCCCGCCATCGCCATGATCGTGCTCGCTACCGTGTTCGGCCTGGCGATCTGCTGCATCGCCGCCTATACCGGCCTGGCCATCGGGGACGAGGAATCGGTGCAGGCGTTCGGCCTGATCTGGCTGTTCCCGCTCACGTTCCTGTCCTCGGCGTTCGTGCCGATCTCGACCATGCCGGGGTGGCTGCAGGCCTTTGCCAACAACCAGCCTGTCACCTACACCATCAACACCATGCGCGCGCTGGCCCGGGGCGGCCCGCTTGAGCCAGAGCTGTGGAAGAGCCTGGTCTGGCTGGCCGGGATCTTCATCGTGTTCCTGCCGCTCTCGGTCCGTGCTTACCGCCGGGCCAGCTGAGGCCGGTGCGGGGTCGCCGCGGGCACCAGCTTTTTTCATCTGGATTTGACGACGGCAGGTCCGTTTCAGGCCGGACCGTCCCGGGCAAGGCCTTAACCGGACCTGCGGCAGCAGAGCAGCTGTGCGTGCCAGGCAGGCAACGGGGCTACGCCCAGGCCGGAAACTGAGGTTGGTGCGTTCTGGTCTGCACGGTAAGAGCGAACCCCTGGAGGCTTCCATGACCAATCCTGACGTATCCCGGCACGTCGAAGTCAAGGAGGGCGACCAGACGATCGCGGCGGCCGAGGTGACCACGGCCGCGGGGGCGCAGGGAACCGCCCGGACCTCACTGCACGCCCCGTCCGGGCACACCGCCCCGGGCAGCCGGGCGAGCCTGGTCGACGCGGTCATGGACCTGCCCGAGGTGCAGGCCAGCACCCGCCTGGAGGCCACCGTCCCGCTCGGTGACGGCGAGGCGCTCGACCGGCTGCGCGAGCGCACGCAGGACGCGGTGACCCGCCCGGCCGGGCTCGACCGCGCTGCTCGACGCGAACATCCCGCCGCCCAGCGGCCACCCACCGGAGGGTTAGCTGGCCGCGGCGTCCTCGCGCTAAAGGGCGAGATCCAGCATCATCGGCGTGGTGGGACGGCTGCTGCCGCCGGCTGGTTCAGCGGACAGGGCCAGACGGTCACCCGAACGCATCCCCGAGGCGACGACCGGACCTGTCATGTGGCTCGGGCGCAGTGGCAGCATGGCCACCGGCCGTTCCCCGGCCGGACCGATCAGCCACAGCTCATAGCCCCGTGAGGCGGGCAGCGCATGCAGGCCGGCCGCGGTGAACACCAGTTCCCCCATGGAATGCGACATCACGATCGTGACGGTTCCGCCGCCCGTCACCGTCCCGGTCATCATCCTGGCATCCCGGGCGGTCAGCACCGCGGTGATCTGCTCGCTGCTGTCCTGGGCCTGGTGAAGCTGCTGCCGCATGGTGCCGTTAGCGGTCCCGAACACCACCGCGGCCCCGAGTACCACCACGGCGGCCACGGCCCCGGCGGCCACCGTCAGGCGAATCCGCCAGCCGCGGGCGGCCAGCCAGGTCGCGACCCGGAGAGCGCCGGCCCGCCGAGCCCGGACCGGACCGTCGGCGGGGGTGGCGGCGGGCGGGTGCTGCCTGGTCATGGCGGCGGCCGTCATGACCCGCTCCTTCAGGTCCGGCGGCGGGGTCACCGCGGTGGCGGCGGCCAGCCTCGCGGTGGCCTCGCGCAGGCTGGTGATCTCCTGCGCGCACTCCTCGCACCGGGCCAGGTGCCGCTCGAACTGGGCCCGGTCCGGTGCGGAGATCGCGTCCATCGCGTACGCGCCCGCCAGGGTATGCGGTTCGCGGCGGCGCGTCAGGAACCCCGGCGCCTTCATCAGGTCACCCCCAGGCAATCCCGCAGCCGGATCAGCGCATCCCGCATCCTGGTCTTGATCGTCCCCGTCGGCACGCCGAGCAGGCCGGCGACCTGGCCATAGGTGTAGCCGCCGTAGTAGGCCATGGTGACCGACTCACGCTGCAGCTCGGTGAGCGAGCCCAGGCAACGCCGGACACGCTCGCGCTCGAAGTTCAACTCGGCCGCCTCGGCCACCTCGTCGTAAGGGATGTCGGAGGTAGCCACCCGGCGCTCGCGTTCTGCTTCCTTCTGCACCGACCTGACCCGGTCTACGGCCCGGCGGTGCGCCAGCGTCATCACCCAGGCCGTCGCGCTGCCCCGGCCTGGGTCGAACTTCGATGCGTCCCGCCAGATATCCAGCAAGACCTCCTGGGTGACCTCCTCGGACTGGGCCGGATCGCGGATCACCCGTCTGACGATGCCGAAAACCGACGAGACGATCTGCTCGTAGACGGCATCGAAGGCCGCCGCGTCTCCGCGCGCCACCAGCCCGAGCTGCACGTCCAGGCCAGGCGGGTCCGGGGAGATGGCTTCCTCCCGGACGCGCGGGGTTCCAGGGTTCCGTCCCCCGGGGCTGGCACTGGTCACAACTGATATTCGTAGCAGGAACCGCTATGGTTTGGCGGCCGGGAACAATCCCGGCGTCCTGGCCACGAATAATCGTCGCGACCGGCAAACCCGCACCACGTCCGCACCGAATAAAGGATATGAAGATGATGGGAAGCGGAACGGGCCGACGGGCCGGACGGGACCGGGCGGTCCGTCGCCGGGAGCGGCTGGGCGCCGTCGCCGGCCTGCTGGCCGCGGCCACCGCGCTGGGCGTGGGGCAGTTCGTGGCCGGCTTCACCGGCGCCGACGGGTCACCGGTGGTCGCGGTGGGCCAGCTCCAGATCGACTTCACGCCGCCGTGGCTGAAGAACTTCGCCATCACCTCCTTCGGGTCCAACGACAAGACCATCCTGGTCGGCGGCATCCTGGTGGTGATCGCGCTGCTGGCCGCCATGCTCGGGGCGACGGCCACCCGGCGGCTGGCCTATGGCATGGCCGGGCTGGCGGTGTTCGCGGTCATCGGCCTGATCGCGGCCGTGACCCGTCCCAACGCGAGCTTCGCCAGCTTGCTGCCGACGCTGGGCGCGACGGCGGCGGCGGTGGTCGTCCTGCGCATCCTCATCCCGCTGGCCAGCCCGGGCGCGATCCGGAGTCACCCGCGCACATGGACGACCGCGCCGTGGCTGGACGAGCCGGGCGGTGCGGGTCCTGCGGATGCCTCTGGCCTGCCTGCCGTGCCTGACCTGCCCAGCGCGCCTGACCTGCCCAGTGCGCCTGACCTGCCCCGGCCGGGCTGGGTGACCGCGTCCGGGACGGCCGGCGGCGGCGTAGCGGAGACCGGACCGCAGCGCAGGAGCTTCATCAAGGCCAGCGCGGCGACCGTGGGCATCGCGGCCGGGGCCGGCCTGGCCGGGCGCCTGCTGGCCGAGCGGGGCAGCGTGGCGAGCGCGCAGAAGGCCCTGCGGATCCCGAAGCCGGCGGGACCCGCCGGCGCTGCCGGCCGGAGTGAACCTGAACGTGCCGGGCATTTCCCCGTTCATCACGTCCAACGCGAATTTCTACCGGGTGGACACCGCGATCGTCCTGCCCCAGGTCGATCCCACCAGCTGGCAGCTCCGGATCCACGGCATGGTCGAACGGGAGCTCACGATCAGCTTCGACCAGCTGATCAAGCGACCGCTGATCGAGGACTACGTGACCCTGTGCTGCGTGTCCGAGCCGGTCGGCGGCCCGTACATCGGCAACGCCCTCTGGCTGGGCGCCAGCCTGAGCAGCCTGCTGCGAGAGGCCGGGATCAAGGCAGGCGCGGACCAGTTGATGTGCACGTCGGTGGACGGGTTTACCTCGGGCACGCCGGTCCAGACCGTCATGGACGGCCGGGACGCCCTGCTGGCGGTGGCGATGAACGGGACGGCGCTGCCGGTCGCGCACGGCTTCCCGGCCCGGATGGTCGTACCCGGCCTGTACGGGTACGTGTCCGCGACCAAGTGGGTGACGGACATCAACGTGACCACGTTCGCGGGGAACTACGCCTACTGGGCTCAGCGCGGCTGGTCCCAGCAAGCGCCGATCAAGACCGAATGCCGCATTGACGTGCCGAACGGTTCCAACCAGCTCTCGGCGGGGCGCACGGCGGTCGCCGGGGTGGCCTGGGCCCAGCACAAGGGCATCGACGCGGTCCACGTGCGGGTCGACAGCGGGCCGTGGCAGCAGGCCACGCTGGCCGCCGTCCCCGGCATCGACACCTGGCGCCAGTGGGTGTGGGACTGGGACGCTCCCCACGGAAACCACACGATCGAGGCGCGCGCGACCGACGCGACCGGTTACACCCAGACCAGCCTGGACGAGCCGCCGGAGCCGAACGGAGCCAGCGGCTACCCGATGGTGCAGGTAGCGGTGGCCTAGGGAGACTAGCTGGCCCGCAGCGGGCGCAGGGCCTGGGCCCAGCGGAACAGCTCGCCGAGCATGGCGGTGGCGGCGCCCTCCATGATCTCGTTCGCCTTGAGCCGGCCGTCCTCGTCGAGCTTCTCACCGACGAACGGGATGTTCACCGAGTCGGTGACCGGCACGACCTTGAGCGCGGTCAGGACCTGCTTGAGCATCTGCGCGGCCCGGGTGCCGGCCGCGACGCCGCCGTAGCTGACGATGCCGGCCGGCTTGTTCAGCCATTCGTTGTGCAGGTAGTCGATGGCGTTCTTGGTCGCCGCGTTGAACCCGTAGTTGTACAGGTCGGCCACCTCAACCTCGAAGTCCCCCTGCGCCCTGGCCCGGTCGATGATCCAGTCGGCGACGGCCGACCCCACCCGGCCCGGCCGGGTGTCCCGATGATGATCTGCAGGACTGGCTTGGTCACGGCATGTACCTCTCAGCTGGTTTGGCGCCGCTCTGGTGTTTCGAGCGGCCGTACGGGGTTAAGTCTTTGATGAGACGCGCCGCTATGAAGCGAGACGCGCTGTTCAACGTGAGGCGAGCCATGACAATTCCGATGGGCAGTGATGAACCCGTACCTGAACCAGAGGTCCAGCGCCGCGTGGACAGCAGGACCCTGTGGTCCGGCGGGGCGGCGACCGCGATCGTCGCAGCGCTGATCGCGCTGGTCGGCATCCTGGTATGCCGGTGGCTGTTCACGATCCCCATCCTGGCCCCGCAGCGGGACGGCGCCTGGGGCAGCGCGTCGACGTTGGGGTACGTGTTCGCGGCCGCCGCCGTCGCGCTGTTCGCCACGGCGATCATGCACCTCCTGTTGCTGTCCACGCCGCGGCCGCGGATGTTCTTCAACTGGATCATCGGGCTGGCCACGGTCATCGCGGTGGTGTTTCCGTTCAGTACCACGGCCGCGGTGTCCCAGAAGACGGCCACCGCGCTGGTCAACCTGGTTCTCGGAATCGCCATCGGATCCCTGATCAGCGGAGTCTCCACCCGCGCGCTGCGACGCCGGGTGGTCAGGCGACGCTACGCTGAACCCACCTACCCGCCGTCCCGGACGCCGGGTGACGGTTACACCTAGCCGCCGATACACCTAGCCGCTGACCATCCCGTGGACCCCTGGCCGCCCGGATCGATGGTTAGTTCGGGAAATGAAACGACGGCGCCGGCTGTTGACTCCTTCGCGAAGACGAGGGGCGAGGTGGGACGGTTTTGCTGTCAGGGAGGACAGGACAGTCGAGGGACAAGGGGACCCCGGATCGCGGGTGGCTACGGCGGGTAGCTGAGTATTGCTGGCGGCACCGCCGGAGCGTTCTGATCTCGCTCGGCGGAGCCCTGGTGGCGACGGTGGCCACCGCCGCGATTCCCCTTATCCAGCGGCAGATCATCGACCACGTGATCGTACGCCACCAGCAGTCGATCTGGCCGCTGGCGGGCTTGCTCGTGGTCGCGGCCTGTGTCAACTTCGGCGCCATCTACTTCCGCCGCTACTACGGCGGGCGGCTTGCCCTCGACGTCCAGCACGAGCTGCGGACCGAGCTCTTCGATTCCCTGTCCCGGCTGGACGGCGCGCGTCAGGACGAGATCTACACCGGGCAGCTGGTCGGCCGGTCCATCTCCGACCTGAACATGGTGCAGGGCATCCTGTCCATGGTGCCGATCACGCTCGGCAACCTCGCGCTGTTCATCGTGTCGATCGGCATCATGGTGGTGCTGTCGCCGGTCCTGACGATCGTAACCGTGGCGGTCGCGCCGGCGCTGTGGCTGATCGCGCTCGCGTCCCGGCGCAGGCTGTTCCCGGCGAGCTGGCACGCGCAGCAGCAGTCCGGCGACGTGGCCGGCATCGTCGACGAGGCCATCGGCGGGGTGCGCGTGGTCAAGGGTTTCGGGCAGGAGGAGCAGGAGCAGGAGCGGCTGGAAGACGCGAGCTCGCGGCTCTTCGGGTCCCGGCTGCGGATGATCCGGCTGACGGCCAGGTATAACCCAGCGCTCACCGCCATCCCGTCACTGGGGATGGTCGGAGTGCTCGCGCTCGGCGGCTGGCTGGCTATTCACGGTTCCCTGTCGCTCGGCACGTTCCTCGCGTTCTCGGCCTACCTGGCGCAGATGAGCGGTCCGGTCCGGACGCTCACCATGATGGTCACCATCGGCCAGGAAGCGCGGGCCAGCGTGGTCCGCGTGCTCGACATCATCGACTCGCGCCCGGCCATTGCCGACAAGCCCGGCGCGATCGAGCTGCCGCCGACGGCGACCGGCATCAGCTTCGATCACGTCCATTTCGGCTACCTGAGCACCGAACCGGTGCTACGCGACCTGTCCCTGCGCGTCGAACCGGGCGAGACGGTAGCCGTGGTCGGCGCCTCCGGGTCGGGTAAGTCCACCCTCGCGCTGCTGCTGCCCCGCTTCTACGATCCGCAAAGCGGTTCGATCCGCATCGGCGGATACGACGTGAAGGACGTGACCGAGGACTCGCTGCGCGCGGCCATCGGCCTGGTCATGGAGGACAGCTTCCTGTTCTCCGCCACGGTCGGCGCCAACATCGCCTACGGGCGGCCGGATGCCACCCAGGAGCAGATCGTCGCCGCGGCCCAGGCGGCGCAGGCGCATGAGTTCATCGTCAGGCTGCCTAAGGGCTACGACACCATGGTCGGCGAGCAGGGCCTCACGCTCTCGGGAGGGCAGCGTCAGCGGGTCGCCCTGGCCCGGGCGCTGGTGACCGACCCCCGGCTCCTGCTGCTCGACGACGCGACCTCGGCCATCGACCCGCGGCTGGAGGCGGAGATCCACGCCGCGCTGCGCGAGGTGATGCGGGGGCGGACCACGCTGATCATCGCGCACCGCCGGTCGACGCTGAACCTGGCCGACCGGATCGTCGTGCTTGACCACGGCCGGGTCGCCGACACCGGCACCCACGAGGAGCTGACCGAGCGCTGCCCGTTGTACCGCAAGCTCATCACCGGTCCGGATGAGGAGCCGACCGCCGGATCAGGGTCGGCGGCCGGGCTCGGGTCCCCGGCTCCGGCGATCCGGCCGCGAGCTGGCCACACGGTGGAGGACGTACTCGACCGGCGCGGGCAAGAGCTGGCCGCGGCCACAGCTGGCCACGGCGCCCAGGCGGGCGGGGCGGCGCAGGACATCAGCCGTCTCGGCGGGGCTGGCGGCCGGGGTGCGATGGGGCGCAGTCGCGGCGGCGCGAGCAACATCACCGGCACGTTCGCCAGCCTGCCGCCTTCACCCGCGCTGCTCGCCCAGGTCGGGGAGCTACCGCCGACCAAGGACGTGCCGGAGGTGGAACTCGGCCGGCCCGAGCCGCGGACCGGCAGTTCTCCCTGCGCAGGCTGCTGCGGCCGCTGGCGGCCGCGCTGATCATCGGGCTGGTCCTGGACGGCCTCGACGCGGTCGCCGGGTTGGCGCTGCCCGCGCTGGTCAGGAACGGCATCGACAACGGGGTAGAAACCAAGTTCTTCCACGCGATCGTGGTGGTCTCGCTGATCGGGCTGGCCATCGTGCTGGCCGACTGGGTAGTCAACATCTACGAGACGATGGTGGTCGGGCGTACCGGCGAGCGGCTGCTTTTCACCCTCCGAGTCAAGCTCTTCGCCCAGCTGCAGCGTCTCGGGCTGGACTTTTACGAACGCGAGCAGTCCGGCCGGATCATGACCAGGATGACCACGGACGTGGACGCGCTGTCCTCGTTCCTGCAGACCGGGCTGATCACCATGGTGAGCTCGGTGCTCACCTTTTTCGGCGTGCTCGCTGCGCTGCTCATCATCAACCTCGAGCTCGGCCTCGCGGTCCTGTGCATCTTCCCGCTGCTGGTGGTGGCGACGCTGGTATTCAGGAAGAAGTCGGCGAAGGCATACAGCGAGGCGCGAGAAAAGGTCGCCGCCGTCAACGCCGACTTCGCCGAGAACGTGGCCGGCCTCCGGGTGACGCAGTCGTTCCGCCGCGAGCCGGTCAACCGGGACCGGTTCGCCGCGCTGAGCGACGCGTTCCGGGTTTCCCGGCTGCGTGCCCAGCGTTACATCGCGATCTACTTCCCGTTCGTGCAGACCCTGTCTACCGCCGCGGGTGCGATCGTGCTGGTCCTGGCCACGGGTGAGATGCGCGACGGCACGCTCAAGGCGGGTGCGCTGATCGCCTACTTGCTCTACATCGACCTGTTCTTCTCCCCCGTCCAGCAGCTTTCGCAGGTCTTCGACGGTTACCAGCAGGCCATGGTGGGCTTGCGCCGGATCACCGACCTGCTCCGGCTCGGCACCTCCACGCCGGCGGCGAACCGGCCGGTTACCGCGGGCCGGTTGCTGGGCCGGATCGAGCTGCACGACGTGGACTTCAGCTACACCACCAGCGACGCCAACGCGCTGGCCGGGGTCAACCTCACCATCGAGCCTGGCGAGACCGTCGCACTGGTGGGCCAGACCGGGGCGGGCAAGTCAACTCTGGTCAAGCTCATCGCCCGTTTCTACGACGTGACCAGCGGCACGGTCCTGATCGACGGCACCGACGTCCGGGACTTCGATCTGGCCAGCTACCGGCACCAGCTCGGCGTGGTCCCACAGGAGTCCTACCTGTTCGCGGGGACGGTCAGGGACTCCATCGCGTACGCCAGGCCAGGAGCCAGCGATGCCGACGTGGAGGCCGCGGCCCGGGCCACCGGCGCGCACGACATGATCATGCATCTGTCCGGCGGCTACAACCATGAGATCTCCGAACGCGGCCGCAACCTGTCGGCCGGCCAGCGCCAGCTCATCGCGCTGGCCCGGGCACAGCTGGCCGACCCCGCCATCTTGCTGCTCGACGAGGCCACCGCCGCGCTCGACCTGGCCGCAGAGGCGGCCGTGAACCACGCCATCGGCGAGCTGACCGCGGCGCGTACCACGATCGTGGTCGCGCACCGCCTGACCACCGCCGCCCGCGCGGATCGCATCGTGGTCCTGGACCAAGGCGGCATCGCCGAGACCGGGACCCACGCCGAACTGCTCGCGGCGAGGAGCACCTACGCGTCCCTCTGGGACGCCTTCACCGGCGAATCCGAGCTCGTCGCCTAGCCGTCATGTGGGCATGTCGGCCGATGCCCGATCTCATGGCAAGACGTTGACGATACCGTGGCAGCGGTGGTCGCGAAGTCCCGTCAAGCTGCTCGGCGAATGGTCACCTCGATGAACCTTAGGCAGCTGCTGCTTGTGCTGCGGCACCGGCGCGCTTTCCGCTGGCTCTTTTCGGCATGCTGTTCTCCCGGACCGGTGACGCCATTGGCCTCGTGGCGCTTTCCTGGCTGACGCTGGACATCGCCGGGCCACGGCAGCTCGGCCTCATCCTGTTCACCGCTGGCGTCGCCGCCGCCGTCAGCGCACAGCCGGCTGGCCACCTCGTCGACCGGTTCGGAGCCCGCCCGATGCTGCTGGCCGAGAACCTCGCGCGCGCCGTCATCATGACGTCAGTACCCGTCCTGCTCTGGACTCACGCTCTCCACCTCGGCTACCTCTACGCCGCGGCGACACTCTCCGCGTTCTTTTCCAGTGCGACCGAGGTCGGCCAGGAAGCGATCATCCCGGCCATCGTCCCGGAAGCTGAACTCGACGCGGCGAACACGCTAGCCTCGCTGATCTGGGATGGCGCCGCCTTCTTCGGCCCGGCGGTCACCGGCGTGATCATACAGTGGGTGGGGATCCCGGCCGCGTTCCTGTTGGACGTGGCCAGCTTCCTGGCGATGGGCCTGACCGCCATCATGCTTCCCGGCATGCTGTCGTATACCGGCGCCAGCGCCCGGCCAGTCGCCGCACGAGGATGCCGAGGACGGCAGACTCAGCCGCCTCCTGGTCGGTCTGCGCATGCTGTGGCACCTGCGTACCGTTGCTGCCATTACCGTCATCGGCCTGGGCGTGCTGGTCGTGGGCGGCGCGATGGAGGTATTCATGCCCAGCTACAGCAGAGAAGTGCTGCACGCCGGCGCGCTGGGGTACGGGCTGCTGGCCTCCGCCCAGCGCCGCGGATGGACCGTACTACCCGATCAGCCGGTCGGTCTTTCAGCGAGCGGTACCTGCGCATCTGCGGGGCCGGGTCCTGGGCGCCAGGCTCGCGCTCTCCGCCGCCGCGTTCCCGCTCGGTGCGGCACTCGCCGGGCTCGCGCTGGGAGCGTTCAGTGTCACTGTGCTGCTCACCGGCATGGCCGCTGTCTGCGTACCGCTCATCGTGATAGCGCTGAGGACGCGCGGCTTGATGCGGTCACCCGGGGGCCGTTCGGGATAATGCTCGGGGGTGACTGGGGTGACTGGGGTGAACGCGATGTACTCGTTCCTTTACCGGGTGGTGCTGCGGCGGGTGCCGGCCGAGACGGCGCATCGGGGTGGCTTCGAGCTGATCCGGGTGTTGGGGGTGTTCGGGGTGATGGCGGGGGTGGCCGGGCGATGGCTGGGGCCGCGTGATCCGGTGCTGCGGGTGCGGGCGCTGGGGCTGGAGTTTCCGGGGCCGCTCGGGGTGGCGGCCGGGTTCGATAAGGACGCGCGGGCGGTGCGCGGGCTGGCGGCGCTCGGGTTCGGCTTCGTGGAGGTCGGCACGGTGACCGCGCTGCCCCAGCCCGGTAACGACCGGCCGAGGATGTTCCGGCTGCCGGCGGACCGGGCCCTGGTGAACCGGATGGGGTTCAACAACGAGGGGGCGGCCGCGGCCGCGGCGCGGCTCCGCGGGCGGCGGCGCGGCGTGGTGGGGGTCAACATCGGCAAGACCAAGGTGGTGCCGGAGCAGGAGGCCCCCGACGACTACGCCGCCAGCGCGCGGGCGGTGGCCGGGGTGGCCGACTACGTGGTCGTCAACGTCAGCTCGCCGAACACGCCGGGCCTGCGCGACCTGCAGGCGGTGGACCGGCTGGCGCCGGTGCTGGTGGCGGTGCGGGAGGCGCTGGACGCCGCCGTCCCCGAGCGGCATGTCCCGCTGCTGGTGAAGATCGCGCCCGACCTTAGCGACACCGACATCGACGCGGTCGCGGACCTGGCGCTCGAGCTCGGGCTCGACGGGATCATCGCGACCAACACCACCATCTCCCGGGCCGGGCTGGCGAGCCCGGCGTCCGAGGTGACGGCCGCGGGCGCGGGCGGCCTGTCCGGGCCGCCGCTGCGGGACCGGGCGCTCGCCGTGCTGGTCCGGTTGCGGGCCCGCGCGGGCGACCGGCTGGTGCTGATCGCGGCCGGCGGGATCGAAACTCCGGACGACGCCTGGGCTCGGCTGCAGGCCGGGGCCACGCTGGTGCAGGCCTACACCGGGTTCATCTACGGCGGGCCGCTGTGGCCCCGCCGCATCCAGGCCGGGCTGGCCCGGCGGGCCCGGGCCGCCGGGCTCTCTTCTGTCACCCCTTAAATCGGCCGGCGTCCTGGCTTGACTCTGGAGCTAGGTCCAGGTTCTACCGTAGGGACATGAGCATGACGCAGGTCCGCGGCGGGCTGTCCATCACCCAGCTCGCGACCCAGACGGGGTTCGGCCCGGACACCATCCGCTACTACGAGCGGACCGGGCTGCTGCCAGCCCCGGCCCGCACCAGCGGGGATCACCGCCGCTACGACGACCGCGCCGTCGACCGGCTCCGGTTCATCCGCGGCGCCAAGCGGCTCGGCCTGCGCCTGGGCGACATCGCTGACCTGCTGGCCCTCCGCGATACGGGGACGTGTCCGTGCGGGCCCGCGGCGGGCCTGCTGGGACGGCGGCTGGCCGAGGTCGATGCGGAGATCACCCGTCTGACGGACCTCCGCGGTCAGCTGGCCGGCATGCTGACCGCCATTCCCGGGCCTGCTTGCCCCGATCCGGCCCCGGGGACGTGGCTGCCGCCACGGTAACTGCGACCGAGGGAGGTGACCTTCCGATGAGCTGTACGTTTTGTGATGACCCCGCGTGCATGGGCTGCGGCTGCACCGACTGAGTCCGCGTGATCGTTGTCCTGCCCCGAGGCGCCAGGGCAGGACAGCATCTAGCGGATGGACCAAACGCGGTATATCTTAATGGGATGATATCGGGATGGCCCCGTACCGGCGTGATGCGCTGGCTGGTCTGGGTCTGGCAGCATCGGCCGTTCGCCCGCCGACGCGGCGGGCCGGGACTCGCGGGCGTGCGCGAACCTAGGCGGCCGCGGCCGCCGACCCGTCCTCCCCAGGCCATGGCGGCACAACCTGAGGACCAGAGTTCAGGGGGGGCGCCGGTGGCGACCCTGACCCGGCCCGGCCGTCAGCCGCGGCGGTGGCGGCGGACTCCGCATGCTGGACACGCCTGATGGGTCCTCCGAGTTCCAGCTGCGTTCTTCAATGCCGGGCTTTGCGCCCCGTCGGCACCCCGGCCGCCAGGGCGGCCTCGCGGTAGGCGGCGGCGAGCGCGTCCAGGGATGCGTGCGCGTTCCGGCCGCTTGGGTTCGGTACTATCCACAGCTGGGCGCCGGCCAGGTCCGCGGGCTGGCGGCCGGGGGCGGCCCGGGCAGACTGGAAAGCCGTCCGGTAGGCGGTCACGCCCAAGATGGCCACCACCTCGGGACGGTACCGCCGCACACGCTCGGCCAGGGCGCGGGCGCCTGCCACCAACTCGGCGCGGCCGAGTTCGTCGGCGCTGGCGGTGGCCCGGGCCACCAGGCTGGTGATGCCGATGCCCTGGGCCAGCAGGTACGCCCGATCGGCCGGGGACAGCCCAGCCGACGCGTCGATCAGGTGATCGGTGATCCCGGCCCGGAGCAGCGCGGGATAGAACCGGTTGCCCAGGGGCGCGAAGTGGCCTTGGACAGCGACGCTGCGCAGGCCGGGGTTGATGCCGGCGAAGAGCAGCCGCACTCCCCCGGGCTCGCCGATCAGGTCGGGCAGGGTCGCGCCGGTGAAGGACTTCAGCTCGGCTCGGGTGAAGCTCATGCCTGGGCCACCGGGGCCGCTGGGTGGCCTATGGCGGCGAGGTCGAGGAGCCTGTTATATATTGGTGAGTGTCCTCACTTTGAGGGTGCTTACAGAAAGGCTGCCGCCGGATGACGTCGCCGGAACGATTGGGTGAACTCTATCTAGAGGTGCATCACCGGATGCGGCGGGCCTTCGACGACGGCATGAGCTCGTGCGGGCTGAGCCTGGCCCGCACCAAGGTCCTGTCCCAGCTGCAGGACGGCGGTCCCGCCCGGCCGAGCGTGCTGGCCGCCGAGTTCGGGTTCGCCCCGCGGACGGTTACCGAACTGGTCGACACGCTGGAACGCGATGGCCTGGTCACCCGGCAGGCGGATCCGACGGACCGCCGGGCCCTGCTCGTCCGGCTGACGAACGAGGGACAGGCCGCGCTCGCCGTCGCCCACACCACGCGAGCACGCCTGATGAAGCAGGTCTTCGGTGTGCTCGACGAGGATGACCGGGCCACGATGGCGCGCTTGCTGCAGACCCTAGACGACGCGATGGCCGAGTTCATCACCGGCGATCCGCACCAGGAGGAAATGAGTTCCCATGGCCGCATCGCCCGTTGAGAGCCAGGCTCCGCCGGCCAACGACCACCGCTGGCTGATCCTGTTCATCGTCGCCATCGCCCAGCTGATGGTGATCCTGGACTCCACCATCGTGAACATCGCGCTCCCCTCGGCCCAGCACTCGCTCGGATTCGCCAACAGCGAGCGGCAGTGGGTGGTCACGGCCTACGCGCTGGCCTTCGGCAGCCTGCTGCTGCTGGGCGGACGGCTCGGCGACATGTACAGTCGCAAGAAGGTCTTCATCACGGGCCTGATCGGATTCGCGCTTTCCTCCGCGCTGGGCGGGGCGGCCACCTCGTTCGGCATGCTGGTGGCCGCGCGCACGCTGCAGGGTGCGTTCGGCGCAATCCTGGCGCCGTCCGCGCTTGGCACCCTGATCAGCATCTTCCGCGACCCGCGGGAGCGCGGCCGGGCGTTCGGCGTCTTCGGGTCGGTGGCCGGCGGCGGGGGCGCCGTGGGCCTCATCCTCGGCGGGGTGCTCACCGAGTACCTGTCCTGGCGCTGGGCGCTGTACGTCAACCTGATCTTCGCCGCGGTCGCCGTGGCCGGCGCGCTGATGTACATACAGGGCAACAAGCCCGCCAGCCGCCCGCGGCTGGACTGGGCGGGGACGCTGCTGGCGTCGGCGGGCCTGTTCTGCATCGTCTTCGGCTTCTCCCACGCCGAGACCGGCGGCTGGACCGCGCCGCTGACGCTGGGGTCCCTGATCCTCGGCATGGTGCTGCTGGCCGGCTTCGTGGCCGCCGAACGGCGGGTCAGCCATCCGCTGCTGCCGCTGCGGGTCATCCTGGACCGCACCCGCGGCGGATCTTACGTCGCCGTCGGCGTGGCCGGCATCGCGATCTTCAGCGTCTTCCTGTTCCTGACCTATTACCTCCAGCAGGTCAAGGGGTACAGCCCGGTTACCTGCGGCCTGGCCTTCCTGCCCATGTTCGGGTGCATCCTGATCAGCTCCAACACCTCCTCGATCGTGACGCTGCCGCGGTTCGGGCCCAGGGTGCTCATCACCATCGGGATGGTGCTCGGCGGGGGCACGATGATCTACCTGACCCAGCTGACCCCGACCTCCGGCTACGCCAGCGGCGTGCTGCCCGCCCTGCTGGTCATGGGGTTCGGCTTCGGCATGATCATCGCGCCGGCCATCAACACGGCCACCGCCGGGGTGAGCCGGGCGGACTCGGGCGTCGCCTCGGCACTGGTCAACACCATGCAGCAGGTCGGCGGCTCGATCGGCACCTCGGCGCTGAGCACGATCGCGCTCACCGCCACGGCCAACTACCTGGTTACCCACCACAGTGGGCCTCTCGCCCCCGCCGTCGCGGCCACCCACGGCTATACGGTGGCCTTCGCGGTGTCGGCGGGGCTGTTCGGCCTGGGCGTGGTGCTCGCCATCGTCCTGCTGCCGTCCAAGCTGCGGCTGCAGCAGCTCAGGGAGGCGGCCGCGGCCAGCGCGGACGGTGCTGGCGCGGTTGGCGCGGCGGGCGCGGCTGGGCCGGCGGGCGCGGCTGGGCCGGCGATGGCGGCCCGGCCCGGCGGAGGATGCGGTCTCGCGTACCGTCTGAGATCCCGGCCTGGGCGGTCAGAGGGGATCCGCCCGAACCTGACCCACATCGAAGGACCATCGGTGTTGCTGGGACAACTACGATGGACCATCGGTGTGGCTCGATAGCGGGAGCGCCTGACACGGGTGTGGCACGCGAGGCGGGTGGTGTTCGCGGGACGCTGACCCGGCACCGGACGTGACCTGACCGGGGGTAACCGGGTGACCGGGGTGACCGGGGGTAACCGGGGTAAACGGGGTAACCGGGCGACGAGGCCGGCTGGCGAAGTGCGCGAAGGGCGTTCGTCGATTTCGCGACCGTGTCCGTGTCCGAACGGGCGCAGGTCCGGGTCGTTCCGGAATTCGTTCCACAATTATCGTTCGGTAAAGATCGTACGGCGATGAATTCTGGTACGATCGTGGTTGTGGATACCGGTATCGGCCGACCGCATGGCGGCCTTGAGCTTGGCTACGCGCGCCCGTCGGCCAGCAGGGAATCCCTGGCGCGCCAGCTTGACGCGCTGAGCGCGGAGGGCATCCCGGACGAGCGGATCTACACCGACTTCAAGACCGGCGGCAGCCGCGAAGGCCTGACGTTGCTGCTCGGCCACGCCCGGCCGGGCGACACGATCGTGGTCCACACCCTCGACCGGGTCGGCAGTAACCTCCGCGGGGTGCTCAGCCTGGTCAGCGACCTGGCCGCGCGCGGCATCGGCGTCCGGTCCCTGGCCGACCCGCTGCCGGTCGACACCACCGACGAGGGCGCGGGGCGTGTCGCGGCCGGCCTGCTCGCGCTGTTCGCGGAGATGGAGCGCACCTACACCGCCGAGCGGGCCGCCCACGCCCGGAGCGTCGCCACGGCCCGTCATCGCCACGTCGGCCGGCCGATCGCACACCCGGCCGACACGATCGAGTACGCCCGGCTGCTGCGCGGGCAGGGCGAGAGTTACGGCGAGATCAGCGCCAAGACGAACATCCCGAAGGCCTCGCTGCACCGCTACCTCGCGCCGCCGCCCCGGCAGGACTCCGCCCGGCCAGCCGGGCGCGAGATAGCCGGGCGCGAGGCAGCCGGGCGCGGGGCGGCCGGGCGCGGGGCAGCCGGGGGGTCCTCGGGCCGTTATCAGTCCCGTCCCGGGCGGCGGGCGCTGGTCGCCGCCAGCCTGGCGGAGCTGCGGGGCCCGGCCACGGGTACGGTCGAGCTTCCGCTGCGGCTGTTCTGGAGCTCCCCCGATCGCACCTTCGATCTGGGCAAGCCGTTCATGCTGCGTTCGCTGTACGAAACGGTGCTCCGGGAAGCAAGCCGCCAGGAAGACCTCACCACGTACCTGAACCCAGACACGCTGCTCGCCGTCTGGCCCGACCTGTACCTGCCCAAGGGTGTCCGGCAGGCCTGGGAGGACGAGCATCCCGGCCTGCGCGCCGCCCGGGTGGCGCTGGCCTGATGCCGCTCGACGAACTGCACCGGGAGGTCGCCGTCATCGCGCTGCGCGCCGCGGCCAGCAACGGGTTCGCGCTGGCTGGCGGCTGCGCGCTGCTCGCGCACGGGATCTCCGTCCGCCCGACCGAGGACGTCGATCTGTTCACCAATCACGAGCACGGCGTGCAGGCCGCCGCCGACGTGGTGGAAGCCAGCCTGCTCGCCGCGGGCTTCGAGGCCGAGCGTCAGGACGTGGCCGGGGACCTGGGTCAGGTCTTCGAGGGGATGGGCGACGGGCTGGCCGAGTGGATCATCACGGCGCCCGGCGGCCGGCAGATGATGCTGCAGATGTCGTATTTCGACCGCGGTCAGCAGCCGGTGATCATGGACATCGGCCCCGTGCTCGATCTTGACGACGTGGTCGGCGGCAAGGTGTGCGCCCTGGCCAGCCGGGCCGTCGAGCGTGACTACGTGGACACGGCGGCGGCCCTGGGGCGTGGCTACACCGTCGAGCGGCTGATCGGCCTGGCCCGGGCGCTGGACCCGGGCCTGACCGCAGAGGACTTCGCGGACGCCGGGCGACGGCTGGACCGCCTGGACGACGAGGCCTTCGAGCGCTACCACCTCGGCCCGCGGGAGGTCGACCTGATCAGGGCGCGGTTCGCGGCCTGGCCGCGCCCCTGAGGCGGGCCGCGCCCTTGAGGCGGGGCGCGCCCCTGAGGCGGGGCGCTGACGGTGCGGTCAGCGCGGCCGGGCGATGATCTCGATGAGGTTACCCTCCGGGTCGGCGACGAACGCCATCCGCACCCCGGCCTCCGGTGACGGGCCGGGCGGCATGACCGGCCGAGCCCCCTGGGCGACGGCACGCTCGTACCAGGCGTCCAGGTCGGTCACGTCGAAGGCCACGTGGCCGTAGCCCGCGCGCAACGCGGCCTCGGCTGGCGTACCGGGCTTGCGGCCCGGCGGGGAACCGGGCCGGTGCAGCAACTCAAGCCGGTAGCCGAACTCCGGGTGGATGAGCATCTCGATGCTCAGGTCCAGCGGCTCGACCCGGAGCGTGAGCTCGCGGACCAGCCCGAACACGTCGCAGAACCACGAGGCGGCCGCCTGCAGGTCGGCGACCGCCAGCCCGACGTGGTCGAGCCTGGCTCCGGCCGGGCCCTGATCAGCCATGAACGTTCAGCCTGGCCGGGTCGGACGTCAGGTAGGTCGCGAAGCGGCCGAACGGATCGCGGTCCGCGCGGATCGCGGCCAGGCGGGCGTACGCCTCGTCGGCCAGGAACCGGTCCGGCCGGCGGGTGAAGTCGGTATCGCCCAGGTAGACGCCGCAGCCGTCGGCGGCAAGTTCCGCCGTGCGGCGGTGCACCCAGCTGGTGTAGCGGGCGTCGTCCGCCGGGTCGGTATAGATCACGTACGTGGCGATGTACACGTCCGCCTCCACCGAGAACGCCATCTCGGGCAGGTCCCGGCGCGGCGCCCAGCCGTACCAGATCGAGAACGAGTGCTCGGTCTCAAGCTCGCTCCACAGGTCGTGCAGCCGCGGCGCCAGGATCCGGGCCGGCGCATTGGTCCACGTGCAATCGACCGCGTAACGGTACCCTTCCGGATTCTGCGCGGTCTGGGCCTGGTTTTCCTGGGTCAGAGTCGTTCGGCCGCTGAGGTGACCGAGTTCCCGGCTGGCCAGCGGGCCATCGGACAGGACCGCCAGCAGCGCCCGGGCGTCGGCGTCGGAGGAGGTCATGACCGTGGTGTGCAGCAGCACCACCGTCCCGTCCGGGCGGGCCGTGCCGTCGTGCAGCGGGACGTCGCGCAGCCGGGTGGCGGCGACGACGGGTTCCACCCGCCGGTCGAGCCGGGGCAGGACGTCGTGCAGCCAGCCGAGCAGTTCGGCCGTGTCGTCCAGGCGGAACGTCCAGGTGTCGTGCCACATCACCGGCGGCGCCGGATAGGTCTGCAGGTAGAACCGGGTGACGATGCCGGGGAAGCCGGGGCCGGCGCCGCGCGCGGCCCACAGCAGGTCGGCGTGCTGGCCGGCGTCCGCGTGCACGAGCTGCCCGGTGGCCGTCACCACGTCCAGGCCGACCACGCTCTGGCAGGCCCAGCCGCGGGCCCGCCCGTTCCAGCCCTGGCCGCCCTGCAGCAGGTAGCCGCCGAGGCCGACCGAGGCGCAGTGGCCGCCGGGAAAGGCCCGGCCCCGCTCGGCCAGGAACGGCGCGAGCTCCCGGCCGCCCTGGACCGCCGGACGGACGCAGGCGACGCCGGTTTCCGGTTCGTAGCTGATGTCGCGCAGCAGTCCGAGGTCGATCAGCAGGGCGTCGTCGTGCAGGCTCCACGCCGCCCATGAGTGGCCGCCGGAGCGCACGCTCACCGGCCAGCCGCGCTCGGCCGCGAGCTGGACGCCGGACACCACATCGGCGTCGTCGTGCGCCAGCAGCACGGCGGCGGGAAACCGGTCCGGGCGGCGCGCGTTGAAGATGCGGCCGGTGCGCGCCTGCTCGTAGCCGGGCTCACCGCGCAGGAACAGGCGCCCGCTGAGCCCGGGCCCCGTCATCCCACGACCGCCGAACCGCCGTCGACGGGAATGTTCGCCCCGCTCACATGCGAGGACTCATCGCCAGCCAGGAACACGATCGCATGGGCCACGTCCTCCGGCTGCCCCCACCGGCCCAGCGGGGCGCGGGCGGCGATGCTCGCGGCGGGCCCGTCGGGATCGGCGAGCAGCGGCGAGGTGTGCGGGGTTTGCGTCATCGCCGGGCTGACCGCGTTGACGCGGATGCCGTGCGGGCCGCCCTCGACCACGAGCTGGTAGGTCAGCGCGAGCACCCCGCCCTTGGCGGCGCCGTGCGCGTTCTGCGGCATGAAGAACGCGCCGCGCGAGGCCGAGATGGAGGCCACGTTGACGATCGACCCGCCGCCGGCCGCGACCAGGTGCGGCCAGGCGGCGCGGGTGACGAGGAAGACGATGTCGAGCTCGTTGCGGATGGTGAACGACCAGTCCGCGAAGGAGAGCCCGTCGATCGGGCCGAACCGGATCGCCGAGGCGTTGTTCACCAGGACGTCAACGCCGCCCGCCAGGTCCGCGGCGGCCTCGACCCAGTCCCGGGCGCCGTCCTCGGTGGACAGGTCGACCGGCGCGATCGCGTCCATCCGCCCGCCGCCGGCCCGCACCAGCTCGACCGTCTCCTGCGAGGTCTGCGGGTCCAGGTCGCCGCCCACGACGTGAGCACCCTCCCGCGCGCAGAGCACCGCGGTCGCGCGGCCGATCCCGCCGCCGGTGCCCGAGACCAGCACCCGCTTACCTTCCAGCCGGCCCACCTGCGGCGCCTCCGATCGAGACGGGTTCGCACCTACCTTCATTCATTCTATGCAAGTTACTATCTCAGAGTGAGAGGATAGCTGGCAAGGCAGAGAGACGGCGCCAACCGGAAGAAGGATGCCGATGACGCGGACACCGGACCGGGTGCTCGGGCTCGGCTGCGGCCAGCCCCACGGCAGCGCCGAGATCCTGCTCAAAGCGGCCCTGCGGGCGGCGCAAGGCGCAGGCGCCGCGGTCGAGCTCGTCCGGCTCGACGAGCTCCGGCTGCCCAGCGGCGGCGCGGAACAGGTCGAGCCGGACGACGCGTGGTGGCTGTGGGACCGGCTGGCCGACTGTGACGGGCTGATCGTGAGCACCCCGATCATGAGCCGGACGGTGGCCGCGCGGCTCAAGCTGCTTGGCGACCGCCTGCTCGGGCCGAACGCCGATGCCGCGATCATCGAGGGACTGCTGGCGCTGCGGAATCAGGGGCGGGAACCGGCCGTCCCGTTCCGCGTCGATGAGCGGGTGCTGAAGCCGCGGGTGGCCGGGTTCCTCGCGGTGGGCGGCTCGCTGACGGCGCAGTGGAAGACGCTGACCCTGCCGATGATGCACGCCACGACGTTCTCGATGCACATCGCCGTGGTCGATCAGGTGCAGTTCGACGGGGCCGGGACACCGCGCTCGATCGTGCTCGACGGCGCCGCCATCGAGCGTTCGGCGCTGCTCGGGCGCAACGTCGCCAGCCAGCTCGGGGTGCCCTTCGACCGGGCGCGCTACCTCGGGCCGCCGGGACTGTGCCCCATGTGCCACCTCGACGTCGTCGCCCTGCGCGGCGCGGACGTGCAGTGCGCGACGTGCGGCGCACGCGGCCTGCTGACCGCGGACGGGCAGGTGAGGTGGACGGACCTGTCGACGTCGGTCATCTCGATGGCGGAGAAGCGGGCGCACGCCGTCGAGATCCAGAAGACCGCCGAACGGCACGGCCAGCTGCGTGCGGAGATCGAGGAGCGCGCCCGGGAGTTCGAGGCGTACGACCCGGTCATTCGGCCGGAGCGCGTCTTTCCGGCCGGCTAGCCGGGCGCCGCTTGCGATAGGCCCCGGCGGCGCGGCCCTGGAGCCTGGCCAGCGCGACCGCCGGGCCCTTGCCTGTCGAGGTGCTCGTGAGGCCGTCCGGGTTCTGGACGGCGGTCAGCACGAGCGCGATGCCAGCCACGATGGCCTGGTATTTGCCGACGTTCAGGTGGAGGTTGAGGAAGGTGACGAACAGCCCGGCGGCCGAGAACATGATGCCCGCGACGACCGCGCCCGCGATGCGCCCGGCCCCGGCCACGAACACGATGGCCAGCAGGGCGATCGAGGTGAACGCGGCGAAGCTGTCGGCGGTCAGCTCGCCCTGCATGTAGCCCGTCAGCGCGCCGCCGATGCCGGCGATGAACGCGGCCAGCGCAAAGGCCATCAGCTTGCCCTGGGCCACATTGATCCCGACCGAACCCGCCGCGCGCTCGTTGGAGCGGATCGCCAGCAGCATCCGGCCTGCCGGACCGCGCCGGAGCCGGGCCACCAGGAGCCCGAGCAGGATCACGACGAGGAGCACGAGCGCGCCGAAGATGAACGTGGGGTACGCCTTGCCCTGGGTGATCGCTAGGTTCAGCCCGGGCAGCCGCGGCGCCGGAATGGTCAGGCCGGCGGTGCTGCCGGTAAAGGACAGGCTGGTGAACACGACAGCGTCCATCGCCGCCGCGAACCCGAGGGTCACCACGGCCAGGTTCACGCCGCGCAGCCGCAGGGCCGGCAGGCCGATGATCAAGCCGACGGGCACCGCGCAGAGCCCGGCCAGCAGCAGCGACCACGGGAAGCCGATGCCCCAGCTGGTGGAGATGTGCCCGAGCATGAACCCGCCGATGCCGGCCAGCGACATCTGGGCCAGCGACACCTGGCCCACGTAGCCCGTCAGCACGACCACCGACAGGGCGATGCAGGTGACCGTGAGCGAGGAGATGAAGGCGAAACGCAGCACGCTGCTGAGCACGAACAGCACGATCAGGCCGGCCGCGAAGCAGAGGGCGGCGGTGCGCAGCGGCGTCTTCGGGCGGCCGACCGAGGGGTTGCGCTCGGCCGCCTCGCCGCCGCGGGCGAGCACGGAACGCGAGCGGAACGCCATCACCACGATGATGACCACGAACGGGAGCGCGTCGGACAGGCCCTGCTGGGGCAGCCAGGTCCAGACGGTGATGAGCTTGGCGATCTCGGACTGCGCGCAGCCGATGAGCAGGCCGGCCAGCGCGGTGACCCAGAACGAGGAGAACCGGCCGACCAGCGCGGCGGCCAGCGCGGGCACCACGAACAGGGTGTACGAGGTCGGGTCGAGGCTGGCGATCGGGGCGATCAGGATGCCGGCCGCGCCGGCCAGGACCGTCGCGATGACCCAGTTCTGGCCCGCGATCATGTTGGCGGAGATGCCGGTCAGCGCGGCTCCCCGGTCGTTCTCGGCACCGGCCCGGGTCGCCAGTCCGAACCGGGAGAACCGGTAGATGAGGGCGAGGACAACCGAGATGACGACCACCACGCCGGTGAAGAACAGGCGGTCCTCGGGGAACGTGACGTGCGCGACCGACCGCGCCGAGCTGGGGAAGATCGGGTTGGTGGCGACGGGCTCGGTGCTGTAGTTCAGGACCGCGATGGCCTGCAGGCCGAGCATGACGCCGACCGATGCGCAGACGCGGGTGAGCGGCGAGGCCCGGCGCAGCGGCCGGTACACGATGACGTAGAGCACGAGGCCGAGGACGGCCGCGTAAACGAGCGAGATGGCGATGGCGGGCGTGGCGGAGATCCCGGCGCCGCCGTTGAGCGAGAGCTGGTGCGGGATCAGCACCACGGGCAGCTCGAGTTCCCCGAAGCTGCGCAGGTTGACGAAGACGTAGGCGATGAACATCGCCACCGCGCCATGGGCGAAGTCGACCACGCCAGCGCTGCGGAACTTCAGGACGAGTCCCTGGCCGAGCATGGCGTAGGTGGCGCCAGAGCCCAGACCGAGGATCAGGAACAGGAGGTAGCTGGCCATCGTGTCTTGTTACGTCTCGTCTTACGCCCCTCGTCTTACGCCTCGTCATCAGCCAGGAAGGCCAGGGAAGTAGCCCTTCGAGGTCACCCAGTCAGTCGAACTCGGCTGGGTGATCACCCCGTTCTCGACCTGATTCATGAGGTAGAAGTCATTGCAGATCGCGGTGCCACCCTTCAGGGCCTGCGCGTTGCAGGTGTAGGGGTGCGACAGGAAGTTCGGGTGGGTGCCGGTCTTGAACGCGGCCAGGATGCTCGCCGTCGTGGGCGTGCCCGAGATCTTGCTCAGCACCGCCTGGACGTTCATCACGGTGGCGAAGCCGGCCGTCGAGATCGAGTCGATCAGCGTGCCGGGCGCGGCCCACTTCTTCATCGCCGCCTCGAACAGCTGCGCCTGCGGGCTGCTCCCGCTCTGCAGCATGAACGGCGAGGCGATGTACATGCCGTTCGCTCCGCCGGCGGCGGCGGCGAGCACCGGCGGCGCGCCGCACGGGTCGATGCCCATGATCTTGCCGGCGTAGCCGACGCTCTTCAGCGCCTTCAGCACGTTGCCGCAGCCGTTCGGCACGTCGACGTAGGCGAGCTGGGCGCCGCTGCTCTCGATCAGCGCGGCCTGCGGGCTCGGGTCCGGCGACGTCGGCGACAGCGGGATGTCCTTGATCGTCGTCACCCCGGCGGCCCTGAACACCGGCGTGATCTGCGGGATGATCGACTCTCCCTGGGCGTTGCTGAAGTACACGAGCGCGACGCTCTTGACGCCGAGCGTCTTACCCGCGTAGACGGCGGCCGACAGGTTGTCACCGACGCTCACCGACCAGAACTGGATGGAGTTCGCAGCGGTCTCTGGCACCGGGGTGAACGGGATGCCGCCCAGGTAGGCCAGGTTGGCGTGCGCGTAAATCGGGATCGAGGCGGGGGCGCCGACGTCGGCCGCGCCGAGAATCGCCAACGGGTGCGCGGCCACCAGCTGATTGGCGCAGCGCGCGGCGGTGGCCGGCGTGCCGTCGCCGGTGCACTCGTCGATCTGGATCGGGTGCCCGTTGATGCCGTCGAGGTAGTTGTTGACGTAGTCGACGGCGGCGATCGCGCCCTGCCTCGCTTCGGGAAAGGTGACCGCGCCGGTCTCGTCGTTGATCATCCCGAAGACGTACGGGGTGCCTGTGGCCTTCTTCGGCGTGCCGAACGAGGTGCTGCCCGCCGCGGCCGCCGCCGTGGTGCCGCCCGCCGCGGGCGTGCTCGAACCGCGCTCTGAACTGCTGGAACCGCTGGAACCGCTGGAACTGCATCCCACCGCGGCCAGCGCGACGACGCTGACGGCGGCCGCACCGAGCGATCTGAGGTGTTTCATAGGGGCCTCTTTCGGCGATGGTTGTTTCTGTCGGTCAGTGTCTGTCGGTCAGTGTCTGTCGGTCGGGATAGACGGCCTGGTCAGGCGGCCGTCTCCCCGAGGTAACTGGCGGCCAGGAGCTCGCGCCGCTCGCGGAGCTCGGCGGCGGCGCCCTCGAGCCTGATCCGGCCGTGCGTGAGGATGTAGGCGCGGTCGGAGATCTCCAGCGCCAGCGCGACGTGCTGCTCGACGAACAGCACGCTGGCACCGAGCTCGTCGGCGGCCCGGCGCAGGATCGGGAGGAGCCGCTCGACGATGACCGGTGCTAGCCCGAGGCTCATCTCGTCGACGAGCAGCAGCCGGGGCCTGGTCACCAGGGCCCGGCCGACGGCCAGCATCTGCTGCTCGCCGCCGGACAGCAGGCCCGCCTTGCGGCCCAGGCACTTGCGCAGCTCGGGGAGCATCCCCAGCAGCTCATCCTCGTGGCTGTCGACCCGTTTCCCGCGTTTGGCCGCCAGCCGCAGGTGCTCGCGGACGGTGAGCCCGGGGAACAGGGCGCGGCCCTCGGGTACCAGGGCCAGGCCGCGGCGGGCGAGCAGGTGGGCCGGGGTGCCGCCGACTTCGTCGCCGGACAGCTCGATCGTGCCCGAGATGGGCCGGTGCAGCCCGGCGATCGTCTCCAGGGTCGTGGTCTTGCCAGCGCCGTTCGGCCCGAGCAGGGCCACCACCTCACCCGGGCGGACCTCCAAATTGAGCTCGCGGACGACGGGCACATCGGCGTACCCGGCGAACAGGTCCGTGAGGACGAGCGCGTGGCCGGTCGCGCTAGTGGCCGGTGCCGGCATGATGACCTCCTAGGTAGGCCTCGATCACGCGGGGGTCGTCGCGGATCTCCGCCGGAGCGCCCGCCGCGATCTGCCGTCCGAAGTCGAGAACCATGAGGTGATCGCAGACGGACAGGACGAGGCCCATGTCATGGTCGATGAGGAAGACCGTCACGCCGTGCTCTTCTGGCAGGGTGCGCAGCCGCCGCCCGAGCTCGAGGCTCTCCTCGGTATCCAGCCCGGCCGCGGGCTCGTCGAGCAGGACCAGCCGGGGCTGGCGGGCGAGCGCCCGGCCGATGCCGACCAGCTTGCGCTGGCCGAGCGAGATCTCCGACGGGTAGCGGTCGACCACATCTTCCAGGCCGCAGACCGAGATGGCCCAGTCCACGCCGGTCCGGTCCGGCGGGCGGTGCGGCAGCACGAGGTCTCGCATGGCCGAGGCGACGGTCACGTGCTCGCTGGCCACGAGAAGGTTCTCGTCGACGGTCAGGTCACCGAACAGCTCGACCGACTGGAACGTGCGAGCCAGGCCGAGACGCGCCCGCCGGTAGGGGCGCAGGTGGCTGATGTCGCGGCCGTCGAAGGTGATCTGGCCGGCGGCGGGCCTGGTGTATCCGGTCAGGGCGTCGACCATCGAGGTCTTGCCGGCGCCGTTGGGGCCGATGAGCCCGTAGACAGCGCCCTCGGCGATCCGCAGGTCGACATCGGAGACGGCCACGACCCCGCCGTAAGTGACGCGCAGGCCGGCGACGTCGAGCAGCGGTGCGGTGGCGGGTGCGGTCATTGCTCTCCCTCGGCATTGACGAAGGACTCTCCGCGGGAAACCACTCTCACATCATGAAAGTCAGTTTCGTTTCGCTTAGATTACGCGATTAGAGAGACAACTGTCTACGTTTTGTGGTCACAAATTGGCTGCGGGCCCGGCCAGCCAGGAGCGTTCGAGGCCCTTGACCAGCGCCACCATGCAGTCGTGGCGCGGTGTGGGCACCCCGAGGCGCCGTCCCTCGGCGGCGATGCCGCCGTTGAGGACATCGATCTCGGTGGCCCGGCGGGCCAACACATCCTGCAGCATGCTCGGCTTGTGGTGGTACGCCTCGGCGATGGCCTCGTTCACGGCGTCGGCCGGCGGCCGGGTCAGCGTGATCCCGGCCCGTTCGCAGACCGCGAGCGCCTCCGTGATCAGCAGGTCGACCTGCCGGCGAAGCGGAGCGTCGGTGCACAGCGGGCCCATCGGGAGCCCGGTCAGGGCCGCGAGCGGGCTGGTCGCGGAGTTGAAAACGACTTTCGTCCACTGTGGGCCCCGGGCGTCCCCGAGCGCGTGCGTCCGCAGCCCGCCCGCGGTGAGCAGCCGGGCGAGCTGCCCGACCGTACTCGCCGGGCCGGCCGGGGCTCGAACGGCCCGAACCACGAGTCCCCGGGCGCGTCGTACCGTACGACGCCGGGCGCCACGATCGCGCCCGCGGTGACGATGCTCCCGCGGATGACGCGCGGCACGAACTCGGCGATGACTTCCTCGTTGCCGAGCCCGTTCTGCACGCTGACGACGGCGGCGTCCGCCAGCGCCGCCTGAGCGCCGGTCACGGCCGCGCGGGTGTGCCGTGCCTTGGTGGCGACGATGCCGAAATCGCACGCGGGCAGCTGACGGCCGTCGGTTCGCGCGTTGACCTGCGCGGTGAAATCCGCGAGCCCGGTGACGCGGAGCCCGTTCGCCTCCATCGCCGCCACGTGCTCAGCCCAGGGGTCGACGGCCCACACCTCGACGCCGGGTACCCGGGCGAGATGCGCGGCGTACAGGCTCCCGATCGCGCCGCAGCCGACCACCGCGACCCGGACCTGGCCCGGGCCGCTCCCGGACACGCGGAGCGGGCCGGACTCGCCGTTGGTCACAACGCGGCCAGGGCGGTTCTTGCGATCTCTTCGCATATGGACGGGCCGGCGCCGCCGACGCCGAGGCCGGCCACCACCCGCCCGCCGTCACGGACCGGCAGGCCGCCAGGGACGCCGAGTACCGGCGGTACGACCAGCGCCGCGAGAGCATCCGTCGCGCCGAACCGGTCACCGAGGCTGGCGCTGTCGTAGCCGAACAGCGCCGCGGCGGCCGCCACGGCCTGGGCGATGGCGACGCCGCCGGCCGCGCCGCCGTCCATCAGGTCCTGCTGGACCGGGTCACCGCCGCGGTCGACCACGGCCACCGCCACCTGGAGGCCGCGGTGCGACGCCACGTCCATGGCGGCGTCGCACAGTCCCCTGGCCCAGTCGAGCTCGGCCTGGCGGCTCGCGGGCGGGGCCGGCGCCATGCCGAGGCTCTCGGCCGGGGAGACGACCAGGTCGCCGAAGCGGTCTATCCACCGCTTGCGGTCATCGCCGTGCTGCCCGGCGTACGGGATCCCGAGCGCGTAGGCGATGAGCAGGTCCTCGGGGTTGGCGGGCTCGCCGTCCGCGCTGAGCACCCGCGGGTCGACGCCGGCCGGGAAGAACGGGCTGACGGTGGCGCCGGAGGCCGCGATGCCGGCCACGACCACGCCGTCGCGCTGACCGGCATCCCGCCCGCGCCGGGGAACAGTGCCTCCGGGGACGCCGCGACGAAGCCGGTGGCCACCGGCGGCGCGATCGACGTCATCCGGTGCAGGTGCTCCGCGCTGGGGATCTGCTGCGTCGCCGAGATCCACGCCTTGGAGCGGGCCCGCGCCATCCCGCCCGGGCCCGCCCGCGTCCATCCGCGACGCGGTGATCAGCGCCCCGCTGGCCCCCACGACGGCGATCCCGCCGCGCAGGCCAAGCTGCTCGGCCTTATCGACGGCGCGCTGCACCAGCGCCCGGGCCTCGGCCAGGGTCATGTCCCGCGGGTGCAGGTGCTTCGGCACTGTGTTTCTTGGGGGGGGTCAGGCGCCGGTCATGTTGTAGCCGCCGTCGGCGACCATATAGCCGCCGGTCATGTGCGAGGCGTCGTCGGTGGCCAGGAACAGGGCCGTGCCCGCCAGCTCGGCGGGCCCCGGGATGCGGTTCATCGGGGTGAGCGAGCGCAGCTGGTCTCCCCGGCCGGACTGCCAGTCCTTGCGGGCCAGGGTCGCGTCGGTCTGGATGAACCCGGGGGCGAAAACGTTGACCCGGACGGTCGGCGCGAACGCGTGCGCGTAGGACTTGGTCAGGCCAAGCAGCCCGTACTTCGCCGCGGCGTACTGCGGCGCCCGCGCGCTGCCGCGGACGATGACGGTCGATCCGATGTTCACGATGGACCCGTGGCCCTGCTCCAGCATCCGGGAGCCGAACTCGTGCACGCACAGCAGCGTGCCCTTGATATCGACGCTCAGCACATGGTCGATCGAGGACTCGGTGATGTCGCGCCACGACATCTGCTCGCGCGCAACGTCGCCGACGTTGTTCACCAGCACGTCGACGCCGCCGAGCCGCTCGAAGGCCGTGTCGGCCAGCGCCTTGATCTGCCCCCAGTCGGTGATGTCCGCCTGGAGCAGCACCGCGGTGCTGCCCTCCGCCGACACCCGGTCCGCGGTCCGCTTCGCCCCGTCGGTGGAGCTGCGGTAATGGACGCCGACCGTGCGGGCGCCCTCCTGGGCCGCGCGGACGGCGATTTCGGCGCCGAAACCGGTGCCGGCGCCGGTCACGACGACCGACCGGCCCTCGAAGCGGCGCGGGATGGGAACGGGGGCAAGAGGCACGGGTATGTCCTTCCTGGGATGGGGCGAAGACGACGGTCAGACCAGGACGCGGCCGCCGTCGACGTACAGGATCTGGCCGGTGATGAAACGGGCGCGATCGGAGACCAGGAACGTGGCCGCGTCGGCCACCTCCTCGGGCAGGCCGAGCCGTTCCGCCGGGACGAGCGATTCCAGGCTTTCCCTGTTGTTGTCCTTATCGAGGTATCCCCTGGTCAGGTCGGTCTCGATGTAGCCAGGCGCCACCGCGTTGACGGTGACGCCGTAGCGGGCCCACTCGCGCGCCATCACGCGGAGCATCTGGTTCATGCCGCCCTTGGCCGCCGCGTACGGCGCGTGGTGCGGATGGGCGAGCAGCCCGGAGACCGACGACACGAACAACATCCGCCCGTAGCCCTCAGCGACCATCAGCCGTCCGACGGCTTGGCCCAGCCAGTAGGCCGACGACAAGTTGAGGCTCAGGGTCTCCTGCCAGTCGGCGTCCTCCAGGTCGAGGATCGGCCTGCGCACATTGCGCCCGACGGCGTGCAGGAAGATCTGCGGCGTCCCGACCAGCCCGACCGCTTCGGCGACCGCCGCGCGGCAGGCCTCCGCCGTCCGCACGTCGGCGATCAGCGTTTTTATCTCGCCGCCGGATTCGCTGGCGGATCGCGCCACCGCGTCGAGGTTTTCCTGGTTCACGTCGACGAGCACGACGCGGGCCCCCTGGGCGGCCAGACTCAGCGCGCTGGCTCCCCCGAGCCCGCCGGCGCCGAAGACGTGGGTCGGCCGCCCGGCGAGCGTAAGCCAGTCTTGCATAGGGCCTACCTTTCAGGCCTCAATTCTCGTATTATGAAAGCCGCTTTCCAAATACCGTAACCGACTAGCCGTCTAGCTGTCCAGGGTCGGCCCGAAGCAGCCCGTAGGCTATTGGCAGTTTTCACGTACCGAGGAGGAAGGCCGGCTATGCCCCGCCGCACCGCCAGCTCCGCTCCCGCGGCGCTCCGTCCCGCCGGGACGGCTCCCGGGCCTTCTACCGGGCCTTCTCCCGAGTCTTCTCCCGAGGCGGAATCGCCTGGTGGCCCGGAGTCTCCGGAGCGCCCCGGGTACCGCGTGGAGGCACTCGCCAAGGGACTGCGGCTCCTGTCGCTTTTCGACGAGCAGCGCCCGTCCTGGCGGGTGAGCGACCTCGCCACCGCCGCGGGCCTGCCGATGCCGACCGCCTACCGGGTCGTGATGACGCTGACGGCGGAAGGCTACCTCGACCACTTGCCGAACGGCGAGTACCGGCCAGGAGTGCGCACGCTGACGCTTGGCATGGCCGCGCTGCGCAGCCTCGACCTTGTCGGCATCGCCACGCCGAAACTCACCGAGCTCGGCCAGCGGATGGGAGAGACGGTGAACCTGGCCGTGCTCACCGGCGACCGGGTGCTCTACCTGGTCCGGCTGCGCAACTCCGACCTGGTGACCGCGAACATCCAGGTGGGCTCCACGCTGCCCGCCGTGCACGCCTCCATCGGCAAGCTGCTGCTGGCCTACCTCGACGAGGACGACCTGGAGGCACGCATCACCGACGCCTCGTTCGCGGCCAATTCCGGGCCGAACGCGAAGCTCTCGCTGGCTGAGCTGCGCGAGGAGCTCCGGGCGATCCGCGAACAGGGCTGGGCGATGCAGGACGAGGAACTCGCATACGGTCTCCGGTCGGTGGCCGGACCGGTCAGCGGGCCGGCCGGACGAGTACTGGCGGGGGTCAACCTGGCCGTGCAGGCCAGGGACTGGTCCACCCAGCGCATCATCCGCGAGCTCAAGCCGGCGGTGCTCGAGACCTGCGCGGAGATCTCCGCGCTGCTGGCGGGCAGCAACCCCGGTCCATCTTGACCGCCGGCGCGCGGATCCCGAAGCCGGCTCCGGCCGCGGCCCGTCCCCCCTTGACACCGCACCCGATCCCGGCCGATGATATGCGAAATCAACTTTCATAGAATGAGAGTGAGTCGTTCGTCATGAAACTGGTCACCTTCGACGCGGACCGGGTAGGTCGTCTGGAGGGCGAGACCGTCATCGAGCTCGGCTGCGCCTCGACCCGCGAGTATTTCCAGCGGGGTGGTCAGGTGGGCGAGACCGGAGAGCGAGTCCCGCTCGCCGACGTCCGGCTGCGCGCCCCGATCGTGCCGAAGAAGTTCTTCCACACGGCCGGTAACTTCTCCGACCACCACGAGGAGCTGCAGGCGGTCGACTGGTCACACCCGGTGCACAAGGGAATCGTGTTCTTCCAGAACGTCGACGCGATCATCGGGCCTGATGACGCCATCGTGTATCCCGAGGGGCTGACCAAGGAGCTCGATTACGAGCTGGAGCTGGCCATCATCATCGGCCGCAGCGGCAAGTTCTTCGGACCCGACGAGGCCGAGAATTACATCGCCGGATACACGATCTTCAACGACATCACGGCCCGCGACATCCAGCGCCGCGAGATGCAATCCGGCGTGTTCTCCTTCTCCAAGGCGATCGACACCTTCTGCCCGATCGGCCCCTGGATCGTGACCAAGGACGAGGTGCCTGACGCCCAGGCGCTGGCGATGGAGCTACGGGTCAACGGCGGTGTCCGCCAGCGCGGCAACACCGCCAAGATGCTCATCTCGATCCCCCACCTCGTCGCGCACCACTCGGCGCAGGGCTACTCGGCCGGCGACATCCTCACCACCGGCACGATCTCCGGCGTGGCCGCGGTGCAGCCGAACCCATTCGACTTTTACCTCCAGCCCGGGGACAACATCGAGGCGGAGATCGAGGGCGTCGGAGTGCTCCGCAACCACGTCGTGCCGTGGAGCGCCGCGCACGACACCCCGCCGTACTCCACCGACCTCTACTCCTCGACGGTCTGAACCAGCGTCCAGGCTGACCGGCAGCGCTTTCGACGACGAGAAGGAGATTCCTGGTGACCACCACCGAACCGCTGCACGTCCTCATCGCCGGCGGTGGCCTCAGCGGCCTGGCCCTCGCCCAGGGGCTGATCAAGGACGGGCATACCTGCGAGGTCTTCGAGCGCGACGCCGATGACAGCCGCAAGATCGGCTACTACCTCCACATGAACGCGGACGGCGGCGAGGCGCTCCGGCGCTGCCTGCCGGATGACCTGTTCGAGCTGTACGCCGAGACCTCGCGCCTGACCTATGACCGGCGCGAGTCGATCGTGCTTGACGACCAGCTCAGCGAGCTGAGCTCGCAGCCCCATCTGGGGCCGCCGAACGAGGGGGCAAGGCCGCACACCGGCGTCCACCGCCGGACGCTGCGCTCGATCCTGCGGGCTCGCCTGGGGGACTCGTTCCGTCCTGGTCAGGCCGTCACCGGGTACAAGGAGACACCGGACGGCGTGTCGGTGACGCTCGCCGACGGCAGTACCGCGCAGGGTGACGTCCTCGTCGGCGCCGACGGCATCCGGTCGGCGGTCCGCAGGCAGCGGCTGCCCGGCACCACGATCATCGAGACCGGCGTCCGCGGGCTGGGCGTGTTCGGGCGCACGCCGCTGACTCCCGGACTGCTCGAGCAGTTGCCCGCGAACCTGTTCGACGGCGTGATCATCGCCGCCGACCGCAGGGGCTCGCGGCTGCTGATCGCGGTTTACCGGCCCCGGCAGCGTGCCGCCGACGCGGCTGCCGCGATCGCCCCCGACGTGACGCTCGAACCGGTCGAGGACTACGTCATGATCAGCTGCAGTGTGGCGCCGGGGACGCAGATACCGCCGGCCGCCGAGTGGACGGCCGGAACGCCGGCCATGCTCCGGGATGCGATGCTGAGCGCGATCGAGGGTTGGCACCCCGCCGCGCAGGCCCTGGTGGCGGGCGTCGACCTCGACTCGGTCTTCGTGATCCCCTTCGGGTTCCTCGAGCCGGCGCCGCCCTGGGAGCCCTCGCGGGTCACCCTGGTCGGCGATGCCGCCCACGCGATGCTCCCGACCCTCGGCCTGGGCGCGAACCTCGCGCTGCGCGACGCCGCGCACCTGCTCGACCAGCTCTCCGCCGCCGCCCGCGGTGAGGTCGACCTGGTGACCGCCGTCGGGATCCATGAGCAGCAGATGCGCGACTACGTCTACCCGTTCATGCGGATGACCATGGAACACGACCGGCAGTTCGGCGGCGGCGCGCTCGAGGACCGCGAGCAGCCCGACCACGCGTCCGCCAGCTGAGGCACGTGTGATCATCCCCGCGCCCGGGCCTATCAGCGCCGCGGCGGTGGTCCAGCGCCGCCTGTGGGGCACCGACCCGCGCGCGTGGGCGGAGCTGGCCGAGGCGCACAACCAGCCGCTGTTCGAGGCGGTGCTCGACGCCGCGGATGTCGGCCGCGGCACCCGGGTGCTTGACGTGGGCTGTGGCTCCGGGCTCACGCTGCTGCTGGCCGCCCGGCGCGGCGCGGTGCCCAGCGGCCTGGACGTCAGCCCGGGCCTGCTCGGCATCGCCGGGGACCGCCTGCCCGAGGCCGACCTGCGCGAAGGCGACATGGAGTCGCTGCCGTTCGGCGACGGCGCGTTCGATGCGGTGCTCGGCGTCAACGCGTTCCAGTTCGCGGGCGACCCCCGGCGGGCGCTGCGCGAAGCGGCCCGCGTCACCCGTCCGGGCGGCCGCGTCGTGGCCAGCTTGTTCGCCGCGCCTGAACGTTCCCAGGGCACGGTCATTCACGAGGCGATGAGTGCGCTCATCCCGCCCGGGCAAGCGGGTGATCACGCGCCGTACGCCCTGTCAGCGCCGGGCAACCTGGAGACCGCGATGACGGACGGCGGGCTGAGCGTCACCGGCAGCGGCGAGGTCAGCTGCCACTGGCGCTACGCCTCCATGGCGGACGGCGTCCGCAGCCTGCTGTGCTCCGCGGGCGGAGCCAGGGCTATCGAGGCCGCGGGCGAGCCGACGGTCCGCGAGGTCGTACGGGGCGCCCTCGCGCCGTTCCAGGACCCGGCGACGGGAGTCATCATCCTGGCGAACACATTCCGGTGGGTTGCGGCATGCCGGGGGGTTGCGGCATGCCGGGGGTAGCGGCATGCCGGGGGGTTGCGGCATGCCGGTAATTCACCATGTCGGCTACTGGGTCGAGGACCTCGGTGCCGCGCAGGCGCGATGGAACCGTGAGCTCGGTGTCGGCCCGTTCCAGGTCATCGAGCACATGACGTTCGAGTCGTTCGTGTTTGACGTCGACGGCCAGCAGTACCGGGACGTGGTGTTCGACCACTCAGCCGCCTTCGCCGCGTGGGGGCCGATCGTGGTGGAGCTCGCCCAGGTCCACGCCATCGACGACCGCCTCGCGGCCGCGTACCGGGTTGCACCGGGCGCGGTCAGCCACGTCTCCTGGGTGGTGCCAGACCTGGCGCTGGAGAGTGCACGACTCGCGCAGCTGGGCTGCCGGCCGATCAACACGGCCCGGACGGGTCCCATCTCCGTCGCCTGGCACGAGGGCGGCCCCCTGTTCCCCCACCCGATCGAGGTACACCAGCACAACGACGTGATCGCCTCGATGCACCGCCAGCTGTGCGCGCTGCGCGCGGACAGGGATGTGTACCTTTTAGCCATGGCTGTCAACGCACCGCCCGGCTGGATGGTCCCTTCGGCGGGGCTATGGCGGATGCGGCTGACTCAGGTGGCCACGGCCGGGCCGGTCCTCGCCGTGATCGCGGGCGTCGTGGCCGGAATCTGGACTGGCGCGTGGGCCGGAGCGGCCGCCGCGGCGGTCGTGGCCGTGGCCGCCGGGTTCGTTTTGTGGGTCGAGCGCCGCCGCTACCTGGCCTGGGCGTACCGCGAACGGGAAGAGGACTTGATCGTGTCGCGCGGCGTGCTCGTCCGCCGGGTTTCGGTCGTGCCGTACGGGCGGATGCAGTTCGTCGAGGTTACGGCGGGACCCTTCGAGCGTGTTTTCCGGCTGGCCACGGTGCAGTTGCACACGGCGGCGGCCGCGAGCGACGCCCGGATACCCGGCCTGGAACGAGACGAGGCCGCACGGCTGCGAGACCGCCTCGCCATGCTCGGCGAGGCGAGGGCCGCCGGCCTGTGACCGAGGACGCCGAGCACCCGAAAGGGACCGAGGAGCGACCGGAATGTCGAGGACGCCGGGGGCACCGGAGGGCACCGGGGGCACCTGGCATCGCCTGCATCCGCTGTCTCCCCTGATCCAGGCGGGCCGCCTGCTGTCCGGACTGCTCGGCATCTTCGCATTGAGCCTGGTGACGACCGACAGCTATAAGCACGACCTCTACCAGCTGATCGTGGCCGCCGGGCTTGTGGTCACTGGTCTGGTCCGGTGGCTTGTCACCCGGTGGAAACTGGACGGCGCTACGCTGCGCATCGAGACCGGCCTGCTGCGCCGGGATTCACGGCAGCTTCCGATGACCAAGATCCAGGCGGTCGACGTGGAGCGGCCGTTCCTGGCCCGGCTCCTCGGCCTGGCGGCCCTGCATATCAGGCTGGCCGGCGCCGGGAAGGAGGGCGACCGGCTGGCCTACCTGACCGTCAGCGAGGCCGCCAGGCTGCGAGCCATGCTGCTGGCCGGCCAGCACGGTCTGGACCCAGCCACCCCAGAGCCCGCCGAACTCCCGGTGATCACCGTCCCGGTAGGCCGGGTGATCGGCGCCACGTTGGTGCGGGCTGCGCCCAGGTTCGGTGCCCTAGCGGTGATCGCCGTGGTCGCCGCCACGGCCGCTCCCGGTATCTTCCTGGCGGCGGAGTCCACCCTCGGCGTGATCGCGCTCGGGCTCGTGACCAGGACATGGCAGCAGATGACGGGCCGCTACGGCTTTACGGTCGCCACCTCACCCGACGGGATACGGATCCGCCGCGGACTGCTGAGTACGGTGGCCGAGACCATCCCCTTCCGCCGGGTCCAGGCGGTGCGGCTGGTACAGCCGCTGCTGTGGCGCCCGTTCGGCTGGTGCAGGCTGGTGGTTGACGTGGCGGGCGTGGCAGGCCGGGACTCCGGGCCCAAGGCCGCCGGCCTCACGAAGGCCCTGCTCCCGGTGGGCTATATGAACGAGGCGCAGCACCTGGTCGGGCTGGTCTTCGGTCACGACATGCCGGAACTGACCAGGCCGCCGAAACGTGCGCGGGTCAAGGCCCCGCTGAGCTACCACTTCCTCGCCGCCGGCCATAACCAGGCGATGGCCGTAACGGTCACCGGACGGGTGTCCAAGAAGACCGTTTACATGAGACTGGAAAAACTGCAGAGCGTCCGGCTGACCCAGGGGCCGGTCCAGCGCAAGCTGTCGCTCGCCTCGGTGCACGGGGATGCCGCCGGGCGGCGAGCGCACGCCCTCTTTTCTGATCGCCAGGCGGACCAGGCGCGGCGCCTCCTCGGGGAACTCGCCGACCTCAGCCGGAGGGCTCGCAGCGCGGACAGTTCCAGCTGAGTACCTGACGGGGAGCGGCGAGCGCCGGGCCCAGGTATCGAAGGCACCCCTTCTAAGGGTTGGCGACGGCACATCGAGTACCTCGTGTGAAGTCCCCGGCGGGGGCGCCGGGGCGGGTGCGGCGGATGAGACGTCAGGGATCGCGCCCAGGTTAACCGGTGCCTGCCCGTCGCCCAACAAACAGGCACGCACGCACTTTTCTATCACGTCGGGACCAGGCCTTGGGCGCTATTCGAAATTTCACCCATTTTGGCTATTATATGAATAGTTGACTCTCGCCGTTCCCGACCCTTACAGTCGGACCACCCGGTTCCGCTGGCCTTTTCTCCATGCGGATTTACCGGTGATAGAGCAGCGAACTGAATCGTGACATTTTCGCAAGGCCAGCCCGCGCGCGCCTCAGGTCGAAATCGTTGGAGTTAGTCAGGAGCCTCCTATATGTCGCATCCATTGCGTCGCCATAACGTCTTTTTCGTGATCGCTGCTATCGCCGCGCTGTTCGGCGGCGCTGCAGTTTTTACGGCAATCTCGCATCAATCGCCGACTCACGCCGCCAGCAACAAGCTGGCGGCGGCGAGGAGTCTTCCGCTCACTCCGTCCCAGGAGGTGGTCAATTATCTGGACAAGGGTGAGGACGCCCACTACTGCGACGGCTGCACCCCGCCATTGACCAACGACGGTGGCCCGGTCGTGAACACGACGGGCACGATCGGTCTCACGATCACGCCCATCTTCTGGCAGCCGGCGGGCAGCTCGGCAACGAACAGCTTCCCGGCGAACTATCAGAGCATCATCGACGGCTTCATCGGCAACGTCGCCACCGCCAGCGGGACCACCAGCAACGTGTTCTCGATCGCCACCGAGTACTACTCGCAGATCAACGGCGTCAAGACGCCGATTACGTACAAAATCACGATGGGCACACCCATTGTCGACACCCACCCCTTCCCGGGGAAGGGGTGCACCCCGAACGCGACTGATAACTACACGAGCTGCGTTACCGATGCCCAGCTGCAAACCGAGCTCACCTCGGTTTTGACCGCTAACAGTCTCCCCTCCGACCTGGCCCATTTCTATCCGGTTTTCTTTCCGCCCAATACCGAGACCTTCGGGATCGGCACACCTGCGCAGAACTCTGACTCCGACTACTGCGGCTATCACTCGGCCTACATCAACGGCACGAGTGAGACCCTCTACGGAAACGAGCCGTATGAAGCAGGGGGCTGTGACGGCGGGGAGGCCCCCAGCGGGCAGTTGTACGCGGACGGCGCCGTCGGCACCCTAAGCCATGAACTGAGCGAGACAATGACCGACCCGAACGGCAGCGGCATCGCGGGTGGGCCGGCCTGGGGCGACAGCACCGGCCACGAAATCGGCGACGAGTGCTCCGGGTTTTACGGTCCCAAGCTGGGCTCGACGGACAACTCCAGCACGGCGGCGGCGAACTCCACGGCCTACAACGAGGTCATCAACGGCGGAAAGTACTACATCCAGAACGAGTTCAGCAACTCCGCCTACGCAAGGCTCGGGATCGGCAACGGCTGCCAGCCCAGCGAGGCCACAGCGACAAGCACCACGCCGCAATCTCTTGCCGCCGATACGACTGGATTGGGCTCGTTCACCAACGACGCCTTCCCCAACGCCCTGCCCGCCAACGGTAAGGCCACCTCGCAGATCGACATCAGCATCGGAGACAAGGACGGCTACGCCATCGCCGACGACCGGGTCAACTACTCGATTTACGCCATCACAGGCAAAGGCTACTGCGGCACGCTCGACCATTCCGACGCCACCACCGACAGCGGCGGTCACGCCGACGTCACCTACACCGCCTCGACGTCGAACGTCATCTGCGCCATCGTGGGCACCGACGTCGATGGCGGCCAGAGCGCGACGGGCATGGTCTACCAGGGCACTTACCAGTCCCAGACGATCAAGGCCAATCAGGACTTCCCCAAGAAGCTGACCGAGGGCACCGCCCCGAAGCGATTCCAGACCTGGTTCATCAACCGGGCTTCCACCCCCCAGTACGACGCACGGATCCAGTTCGGGATCTTCGCCGATGACGGGTCCACGGATAACGTTCCCGCCTCCAAGGTCGACCTCTCCTACTCGGTGAACGGCCCCGCGGGCACATATCACCGTGTCGCCCTGACCGGCGGGGACATCACGGACGGCGAGATCCAGGGTGTCGTACTGCCCTTGGGAGGCGTGACCATCCCGGCCAACTCCACGCTCCGCATCTACTACCACATCTCCCTCAAGACGGGTATCTCGACCAAGGGCGGCGGCGCCAACCTCGACTTCGAGGCCTACCTCGACCAGGTCGATCCTGCCGACGGTGCGCTCAGCACCTTCGGCGACACACTTGCCTACCCGGTCACGGTCCTCGCCGGATAGGCACGGCTGAGCTTCGCGATTCCCGAACTGCGCCACCGCGATTATGCGGTGGCGCAGTTTCCGCGCCGGCGCAGAGCCGAACTTGCTCGAGCCTTATGTTCTCGAAGCCAGCCCGCTCCGGGGCTCAGTTATCAGGCGCCGCGCCCGGGTGGCTATCCGGCGCGAGCAGGCGGGCTGTGGCTGTGCAGCACCTTGGTCCAGTCGCGGTTCCACGCGGTGGTGGTGCCATCCGGGTGCCGGACCAACGTCCAGCCCATCCGGTGGATCATCACCTGATGGTGGAAAAAACACAGGAGGATGCAGTTCTCCAGGCTGGTTTCGCCGCCGTTGCTCTTGTGCTTGAGATGGTGCACTTCACAGGAAGACGCAGGCTGGTGACAGCCGCCGGCCCACTGGCACCGGAGATCCCGGGCCTTGACCGCGTTACGGATGCCGGCCGGGATATCTTTGCTGAAGCCGATGTCCAGGGGCTGGCTGGGGCCGCCAAGCCGGGCGCCTAGTTCGCGGCGGCGCAGGAAGCTCGCCAGACCGCCTGGGCCCGATAGCAACTCGACGGCTTTGCCGATGACGGCTCGTTCGAGTGACTCGCGGCTCAGGCCGGGCGGCAGCGGCTGGGGATCCAGCAGGAGCTCACCCGGGCCGTCCAGACCGGGGTCGCTGTGGCCGGGGTCGCTGTGGCCGGGGTCGCTGTGGCCGGGGTCGCTGTGGCCGGGGTCGCTGTGGCCGGGGCGGGAGGCTGGGGTGCAGCGGCCAGGGCCGTGCCCTGCCAGGTCCAAGCAGAACCGGACCATGTCATCGAGTACCCCCGGATTCACCATCCCCAGCACCACAGGCGTTACCGACGCATCACACGCGAACCCCTCCGCGGCGTCCCCCTCCAGCCATGCCGCTCCGTCCGACCCGCCCACCGACGCGGACGCACGGGCTGCCGCCCACCGCTCCCGGACCCGCTCGGTCCATTCCTTCTGCAACTTCGAATCAACGTCGAGATTGACCAGGTCAATCGGGTCGATATGCGCTGAGACCCTGATCGGCTGCCCGGCTCGTTCCGGCAGCAGGCCCGACCCCACCAGCCGGCGCATGGCATCTTCGAGCGCGTCGTGGTAACGCTGGGCGTGACTGCGCTCATCCTCCGCGCCCCGGGGCGCGGACAGCGCGTCCAGTACCGCGGTCACCACCGCCGCGCACTCCGGCGTCAGGTCGCCTGTCATCACCCCAGCGCCACCGAACGTGGTCTCCAGCTTGACCGCTCGATCCTCGAACCGCGGCCCGTCCTCATCCGGAACATCCGGCCGGGACCGGGCCTCAATCGCGGCGGCCAGCGCGGCCAGGTCTGGCAAGTCCATCCCCATCTGCGCCGCGCTGACCAAGATGGCGTCAGCGTTGTCCCGGCAGTCCTCGGGGAGACGATCGGTCCAGGCGCAGATGGTGCGGGCATAGGACTTGGAGATGTCTCCGGCAGCCAGAACGGCCAGCACCCGAGGGTGGGTTCCGGTCCGGCGGGACCAACCTGTGTGATCGGTCGCGGTGGCCTTGGTCACCCGGGTCCGGTGGATCAGCCAGGACCGGGGACTGTAGTCCGCGTCCTCGCGGTAGCCCTGGCTGATAGTGAACGCGGCCAAGATGGCGGCCCGGGCAGCGGTGGCCCGGGCGTCGGCCCGCTCCAGGACGGTAAGGCACCGGGCCTGGATGACCGTAGGCATCTGGGTCGGGTCAGCGGCAGCCAGGTAGCCCAGCGCCGATTCCAGCATCTGCAGCGCGTCGGTTTCGCTAGTGAAGGCCGGGGCGTGGCTCACCTGGTCGTCACCTCCTGCCCAGGTATCAGGGGCGGGCTGACTGATGATCTTAAATGGCTGATAGCCTTTTTAAGCTTCTTGTTCGAGAATACCAGCGGCCAGTGACATTTTGGTGGACGTCGGGCCGGGACACGCCGGACGGCAGGTCGCGCCGGATGCCTGGCCGTCCCTTCAGGCGCCCGCGCCGCCGTCGACCGGCACGATCGCACCGGTCACCATCGACGCTCGGTCGCTGAGCAGCCACGCAGCCACCTCGGCGACCTCGCGGGGCTCAGCCATGCGGCCGAGCGGAATCGACGCGCTGATGCGCTCGATGACGCCGGGGGTCGCCGCCTCCCACGTGTCGATCATCTCCGTCGCGGTGCCGCCCGGTGTGATGCCGTTCACCCGGATGCCCTCACGGCCCCAGGTCACGGCCGCCGTCTCGGTGATGCTGTTGAGCGCGCGCTTCATGGCGCCGTACGCGGGGAGTTCCGGGTTCGCACGGCGACTGCCGATGCTCGAGGTGTTGACGATCGCCCCGCCGCCGTCCCGCCGCATCAGCGCAGCCTCGGCGGTCATGGCGGTCCAGTGCGCGCGGAAATTCAGCGAGGTCTAGGGCAACCGCGTCGGCGACGCCGCCGTGCGCGCGGATCTCCGCGACGACCCGGTCGAGGGCGTCGGCGCTCCGGGCCGCCAGCACCACCGCGGCGCCCTCCCGGGCGAAGAGCCGGGCCGCTGCCGCGCCGATGCCGCGGCTGGCGCCCGTGATAAACACGACCTTGCCGGTCAGCAGGCCGATAGGAATGGTGTTGATGTCGTTCGTCATGTCGATAGTGTCGCGACGGCCCGGGATCCGGATCCAGGCACAGGCGGTACCAGGATCCGGGGCCGAGACGAGGGCAAACTTAGGGGCATGGACAAGCAAGAGCTCGGAGCGTTCCTTCGCAGCCGTCGCGAGCGGCTCCGACCGGAGGACGTCGGCCTCCCCTCCGGACCGCGGCGGCGAACCCCGGGGCTCCGCCGCGAGGAGGTCGCGGTCCTCGCGCACATCTCCACTGAGTACTACGTCCGGCTCGAGCAGTGCCGAGCGCCGCGTCCGTCGGGTGAAGTCCTGGCGGGGATCGCGGGTGCGGTGCGGCTCACCGACGCGGAGTTCGACCACCTCCACGTCCTGGCGGGCACCGCGCCGACCCGGACCGGGCGGCACCGCCGCGACGTCCGCCCGAGCATCCTCGCGCTCCTCGAGCGGCTGCCGCAGACGGCCGCCTTCGTGACGTCCGCGACGTTCGAGGTGCTCGCGTGGAACGACCTCGCGGCTGCCCTCATGGAGGACTTCGCCAGGCTCGCCCCGGAGGATCGCAACCTCGCGCGCCGGGCGTTCCTCGGGCCGGTGCGAACTGACGCGACGCTATACGGGATCTCCGACGGCACCGAGTTCCGGCACCACGTCGTCATGGAGCTCCGTACCACTCTCGCCAGGTACCCGTCGGATCCCGGGGTGACCGGCCTCATCGATGAGCTCCGCGACGGCAGCCCCGAGTTCGCCCGGCTCTGGGAGCGCCATGACGTGCAAGCGGCACCGATGCTGACGAAGACGTTCCGGCACCCGGTCGTCGGGGAGATCACCGTCGACTGCGACTCCCTCATGCTCACCGACCGCGACCAGCATCTCGTGCTGTACACCGCGCCGCAAGGATCCCATGACGCCGAGGCCCTAGCTCTTCTGAATGTCCTTGGCACCGAGAGCCTCAATGCGAGCCGAACGCTTTGACTCGGTACCTCTTTACCGCGGCGCGATGAGTTCAGGACCCTCCGCCGGTATGTATTGACGAGTTCGCCGGAATACCCCGGGCGAACCGATCACAAAGGGAGAACCCGATGTCAGACAGTCGTCCGGAAGACGAGGCCGCCATCCAAGCCGTACTGGTTGACTCCTACAAGGCGTGGGAGGCCGGCGACGCCGACGGTATGGTCGCCAACTACACCGCGGGCGCGACCGCCATCATGACCGGCTCGCTCCGCGGCAGCCGGGACGTCATCCGCGAGAACATGGCCCTGGCCTTCGAGGGGCCCCTCAAGGACAGCTCGACCTACAACAAGCAGCTTAGCCTCCGTTTCGTCGGCAGGGACGCCGCGATTGTCGTCAGCGAATCCGGCATCCTGTTCGCCGGCGAGACTGAGGTTCCGGACACGGGTAAGGTAAACGCGACCTGGGTTTTCGAGAAGCGGGGAGGTCAGTGGCTGATCGCCGCTTATCACAACAGCCCGGTGCTGGCGCCTGGGCACGCGTGACGACGAAGGTAGAAGGCTTCGATCGCCTGGTGGAACCGTTCCGGATGGAGCTGCTGGCGTACTGCTACCGGATGCTCGGCTCGGTTCACGACGCAGAGGATCTGGTTCAGGACACCTACCTGAGGGCATGGCGGGCGCGGGAGCAGTACGACGAGGCTCGCAGCTCACTGCGCACCTGGCTCTACCGGATCGCGACCAACGCCTGCCTGACCGCCTTGGCGGTCCGCGGCCGCCGACCGCTGCCGTCGGGGCTGGTGGCCGCGTCGGACCCGCTCGAGCCGCTCGTCCGGGGAGAGGTTGCCTGGCTCCAGCCGTTGCCTGACTCGTTGCTGGACGCGGGCGATCCGGCTGGAGCCGTGATCGACCGCAGCAGTCTGCGCTTGGCGTTCGCCGCCGCCCTGCAGCTCCTGTCGGCGCGTCAGCGTGGTGTGCTGATCCTGCGTGACGTGCTCAGCTTCTCCGCGTCCGAGGCGGCGGAAATCCTCGGCACCACCGTCGTATCGGTGAACAGCTCCCTGCAGCGGGCGCGTACCCGGGTGAAGGAAATCGGGGTCCGGCCGGAGCACCTGAGCGAGCCGTCCGCAGCCGAGCAGCGCGCCTGGGTCGATCGCTACATGAAGGCGTTCTCCCGCGCCGACGTCGAGGGTCTCAAGCGGCTGCTCACCGAGGACGTGCTCATGGAGATGCCGCCAATGCTCAACTGGTTCGCTGGCCGCGGCAACTACGTCCTGTTCATGGAGTGGGTCTTCGGGCACGCCGGAACGGACTGGCGTCTGGAGGCGGTCGCGGCCAACGGCCAGCCTGGGTTCGCCGCCTATCGGCGGGTCGGTCCTGCGGCATCTCGAAGACGTGGGCTTCGACGGCGCCCCGCGAGCCTGCGGCTTCGATGAGCAGGGTCGCGAACGCCTGACGTTCCTGCCCGGCCAGACGTTGGGCGAGACTACGCCATGGCCGGATTGGTTGCGCTCCGACGACGCGCTCCGGCAGGTCGGCGGGTGGCTTCGGAGGCTGCACGACGCGACCGCGACGTTCCGGCCTGCCGGAGACGCCGTGTGGTTCACCGGCCGGCCGTGGCAGCCGGGACTTCTGATCGCTCATCTTGATGCATCGCCGTGGAACGCCGTGTGGGCCCACGACGCTTTGGTCGGCTTCGTCGACTGGGACACCGCCAGCCCGTCCCGGCGCGAGGATGACCTGGCGTTCTCGGCGCTGACCTGGGTGCCGCTGCTGACGGCGGAGGTCGCTGAGCAAGCCGGATTCTGTGATGCAACAGGCCGGCGCCGACGGTTCCGCCTGCTCCTGGACGGGTACGGCTGGCCTGGTGACCCGGCCGCGATCCGCGACGCGATCATCGGGCGTGTCGAGCGCAACGTCTCGATGATCCGGCAGCTCGCCGACGGCGGCGAGCCGACCTTCCAGCGCATGCTGCCATGGGCCGCTGATCTGGAACGGTCCGGGAATGAGGTGGCCGAGCTGCCGGCTGAATTCTGGCAGCGGCGCCGACGAGACAGCGGCGTTCGCCATCACGGCTGCGAACCCGGGACTGCCATCTAGTAGGATCGGCCGAACTTGAGCACTTTACCCTCGAGCTGGCCGCGACCATGGCGGCGAAGTCGCCGATGGCCATAGCGGTCATCAAGGAACAGCTTCGTGTCCTTGCCGATTACCAGCCCATCGCCGCGCAGGTGTACGAACCCATCCAGGGCCTGCGACGGGAGGCCTACGACTACGTCGAGTCGGCTCGCCGGGCCACCGTGAGGAGCATTTATGACTGAACGTACCTTGATCCTGGTCAAGCCCGATGGTGTGCGGCGAGGCCTTATCGGCGATGTCCTGTCCAGGATCGAGGCCAAGGGATTGCGGATCGTGGCGATGGACCTGCGCACCCTGGACAGGGACACGGCCGAGTTCCACTACGCGGAACATTCTGTCCGGCCGTTCTTCGGCCAGCTCGTCGACTTCATCACCTCAGGGCCGCTGGTAGCTCTCGTGGTGGAGGGGCCACGCGCGATCGAGGCGTTCCGCGTTCTGGCCGGCTCCACCGACCCGATCCGGGCTTCAATGGGCACCATTCGCGGTGATCACGCGCTGGAAGTTCAGCAGAACATCGTGCACGGATCCGACTCGCCGGAGTCCGCCCAGCGGGAAATCAAGATCTTCTTTCCCGGCCTCGTGTAGGCACCCGGGTGCCGCGATAGCCCTGACTGCACCGATGAAGCGGTCCGCGAGCCGGTTCACGCCTCACGATGGCGAACATCGGATCCCAGCTACAGAACGTTACCGTTGGCCCGTCCTTGATTCCGGCTTGGGCTAGGCCTTGACGGCGCCGATGATGGCGGAGTGCAGACCGGTGGCGACCTCGTGTGTCGGGCTGATGCTGATGGCGGTGAAGCCGGCTTCGGTGAGCCCGTCGCGGTATTCGGCGAAGGACAGGGCGCCGGCGATGCAGCCGATGGGGCCGCCGCGTTCGGCTCGCTCGGCGGGTGTGAGGTGATCCTCGGCCAGGATGTCGGACACACCGAGCCTGCCGCCTCGGCGAAGGACCCGGAAGCTCTCGGCGAAGACGGCGGCCTTGTCGCCGGACAGGTTGATCACGCAGTTGGAGATGATCACGTCCACCGAGCTGTCCGGCAGCGGGATCGCCTCGATGTGGCCGTGCAGGAACTCGACGTTGGCTGTTCCGGCGCGGGCGGCGTTGGCGCGGGCGAGGCGGAGCATTTCCTCGGTCATGTCCAGGCCGTAGGCCTTCCCAGCCGGGCCGGCCCGGCGAGCCGACAGGAGCACGTCGATGCCGCCGCCTGAGCCCAGGTCCAGCACGGTTTCGCCCGCGCTGATGTCGGCCACCGCGAGCGGGTTACCGCAGCCTAGGCTGGCGGTTACGGCATCGGCGGGGACTTCGTCCTGCTCGCTGGCGGAGTACAGCCCGGCGCCGGTGCCGGGCTCGTCCGGCCCGGCGCACGTGTCACCGCAGCTCGGAATGCCGCCTGCGGTGACGGTGCTGGCGGCCTGGGAGTACCGGGCGCGGACCCGCTCGCGGACTTGGTCGAGCTCGGCGGGGGTGGCCATGGCTTCCGCCTTCCGGGTAGCGGGGCGTCACTGCGGGGTGCAGCCGATCAGCGCGCCGATGGCGGCCAGGGCCTGGGGCCGGGCCCGGTAGTACACCCAGACGCCGCGCTTGTCCCGGTCGACCAGCCCGGCGTCGTGCAGCACTTTCATGTGGTGGCTGATGGTGGGCTGAGACAGGTCGAACGCGTCGTTCAGGTCGCAGACGCACGCCTCGCCGCCCTGGTGCGAGGCGACCAGCGACATCAGCCGGAGCCGGACGGGGTCGGCTAGGGCCTTGAGCAGCGGCGCGACCTGCTCGGCCTGCTCCACGGTCATCGGCTGGGCGGACAGCGGAGAGCAGCACGCCGCCGACTCGGCCGGGGTCAGCAGCACCAGAGAATTCGACATGCATCTATATTGACAGACGTCGATATCTCGTGGCAAGCTCGGGGCATCAGACATAGACGAACATCGATGTCCAGTTCCGGGAGGCCGTCATGTCACGTGTCCAGCTCGCCCTCAACGTCGATGACCTGGCCGAGTCGATCGCGTTCTACACCAAGCTGTTCGGCACCGGGCCGGCCAAGCAGCGGCCCGGATATGCGAACTTCGCGATTGCCGAGCCGCCGCTCAAGCTGATCTTGATGGAGAACCCCGGCCATGGCGGCAGCCTGAACCACCTCGGCGTGGAAGTCGCGGACACCGACACGGTGGACGCCGAGCAGGCCCGCCTGGCCCAGGCCGGCCTGGCCTCTGTCGAGGAGCGGGGCACGACCTGCTGCTACGCCCGGCAGGACAAGTTCTGGGTGAAGGGCGCTCCCGGCGGGGAGCGGTGGGAGATCTACACGGTGCTGGCGGACAGCGCGACGTTCTGGGGCCAGGGTCAGGACGCGGCCCATGCTGCGCTGGGTACCGCGCCCGCCGGCCAGGCTGGGCACCGGCCGGTCAGGGATCGCAGTGCTGCGGCGGCCAGCAGGCCGGGGCAGATGACGCGGCGGCTGGTGTCTGCTGCGCGTGACCGGGTCGCTGTGGCGGCGGCTGCTGGCGGAGTTGCTGGGCAGCGCGTTCCTGGCCGCCGTGGTGATCGGCTCCGGGATCGCGGCCCAGCGCCTGTCGCCGGGTGAGACGGGCCTGGAGCTGATCGAGAACGCCGCCGCCACGGCGGCCGGGCTGTACGCCGTCATCTTGATGTTCGGCCCAGTCTCCGGCGGTCACTTCAACCCCGTCGTCTCGCTCGCCGACGCCGTCTTCGGCGGGCTGTCGTGGCGAGATGCCGCCGCCTACCTGCCCGCCCAGGTCGCCGGGTGCGCCGGAGGCGCCGTGGTGGCGAACCTGATGTTCGCCCGCGCTGCCGTCTCGATCTCCGCCAAGAACCGGGCCACCCCGGCGCATCTGCTGTCGGAAGTCGTGGCGACCCTGGGGCTCGTCGTGGTCATCTTCGCGCTGGCGCGGTCGGGCCGCGCACGGACCGCGCCCGCTGCGGTCGGCGCCTATATCGGCGCTGCCTACTTCTTCACGTCCTCGACCAGCTTCGCGAACCCGGCGATCACCATCGGCCGATGTTCTCCGCCACCTTCGCCGGGATCGCGCCGTCCTCGGTTCCCACCTACATCGGCGCGCAGGTCATCGGCGGTGTTCTCGCCATCGGCGTCATCAGGGCGCTGTATCCGGGCATCAACCCGGCGGCGGCGGCGCAGGTCACCGTCCCCCGCAACCAGGATCAGCCGCCTGCGATCGGCCAGGCCAGCTCACGGGGCGGAACGTTTGAAAGGGCAGCTGATGGCTGATATTCCCGAGGTGCTGTTCGCCTGCACGCACAACGCCGGCCGCTCCCAGATGGCTGCGGCGCTGCTGGACCAGCAGGCGGCCGGGCGGGTCCGGGTGACCTCGGCCGGCTTCAGCTGGCCAGCGAGCTGAACCCGGCCGTCGTCCGGGCCATGGCCGAGATCGGCCTGGACATCTCCGCCCAGTTCCCCAAGCCGCTGACGACCGGGAAGGTGCAGGCAGCAGACATCGTGATCACGATGGGCTGCGGCGACGCTTGCCCGGTCTTCCCGGGCAAGCGGTACCTGGACTGGGACTTGCCGGACCCGGCCGGCCTGAGCGTGGAGCAGGTGCGGCCGATCCGGGATGAGATCAGCGCGCGGGTCCGCGCGCTGATCGGCGAGCTGGACGGCTGAGCAGGGGGCGGTTTGCGGTGCGCCGTTGCTGCGGTAGTGCGGTTCCGTACGACCCTGCGTGGTGACTCATTGATTTCGAACCACAGGCTCCGCCGAAAGGAAGTCGGCTATCCGTGCTCGCAGGCTGACCGCGTCTAGGCTATGGGCTGCTATGTGCTGGGCCGGGGTGCCGTAGCTGCGCAGTTCCCGTCGCCCGACGCCAAGCGCGAGCACTCGGTGCGGGATGTCCCTCAGCGCCTCGGCGACGAACGGCACCGAAGTGCCTGTCAGGTACGGCTCGACCAGCACCACGTCCGGCTTACTCAGCGTGGCCCGCAGCGTATGCGCGTCAAATGGTCTGATGGTCGTCGCGTAAAGCACAGTTACGTCCAGGCCCGCGGTCGCCGCGAGCACGGCGTCGGCCGTTGGCCCGACCGCAAGCACCGTGCCCGCGCTGCCGGTGCGCAGCACCGCGAGACCGCCGGCTCGCACCGAGAAGGGCGCCGCGTTCGCCGGGACCGACAACCGGAGGTAGACCGGGCCGTCCGCCGTCACGGCCGCGCGCAGTTGAGCCTCCGCCTCATCCGGATGGCCAGGCACGTGCACGGTCCAGCCGGGCAGAGTGTCAAGCAGCGCGACATCGCCCGGTGCCTGGTGAGTCCGGCCGTAGAACGGATAGTCGAAGGACCCGCCCGCGCTGACCAGGACCGCGCCGACCCCCTGGTGCACGATGTCGAGCTTGATCTGCTCGAATGGCCGCTCCACCAGGAACGGGGCAAACGTGTGCGCGACCGGGCGCAGGCCGGACAGCGCCAGTCCGCTCGTCACACCGATGAGCAACTGCTCGCGGATGCCCAGGTTGATGACCCTATCCGGGTGCCGCTGCCTGGCCGGCTCGAAGGAACTCGCGCCGATGTCGGCCAGCACCACGGCCACCCGGGGGTCGCTGTCAAGCAATTCGCTGGTGACTCGCGTAAAGCGGTCCCGCATCGTGTCCATCGTCATGCGTTCCCTCGGTTAGTCAGCTCGGATCGATTACGGCCACGACGAGCCGCGGCACGCCGGGATGGGCAGCGCTGAGCGCCTGGGCCAGCGCCTGGTGGTCCCGGCCGTTGACCCGGGAGGCCGACCAGCCTTCCCGGCTGAACCGGGTCTCCACGCCACCTGACCAGCCGTAGGTCGAGCTTGAGTTGTCCACTGCGATTACGGCCAGCCGGTCCAGGCCCACTGCGCCGGCGAACGCGATCGCCTCATGGTTGGAGCCTTCATCAAGTTCACCGTCGCCGACAAGAACGAAGACCCTGGACGTCTCCTCGCCTCGGGCGCGCAGCCCGAGGGCCACGCCGACACCGATTGGCAGCCCGTGGCCGAGGGAGCCGCTGGCGATCTCCACGCCGGTGATCAGGTTGCGGTCGGGATGGTGCCCGAGTATCGACCCGAAGGTGCCGAATCCCGGCAGCTCAGCGGGATCGATGAAACCCTTCACGGCGAGCACTGCGTAAAACGCCTTAGGTGCGTGGCCCTTGGACAGCAGGAAGCGGTCCCGGCCGTCGTCCGCCACGCTATCTGGGCTGATACGCAGCACCTGGTCGTACAGAACCCACAGCACGTCAAGCGTGGAGGCGGCGGAGTGGTCGTGCTTCTCGTCGCCGCTCATCATGTCCATCAGGCCCGGCAGATCAGCGAAAGAGAGCCGCTCTTTCAATACTTCATCCCTCATGATCAGAAGCTTGCAACTTAAAGTGCTCTTCAAGTCAAGTCGCTACCCCTTATGCTGGCGGCCGTGGCATCTTCGTCGACTCAGCCCCGCTTCCTCACCATCTCCGAACTCTCGGCGCGCAGCGGTGTTGCCCCATCGGCGCTGCGGTTCTACGAGGGCCTGGGCCTGATCACCGCCACTAGGACCGCCGGCAACCAGCGCCGGTACCCGCGACACGCGCTGCGCCGGGTGGCATTCATCAGGGCGGGCCGCCAACTCGGCCTAGAACTGCGGGAGATCAGCGAAAGCCTGGCGCTGCTTCCTGTCGGCCAGGCCCCCACCAGGGCACAGTGGAGCCGCGCCGCGCGGGCATGGCAGGCCAGAATCGACGCGAAGATTGCCGAACTACAGCGGATGTCCACAACCTTGAACGGCTGCATCGGCTGCGGCTGCCTTTCGCTCCGCCGCTGCGCTCTATACAACCCGCAGGACGCCGCCGCCGAACTCGGCCAAGGCGCGCGCTGGCTCCTCGGCGATGAGCCACCAGACGGTTAATTCTGTTGCTGGACGTGACAGGAGGCGGGCTGGTCCCACATCACCGAACCCGATGCCTCCTGCGTCGAGATCCTCAGGAATCGCGCCGCCTACGGACATGTCTGCTCGAATGGCTCCGACGGTACATCGGCAACCCATTGCGCCCGCGTCAGCGAGATGTCGCCCGCGATAGCGCACACCGCGCCGATAAGATCGCGCGGAAACGCGACATCCCACAACTGGGCGCTGTCGTCACCGTCGGCGGCGCCGCCGCCGCTAGTGGCCAAGATCGTGCCGTCCGGGCTGAATGCCACCCGTGCCAGGGAAGTGTCGGCAGGGGTCATCGGGGGACCGATCTGCTGCTGGGTGGCAACATCCCACAACCGGGCCGTGCCGTCGTCGCTGGTGGTGGCCAGGATCGTGCCGTCCGGGCTGAACGCCACCCCCTTCACGTAATCGCTGTCGGCGGTCATCGGCGCGCCGAGCTGCTGCTGGGTGGCGACGTTCCACAGCCGTGCGGTGCCGTCGTTACTGGCGGTGGCGAGGGTCTTGCCGTCGGGGCTGAACGCCACGTCCCTTACGAAGTCGTCGTCGGCGGTCATCGGCGCGCCGACCTGCTGCTGGGTGGCGACGTCCCACAGCCGTGCCGTGCCGTCGTCGCTGCCGGTGGCCAGGATCTGGCCGTCTGGGCTGAACGCAACCGCGTGGACCGCGGCAGGAAAGTCGAGTGCCGCGCCGATCCGCTGACGCGTGGTGACATCCCACAACCTGACCGTGCCGTCGGCACTGGCCGTGGCCAGGATCTTGCCGTCGGGGCTGAACGCCAGACCGTACACGCAATCCCGGTCGGCGATCATCGGCGCGCCGACCTGCTGCTGGGTGGCGACGTCCCACAGCCGTGCGGTGCCGTCGCAGTCGGCCGTAGCCAGCGTTTTGCCGTCCGGGCTGAACGCCACCGCGAACGCCTGCCCCCTTCCCGCGATCATCGGCGCGCCGATCTGCCGCTGAGTGCTGGCGTCCCACAACCGGGCCGTATCATCCTGGCTGGCAGTAGCCAGGATCTCGCCGTCCGGGCTGAACGCCACGTCCTCCAGGAAAGAGCTGTCGGCGGTCATCGGCGCGCCGATCTCCTGCTCGGTATCGATATCCCACAGCCGGACTATGGCGGCACCGCCGCCGGCGGCGCTGCCGGCGCCGGCGCTGCCGGTGGCCAGCATCGTGCCGTCCGGGCTGAACGCCACCGCAATCACTTCAGTGTTGCCGAAGAACAGCGAACCTACCCGCTGCTGGGTGGCGACGTTCCACAGCCAGGCCGACGTGTCGTTGCCGGTGACAATGGCCAGCGTCTTGCCGTCGGGGCTGAACGCCACCGCAAAAACGGCCCCGTTGCCGACGGTCATCGGTGTTCCGACCTGCCGGTGCGTGGCAACGTCCCACAGCCGGGCGGTGCCGTCGTTACTGGCGGTGGCCAGCATCGTGCCATCAGGGCTGAACGTTACGTCCCGCACGAAGTCCTTGTCGGCGGTCATCGGCGTGCCGATCTGCCGGTGGGTGGCGACGTCCCACAACCTGACCATGCCGTCGGCGTTCGCGGTGGCCAGCATCGTGCCGTCCGGGCTGAACGCCACGGCGGTGACGGGCTTGCCGTTGGCGGTCATCGGCGCGCCGATCTGCCGGTCGGCAGCAACGTTCCACAGCCGGGCGGTGCCGTCGTTACTGGCGGTGGCGAGGGTCTTGCCGTCGGGACTGAACGCCACGTCCCTCACGACGTCGTCGTCGGCGGTCATCGGCCTGCCGACCTGGCGGTGGGTGGCGACGTCCCACAGCCGGGCGGTGCCGTCGGCGCTGGCGGTGGCCAGCATCGCGCCGTCGGGGTTGAACACGACCGCGGCGACGAGCTTGCCATCGGCGGTCATCGGCACGCCGACCTGCCGGTGGGTACTCACATCCCACAACCGGACCGTGCCGTCACCGCTGGCGGTGGCCAGCATCGTGCCGTCCGGGCTGAAAACCACGGAGTGGTACGGCGTAGAACCCACGTCGCCTGGCGTAGCAATAGCGCCGCGATCTGGATGACCGAGGACGTCGAGCAGGCTTACCCTGGCCAGCGCGCGAGCCCGCGCGGTTGGAGCAAGACGCCACGATGCTTCGGCCAGCTCGGCGGCCTGGACGGGATCGGTGGGGTCGACCACTTCGGTCTGGGCCGCGAGCTGCCCCGAGACGGCCGCGGCCGCCGCCGTATTGGCGGCCCTGGCGTCCTGGATGGCGATAACGCTGGCCGTCACGGCCAGCACGGTCAGTACGGCAAGTACGGTGATCGCGCCGCGCGCCAGTCGCATCGTGCGCCGGTGTTCCCTGAGATTCTCCCCGACGAGCGTGTCCTTGGGAACGCCGCGGACCGGAGCCGCGACGGCTGCCACCTGGTCAGCCGGGATCTTTGACGCCCGGACACCCGATGGCAGATCAGTCAGGTCGATCCAGAAAGGCTCGGCAGAGAACGCGGCACGCAACGACGGTGGTACTGGGGCCGCAGCGGACCAGTCCCCTTTTGCCCTATCCCATGTCATGCCAGGGCTGGTCGCCACGATTAATAGTCGATCCAGGGAACGGTGCTCCCGCCACCATCGGACCTCGCGGTCCACCCAGACGGAGGCCGCCGCGTCGGCCGAGGCCAGCAGGATAAACCAGCGTGACGATGCCAGCCCTTCCTCGACCGATCCCCACAGCTCCGGGCTCGCCGCAAGATTCGCCTTGTCGATAAAGATCCTTGACATCCGCAACTTGCGCCACGGCTTCGCAAACCGCTCTAGGCTGACCTGCAGGGCGGGACCAAGTGTCCGATCGTGTTGATGACTATAGGAGATAAACGCATCATAGCTAGGAACAGTCGCCATCTGCGCTCCCACCCCATGTTCATGTAAGGCTGTCCAGCGACTTTTCGATAGTATCCCGAACTCTCCGCCTTAGCATGAGAAGATACCTCACACAAGTGATTGCCGCATGACCCGCGCTGGACCCCGGGCTATTAAGACATGATCGTGAAACCACGCAGAAGAATCAATCTGCAACACGTGGGACTCGTATCGGTGACTCGCTTAATCACGCCCGATAGGCGCCCAGATCGGGGCGCGGCCCGGCGCCATACCAGCTTGGAACAGGCCGCCAGCCGAGTACAGGTTCAGGTCCAGCACTCGTCTGTCGGCTCGGTTCATCTCAGGCCTCCATGCTCGGTCCGTCGCTGGGTTGCGGGGCGGCTGGGGGCCGCCCCGCAGCCCGATTAGATGAGGCGGTTAATCGCGGTTGCCGAGGCCCGGCAGGACTTGCGTGCCCTCTCGCTGGACGGCCTGAAGCGAGCTCGGAGAGAGTCCTAGCAGCCTCAAGATCGTCGGAGCGACCTGGGTCGTTTCCACCCCGTTGCCTGACTGGCCAGGCTTAACGGTGCCCGGCGCATAGACCACGAGCGGAACGTCCCGATCGCCCGGGTTGTCGCCGCCATGTTCGGCGATCTTCGAGCCGGTCGTGTATATCGTGCCGACCTGCGCGATCCCGAACACGTCTGGGTGGTGCGGGTCGGAGGTCGAGACGCCGAAGAATTTCGCCGACTGCTGGCCAGCGAAGATCTCCCGCAGGCCGGAGTGCTGGACGCTGATCGTGTGTCCGGCGTAGTCGACCGCCGGGGCGGCATGCGTCCACAGGTAGTTCTTGACGAAGTCGGCCGCCGCCTGCGAGCGGTCCGACAGCCACCACAGCAACCCGTCGTCGTCGGCCTCTTGGACGACCAGCGTCGGGTTGCCCGGATGCTGTGCGCCCCAGGCGGCGTTGACGCCGGCAATGATCGGGCCATCGTCGATCCGCTGCAGCTGGTTGTTGTTCAGCGGCGACTGGCCGTGCTTGGCTGTCAGGATGATCGCCGTCGAGTCGGCCTCGCCGTCGGCCTTGATCATGCCGGCCATCCGCTGCAGGGCATCGTTAACGTAGTCGAGCGCGCTCTGGAGCAACGGGCCCGGCACCTGCTGGCCATGCACGGTCAGCACGGCCGGGGAGCTCTTTAGCTTCTCGGCGGTCGAGACTGTCTGGAAGTTCGTCCCGTAGATCGCCGGCGTGCCGACCTTGGGCCCGGCGCCGGAGTGGCCGTGACCGTTGATCCAGTTGATGACCGCCTGGACCTTGTAGGAGTCGTACTGCTTGGTCGCGGCGTTGTCGGCCGTCCACGCGCCGTCGACCGGGTACGGCACGCCGTTCGGCTCGACCGCCTGCGAGTCGATCTCCGGCCCGAAGAAGTCGTCGATGCTCCTGCCGTTCGAGCCCGGGCCGTTGAATGACGTGTAGATCGCGTGCTTGTCAGACCACGCCGTCCGCAGGCCGGCGTTGTGGATCACCTGGAAGATCGTGTTGACCCCCAGGAAGTCCCACGGCTGAATCGGCTTGCAGGTCTTCGGGTCGACCGGGTAGGTCGCCGGGTTAAGACCCGACTGCGGGTGCGTACTCAGGTTCATGATCAAACCCGGGTTGGTGTCAATGCCGCCGGGGTAGATCGAGCCGCCCTCATCGAACGAGGGGAAGGTATTGCCGCTCCCGTTATTCAGCAGGTCCGGCACGGCGGGAAGCTTGTCGTCTGGCGAATCGTAGATCACGTCGCCGCCCGGGACCGGCCCGGAGCAGTTCGTCGTCCCCGGCGGGAAGACGCCGTGGCTGTACTCGTCGTCGTAGTAGATGCCGGTAACCTTCGGGTCGCCGCCGGTCATCAGCGCCGTGCCGCCCGGATCGGAGTCCGACGGATCGGCGGTCTGCGCGTCGGTGTATCTCGGCCACCGGTGGCCAGCCGCGCGAGCTCCGAGTTGGGATGGGTTGCGACGTACCAGCCCAGATCGGATTGGTGCATGCCGTCGACCGAGATCAGGAGCACGTGCTTGATCTGAGCGTGGCCGCCAGCAACGGCGCTGGAGGGAGACAGCACCAATGCCGTCGCGATCGCCACCGCAGCGACTCCCGCCATCGCGAATTTCGTTCCCGAGTTCAAATGTTCGCTCCCTTCGCCAGAATCGATTCCTGGAACGTATGGGCCGCGTTCAAACGGTGCCTTACCATGCGATTACCCGCATATGTCCAACATATTAACTAGTGGATGATGCGACTGTATTAACATTGTAATCGGCGAGAAATCCACACTTCTGAGTGCATTCCCAAGTATGCAATGCGCAGCCTGCACGATCGGCTTAACCTACGGCAGGCAAAGGCTGCGCCACGTGCCCTGGCCCAAGCGGCCGGTCCGGAGGTGTCACGTCGCCGGTGCGGGCGGTTCGGTCAGTGAGGCAATGCACGCGGTGAGCAGGCGCCGCATCTGATCTTGGTCGCCGGCATCCAGATTGGCCAGCATGTCTTGCTCGACGCGGCGAACCGCGGCGCTGGCCATCTTGAGCTGGCGGCGCCCGCGGGCGGTCAGCTCGGCCGGCAGGGCCCTGCCGACGGGTGCCTGTGCCGGGCGGACAACGAGTCCCTGGTGTTCGAGGGCCTGCAGGAGCACGTTCATCGACTGCCGGGTAACGAAGGCGCCGCGGGCAAGCTCGGAGTTCGACAGGCCCGGCCGCTGGGCCAGCAGCTCCAGGCAGGAGTAGTGGGTGATCGTCATGCCCAGCGGCCTCAGCACGGCCTCCAGGGCGGAGTGCAGGGCGCTCGCGGCCGCCTTCAACATGTACCCCAACGATGTGTCCAGCTCGATTCCGGGCTCACCTTGACTCATGTCAGCATTCTGACATACATTGGGGTGTGTCAGAAGACTGACATTCAATGAGGAGGCAAGAATCGTGGCCGTCACCGGACCCGACTTCATTTCACTGCAGGTGCGCGACCTGGAACGTTCCGCCGCTTTCTACCAGCAGTACCTGGGCCTGAAGCGCTCCGACGCAGGACCGCCGCACGCCGTCGTGTTCGACACCAAGCCGATCGCGTTCGCCGTCCGCGACGTCGTCGCGGGCACCGACCTGAACGCGATCGCGCAGCCGGGCCAGGGAATGGCGCTGTGGCTGCACGCCCCCGACGCGCAGGACATCCACGACGCCCTCGCCGCCGCCGGCACGACGATCATCTCAGCGCCCGCCGACGGGCCGTTCGGCCGCACTTTCACGTTCGCGGACCCCGACGGCTACCGGGTGACCCTCCACGACCGCGGCTGAGCGTCCTGGCCTTCGGTGCGGGATCCCGCCGCCCGCGCCACCGAGGCCACCGTTACCCCAATCACGCCGCTACCCGGGGGTGGCATCACCGCCCCTGCGACCGTTTACGCCATCACCGCCGAACTGCTCGCCGACAAGGGCAGCTCCACCCCGACCGCGCCTAGGCCAGGCCTGCCGGATCGAGGATTTCTCCCCGGCTCACCTTTAGCTTCAGCCGCTGCTCGATCACGCCGCAGACGCTCGCCCGAATCATAGCCTCTGAGCAAGGAGCCGCCTATCGGAATCTAGCCGATGACCCAACGCATTACGAGAGGCGTCCTCCCGACCCGCACGCGCTATAGCTCAATGCGAGGAATTTAAGGAACTCGCAGGTGCCGAATTTAGAGGCTTTGCTGGGGTGCGGGGCGGACTTGGCCGCCGAGCCGGTGACGGCGCAGCGCCGTCATCAGGTCACCGACATTGAGCCGGCGCCCAGGCCGAAGGTCAGGCAGTATGTGGCGCAGGCTAAGCAGTGCCCGTGCTGCGGGTCGGTCACCGAGGGAGAACTGCCTGCGCACGTGCGGGCGCGGGCCAGCATCGGGCCGGAGGCCTGCGCGCAGGCGGCGAACTTGACCTGCGGGAACTACATCCCGGTTCACCGGGCCACGGTGCTGTTGTGCCAGCTCGCCGGGATCACGGTTTCCACTGGGTGGATGGCCGGCCTGCGGGCCAGGGCAGCCGGGCTGATCGACGACAGCGGGTTCATGGACCGGGTCCGCGAGCTGCTGAGGGCAGCACCGGCTATCTACGCCGACGAGACCCCGGCTCGCGCCGGGGGCGGCACCAGGTACGTGCATCTGGCTTGCACCGCCTACCTGACCTGCATGCACACCGGCGACCGGTCAGCGGAGGCGATCGACGCGGGCGCAGTCCTGCCAGGTTACTCCGGCGTCATCGTGCGGGACGGCTATGCCGGCTACGGGCACCTCACCGATGCCCTGCACGCCTGGTGCGGGGCCCACTTGCTCCGCGACCTGAAGGATCTGCATGAGTTCGAGCGCGACAAGCAGGACTGGGCATCGGCGGCGGCCGGTGTGCTGATCGAGGCCCGCGACGCTGCTGCCGCCGCTCGCCTCGCCGGGCAGGCGGCTCTGGACGCCGCGGTCCTGGATGACCTGGTCACCCGCTACCGGGCGTTGGCCGCCGAAGGGCTGGCCGCCAACCTTTACCGGCGCACCGCGACCGCGAAGGACGCCCGCCGCCTCGCCCGCAGGTTCCGCTCCTTCGAGGACATGATCCTCCGGTTCGCCACCCGCCCTGACCTGGACATCTTCTCCAACAACGAAGCAGAGCGGACAATTCGTCCCATCAAGGTCCAGCAGCGCGGCTCTGGAGGTTCCTGGCGGACCCTCGAAGGGCTCGCCGAGTTCGCGCTCGTCCAGTCCTACCTGTCAACCGCCGCGAAATGGAGAATCTCCAAGCTCGATGCCCTCCGGGCACTGTTCAAAGGCAATGCCTGGCTGCCGCCCGTCCTCGAACCCGCCCGATGAAGCGCTGCAAAGGCCAGGGTCTGGGTCTACAGAGGCCCGGGTTCGAGGAGACACCAGTGGTCATGCTGCGGGCAGCGGGTTGATGACGCCGCTTACTCGCCTTGCCCGGGGCCAGCAGGCCGGATTTGCGCTATGCGGCAATATGCATCCATGGGTGCAATCAGCCGCCAGTCCGGCCAGATCACCAAGCATGGCCTTTTCGTTGATGTCCGGGGAGATGTGAACAGCATGGTGCTGCTGTTCTTGCATGGCGCCCCCGGGCCGGGCGCCTACGAGTTCATGGCACTGCAAGGTGACCGCCTCGGCGCTGCCGTCCAGGTGGCCGGGCTGGACCAGCGTGGTGTGGACAGGTCGGCTTCGCTACCCGCCGGACCGAGACTGACCATCGCCGACCTGATCGAAGACTGTGAGGCGGTGCGCCAGGCCTTGAGTGTCCGCCGGTGGATGGTGCTCGGCCAGTCCTTCGGCGGCATGCTGGCCCTTCGCTACGCGGTCAGCTACCCCGGTCCTGTGAGTGCGGTGGCCTTCGAGAACCCGGTGTGGGATGTGGCGCTGACCGCGCGGGCTGCGCTTCCCCGTATTGCCAGCGGGCTGGCGGCTCTTGGCCAGAACGCGGAGGCCCGTACAGCACTGCACGCGGCAGAAAGTAATCTTCCGGCGCGAGCACGGTGGGCGGCCTACGTGGCGGCCCTGGATGCCCTGGGTGATGAACGCGAGGCCTACTTCGTTCCCAATCCCGGCACTCGCCTGCGCTTGGGTGAAATCAGGCTGGCCCGCCAGACCCGATCCGGCGAGCAGCCTGTCAGCGAGAGCACCATCCGCCACCACAAGGCGTTTCTGGACGACGATGCTGCTTACGAGTCTTTGCTGCCGCTCTTGCCGAGGCTGGACATGCCCGCCCTTCTCATTACCGGAGGCCAGGACCCCACAACCAGCTCCGGGCAGCGGGATGCCTTCCACCATGCTTCACCCCGGCACACGATAGCGGAGTTCGAACGGGCGGGGCACTTCGTGCACGCCGACGATCCCGGGCCGTACGCGCGGCTGATCATTGACTTCGCCCGAAGCTCCACACAACGGTAAGCGGGATGCAGGGCGTCGGCTGGAGTAACGCCCGGGCCCGTCACTTCATGCCGCTGACGCTTGGTGAATAGCTACGGCGGCTGCTGTGGTACAGCGTCAACTGCCGGCCTGTAAGGGCCACGCGAGGCCCTTCATGTACTTTATGCCGGATTTTAGGTGGCGGTATTCCGGCGCCCATCATGATCGCGGGCAGTTTTGGTCATATGTGCCGTGTCGGGGATTAAGTGGTGGTTCGCGGTTGTGGCGTGCCGGGATGTGCTGCAGCGGTTTCTCAGGATGCCGTGGCGGTGCTGGCGGCGAGGTTCGCGGTGGTGCGGCCGGCCGCGGATGGGCGGGTGCGCGACCACGGCTTCCCCGGGGGGAACTGGGACGATCACCCGTACGGCATCGTTGAGATTGCCTCCGGGACCGGGTTCGCGTCCGCCCGGGTCAGCTGCGGCACGGCGGCGTTCACGGTCAGCCGCTGCGGGGACGAGGGCAGCGCGAGGGGCGCGGCCCCGCCGCCCTGGTGACGCGGCGGCGGCTGGCCGCCGGGGGCCTGGCGGCTTCGGCGGCGAGCGGTGCCGGCCGGGACGGACCAGGTCGCCCGCCCGGGGCGGAGCAGGACGGCCCGGCGGTCGCTGCGGGGTGACGTCCCGCCCGGCAGCTAGTCAGTGAATGCGGCTCTGTACCGCAAAGAACCGGTACGCTGCCGCATTCACTGAAACTGCCGCTGCACGCGGGTGACGGGAAACGGGTGCTGTGAGGTGAGGGGCCGGTCAGCGCATCCCGGCGGAGCGGGCGGCCCGGTCCCCCGGCTCGGGCGGACCCGGCCAGGCCGCCGTGCGCGGCGGACCAGTTAATAACAGACGCGGCCATGCGGCCCGTTTCTGTCCATGATCATGAGGCAGGCAGAGTGTCGAGGCGTTTCCTTGACTTCCTAGCATTGCGCTATAGCTGCACCGATGGCACCGGTCATTGCACTGGTGACACCTGCAAGCTGGCATTTATACGCAGACTCGGTCTACGAACCGGTCCAGGTCCACGCCCTAACGCTGACCTCAGTGCGGTCTCCCTGTCATCTGACCGCCCACGCCCGACTCCTTCTCACCCGCCGTTTACAAGAAGTACGGCCTCGTGCACCGAGCGTGCTAGCTGCACCAAGTAGCGACTGGCCCGGCGTTTCGGTTGCCGTCTGGCTAGGGTGGAAGCCCGGCCATCCCGTCACCACCGACCCAGGGCAAGCCGAGCTCGGGAAGGATGGAACCGCAGGTCAGCGCTCGGTATGGGCCAACAGGTGTGCTAACGAAACGCGATGACACAGGGAGACAGCCCGCAACGCCGACGAAGTCCAGCGAGCAGACCAGCAGGTCGGCGAGACGTGCCGAGACATCGACGCACAAGACACCCGATGTACTGCTCGCAATCCGGCGGCAACCGCATCCCAGGGATGACAATCTCCTCATCTCTCGAATACAGTTGCGAGCATGAGCTATGACATTTATTTCCTCAAGCGCGATCCAGGCCAGTCATGGGAAGACGCCATGGAGGCGCTGGAAGAGCAGGCCGCTGCTCCCGAGGTACTGAGCCGCCCGTCGTGCTGGGATCAGGTCGTCTCCGGGGTGCGGTACATCCTGGGCGACGTGTCAGTTCTGGAGAATCCCCCCGTATGGGAAATCGACCACGAGCGGACCGGCATTCAGGTGAGCTGCTTCTCGCGTGAATGGTCCATTACGGTTCCGTACTGGAGTGACGGGGACGCGGCTGTAGCAATCACTGGGCACCTCCGCGCCATAGCCGGGATCGTTCAGACCGCCACCGGGCTCGAAGCCTACGATCCGCAAGTGGAAATCGCCGTCACCACCGATGAGTGGACCGCGCAACTGGCTGCATCAGTCTTCGACCAGGTAGCGGAAATCTTCGACGCGCGTGGCATGAGGCGTGGTTGACGACTCGCGAGTCAACCGGGCGCGCTGTGCCACCTCCGTGCCGCAACGGGCGGTGAACCGCGGTCACCAGCGGACAGCCGCAGAATCCGGTACACGACGGTCGCACCGGACTCAGGCTGGCGCCCGGCCATGACTGGTGCCGTGTCAGGTAACGTTCGCCCCGCTTCTGACAGCTTCGCTGGGCAGAACCCTTAACCTGACCCACATCGAGGGACCGATCGGTATCGCTTCAGAGTGAGAGCGTCTGGCGCGGGTGTGCGGGGCATCACTGGCGAGCATAAGGGCGCCGGTCACACCCTGGCCGCGCTGAAGCCGGTCCGGGCTGCCCGGCCGGACGGGTACCGGCTGTTCGTCATCATGGACAACCTGGCGGCGGGCAAGACACCGGCGATCCGGTGCTGGGCCAGGCGCGAGAACGCCGGGCCGTGCTTCACGCCCGCGAACGCATCCCGGGCCAATCCGGTCGAGGCGCAGTCCGGTCCGGTACGCACCTTTGTCATGGGTGGCCCGGACCACCGGAATCACCCCGCGCTGGCCCGCAAAACGCTGGGGGCCGCCCGGAACCTGAAGCTGCATAACCGAGCCGGTGAATCCCGCCCCCTGTGCGTCACCACAAGCCGTGCGGCACCCGCGCCGGCACAGGGCATAATTTGACCAAACGGGCTGGCGTTCCCGCCTCCCGCCACCGACTCGCCTCGGATGGTGCATCATGGCTGGCCTGCCAGAAGTAATCGGGTTGCTCTACCGGGCCGACTGGACCCGCCTGTCCCTGTCCGCCGAGGTGCGCTTCGAGCAGGACGGCGACCTGACCCGCCGCCGGGAAAACGCGGTCCGGACGGAGTCGCTGCGGCGGATGGGGTTCCGCCCCGGATCTCCCGGCATGCCGGACGTGGAGCAGGAGCCGGACGCCGAGCGGGACGTCTATCACCGGTGGCACGCGGCCCTGCTGATCGCGCCCGGCCGGCGGTACCGTCTGGAGTACGAGGACGACCATGGTGGCCGCGCCGATGGATCTGACGGCGAGCAGGCCTGGACGCTCCGGCCGCCGGACCCGCCGCCGCTCCCGGCGCCCGGCTTCGAGGTCGTCTCGGGGCTGCCGGTTCCGGCCCTGTTCCGCCCGGCCGGCCTGCTCGCCGGGTTCACCCTGGACGTGGGCGGCCCGGTCACCGCCTGCGGCCGCGAGGCGGTCGCCGTGACGGCCGTGCCTCGGCACGGTGCCGTCGGGTCCGGGACGAGCCTGCGCCCTCCCCCCTTCGACCGCGTCGAGCTGATCGTGGACGCCGAGACCGGCATCCTGCTCCGCCGCGAGGAGACGTTCGAGGGCCAGGCTGCTCACCCTCTTCGAGCTGACGACCGTGACGATGAGCCCGCCGGAAGCGGATGACCCGGCCCGGTTCGCGCCGCCCACGGGCAGCCGGCCCGTCCGGGATCCGGGGGATGCCCCCGGGCGGAGCGGGCTCGGCTGGCAGGTGGCGGCGAACACGGCCGGCCTGGCGGCGGGCGGCCTCGGGGCCTGGCTCCGGCTGGCACCGCACCTGCCCGGCCACCGCCCGGCCGCCTCCGAGGCCAGCGTCATGGCCGCGATGCCGTCGCCCGAACCGGGCCCGCTCGATCCTGGCGACGGGCCGCTGCCCTCCGACGACCTGCTCGGCCTGCTCTACCGCAGCGGTCAGTATGACGGCGGCGACCCTCAGGTCCGCGGCGCTGCGGTGCGGTGGTGGAAAGACACGAAGGCGGTTTGGGGCCAGGTGCCCGGCCCGTTCCGCGCGGCGGGACATGGCGGCGTCGGCTATCTCCTCGACACGCTAGCCCGGAACGAAACCGTGACCCTATCGGCCGGCCAGCTGCGTATCGGGGGTCCCGAGCTGTACTACTTCGATTACTCGTCCTGGCAGGGCAGGCCCGGACCGCTCGTGATGGCCTGCGACGGCGAGCAGTACTGGGGGATCTACGACAACAGGGCCCGGGTGGGGCCGGCGCGGCCGATGACGGGCGAGTTCGCGAGCATGATCGGCTCGTCCTGGCTGCTCGGCGAGCGGCTGTCCGGCGGCGTGGAGATCACTTACCACGGCCGCCGCGGCTACCACCTGCGGGTGACCCGCGGCGACGGTGCGGCGCTCGCGGGGCCGACGATGTTCTACCCGGCCGACGCGATCGTGGACGCGGAGACCGGCAGCCTGCTCCGGCTGATCGCCTACGACGGCGACGCCCCCGCGGAGCGGTGGGAACTGGACGACGTCACCACGGAGGCCGGCGATACCGCTGACCCGGCCGGATTCCGCCCGCACATCCCGCCCGGCATCCGCGTCATCGAGGAATCCGGCAACCCGCTGGTCGACACCGCCGCGGCCATGCCCGGCCTGACCGGGACCGCGGCCCGCACCGCCGCGGAGGCCTTCCGCCGCGGCACCGACGCCGTCTCCGCCGCCCGCAGCTTCCTGGACGACCTGCGCGGCCATCGCTAGTGCGCTGGCCGCGAACGTGCACCGGCTCGGTTATGCAGCTTCAGGTTCCGGGCGGCCCTAGCGTTTGCGGGCCAGCGCGGGGTGATTTCCGGTGGTCCGGGCCACCCATGACAAAGGTGCGTACCGGACCGGACTGCGCCTTGACCGGATTGGCCCGGGATGCGTTCGCGGGCGTGAAGCACGGCCCGGCGTTCTCCCGCCTGGCCCAGCACCGGATCGCCGGTGTCTTGCCCGCGGCCAGGTTGTCCATGATGACGAACAGCCGGTACCCGTCCGGCCGGGCAGCCCGGACCGGCTTCAGCGCGGCCAGGGTGTGACGGCGCCCTTATGCTCGCCAGCTATGCCCCGCAGCTGGTCATCGCCCGCGCAGCAGCAGCCATGGAAGTAGCAGATGCCGTGGGTGCGATGATAAGTCGCGCGCAGCCGTACCGGCCGTGTGCGCGGCGCCCGGCACACGCCGTGGCAGGGCCGGACCGGCAGCGGCCCGGGGTGGCCGAGTACGCACCACCGGCACGAATGCCGCGGATGCCAGCTACAGAACGTTATCGCCGACAGCACGGCTTGATGCTATGGCCCGGCCGTCCCCGGACCCTGGCCTTCACGCCTCCGTCCTCCTGGCTATGGTCCAAAGACCGAGCGCTGGAAGCATCGAGCATCGATCAGAGCGTGCTCTGTCGCCTCTAGGTCCGCCCGTCCGAGCATCCGCGCCAGATAGGGCCTGCGGACCTCAACGACCGGCTCGAAACGAGCGTAGAGCGCCTTCTTGATCGTCGCGGTTGTGTGAAGCTCGCTATGCTCACGCCGCCAGCCAGCTACCGAATTGTCGGCGGGAGACAGATCGTGCCTTGCGAGCCAGGCGGCGGCCCGGCCATCGTAAGCTTCCCAAGAGAACTCGTAGATAAAGACCGACCCGCGCGGGCGGAGAAGGTTGGCGAGCGCCCTGACCACAGCATCAAGGTCAGCATGGTGCAGCGCCATGACGGCGGCAACTGCGTCAAACTCACCGAGCAGTCGCGCGTCCTCAACACGCACCTGGACCAGGCGCTGGTGAGAAGGTGCGGCCGGATCCACTCCGAACACGTCGAAGCCAAGCTCGGCCAGGCGGTCTACCAGTCCGCCGTCGCCGCATCCGACGTCGAGAATGCGCGAACCTGCAGGGACCGCCGCCGCGAGGACAGCGTCGAAGTCCTTCCACCACCGTGAATCAGCCATACGCCAGAAACGTACCAAGCTGCCACCCACGACCGTGGCTGGCCGGGGTTTCCATGCCTTCACGTGTGTGCAGGGGAAGGTGTCCGTGGCCGCTCCTCGGCTTCTGCGCGCAGATGCGTGAAGCGCGGGTTGCTGCTCGCATGCAGGTTTCACGCTCCGCCGCGACCCTTGCCGCCAAGCACCCAGCACCTTGACCTAGCGCATCGGTTAGAGGATACTAACGGTTAGTGGATGCTAACCAAGATGCTGACCGTTGGGGGGCGCTGGCCGACGGCACGCGCCGGGCCATCGTGGCGTGCCTAGCCGACGGCCCCCAGGCTGTCGGGCAGCTGGCGGCCGGGCTGCCGGTGAGCCGGTCGGCGGTGTCTCAGCATCTGAAGATCCTCAAGGACGCTGGCCTGGTGGAGGACGTGGCTGCGGGAACGCGCCGGATTTACCGCCTCAACCCGGCCGCGCTCGCAGCGTTGCGGGATCAGCTCGACACATATTGGCAGCGGGCGCTGGCCGGGTACGCCGATGCCGCGGAAGCGACGACTGAGGAGGCTTAATGGCCCAGACCGAAACAGCGACAGTATGCAAGCAAGTCATGGTTGCTACGCCGATCGAGCGTGCTTTCACGGCGTTCACCGACCGGTTCGGGGACTTCAAGCCGCCGGAGCACAACATGCTCGGGACGCCGATCGCCGAGACGGTGTTCGAGCCGAGGGTGGGCGGCAATATCGTGGACCGGGCAGCGGACGGCCGCGAGTGCCGGTGGGCGCGGATCCTGGCCTTGACCCGCCGGAATGCCCCTCGCCCGGAAATGGCGATCTCCAGCCGGTCGGCGCGGCCTGGGTCACGCACGGTCCCGATGAACCGTTCCATGTCCCAGTAGCCGTCTCGCGAACCCTCGCAGTGCACCCACAGCCACTTATCAGGGTCGTCCGATTCGTCCTCATCTTCTTGCCCGATCTCCCGCGCGTAATCGACGGCTGGTGCCGGCCAGACCTCACCAGTCGTCAGGTCGATGCGTCCGCCGCCGTATACCGGATCGCCTTCGAGGATGCCGGCCAGCTCATCCAGATCCACTCGTAGTGGGCGCAGATCCGGCATCGCGGTGCTTCCCAGCAACGCGTCAAACTGGTCGGCCAGGACGTCGTCGCCCTCCCAGCCCCGTTCCTGGAGCGCAGCGATCATGAGGTGTGCCGCCTCAACAGCACCATCCGCGTGCTGCTCGAGCGCGGCCAGCACCCAGTCACCGAAGAATTGCAGGCCATTCTCCGGCGCGGCCGTACCCGCCATCTCTATGACGGCCGTGCCATCCTCCGCCGGGACCTTGACCCGCAGCGAGATGCGCGTTTCGTCGGTACTCAACTCTTCTTCCGGATTCGCAGCACGCGTTACCGCTGGTAACCACGGAGCCTACCGCGCAGCGCCGAATCCGGTGGCTCGGTCCACGAACCGGTCCATGCCTTCCATAGTGATCACCGTATGCCAGCTACAGAACGTCACCGCCGCCCAGCCGTTCAGCGCATGCTCGCGTCCGGTGGCATGAGGCCGCCCGAGGAGAGCCGAACGTTGCTAACCGCCGAGCCGCTGGATCTTGACTACAAGCACGAGATCATCAGGCGGGTGCACCAGGAACGTGACCAGGCCCCGCTGTCCTGGTCGCCGGCGTCGGCCCGGTGCGCAGGAGGTCCTCGGCCCCATTTTTGCGCGGACGGACAAGCCGCTGCGGTGGAGTCATGGCACCTGCCCGGATTGGCTGCTCTCGCCTGCGCGCTGGGCTCGCACCTGGATCGTGGCACCGTGGAGGCGGGCGGTCTCGAACAGGGTGGTGAGCATCTCGGCGGCCCGTTCGGCGTGGGCGAGGGAGATCCAGGTGTACCAACTGCGGGTGTCGCGGTCGTAGCTGCCGACGCGGCTGATCTTTTCCGTCTGGGCCTGAACTCTTGCTCAGGCAGGTTCGTGTTGGAAAGATCAGCACCTGCAGGATCGGGGTAGCCGGGGTGGCCCTGGGCGGTTCCGCGGCTTCGGGGGCGGGTTTTCTCCGGCGGAGCGGCAGCTTCATGTCCGGGGCTCCTCTTGCTGGCCGGCAGGGACGGGCGATGCGGCGGGCGCGTCCGCCGTGGCGAGGTAGCAGGACTTGCACCCCGGTGGGGTCCAGTTGCCGCCGAGCCCTGCAACCGATCTGGTGGCCGACCGACCGGCGCACGCGCCATGAACGTCACGAAACTGATCTCAAACACCTGGCCGACGGGAGCGGGGAACAAAGGCTGCGAGGTCATCTCGGACTCCTAGTCGACAGGGAGACTGTGCCCGGTCGCGGCGGATGTGTGGTGTGTGCTGATCATGCTCTGCGCCAAGGGCGTCTGCCAGTACAGCACGCTCCGGCCGATTCGCCGGCTGGAGAGCAGGCCATTGGCTTTCAGCACCATGAGGTGCTCGCTGACCGATCCAGGGCTCTGGCCGAGCTCATGAGCCATCTGCGTGGTGGTGACCGGGACGGCGGCGCGTTCCAGGATCGCCGCCCGGGTCCGGCCGAACAAGGCGGCCAGCCGGTTGTCCGGCTCATGATCGGACGGTTTCAGGCCTTCCCATACCCGCCCCAAGCCGTGCGCCGGATAAGTGAGGCTGAAGACCTCTGGCTTGCCGTCCTCGACCACGAGGCTGGGGTAGCCGAACACAGATGGGATCAGTATCAGCCGGGTCGCGCGGTAGGTCGCGTCCGCGTGGTGCGGCTTGTCCACCAGCAGGTCGTGCCCTTGCACCGTGGCCTCGGCGTGCAGGTCGTCAAGCAAGGCGAACAGGCCGCGCTCCGCTAGTGCGCCTGTCCGGAACGCCACGTCGGCCTCCAGTACCGCACAGATACGGGGCCAATGCGGCGCGAGCGCTGCGGTCCAGTAATCCCAGAGTGCCTCCGCGAGGAGGCCGGGCCCACGGGCGCCGGCCTCCAGCAGCTCCGTCAGGCGCGGCGGACGTGGCCGGTCACCCCAGGGCTCGGCGAGGTCAGCCATCAGCTCCGCTGGTGACAGGCGGCTCAGGTCCGCCAGTTGATCCTCGATGGTGACCCTCGCGGTATCCGTGATGGGTACAAGACATGGCGCAATCCACTTCCCGGGCGGGGCCACCGCAAGAAGCAACGGCAGGTCCACTCCGCTCAGGCGGCCGCGAGTCAGGTGCAGCCAGCGTGCATGCAGGTGGCCCAGGTGCGGTTGTCCCAGGAGCCGAAGGCTGAGCGTGACCTCGCTCAGTGGCGAGAACGCGAACCGCGTGCGTCCCAGGACCTCACCGCTTAGCTGGAACGTGATCACCCGATACCTCCGGTCAATTCGGCTCCACCCGAATCCTTCCAGGCTGACATGGACTCCACCTTTCGGCCATCACCGAACCGTTGCCAGCAGCCGGCTGCCGGACTCTAGGCTCCTCCATGACGAACTCCGCAGCACAGTGATGCAAGGAATAACGATGAAGACGAACGGGAACCTACCCGAGATCGTGTCACGCGAGGAGTGGCTGGCTGCCAGAAAGGACCTACTGGAGAAGGAAAAGGAGCTGACCCGGGCCCGTGACCGGATCAACGCCGACCGCCGCAGGCTGCCCATGGTCCGCATGGACAAGCCGTACACGTTCGAGGGCCCGGACGGGCCGGTCGGCCTGCTCGACCTGTTCGAGGGGCGCCTGCAACTGGTGATGCACCACTTCATGCTCAGCCCGGACTGGGATACTGGCTGCCCGAGTTGCTCGTCGGCCGCCGACCAGATCGGCAGATTGCGGCAATTGCACGTCCGCAACACCACGCTCGTGGCCGTTTCGCGGGCCCCGTACGCGACGCTCGCCGCGTACCGCGAGCGGATGGGCTGGACGTTTCCCTGGTACTCCTCATATGGCAGCGACTTCAATTATGACTTTCACGCCACCCTCGACGACCGGGTCGCGCCGGTGCTGCTGTTTTTCCGCACCGAAGCCGAACTCGCCGAAGCCGGGACACCATGGACTGGCGGACCATGGACGGAGAGCATGCGCGGCGAGGAAATGCCGGGAATCAGCGCGTTCCTGCGGGTTGGCGACGAGGTCTTCCACACCTACTCCACCTATGGCCGCGGTATCGAGGAGTTCCACAACGGCTACCCGTACCTCGACCTCACCGCCCTCGGCCGCCAAGAGTCGTGGGAGGAACCGGCGGGACGCGCCGAACCACTCGGCCTGCAGGTCGGAGGGCCCGCGATGCGGCTGCCCGACGAGTACGACACTTAACGCGAGCCTTGATGGTGACCCGGTGGCCTCTGCGCTTCAGCGGAAGGCAGCGGTTGATGCTGTTCGTGCTCCTTGGTGCCGGGTTCATGCTGTCCGCCGACCTTTCGCGACGGCGGGAAGGTCTTCGAGACCTACTGGACGACCCTGCGCGACGTCGAGGCCATGGACAACAGCTACGCGCTCATGGACCTGACCGTGTACGGACGCCCCATCGCCCAGTGGGTGCGACTGGGGGCCGGATGCTCTGACGACCTCGGCACTGCCTAGATGGGAGAGAAGTCATGAAGGATGAGCCGGCAACAGCCATCAGTGAACTAGGAGAAGGCTTTACCGCCGAGACGGCCAGCGTCAACGGCACGGCGATCCACTACGTTCGAGGCGGCCGCGGTCCTGCCCTGGTGCTGCTGCACGGCTTCCCTCAGGACTGGTATGAGTGGCGGCGGATTATGCCGCGCCTGGCGGAGCGGTTTACCGTCGTTGCCGTCGACCTCCCCGGTGTCGGAGGGTCGGCGCCGAGCGCGCATGGTTATGCCGCGGTTGCCCTCGCGCGAGAGATCCACCGCCTTATCGACGGGCTCGCGCTGGGCCCGGCCCATATGGTTGGCCACGACATCGGTGGTGGCATCGTCTATGCATTCGCCCGCGAGTTCCCCGGACACACCAGCACCGCAACGATTTTGGAGTTCCCGATTCCGGGCATTAAGCCACAGCTGGATCCCGAGGGTAACGGTCCCATGTGGCATGTGCCCTTCCACATGACGCCCGACCTGCCGGAGGCGCTCATAGCCGGTCGGCAAACGATCTACTTCCGTTACTTCTTTGACCTTTTCACCACTGACAACACGGCGATCAGCGATGCTGACATCGAACATTACGCAACCGCCTACCACAAGCCAGATCAGCTGCGATCAGCCTTTGAGTTCTACCGCGCTCTTCCGGCGAGTGAAACCTACAATGCCAGGCATACCGAACCCATCGACGTGCCATTGCTGCTGGTCGGCGGCGAGCACCTATTCGGCCCGACTTTCCCGCGGCTGGCCGAGAGCCTGCGCTCGAACTATGGCTGGTCCAACGTCCGGGCCCACACCGTCAATAATGCCAAGCACTACCTAGCCGAAGAGCAACCCGGCGAGGTTGCCGGACTTATCAAACGCCACGCTGCGAGCAGCTAAGCCAAAAGGAGAAGATATGAGCAACCTTGCCCAGAAGCCGTCCGCACCGCCCGTCGTCGACAGGTCAGCCTTCCAATCCGAGCTGGATGCGCTGCGTGTCAGGGAGAAGGCTCACACCCATGAAGGCGACGCGATCGCCGCGGCACGGCGCCGCCTGCCCATGGTCGAGGTGGACGCCGGTCTCACGCTGACCGGACCCGACGGGCCGCTCACCCTGCTCAACGCGTTCGAAGGCCGCCGGCAACTCATCGCCTATTACTTCATGTGGAACCCTAGCCAGCCCGCAGCCGAGCAGTGCGAAGGCTGCACCTGGGTCACCGCCCACGTCGGGGAGCTCTCCTACCTGCACTCCCGCGATATCACCTTCGCGGTCTTCTGTAAGGGCCCCTACGACGAAAGTCGCCGCTACCGCGACTTCATGGGCTGGACGATGCCGTGGTACTCGGCCCAGAACTCTCGCGATGCGCTTCTCGTCGGCCGCGACGTCCAGATGATGTACCTCGTGTGCTACCTGCGTGCGGGCGACTGCGTCTTCGAGACCTACTGGACGACCATCCGCGGCGTGGAGGCGGTGGACAACAGCTACGCGCTCATGGACCTCACTGTCTATGGACGCCAGGAGTCGTGGGAGGACTCGCCGGCTGGCTGGCCACGGCCGGGGCACGGCCTGCGGACCGACGGCGGCGCGCCCGGCTGGCCGCCACTGTCACACTCGCCGGGCGGACGCCCCATAGCCCAGTGGCCGCGGATCCAGGCCGGGCGATCCGACGATCTCAGCACCGGAGAGCCGGGTTAAGTGGGGATCGAACAGGTGCAGCCGGTACGCGGTGGCAGCCGTCTCCGTCCGGCAGGCCACGCCCAGCTTGCCGAGGATGTTGGATACGCGGACGCTGGCGGACCCTCGGAGAGATGAATAGTTCGGCCGCGATCTGCTGGTTGCTAAGTCTGTCGGTGACCAAGCGCAGCATCTCAATTTCCCGGGTGGTCAGCGCGAACGACAACGCCGGTCCGACCTGGCCAGTGGCGCCGGGCGGGACGTGAAACCTGGGCCGCCGGGTCTCCTCCAGCTGGGCGGCAAGCTGCACGAGGAGCCGACCGCCAAGAGCCGGGCCGGTGACCGGCTCGTGTTCCTCGATCACGATACGGCCGGGCTGCTGCGGGAGCACCGTAAGGCGCAGGCCAAGGCCCGGATGGCCGCGCCGCCGGGCGGGTGGCACGACAACGACGTGGTGTTCTGCCAGCCCGACGGCCGGCCTTGGCTGCCCGACCACGTGAGCAAGAAGTTCAAGCGGCTGGCGGCTGCGGCTGGCGTGCCCGTGATCAAGCTGCACGACGACGGGCGGCACACGACTCCCTGATGTACGACGCCGAGGTGCACCAGGACATCGTGATAGGCCAGGTCGGCCACGCCAGCAAGGAGATCAGCCAGCGGTACAACCACCCGATGATCGAGGCGCACCTGGCCACAGTGCAATCAGCGCCATCGGCGGCACGGCTCCGTGGTATCCGTGCAGCCGGGCAGGTATCGGCGCTGGTCCGCAAGGCGGGTGGCCGGACGTGAGGCGGGCGAGTGTTCTAGTCCTGTTCTACCCGGCGGGGCACTTGCTGAACTGGTCAGGCACCGCTGCCGAGCAACTCACATGCGGTGGTGGGGCGGGTGGGGCTCGAACCCACGACCGGTGGATTATGAGAAGCCTGGCCTGACTCTACGGACGCACTACCTGCACGGGTACCACGGATCCGTGCCCCCGATGGCGCTAATTGCACTGTTTGCACAGAGTGACTCGCTCCACGAACCGGTCCACGCCTCACCATGGCGATCACGGATGCCAGCTACAGAACGTCACCCTGACAGGGGTTGATGTGCCAGGGCTACGGCAGGCGGGCGACGTGGTCGATCTGGACTACCCGCCGTTCTTCATCGATCGTGTAGAACACGCGATACCGCCCGGCCCGCAGGCGCCGCAGATCTGGCGACCCGTAAGGGAATGATTCCTGAGGCCTCGGCTCATCGGCGAGCTGACTGACAGTGTCCCAGAGCGCAGCAACACCGACTGAGTCGTCGCGGAGGAAGCCCGCCGCCTGGTCCAGCGCTTGAACCTCCCAGTTGACCTGGTAGCTCACCGGGATGGCATGCCTAGGCGGCGGCCCGCTTCCTCATGCGATATGTACCGGATCGCTCCGGCCTCGCGGCGGGCCTGGTAACTGGCCCGAGCAGCGTCGAACTCCTCGTTGACCTGCTGCTCTTGCATCGCCTGGCGTAGCTGCCGGTACTCCTCGATGGGCACGACCACCGCTACCACCTGGCCGCTATGACGAATCACGTCGTGGGTGTCACCGGCGGGCAGTTCGCTCATGAGGGTCATGGTAACGAAGTGGACCGACAACCTGACGTCACAACACGGCGGCGTTCCACGATCAAGTGGAGCAACG
>CAWEFK010000046.1:0-8745 GCA_963808315.1 uncultured Actinomycetes bacterium | reverse complement strand
CGGCTGTCATCAGCCTGCCGCGGCGTGTGAGGTGCATCATCTGAAGCACAGGGGCCGCGGCGGTGAGACGAGTCTTGAAAATTGTATTCTGCTTTGCTGGTTTCACCATCATGTGATGATCCACCGGATGGGCTGGACCCTGGTCCGGTACCCGGACGGTACCACGATGGCGTGGAACCGGGACAAGTCCAAGGTGCTGCGCAGCCACAGCCCGCCCGCCCGCGCCGGGTAGCGGGCTGGCCACGAACGTCCGGTCAGTGCACCAGGACAATCTTTCCGCGAGCATGGCGGCTTTCGCTCAGTTGGTGCCGCGTTGAAATCCGCGATCGTTACCACGTGCGCTGTGCCGCCGGCGATAGCGATGAGGTCCGGCAGCGCTCCTCCGGCGCAGTCGATCACCGCGTCCACCCCGGCCGGCGCCAGCGCGCGGATCCGTTCGACGAGCCCCGGCCCGTAGGTCGTGGGCTCCGCGACGAGGAAACGCAGGAAGTCGTGGTTGTGCTCGCTCGCCGTGCCGATGACGATACCGCCGCGGGCGACCGCCATCTGGACGACGATGGTGCCCGTCCCGCCGGCCGCGCCCTGTACGAGCACGGTGTGTCCAGCGCCGACCGAGAGCCGGTCCAGGACCCGGGTGGCCGTCTCCACGCCGCCCGCGGCGCCGAACCCGGTCCGGTACGGGAACGTTATGGGCACCATGTCACGCAGCATCCCGGAGCGAAGGTACATCTCGCCGGGGAGACTCCGGAGGCCCGTAACGGAGCACCCCGTCCGTTTGGCTAAAGTGAGAGCGGTGACGGCACAAGTGATAGCGAAGCTGCGCCCGGACGCCCGCGCCTTCACATCACAGCTTCCCTTGACGATCGACTTCGCGGCGGATCGCGATCGGAGCTTGCGTCTGCTGCTCGAACTGGTGCGGCGCGCGAAGAAAGCGGGCTCCCTGCGGGAAGACTTCGTGCTTGAGGACATCAGCCTGGCGCTGATGGCGAACGAGGGCATCCACGCCGAGTCGCCCAAGCTGAGGGTGGCGGCGTCGCGCCGCTTCGCGGCCCTGATGATCCAGTCGTTCCAGGCGGACCCGGTCGCGGCGCCGCTCCCGCCGGCCGTCCGGCTGCCTCTGTCCAGAGGCTAAACCAGCGTGATGCGCTCGCCGCCGATGTCAGCCGCGATCTCTAGCCTGCCGCCGAGCGCGGCGACGTAGGCGGCCAGCGTCCTGATCTCGGTTGCCCCCGGATCAGCGCGCTCGATGGCGGAGACTCGCTCCTGGCGTACTCTCATCCGCCCCGCCACCTGTACTTGCGTCAGACCGAGCCGCTGGCGGGCCCGGGCGAGGGTGTAAGCGCGATGGCGGGCGACAAGCGCGGCGGCGCCGATTTCGACCTCGGTTTCTTCACCAGGAAAGAACTCATCAAGAAACGATTCCGCGTCGTACGAAAGAAAGGCACCCGGGGTAGCCGCGACCGCCGGAGGCACCTGAGCCAGGCGGGCTGCTGCGAGCCCTATGACCTCACGGTATCGAGCAGGGGAGCCGCCCGGCTCCTCGACCCACGCGACCAGGACCACCGTGTCCGGCTCCACCACGAACAGCAGTCCGACGGGCACGCGGTCGGGAGCTCCCGGCCGCAGCTCCAGCAGGCCGGGCGGCACCACGACCGCGTCCTCGTCCGCGGACCCCGGACCGTTCAAGGTCTGGGTGAGCTCCGAAATCTCCTCCAGAACCAGGTCGGCGGCGGCCGATGCGCGGTGCGCATCTTCGGAGAAGCCCGGGTCCGGACCGGTCATGTCCAGCTCGATCGTGTCGTCGCCGAGGCTGGCGAAGACATCCCGGACCCGCCGGGACGCTTCCTCGGCCGTGTGGGTGGCCTTGATCGTCTCCTTCCTGGTCCGGAACGAGTCGATCTTTGCCTGCAGGTGCTGGCTCGCGACGGTGAGCCTCTCCTCCTCGCCCGTCAGAACACCGAGCTGATGACGCAGGTCGGTCAGCTGTTCCCGGATCGCCGCCTGGCCGGCGAGCCGCTCGGCGCCTTGCTCGAGCTGAGCGACCTGGAGTTCGACGCGCTTCCGCGCGGTCGCCACGTCGGCGACGCTGCGACGCACCTTCGTCATGGCCTCCAGCTGGCGCTGATAGGAGTAGTCGAGGAATTCCCGGTGATCGGCGGGTGGCCTGAGCACGGTTTCGAGCGGGACGACCAGCGGCGGACCGAGGCTCGCTCCGGCCTCCAGCATCGCCTGTACCGCCTCGCCGGCGAGGCGGGCGACTTCGGGTTCGGTAACCCGGAGCCCGGTGAGCCAGTCGTGGATCGTGGTGTGCAGCTTGAGCTGGTAACTCATGACACTAAGCTTGTCATCCCGGTCATCGGCGCCGCTGCCGCCGCCGATTCAGCAGGTCCGGTATTGCCCGGTCACGACGCGGGGATGGCCCCCAGACATCGAGGAGAACCTATGGTGGCGCCGCTGGCTGCCCGGTCGCTGGCCGCTGTGGTCGGCGGCTTGCTCGTGCTCACGGCGTGGAGCAGCGTCATCGGGACCCTCATCGTGTCGCGTTCGGTGGGCAGCTGGATCACGCGACTGGTGGACCGGATGGTGATGGCGGGTTTCCGCCTGATGACCAGGAACATCACCGAGTACGAGCGGCGTGACCGGGTGCTCGCCGTGCAGCCGGCCTCGATCCTGCTCACCCAGCTGGTCCTCTGGCTGGGCACCGTCTTCGTCGGGTATGCGCTGCTGCTGTGGCCGTTCGCCCCCCGCGGCGTGGGTTCGGCCTTCACCGCGTCCGGGTCCGCGCTGTTCACACTCGGGTTCAGCGAGCCAGCCGGCGGCGCGCCCTCGGCGATCGTCTTCGCCGCCGCGGCGACCGGCCTGGTGATCGTCACGCTGCAGATCGCCTACCTGCCGACTTTGTACAGCGCGTTCAACCGGAGGGAAACCGAGGTTGCCCTGCTGAACGCGCGGGCCGGCATCCCATCCTGGGGCCCGGAGCTCCTGGCGCGGACCCACTACGGATTTGGATCGGGAGTGTCGACCGTCGATACCCTGCCCGACCTGTACGCCCAGTGGGAGCGCTGGGCCGCCGACGTCGCGGAAAGCCACACCACCTACCTGCCGCTGGTGCGGTTCCGCTCGCCCGGCGCCCTGTCGTCGTGGGTTACGGGCCTGCTGGCCGTGCTGGACTCCGCCGCGCTGTACCTGTCGCTGTCACCCGAATCCGCGCCGGCCGTACCGGCACGCCTGTGCCTGCGCAGCGGATTCCTGTGCCTGAACCGCATCGCGCGGGCGATGGGCATCGAGGTACCCGACGAGCGTGACCCGCCCACCGAGATCAGCCTGAGCTATCAGGACTTCCTCGTCGCGGTCGCCCGGATGCGCGAAGTCAGCTTCCTGATCGAGCGCGACCCCGCCGATGCGTGGCCGGACTTCGTCGGCTGGCGGGCCAACTACGAGCAGGCCGCCTACGGGGTCGCCGCCGCCGTCGATGCCGCGCCTGCCATGTGGTCAGGGCCTCGCTGGCCTGCCACCCCCGCCATAGCCCCCCGGCGGCCGCCGCTCGGGCGGCCGCCCAAGTAGGCTTGAGGATCGTGCTCATCCAGGTCATTTCCAGCACCACCCGCGAGGGTCGTTTCAGCGAACGAACGGCCCATTGGGTGGACCAGCAACTGCGGGCCCGCGAAGACGTCGACGTCGAGCTGATCGACCTGCGCGAGTATCCGCTTCCGTTCTTCGATGCCCCGCCGCCGGCCAAGGCGCCGCGCGAGTACGCGACCGAGGAGGTCGCCCGCCTGGGCCGCACCCTGGATCGGGCCGACGGGTTCATCGTGCTGACCGCCGAGTACAACCACGGTTACCCCGCCGTCCTGAAGAACGCGATGGACTGGACGTTCCCGGAGTGGCAGCGTAAGCCAATCGCGTTCGTCGGGTGGGGCAACGTCGGCGGCGCCCGGGCCATCGAGCAGCTGCGGCTGGTCGCCGTCGAGTTCGAAATGGCCCCGCTGCGGCACGCGGTGCACATCCTGCCCGACGTCATGATGGCGGCCAGGCAAGCCGGCGACGCCGGCGCCACGACCGCGTTCGCATCCCTCGAGCCGAAGCTGAAGCTGCTCGCCAATGACCTCAGCTGGTGGGCCGCGGCGCTGGCGGCCGCCCGGGCCCGCGACCAGCGTTACAGTTGACCGACGTCGGTGATCTGAACGACGGCCGTGCCCGCTTCGTCGGAGGCGGCCAGGTCGACCGTCGCGCTGATGCCCCAGTCGTGGTCGCCCGCCGGGTCGTCGAAGATCTGCCGGAGCACCCACGCGCCCGGCTGCTGGTCGATGATCAAGAACGCCGGGCCGCGGGCGTCCGGTCCGGTCCCGATCTCGTCGTGCACGTCGAAGTAGCTGTCCAGCGCCTGCGCCCACGCCTCGGTATCCCATCCGCAGGACGCATCAAGCTCTCCGAGCTCGGCGTAGTGCCCGAGCGCGGCCAGCCTGACCCGCTGGAACATCGCGTTCCGCACCAGCACGCGGAACGCCCGCAGGTTGGACGTGACCGTAGCGGGCCGGGCGGCCCGCTCGGAGTCTGCCTCCGACGCCAGCGGGTTGCGCAACCGCTCCCACTCGTCGATCAGGCTGGAGTCGACCTGGCGGACGAGTTCGCCCAGCCACTCGATCAGGTCGGTCAGCTCCTCGGTCTTGGCGTCGTCGGGCACCGTCTGCCGCAAGGCCTTGTAGGCGTCGGCCAGGTAGCGCAGCACCAGGCCCTCGGAGCGGGACAGCCCGTAGAAGGCGACGTACTCGGTGAAGGTCAGCGCCCGCTCGTACATGTCACGGACCACGGACTTGGGCGACACCTCGTAGTCGGCCACCCAGGGATGGCCGCGGCGGTAGATGTTGTACGCGCCCTCCAGCAGGTCCGCCAGCGGCTTGGGGTAGGTGACCGAGTCCAGCATGTCCATCCGCGTCTCGTACTCGACGCCGTCCGCCTTCATCTGGGCCACCGCCTCGCCGCGCGCCTTGAACTGCTGGGCGGACAGGACCTGACGCGGGTTATCCAGCGTCGACTCGATGACCGACAGCACGTCAAGCGGGTACGAAGGATCGGTGCGGTCCAGGAGTTCGATGGCCGCCAGCGCGAACGGCGAAAGCGGCTGGTTGAGCGCGAAGTCGAACTGCAGGTCCACGGTGAGCCTGACCTGGCGGCCTTCTTCGTCCGGGGTGTCCAGACGCTCGACCACCCCGCCGGCCAGCAGCGCACGGTAGATCGCGATGGCCTGGTGGATGTGCCTGCGCTGGGCCGTTCGGTCCTCGTGGTTGTCGGTCAGCAGGTGCCGCATGGCGCTGAACGCGTCGCCCGGGCGGTCGATGACGTTGAGCACCATCGCGTGCGTGACCTTGAAGCTCGAGGTCAGCGGTTCTGGATCGGCGGCGACGAGACGTTCGAAGGTCGGCTTGCCCCAGGAGACCATGCCCTCGGGCGGCTTCTTCCGCACCACCCGGCGCCGCGCCTTCGGGTCGTCGCCCGCCTTGGCCAGCGCCCGTTCGTTCTCCACCACGTGCTCGGGGGCCTGGACGACCACCCGGCCGGACGTGTCGTAGCCCGCCCGGCCCGCCCGGCCGGCGATCTGGTGGAATTCGCGCGCCTGCAGCAGCCGGGTCTTGTTCCCGTCGTACTTGGACAGGGCGGTGAACAGGACGGTGCGGATCGGCACGTTGATGCCTACGCCGAGGGTGTCGGTACCGCAGATGACCTTGAGCAGCCCGGCCTGGGTCAGGGTCTCGACCAGCCGGCGGTACTTAGGCAGCATCCCGGCGTGGTGAACGCCGATGCCGTGCCTTACCAGCCGCGAGAGGGTCTTGCCGAAGCCGGCCGAGAACCGGAAGTCGCCGATCAGCTCGGCGATGGCGTCCTTCTCGGCGCGGGTACAGACGTTGATGCTCATCAGCGCCTGCGCCTGCTCCAGCGCGGCCGCCTGGGTGAAGTGCACCACGTAGATGGGCGCCTGGCCGGTGCTGAGCAACTCCTTCAGCGTCTCGTGCAGCGGCTCCATGACGAAGGAGAAGACCAGCGGCACCGGGCGCTCGGCGGAGTGGATGACCGCGGTCGGCCGGCCGGTCCGCCTGGTCAGGTCGGCCTCGAACCGGCTGACGTCCCCCAGGGTCGCCGACATCAGGATGAATTGCGCCCGCGGCAGTTCAAGCAGCGGTACCTGCCAGGCCCAGCCGCGATCGGGGTCGGCGTAGAAATGGAACTCATCCATCACCACCTGGCCGACGTCCGCGTCGGCTCCGTCCCGCAGCGCGAGGTTGGCCAGCACCTCCGCGGTGCAGCAGATGATCGGGGCCGACGCGTTCACGCTGCCGTCCCCGGTCATCATGCCGACCTGAGATGGGCCGAAGGCGTCGCACAGGTCGAAGAACTTCTCCGACACCAGCGCCTTGATCGGCGCCGTATAGAACGACCGCTCCCCGGCCGCGAGCGCGGCGAAGTGAGCTCCGGCGGCGACCAGGCTCTTGCCCGACCCGGTGGGGGTCGACAAGATGACGTTCGCGCCCGACACGACCTCGATGAGCGCTTCCTCCTGGTGCGGGTACAACGCCAGCCCGCGCTGCTTCGACCACCCGGCGAAGGCGTCGTACACGGCATCGGGGTCGGGGGTCGCGGGCAGCAAATCAGTAAGCGTCATAACCGTTCCATCGTGCCTTGTCCGGACGACTACCTCGGTCGTCCCTCGCTAACGGGGCCTACTCGCCCTCCAGCGCCCGTCCCGGCCGCGACGGCCGGCCGAAGCGCCGCTGCTGACGCGAGTACAGCAGCTGGGCCACCGCGATGAGCCCGGCCTCGCACACGGTGGAGACAGCCAGGTAGATCAGCTGGGTATTCCCGGTGAGCAAGGCGGCCACCACGATGACCGCCGCGACGACCACGCCGGTGCTCCAGGCGACCGCCCGACGCGAGACCTGACGGCGAGGCTCACGCCGGCGTCTGGCCTCGGCCGGCGGCGGGGATGTCGGCGGTCAGGGCGGCGAGCTCCGCATAGGTCCGTGACGTGAACGTCCGGCCGACCCGCGCATCGAACTCGTCCTTGGTCAGCCGGCCCTGCACGAAGGCGCCCTTGAGCGCCTCGACCACCAGCTCGCGGTCGGAATCGGCCGCCCGGAAGTGGCTGCGGCCTGCTCCAGCCGCTGCCAGCTGGCCCCCCGGCTCTGCTGCCACCGGCGCCTCCCCGGAAATGCTGTCAGGTAACAGTTTAGTACTCCAGCCCGACTTCGTAGTCTTCACGCTTGCCCCCGCCGTTTGCGTGGCCAATGCGAGGGGAAGTGGGGAATAGCAGGTCATGCTCATTAGAGGGACCAGAGGGAAACCATAATGGCTCGTAAGGCACTTTTCTTGCTTCCCGTTTTCGCCGCCGTGCTGGCCGGCAGCCAGTGGCAGGAGCTCAGCCGGTACATCAAGCTCAGGCAGATGTCATCCGGTGCCGGGCATCCCGAGAGCGTGCCCGTCGAGGGACACCATTCCTACCCGGCCGGCCCGGTGGCGGCGTGGCCGATGGCACCGGGGATTTCGACTCTCTCAGCCGTGGCGGCGGCCCGGTCTCCTAGCGGAACAGCGCGCTGTACGCGTTGAGGGCGGGCTGGCCGCCCAGGTGGGCGTATCACTCAGCGACATGACCCTGCCCGGGCAGGCGGCGGTCGCGCTGATCGATGCCAAGCTCGCCATACGGGTAGTCGACGGGATGCGGGTCGCTGGCGGCGTTGAGCGCGGCCGTCTCGGCCTCGGTCAGGTGCAGCCCGGCCGCGCGCAGGTTGGTCTCGAGCTGGTTGAGCGTGCGGGCCCCCAGGATGGTTGAGGTGACCGAGGGCCGGTCGGTGACCCAGGCCAGCGCGACCTCGGCCATCGAGATGCCGCGGTCCTCGGCGACCTTCTGCACCGCGTCGATGACGTTCCAGGTCCGCTCGGTGCCGCGCCGGTCGTAGGCCTCCATACCGCGGTTCGGGTCGTCCCCGAGCCGGGTGTCGCCGGTCGGACGCTCGTCGCGCCGGTACTTGCCGGACAGCCAGCCGCCGCCGAGCGGGCTCCAGGGCAGCAGGCCCAGGCCCGCGTCCAGGGCCGCGGGCACGATCTCCCACTCGATCTCCCGCGCCAGCAGGCTGTACTGCGGCTGGAGCGTCACCGGCTCGGCCACGTTCATGGCGCGGGCCAGCCACACCGCCTTGGTCAGCTGCCAGCCGGTGAAGTTGGACAGCCCGTAGTAGCGGATCTTCCCGGCCCGGACGAACCCCTCGAGCGTGCGCAGCGTCTCTTCCAGCGGGGTCAGCGGGTCGAAGGCGTGCACCTGGTACAGGTCGACCGACTCGAGCCCGAGCCGTCGCAGCGAGGCGTCAAGGGCACGGGTGAGATGGCGCGCGGAAAGCCCGGAGCCGTTCGGCGTGTCATTTAGGGCGAAACGGCCCTTGGTGGCCAGCACCACGGACTCGGTGACGTCGGCCGGACGGTCGGCGAACCACCGGCCGATGATCTCTTCCGATACCCCGTGGCTGTACACGTCGGCCGTGTCGACCAGCGTCCCGCCCGCCTCGATGAAACGGTCGAGCTGCGCGTGCGCGCCGTCGGAGTCGGTCTCGGTGCCGAACGTCATCGTGCCCAGGCACAGGCTCGACACCGCACATCCGCTGCGTCCTAGCGTGCGATATTCCATCTCTCAGATCCTCTCAGGGAAGGGCAGGGCGATGGGATCGGTGGCCAGCCGGCTGCGACCGGCCTCGTCGAAAC
>CAWEFK010000045.1:0-104609 GCA_963808315.1 uncultured Actinomycetes bacterium | reverse complement strand
TAGGTGCCGGGGAGTTTGGCGGTCAGGGTGCGGGCGAGGTCGAGCATGAGGTCCGCGGCCCAGCGGGTGCCGGCCAGCGCGTGCGATAGCTCGGTGCCGGTGAACTCGTCCCAGCTGGCCTCATCGGCCAGGGCCGGCTCGGTATCGGGGGCGGGGCGGCGGCGGGTCAGCTCGGCGACGGCGGCGTGCTTGAGCGCGCACGCGGCGGCCTCGGCCCGGTCCAGCGCGCAGATGATCCCGGTGAGCTCGTCATCGGTGGTGCCGGGGAAGGAGTCGCCGGGCCCGGCGGCGTTCTCGGCCAGGCCGTGCAGCGCGGCGCCGCCGGGCGCCAGGTCCAGGGTGTGGCCGGCGGCGAACGCCCCGGCCGGGCCGGGGGACGCACCGGGGACGCGGCGGGCCGAGCCGGGCTGCCCCGGACCCCGGCGCGGGCCCTGGGACCGGCGGCCGGCCCCCTGGGGGAGACAGTCAGACTTCCCGGCGCCGGTTCCCTTCCCGGTGCCGGTTCCCTTCCCGGTGCCGGGGCCGGGTTCGGGCTGGTCTTCGTCGTCCTCGCCGGGACCGGCCCATTCCCATTCCCCGGGCTCGATCTCGGCCAGCCACGCCACCCACTGGTCCTCGGTCAGCCAGTCCTCCCGCGAGGGCGGCAGCTCACGCCAGCCCTCGGGCACCTCCCCGGCCTGGTCCGGCTCGCCAGGATGCCCGGCGGGATTCTCGTCCCGCCCGGGGTCTGGGGAAGCCGGTCCGTGGGGCACGCGCCACCGTCCGTTCGGAGGTCGAGATTAATACCTACATCAAACATAATAGCGAATTCGATGCTTGATCACAACACAGATTACCTAACCAACGATTTATTTCGAAAAAGATGCTGAGGTGATTTCTGTAATTGATGGTGCGCCAGAGGAATGGGTTGTGGCCGCTACCTGGGTGTGAGTGGTGCCTCAGTCGTGACCGTCATGTGCTGCTTCGCCGCCCCGCCCCCGAGATCCCGCCCCCGAGATCCCGCCGGGGCGTGGTCTCGGCCGGAGCCTTCGCCCGCGCCCGAGGCCCCGCCGCCGCCGATCTGGTATCCGCGTAGACGCGACCGGAGCAACGAATGACGGGACCTGAGTCCCGCGACCAGGCCGTCCCCGTCGCCTTTTCAGGCCGCGTCTTCATCGGCGCAGACGCCGTCGCGCTCTGCGTCGCCTCGCATGATCAGCACCGGGCAGGGTGCGTGATGCACGCAGTGCTGGCTGACCGAACCGAGCAGGGCCTGGGCGAAGCCGCCATGGCCGCTGCTGCCGACCACCAGCAGGTCCGCACCGTCCGCCGCGTCGATCAGGGCTTCCGCCGCGTGTCCCTTGACGACCAGGCTCCGCACCCGCTGGCCGGCGACCGGGCTGACCACCTCGTCGATTACCGTGTCAAGCCGCTTTCGCGCGTCCTCTCGGAAACTGCCTTCCTCTTCCACGTAAATGGGCGCCCAGCCGTAACTCTGGAGCACCAGAGGAATCTGCCAGGCGATGACGGCGTCGACCGTCCCGTCCACCAACGTGGCCTGCCTGACGGCCCAGCGCAAGGCCGCTCGCGACGACGGCGAACCGTCTAGTCCCACGACGATCCGGGGCGCGCCCTTCGTGCTGCCAGCTGACATCAGTTTCAGATCCTTCCGCTTTTCGATCCTTCACTACAGGAATGACCTCATGTAAGCAGGCTCCCGCGAGCACCGTTTGGCAGGTAGGGACAAAGGTCCTGGCTCACCGGCGCGGGCCCTATGACACGGGCTGGAGGTCCCGCGCGGCCGGGGTTAACGACCGTAGCCCTGCGGCCGCCCAGGCCGGGCGATAAGAGAAATGGGCTGTCAGCTCAGCTCGCGACCGAGGAAGGCTCGTGTCATGGGCTTCAACCTCGCTGTCATTCTCAGCGAAACCACGCAGTCGTCACCCGACCGGCCGGTGGCGGTATTCACCGGCGGCTTCGCTGTCCTTAGGCCACGCGCTCCCGCCGGCCCTGCAGCGCGCCGTAGTGCCGCCACCACCGGCGGACAGCAGGACGCCGGCCCGTGTTCGCCGGCGCCGCGCAGTATGGCCCGCGTGAGCCTCACGGGGCGCTGGTGGCCGACGCCGAGATCAGCCTGATCCTGGTGGCCTGCAGCCGGTTGGCGATCACCCGGGCGAGCCGCTGGGTGAGGTCGTAGCCGAACTCGGGGTCGGCCGCGCAGCTGGCTCGCACCGCCCGCCCGTCGAGTTCGAAGGCCTCCACCGGACCGCTGGTGACCGCGCCGAACGCCCAGGTGAACGGCGGGAACAGCCACGACCAGCCGAGCAGTTCGCCCATCCCGATGGTCTCGATCTTGACCCGGCCCCGGCCGGGCACGTGCACGTCAAGCGCCACGTAGCCGGACTGGATGAGCCAGCAGCGGCAGGCGTGGCCGCCGTCTTCGAACAGCCGGTGCCGGGCCGGGAACACCACGTCCGAGGCCGACTCCGCCAAGATGGCCAGGTGCGGCCGGGACATTCCGTGCAGGAACGGGTGGGTGGCCAGAGCCGCCGCCGTGACCTCGGTCATCGGAATCACCGCCAGCTTGTCGATGAGCTCGGGCCCCGCCTGATGACGGAACCTGATACCTCAGCCTGATAACCCTCAGCCTCTTACCTCAGCTTGCGGCCGGGGAGCGGGCCGCCCCCCAAGGAAACGGCCCGCTCGCTGTGCTCGGCGGCCGTGATTAAAGCTGGCCGCCGACCAACGCGGCCAGGTCGGCCAGCCGGCAGGTGTAACCCCACTCGTTGTCGTACCAGCCGAACACCTTAACCAGCGTCCCGGACGCCTGCGTCAGCTGCGAGTCGAACACGCAGGACGCGGGGTCGCCGATGATGTCCCTGGAGACCAGCGGATCGGTGCTGTACCGCAGGATGCCCGCCATCGGTCCGGAGGCCCCGGCCGCGGCGAACGCCTCGTTCACCTCGGCGGCGGTGACCTCCCGGCTGAGCACCGCGGCGAGGTCGGTGAGCGAGCCGTCCTCGACCGGAACCCGGAGCGAGACTCCGTCCAGCTTGCCGGCTAGGGCGGGGATGACCTCGCCGGTGGCGCTGGCCGCGCCGGTCGTGGTCGGGATGATGCTGCACGCCGCGGACCGGGCCCGGCGCAGGTCCTTGTGCGGCCCGTCGAGCAGCATCTGGTCACCGGTGTAGGCGTGAATCGTGGTCATGTACCCCTGCTCCAGGCCGAACGCGTCGTTCAGCACCTTGGCCATCGGGGCCACGCAGTTGGTGGTGCAGGACGCGTTCGAGATCACGTCGTGCTGGTGCGGGTCGTAGGCCTCGCTGTTGACCCCGAGCACGACGGTGAGGTCGGCGTTCTTGCCCGGTGCCGAGATCAGCACCTTGCGCGCGCCGCCCTTCAGGTGCAGGGCCGCGCCGTCCCGGCTGCGGAACTTCCCGGTCGACTCGATCACCACGTCGGCGCCGAGCTTGCCCCAGTCGATGTTCGCGGGATCCCGTTCGGCCAGGACCGCGATCGGCGTGCCGTCGATGATCAGCGAGTCATCGGTGTGCTCCACCGCGGCGCCCAGACGGCCGAAGGTGGAGTCGAAGGCCAGCAGGTGCGCCAGCGTCCGGGCGTCGGTGATGTCGTTGATCGCGACCACCTGCAGGTCGGTGCGTTCTAGCGCCCGCCGGGTGAACGCGCGTCCGATCCGGCCGAAGCCGTTGATTCCTACCCTGGTCGTCATGCTTCCTCCTCGTTACGATGCTCTGCCTGCTCAGGCTCGCCGGCCGCTGGCCGGCCGGTAGCGCCGATAGGCACCCATCGTTAAGGACCAACGACCCCTAGACAGGCCCGGCTAGCCCATCCGGGCGCTGTCGATCTGGTCGAAGTCGCCGACGCCGTTGCTCTGGCCGCCGCCGCCCGACCACTGCCACATCAGCGCGTAGGGGCTGGAGTTGCTCTGGCCGCCGAAGAACTGGGCACACCCTCCGGAGGACAGGCACCAGCCGACCGGGGCGTCGCCGAAGTTGGTGGTCTCCGGCTCATACGTCCACTCGTAGGTGTTCGGGATCGAGGCCGTGCTCCCGGTGCCGAAGATCGAGGTCCAGATCCCGGCCGAGGAATACACGCCCACCTTGTACGACGAGTGGGTGGTGATGTAGGAGGCGAACCCGTTGAACTCGGCCCGGTCCACGGTGGCCGGAACGTAGGAGTCCTTCACCACGCCGCTGCACGGCGAGGTGTAGACGCTGTTCCAGCCGTTGTCGTCGGCGGGCGCGACGCCGGGTAGCTCGATGTCGGCCCAGATGACCGGGTAGGTGTTGACGTGCTGGCTTGCGATGTCGGCCAGCGTGGCCGTCGCCTGCCGCGCGCCCCAGGCGCTGGCTTCGGCCGTCGTCCCGTTGTAGTGGGGGTCCACCCCGGGGCCGCCCATGAACCAGTAGGAGGCAACGCCGATACCCTTGTGGTAGGTGACGTAGTTGGTGTGCGCCTGCGCCGCGTTGGTGGCCGAATAGGCGAGGAAGCCGCCCTTGCAGCTCAGGTAGACCGACCAGGACCCGGTCATCCCGATGTAACCGCCGTAGCTCCCGCCGATCCGCGGCTCGCTGTACGGCGCGCTGCCGGGGATGGCGATCGGCCAGCTGTCGGTGCCCCACCAGAACCCGGGCGGCTTGTCGCCGGCGGCCGCAGCTCGGCGGCGGACACGGCCCGGCTCGTGCTCGCCGTCACCGTGGCCGTGGCGGCCCCGCCCGTCCCCAGCACCAGCGCCAGGCCGGTCGCCAGCGTGATCCATGACCGTTTCATGCTTCCTCCAGGACAGTCTTCGGTCTCCGGCGGCCGCAGGTCTGCTCCCAGCGCCGCCCCGTTACTTCTTCCGTCCCATTCTGTGCCGAACGGCCCTCGGTGCGTAGTTCCACCGCCCCGCTTTTATCGAAGCCCCGGCACCTCCGGCCGCTGGATCCCCGGGCGGCGAGTCAGCTCGGATAACTAAGTTCACCTCGCTCGTGCTACCTAGAGTCGCCAACGGCGGCGTATGGTCACCTTGAGAGGTATGACCACATCCTGCGTGGGCCTAGCCAGCGGCGCAGGGCCGTGCCGGATCAGCTGGCGGCCGCGCCAGTGGGATCGGACCCAACGGGATCGGACCGAAGGTGCCCAAAGATACCTATCCGGTGCAGTGGATCGGGCAGCAGGCCCTGGTGGCGTTGCCGGAGTACATCGACGTGTCCAACGCCGGTCAGATACGCGAAGAACTGCTGGCGGTCCTCAATCGCGGGGCCGAGGCGCTGATCGCGGACATGACCGCGACGGTCTCCTGTGATCACGCGGGCGCCGATGCGGTAGCGCGAGCCTACCAGCGCGCGGCGGCCAGCCGGACCCAGCTCCGGCTGGTCGTCACCAGTGGATCCGTCCTGCAGATGCTGGGTATGACCGGCGTGGGGCGCCTGGTGCCCGTCTACCCCTCGGTAGAAGCCGCTCTGGCCGCGCGGTTGCCGGCCGCGTATCCGCGGCCCGGCCGGAGCGTCAAGCTGACCGAACCGGACGAACGCGGCAAAAACGGACCGGGCGTCGGGGTGGAGATCGCCCTGCTTGACCGCAACGGCGTGATCGCCTGGGTCAATCAGGCCTGGCGTGCCTTCGCGGCCAGCAACGGGGGTGACCCGGTGCGGATCGGTCCCGGCGTGTCGTACCTGCAGGTTTGTGCCGCCGCCGGGGACGACCCGGCGGCGGGTGAAGTCGGCGCCGCGATCCGCGCCGCGCTGGCCGGCGATCTGCCCGGCCCGATGACCGTGGTGGTGCCGTGCCACAGCCCGGTCGCCGAACGCTGGTTCGACGTGCTGGTCTCCTCTCGCCTGGACGACCAGGGCCGGTGCATGGGGGTGGCGGTCACCCTGTCGCTCGCCAGGTCCCGGCCCCGGGCGAGCCCGGTCAGGCCGGCGGCCGGGTCCACGGCGGCGATCACTGAGGGCGTGCTGTGGAAAATGATCGACGCGATCGGCGACGGCGTCGCGCTGACCGACGATGGCGGCACGCTGGTGCTCGCCAACCGGCCGCTGGAGGAAATGTTCGGCTACCTTCCCGGCGAGCTGACCGGTCAGCCGGTCGAGCGACTGATCCCGGCCCACCTGCAGGCCTCGCACCGCAGTCACCTGGCCGCCTACGCCCACGCCCCCAAGGTCCGGCCGATGGGCGCCGGAGCGCCGCTGACCGGGATGCGCAAGGACGGGTCCACCTTCCCGGCCGAGATCAGCCTCCGCCCCCTGCCGACCGCTCACGGCCGTTTCGCCCTCGCCGTGGTCAGGGACCTCACCGCCGTCAGCCTGCAAGGCCACCGCAGCCAGGAACTCCTGGACCGGGTCGTCACCGCCCTCTACCACGTCGGTCTCAGCCTGAAGGACGTCGGCGACCTGCCCCCGGCCTGAGCCGGCCGCGTATCGACGGAGCTCTCGATGTCATCGACGACACCATCAGCCGGATCCGCGCAGCCGCCTTCGCCGACCGCGATCGCTAGCACCGACGCCTGCTCGATGAGTTCAGCGTCGAAGAGATCCCGTTCGGTGACCGGCACCGACCCCGGCAAGTCACGGCCGGTCGATGGAAGCCGAAGTACGGGCGATTCTTACCGATGCCGTACGGGGAGCCCGCTGATTCTGCCGGGCTGTTCACGGCCGTACTGGGCTGACTGGGTGCGCCGACGGGACCGTCGTGAACTACGGATGACCTCGATCACGCTCGCCGAGATCCGTTTCGGCATCGCCAGGCTTCCATCTGGGCGCCGGAAGCAAGCCATGCTAGACACCGCGAACGACACCTTCAGGGCCTTCGACGAGCAGATCCTGCCGGTCGATGCCGCAGCCGCTGAGCAGTACGCGATCATCGCAAGTGCCCGCGAGTGGGCGGGGAAGCCGATCGCGGGCTTCAGGCAGCAGGTCGCCTGATCGTCGCCTTGGCCGGTGCGCCGATCTGCTCCTGCTCGATGAGGCGAGGGCCCAGCGAGTTCGCACTGGTAGCGGCCTCGGAGCTGGTTGCGCGTCCGGCAACCAAATCAGCACCAGGCCGGCCACTGGGATATCGCCGCGGGTGCCCACCCGGCCACCCGCCCGCCGGGCAAACGCGCAATCCGGACCCTCGTCCAGGAATTCGAATGACCGTGGATACTTACCTGCCTTATGAGGGTAGTAACGATCCACAATGACAGCGAGGCTGGGGGTGCCCGGGAATGTCAGGGCCGCTAGTTATGGTCGGGAGTGAAATCCGCATCGAGGAGGAGGGCTATGGGCGCCAGGATCGGTCTGACATTTGACTGCGCGGACGCGGTCAGGCTCGGGGAGTTCTGGAAGCTCGCGCTGGGTTACGAGGACAACCCCCCGCCCGAGCCCTACACGAGCGTCAAGGAGTGGCTGACTGCCCTCGGCGAGCCGGACACCAGTCCGGAGGATGGTGCGTGGCTACGCGACCCGTCCGGCGTCGGCCCTTCGCTGTCGATCTTGCGGGTGCCCGAGCCCAAGGTGGCCAAGAATCGCCTGCACATCGATATCCGGGTGTCGGCTGACGGCAGCCCGGAGGAGAGGTGGGCGGCGGTCACTGTGAAGGTCGCCCAGCTCACCGAGGCGGGAGCGACCACGCTCTGGGAGGACCACCCGCGTCACGTCACGATGGCTGACCCTGAAGGCAACGAGTTCTGTGTGCTCTGAGGGCGGTATAGCGGAAGGCCGCCGCGCCAGCCTTAGGGCACCTCACGCGGGGACTGAGGTCCCGCGAGCCGGTGACATGTGGCCGTGACGTAGGTAGGGGCGGCGACGGAAGACTCCAGGTATCAGCTTAAAACGGGCGGGCCGGAAGGTCCGCAGCAAGAAGGAGGCATTCCGATGCGCCGCAATTCTCATCTCGCCGTCATCGCGGGGTTCGCCGTCGCGGTGATCCTGCTGGCCGCGGGTGGCCTGCTGACCTGGGGCTCGGCCTACGTGCACAACACCGTGCAGGGCCAGCTGGCCGCGCAGCAGATCTTCTTCCCGCCCAAGGCCGCGTTCGCGCACGCCAAGGCGGGCACCGAGATCACGCCCAGCATGATCCCGTCGGTCTCGCAGTACGCCGGGCAGCAGATGCTGACCGGGCAGCAGGCCGAGGCCTACGCCGACCACTTCATCGCCGTGCACATCGCCAGCATGGGCGCGGGCAAGACCTACTCCCAGCTGTCGGCCGAGTCGCTGGCCGCACCGGCCAACACCGCGCTGGCTGCCACGGTCAGCACCGTGTTCAAGGGCGAGACGCTGCGCAGCATGCTGCTGAACGCTTACGGCTGGTGGAAGGTCTCCCAGCTTACCTACATCGCCGCGCTGGCCGCGTTCGGCCTCGGCGGGCTGACCCTGATCGGGTCGGTGTTCGGCCTGGCCCTGGGCCGCCGGACCGAGATCACTCACGAGGCCATCCCGGCCACCGGGCCGACCCCGGCCAAGGCCGCATGACCCCACAAGACCCCACAAGGCCCAGTCGCCTACCCGCCGCACCACCGATGTCCTCCGGTCAGCGCCTCAGCACCGCGCCGGCCGGAGGACCGTTCGCCGTGCGGCTGATCTGGGACATCGACGGAGTGGTCGACGTCGTGACCACTCCGGACGTGGGTCCTTACGTCACTGGCCCCTAGGGACCGAGGTCCCGCGAGCCGGTGACATGTGGCCGTGACGTAGGTAGGGGTATGGCCGGAAGACTCCAGGTATCAGCTAAAAAAGCGGGCCGGCCACCGTCGGGCCGTAGCTAGAAAGAAGGAAATGACCATGCGCCGCAATTCTCATCTCGCCGTCATCGCGGGGTTCGCCGTCGCGGTGATCCTGCTGGCCGCGGGTGGCCTGCTGACCTGGGGCTCGGCCTACGTGCACAACACCGTGCAGGGCCAGCTGGCCGCGCAGCAGATCTTCTTCCCGCCCAAGGCCGCGTTCGCGCACGCCAAGGCGGGCACCGAGATCACGCCCAGCATGATCCCGTCGGTCTCGCAGTACGCCGGGCAGCAGATGCTGACCGGGCAGCAGGCCGAGGCCTACGCCGACCACTTCATCGCCGTGCACATCGCCAGCATGGGCGCGGGCAAGACCTACTCCCAGCTGTCGGCCGAGTCGCTGGCCGCACCGGCCAACACCGCGCTGGCTGCCACGGTCAGCACCGTGTTCAAGGGCGAGACGCTGCGCAGCATGCTGCTGAACGCTTACGGCTGGTGGAAGGTCTCCCAGCTTACCTACATCGCCGCGCTGGCCGCGTTCGGCCTCGGCGGGCTGACCCTGATCGGGTCGGTGTTCGGCCTGGCCCTGGGCCGCCGGACCGAGATCACTCACGAGGCCATCCCGGCCACCGGGCCGACCCCGGCCAAGGCCGCATGACCCGGAGTACCACGGCGGTCCTCGCCACCAGCTCGACCCGTCATCACCACCCACGGCACCACCTGCGGTCCCTCCGGTCCGCGCCCACCGGCGCGGGGCCGGAGGCTTCCGGCTGACGGTGCCGGACAGGACACAGGAAGGCGCGGGATGATGTTCCAGGTGCGATTCCACGGACGCGGCGGGCAGGGCGTGGTCACCGCCGCCGAACTGCTGGCCGCGGCCGCGTGCCGCGAAGGCAAGCACGCGCAGGCGTTCCCCGCTCCGGCGTGGAGCGGATAGACGCGCCGGTGACGTCGTGCTGCCGGGTCGACGATAAGCCGATCCGCACCCACGAGCCGGTCAGCGAACCGGACGCGCTGATCATCCAGGATCCCGCGCTGCTGCACCAGGCGGAGTTGTTCAGGGGCCTAAGCTCGCAGGGCTACCTGCTCGTCAACTCCACCCGCGACTTCGAGACGCTGGGCCTCGCTGAGTTCGTCGCCGGCTTCCACCGGGACCGGCTGCTGGTCGTGCCGGCCTCGTCACTGGCCCTGACTCACCTGCGCCGCCCGCTGCCGGCCTGCGCGATGCTCGGCGGGTTCGCCGCGCTGACCTGGATGGTCAGCCTGAACTCGGTCCTGCAAGCCATCAACGAGAAGTTTCACGGCGCGGCCGCGCAGGGAAACGAGGCCGCGGCCCGGGCCGCGTTCGCCTTCGTCAGGGACGAGCGGGAGGCACTGGCCCGTGCTTAAGCGAATCGACAACTGGCAAGCTCCCGTCGCTGTGGCGCCGACGGGTCAGCGGGTGCTGGTGGTAGGCGCGGGGCCATCCGGCCTGTCGGCCGCCTATCACCTCACCCGGCTGTGTCACCCGGTGACGATTAAAGACGCGGGGCGGAAAGTATCAGGTAACACTCGCCCCGCTCGTCACAGCTTCGCCGGGGCAGAACCGAACCTGACCCACATCGAGGGACCATAGGTGTTGTTAGGGCAACCGCGATGGACCATCGGTGTCGCTGCCGAGCGGGGGCGCGCCCGGCACGGGTGTGCCAGGTGAGGCGGGTGGGACCGACCCTGAGGCTTACGTGGGACTGATCCGGCGGCCGGTGACGTGGGTGGGAACGATGCGGACGAACAGCTCGCGGGCACCGGCGGGCCACGGCTCGACGCCGGCCTTGATGGCGGCCTCGCGCTCGGTCTCGGACACGTGATGGGCCGGCCCCTGGATCAGCACGCTCCAGCCCTCGCGGCCGGCCGTGTCGATCTCGTCGATCTCGAACGCGACCTTGTAGTCTCCGCCCGCGATGCCGGTCTGCAGGTCCTCGTCGAGCGCGCTGTGCCGGGCGGTCCGGAACACGATCGCCCCGTCGTGCCATTTGTAGTTCACCGGCAGGATGGCCGGGCCGAACCGGCCCTGGTAGGCGATCCGGCCGATGCCGCCGGACGCTATCAGCTGCAGGCTCTCGGCCTCGTCAAGTTCGGTGATCGTGCGGTCAGCCATGGCTGGTCCTTCCCCGAGTGCGGGCCTGGTCGCCTACTGACGACCTTAGCGGCCCCACGTCGGTGCCGTGAAACCCCGCCCGTCTGGAAGCGCCATGACCTTCAACCCGGATCGGTACGGACCTTCGGCCCTGCCCAGGTCGGGCCCGCACGACCAGGCTGGTGAGTAGAACGTGACGAATAGGTGGAGGCACAATGAAAACCGCGGTCAGGGACATCATGTCCACCCAGGTCGTGGCGGTTAAGCGCGGCGCGACGTGCAAGGAGATGGCGGCCAGGCTCCGCCAGGACCGGATCAGCGCGTTTCCCGTCATCGACGACGACGGCAAGGTCATCGGGGTGGTCTCCGAGGCCGACATGCTGGCCAAGAAGGTCCTGAACGGCGATCACCTCGGTACCCTCACCGCCATGCTGCACCGCCGGGAGCGGGAGAAGGCCGATGGCCTGACCGCGGACGACCTGATGACGCACCCGGCCGTCACCGTAGGACCCGGCGACTCGGTCGAGCACGCGGCCCGGCTGATGTACACCCTCCAGGTCAAGCGGCTCCCGGTGGTGAACCCCGACGGCCGGCTGGTCGGGATCATCAGCCGGACCGACGTGCTGGCGGTCTTCGACCGCCCCGACGAGGAGATCCGCCAGGAGATCACCGGCCACGTGATCTCCGAAGACTTCCTCCACGACCCCGCCTCACCTACCCCGGCGCGTATCCCGTCGCCGCCGGGCCGGTCTTCTGACCGATGATCATGCAGCGTGCAGGCTTCGACCGCGACGCAGCGGCCGGACGGGCGGGCCGCGCGGACACCGCCAGCTTGCGGCGTGTGCTGGCCCCCGAGTCCGTGGTGGTGATCGGGGCCAGCCGGAGCAAGGGCCGCGCGGGCCGGGCCATCCTGGACAACATCCGGGCCGGCGGGTACGCCGGGCGGCAGTGGGCGGTGAACCCGCGGGCCCGCCAGATCGGCGGTGAACAGTGCCTGGCCTCGGTCCTTGAGCTGCCCGAGCCGGCCGACCTGGCGGTGATCGCGGTGCCGACCGCCTCGGTGCTCGCGGTGGCGGAGCAGTGCGGGCAGCGGGGGGTCCGGTCGCTGGTGGTGATTACCTCGGGGTTGGACGCCGGGGCGTGCGCGGACCTGCTGGCGGTGTGCCGCCGGCACGGGATGCGGCTGGTCGGCCCGGACGGGTTCGGCGTGGCCGTGCCCGGCATCGGGCTGAACGCCACGTTTACCGTCCGGCCGCCCCTGGCCGGCGTCGCCGGGCTGGTGATGCAGTCCGGCGGGCTGGGGTTCGCGCTGGTGGATCAGCTGTCCCGGCTGGGTGTCGGGATCTCCTCGTTCGCCTCGGTCGGCGAGAAGCTGGATGTGTCGAGCAACGACATGCTCCAGTGGTGGGAGCACGACGGCGTGACCAAGGTGGCGGTGCTGGCCGTCGAGTCGTTCGGCAACCCGCGCACGTTCGCCCGGACCGCCCGCCGGGTCGGCGCCGTGATGCCGGTGCTCACCGTGCTGACCGGGCGCGCGGCGGCCCAGCCGCCCGTCCGGGGGCCGACGGTGGCGGCCCGCCGGGAGGCGCTGTTCAAGCAGGCCGGGATCATCACCACGCGGGGTTTCGGGGAGCTGGTGGAGGCCACCGCGCTGCTGGCGACTCAGCCGGTGCCGGCCGGGCGCAGCGTCGCGATCGTGTCCAACGTGGGCAGCGCGGGGCGGCTGGCCGCCGATGCCTGCGCCGACCTCGGCCTGACCGTGCACCACCCGCGCGGCCTGACCAGACGCAGGCTGCACGCGCTGGTGTCCGCGACCGGGACCGTGGCCGGACCGGTCGACCTGACCGTCACCACCTCGGCCGAGGTTTTCCGCCACGGCCTGGAACTGCTCGCGGCCGACGAGCAGGTGCACGCGATCATCGCGGTGATCCTGCCCACCGGGGCGACCGGCGACCTGATCCAGGCCGTCCAGCAGGTGGACCTCGCGGTCCCGCTGACCGTGGTGGTGCTGGACCAGCCGGAATCGGTCCGGCTGCTGTCCCAGCGCAGCGGGGCCTGGGTGCCTGCCTACCGGTGCCCCGAGGCCGCGGCCCGCGCGCTGGCCCGCGCGGTGAGTTACGGAGCCTGGCGGGCCGCGCCGCGCGGCCGGGTGCCTGCCTTCCCCGAGATCGAGGCCGCGCAGGCCCGCGCTCGGGTCCGCGAGTTCCTCAAGCACGCGCCTCCGGGCGGCTGGCTGCCCCCCGGACAGGTGGCCGAGCTGCTGCGCGGCCACGGCATAGCCGTGGCGGCCGCCCAGGATGCGCCGACGACCCCCGGCCCGCCATCCGGCCCGGCGGCCGACACCGTCAAGGTCAGTGTCGGGGTAGTCGTGGATGACACCTTCGGCCCGCTGGTGGCGCTGGGATCCCCCGGCGCGACCGCCGGGGAGTCGGCCGGTCTCGGGGCGCGGCTGACGCCGCTGACCGACACCGACGCGGTCAGCCTGATCCGGTCGGGCCGCACGGCGGCGCTGGCCTCAGGTCACGAGACCACCACCGCGGCGCTGCGTGACCTGATGCTACGGGTCTCGCGGCTCGCCGACGACCTGCCCGAGGTCAGCGAGCTGTGTCTCGATCCGGTCGTCGCCGGCCGGGGCGAGGCGCGGGTGGCGGGCGCGCGGATCAAGATCGCGTCGCCCGGACGCCAGGACCCGTTCCTGCGCAGGTTGCGCTGAGGTGTCCGGCTCATTAATGCTGTGGGTTAGCCGGCCCGGCGCACGCACGCGGGGTGAAGATGGCGGAGGAACGAAGCCGGCTCACCGAATCTGTCACCACTGTCCGTTCGGTATATAAAAGGGGTTTTTCGCATGACTGAAACTGAGCTTGGGCCGTTGACCCGCACGGAACTTGACGCCCTTGATGCGTGGTGGCGGGCGGCGAACTACCTGTCGGTGGGGCAGATCTACCTGATGGACAACCCGCTGCTGACCGAGCCGCTGCGGCCCGAGCACGTCAAGCCGCGGCTGCTCGGGCACTGGGGCACCACGCCGGGGCTGAACCTGATCTACGCTCACCTCAACCGGGTGATCAAGAATTCTGACCTGAACGTCATCTACATCGCCGGGCCTGGACACGGCGGCCCGGGCCTGGTGGCGAACACCTACCTGGAGGGAACCTACACCGAGCTGTACCCGCGCATCGGGCGGGACGCGACGGGGATGGCCCGGCTGTTCAGGCAGTTCTCCTTCCCCGGCGGCATTCCCTCGCACGTGGCGCCGGAGACGCCAGGGTCGATCCACGAGGGCGGCGAGCTCGGCTACTCGCTCGTGCACGCCTACGGGGCGGCGTTCGACAACCCGGACCTGATCGTGGCCTGCGTGATCGGCGACGGCGAGGCGGAGACCGGCCCGCTGGCCGCCAGCTGGCACTCGGACAAGTTCCTCAACCCGGCCACCGACGGTGCGGTGCTGCCCATCCTGCACCTGAACGGCTACAAGATCGCCAACCCGACGGTGCTGGCCCGGATACCGCACGACGAACTGGTCTCGCTGCTGCACGGCTACGGGTACTCGGTGCACACGGTCGAGGGTGACGATCCCGCGCTGGTGCACCAGCAGCTGGCCGCCACCATGGACACGGTGATCGGCGAGATCCAGGCCATCCAGCGGCGCGCCCGCGACGACGGGGACCAGAGCCGGCCGGCCTGGCCGATGATCGTGCTGAAGACGCCGAAGGGCTGGACCGGGCCCAAGTTCGTGGACGGGCTGCCGGTCGAGGGTACCTGGCGGGCGCACCAGGTGCCGATCGACGCGGCCAGGACCAACCCCGAGCACCTGGCCCAGCTCGAGACCTGGATGCGCTCCTACCGGGCGGAGGAGCTGTTCGACGCCGCGGGCGCGCTGGTGCCCGAGCTGGCCGCGCTGGCGCCGCTCGGCACGGCGCGGATGAGCGCGAACCCGCACGCCAACGGCGGCGTGCTGCTGCGGGACCTGGAGCTGCCCGACTTCAGGGATTACGCCGTGCCGGTCAGCCGGCCGGGCGCCGAGATGTCGGAGGCGACCCGGGTGCTCGGCGACTGGCTGCGCGACGTGATCAAGGCCAACCCGACGAACTTCCGGGTGTTCGGCCCGGACGAGACGGCGTCGAACCGGCTGGGCGACGTCTTCGAGGTGACGAACCGGGCGTTCGAGGGGGAGATCCTCCCCGGGGACGATCACCTGGCGCCCGCGGGCCGGGTGCTTGAGGTGCTGAGCGAGCACATGTGCCAGGGGTGGCTGGAGGGCTACCTGCTGACCGGGCGGCACGGGCTGTTCAACTGCTACGAGGCGTTCATCCACATCATCGACTCGATGTTCAACCAGCACGCCAAGTGGCTCAAGGTCACCCGCGGCATTCCGTGGCGGCGCCCGGTCGCGTCGCTGAACTACCTGCTCTCCTCGCTGGTGTGGCGGCAGGACCACAACGGGTTCAGCCACCAGGACCCGGGGTTCATCGATCACGTGGTGAACAAGAAGGCCGAAGTGATCCGGGCTCTACCTGCCGCCCGACACCAACACGCTGCTGTCGGTGGCGGACCACTGCCTGCGCTCCCGGCACTACGTCAACGTGATCGTGGCCGGCAAGCAGCCGCAGTGGAACTGGCTGAGCATGGACGAGGCGGTCATCCACTGCACCCGGGGCGCCGGGATCTGGGAATGGGCCTCCAACGACGCCCCCAGCGAGCCGGACGTGGTGATGGCATGCTGCGGCGACATCCCCACGCTGGAGACGATGGCCGCGGTGTCGCTGCTGCGCGAGCATCTTCCGGAACTGAAGGTTCGGGTGGTCAACGTGGTGGACCTGATGCGGCTGCAGCCGGAGACCGAACATCCGCACGGCATGTCCGACGCCGAGTTCGACGCGCTGTTCCCGGTCGGGCGGCCGGCGATCTTCGCGTACCACGGGTACCCGTGGCTGATCCACCGGCTCACCTACCGCCGGCACGGGCACGACAACCTGCACGTCCGCGGGTACAAGGAAGAAGGCACCACCACCACCCCGTTCGACATGGTCATGCTGAACGACCTGGACCGGTTCCACCTGGTGATGGACGTGATCGACCGGGTGCCCGGGCTGGCCGCCTCGGCCGGGCACGTCCGGCAGCTGATGACGGACAAGCGCCTGAGCTGCCGCGCCTACACCCGCGAGCACGGCGAGGACGCGCCGGAGATCAACGACTGGAAGTGGCAGTATTGAGCCTGGTCCTGATCGTCAACGCCGGGTCGAGCAGCCTCAAGCTCCGCGTCCTGGACGACACCGACGCGATCACCGGGTCCGCCGCCGGTCACCGGGTCCTACTCGGTCACCGGGTCCGCTGACCTGCCCGCGCCGCGCGGCGCGGCCGATGCCGCCGCGATCAAGGCGGCGATCGAGCCGTGGGGCGAGGTGCACGCGGTCGGGCACCGGATCGTGCACGGCGGCCGGGAGTTCAGCGGCCCGGTGCTGATCGACGCCGGCGTCAGGCAGCGGATCGGCGCGCTCACCGACCTGGCGCCGCTGCACCAGCCCAAGTCGCTCGCCGCCCTGGACGCGGTGCAGGCGGTGCTGCCCGACGTGCCCGCCGTGGCCTGTTTCGACACCGCGTTCCATGCCGGCATGCCCGCCGCCGCGGCCACCCTGGCGCTGCCCGCGCCGTGGCGGGAGCGCTGGGCGCTGCGCCGTTACGGGTTCCACGGGCTGTCCCACGCCTACGCATCGCGGCGGGCCGCCGAGCTGGTCGGCGGCGATGCTTCGCAACTGCGCGTGGTCAGCTGCCACCTGGGCGCGGGCGCGTCGCTGGCCGCGGTGCACGGCGGCGCCAGCGTGGACACCACGATGGGCTTCACGCCGCTGGACGGCCTGGTCATGGCGACCAGGTCCGGTTCGGTCGACCCCGGCCTCGTGCTCTGGCTGCAGACGCACGCGGGCCTGCCCGCGGCCGAGATCGGCGACGCCCTGGAGCACTCCTCCGGCCTGTCCGGCCTGGCCGGAACCGGTGACATGCTCCAGATCCTGGACCGGGCCGCGGCGGGCGACGCCGACGCGGAACTGGCCCTCCAGGTCTACCTGCACCGGCTGGCGGGCAGCGTGGCCGCGATGACGGCGGCGCTGGGCGGCCTGGACGCGCTGGTGTTCACCGGCGGCGTGGGCGAGAACTCCGCCGAGGTCAGGTCCCGGGCGGCGGCCCGGCTCGGGTTCCTCGGCGTCCGCGTCGACGAGGACCGTAACGCGGCCGCGACCTCCGATGAGGACATCGGGGCGGCGGACGCCGCGGTCCGCACCCTGCGGATCGCCGCCCGCGAGGACATCGAGATGGCCCGCCAGGTCCGCACCGTCGTCCGCCCCTGAACCGGCCGCCGGATAGCATCGCAGGTGATGACGGCGCTAGGGGCGAACGCGGAGGCGGGCGCCGCGCGCCCTGGTGAGCGGGCCGGCCAGCGGGCCGGCGAGCGCGCCGGTGAGCGCGAGCTGGCGGCGGCGTTGCGGGCGGCCGGGGTCGGCCACGTCGACGACTCGGCCAGGCGGCGGGCCGAGTACTCCTCCGACGCCTCGAACTACCGGGTCGTGCCGGCCGTGGTGGCGTTCCCGGCCCACGTGGACGAGGCGGCCGCGGCGCTGCGGGTGGCGGCCGGGCTCGGCGTGCCGGTCACCAGCCGGGGCGGCGGCACCTCCATCGCCGGCAACGCGGTCGGTCCCGGCCTGGTCCTGGACTTCTCCCGGCACCTGAACCGGGTGCTGGCGGTGGACCCGCAGGCGCGGACCGCGGTCTGCCGAGCCGGGCGCCATCCTGGACGACATCACCGCGGCCGCGGCCGCGCACGGGCTGCGGTTCGGGCCCGACCCGTCCACCCACTCCCGCGCCAGCATCGGTGGCGCCATCGGCAACAACGCCTGCGGCTCACGGGCCCTAAGATACGGCCGAACGGCCGATAACGTCATCAGCCTCGACGTGCTGCTGGCGTCGGGGGAGCGGCTGACCGCCCGGAGGTTCGGCCGCGACGGCCTGGCCGCCGCCGGACCGGCCGGCGCCGCGCTCGAGCAGCTGATCGCGCCGCGGCTGGGGCTGATCCGCACCGAGTTCGGCCGGTTCACCCGGCAGGTGTCCGGTTACTCCTTCGAGCACCTGCTGCCCGAGAACGGCGCGGACCTGGCCAAGTTCCTGGTCGGCACAGAAGGCACCCTCGGCATGACCGTAGGCGCCACGGTCGCCCTGGTGCCGTCGCCGCCGGCGGTGGCGCTGGTCGTGCTCGGCTACCCCGACATGCCGGCGGCCGCCGACGTGGTGCCCGCCCTGCTGCCGCACCAGCCGGTGGCCCTGGAGGGCATGGACGCGCGGATGGTGCAGGTGTTCCGCGACCTCAACGGCGCCGCGGCCGTGCCCGCCCTGCCGCGCGGCCAGGCCTGGCTGTTCGCCGAGGTCGCGGGGGAGACCCAGGCGCAGGCGGGGGACGGGGCCCAGCGGCTCATCGCCGACGCGGGCGCCCTGGACGCGCTGGTGGTCACCGGCGCCCCGGCGCGGGCCCTGTGGCGCATCCGCGAGGACGGCGCCGGACTGGGCAGCCGCACCCCGGCGGACGCGCCTGCCTGGCCGGGATGGGAAGACTCCGCCGTCCCGCCCCGGCAGCTGGGCGCGTACCTGCGGGAGTTCGGCGCGCTGATGGCCTCCCACGGCCTGGACGGCCTGACCTACGGGCACTTCGGCGACGGCTGCGTACACGTCCGCATCGACTTCCCGTTCGCCACCGCGCCGGACCGCTACCGGCCGTTCGCCGTGGCCGCGGCGCAGCTGGCGGGTTCCTACGGCGGCTCGATGTCCGGCGAGCACGGGGACGGCCGGGCCCGCAGCGAGCTGCTGCCCTACATGTACTCACCCGACGCCATCGAGCTGATGGCCGCGGTCAAGGCGATCTTCGACCCGGGCCGGGTGTTCAATCCCGGCGTGCTGGTCGACCCGGCGCCGATCGACGCCGACCTGCGCCTGCCGCAGGCCCGCCCGCTGCGCACCGGGCTCGGCTTCGCGTATCCCCACGACGACGGCGACCTGTCCACCGCGGTGCACCGCTGCGTCGGCGTCGGCAAGTGCCGGGCCGACACCACCGCCAGCGGCGGGGTCATGTGCCCGTCCTTCCTGGCCACCAGGGACGAGAAGGACTCCACCCGGGGCCGCGCCCGGGTGCTGCAGGAACTCGCGAACGGCACCCTGGTCAAGGGCTTCGCCTCGGCCGAGCTGGCGCAGGCGCTTGACCTGTGCCTGTCCTGCAAGGGCTGCTCGTCGGACTGCCCGGCCGGGGTGGACATGGCCACCTACAAGGCCGAGGTGCTGTACCAGCGCTACCGGCACCGGCTGCGGCCGCGCGCCCACTACGCGCTCGGCTGGCTGCCCCGCTGGGCGGCGCTGGCGGCCCGCGCTCCGGGCCTGGCCAACGCCGCGCTGCGCCCGGCCGCGGTGGCCGCCCTGGCCAAACGGCTGGCCGGCATCGACGCCCGCCGGCCGCTGCCGCGGTTCGCCCCGGCGACGTTCCGGCAGTGGTTCGGCCCCCGGCCGGTGCGAGCCTCGGGATCGCCGGTGCTGCTGTGGGTGGACACGTTCACCGACCACTTCACGCCCGAGGTGGGCCGGGCCGCCGTCCGGGTGCTCGAGGCGGCCGGCTACTCGGTGCAGGTCACCAGGGCGCCCGTGTGCTGCGGGCTGACCTGGATTTCCACCGGCCAGCTGGACGGCGCGCGCCGGCAGCTGCGGCGGACGCTGCGGGCGCTGGCCCCAGCCGTCCGGGCCGGTACCCCGATCGTCGGGCTTGAGCCGTCCTGCACCGCCGTCCTGCGCGGTGAGCTCACCGGGCTGCTCCCCGGCGACCCGCGCGCCGCCGCGGTCCGCGCCGGCACCCGGACCCTGGCCGAGCTGCTGGCGCAGACGCCGGGCTGGTCTCCGCCCGACCTGTCCGGCGTGCGGGCGGTGGCCCAGCCGCACTGTCACCAGCACGCCGTGATGGGCTGGCACGCCGACTCCGCGCTGCTGGCCGGGGCCGGCGCGCAGGTGCGGGCGGTCGGCGGGTGCTGCGGGCTGGCCGGCAACTTCGGCGTCGAGGCAGGCCACTACGACGTCTCGGTGGCCGTGGCGCAGACCGCCCTGCTGCCCGCCGTGCGCGACGCGCCGCCGGGCACGGTGGTCCTGGCCGACGGGTTCTCCTGCCGCACCCAGCTCGAGCAGCTCGGCCAGGTCCCCGGCCTGCACCTGGCTCAGCTCCTGGCCAGCCGCCTGCCCGATGCGCGGTTACAAGCCGGCCAAGACGAGCCCCCAAGCCGACGACCCGTCGCCTGGCGCAGCAACGATGGGACCGCAGCGCGGCCATGCTCGACCTCTAGGTGCCCCGCGGCGGCCGCCGCGCAGTTCCTGGCGTGAGCGATGAGGCGGGCGGGGCAGCGCAGGACCCGGGGCTCGGCGCCGTCCGGCTCAATCGAACAAAGATCTTGGTGAATTCAGGCTTCGTGAAGACTATTAGGTACTATAATGCACCAAAGTCCCCACCAAGCCCTAATCTCCCACTAAAAGGTCACCGCTAGCCGGAACGGAAGTGATCCGGGAACGCGGGTGGGGCGGTGATGACGCATGGTGTCCTACGAGCCGACGCGGTAAGCGGATCGCGCGGCCGGACGCCGGCCGCCTGGCCGCCGCCGTCTCCGCTGAGACGGCGGCGGGTCAGCTGAGACGGCGGCGGGTCAGCTGAGACGGCGGCGGGTCAGCTGAGCTGCTCGGTCGCCGGGTCCGGCTTACCGCCGAAGTACTGGTCGAGCACCCGCTGGAACACCGGCTCGCCCGGCCCGGCGTGCCGGAACAGCGTCATGGACGAACGAAGCTTCTGCGCGTCGATGCCGCCGAAGATCTGCTCGGCGGTGCGGCCGGCCAGGCCCGGCCACGATGGTGGCGCACTCGACCAGTCGCGGTCCGAGGACCGGATGGTCCAGGTAGGCGCGGGCCTCGGCCACCGACCGGATCGCGTACCGCCTGGACACCGAGCTATGTCCGAGCCCGGCGATCTGCGGAAACACGAACCACATCCAGTGGCTGACCTTGCTCCCCGCGCGCAGCTCGGCGGTGGCCTGGTCATAGGTGCCGTCGGCGTCCTGCGCCGCCACGAACCGGGCCAGGTCGTACGGGTCGTCCATCTACTCAGCCGGTGTGCCCTGGGCGGCAGCAGCCACCGGCTGCCATTCACGCCAGGTCGCCAGCCGGGACTCGTAGTCGGCGGTGGCGATGCCGAGCGGAGCCTCGCCGAGGAACAGCCGCAGCGGCGGGTCCTGAGCATCCACGAGCTTCAGCACGGCGTCGCGGGTGGCGGCCGGATCGCCCGGGGTGAAGCGCTTGGCGCGTGATTGCGCCGCCTCCTGGCGGACCGGCTCGTAGGCGGGCAGTTCGGTCGCGTGCTTGGCGGAGGAGCCGGACCAGTCGGTCGAGTAGCCGGCCGGCTCGATGAGCGTGACCTTGACGCCGAACCCGGCCACCTCCTGGGCCAGGCTCTGGCTCAGCCCTTCCAGCGCCCACTTGGATGCGTGGTACGCGCCGGTACTCCGGAAGGCCGAGATCCCGCCGATCGAGGACACCTGCAGGATGTGCCCGCTGCCCTGCTCGCGCAGGTAGGGGAGGGCCGCCTGGGTGATCCACAGCGCCCCGAGCACGTTCGTTTCCAGCTGCGCCCGGATCTCGGCCTCGCTGATCTCCTCGACCATGCCGAACTGGCCGTAGCCGGCGTTGTTCACGATCACGTCGAGCCGCCCGAAGTGCTCGTGGGCCCGCTTGACCGCGGCGAAGTCGGCGTCGCGGTCGGTGATGTCCAGCTGGATCGGCAGGATCGCGTCGCCGTACTTGGCGACCAGGTCCTCCAGCGTGGAGCGGTCGCGTGCCGTCGCCGCGACCTTGTCGCCGCGGTCGAGGGCCGCGAGCGCCCACTCCCGGCCGAAGCCACGCGACGTCCCGGTGATGAACCAGGTCTTCAGAGCCATCAGATGCCCCTCTGTCTGTCTTCGTTGTTGTCCGTCATAACAACGAAGAAAGGCCGAGTGAATTCCGCAGGCTAGGGGCGGGCCAGCGCTGGAGCCGGCGATGGGGCGCCGCGCAGCGGCGGTCGCCGTACGCTGGCCGTAGCCGAGGAAGGACGTTGACCTAGCCCCTGGGGCCGACCCGAGACTGATGGGGCCGGGCGGCCCGCCCGGCCCGAGGAGGGTGCCGTGGAGCTGATGACCAGCGGGTCGTTTGCCCGCGCATCCGGGCTGTCCCGCAAGGCGCTGCGCCTGTACGACGACCTCGGCCTGCTGCGGCCGGCCGAGGTCGATCCGGTGTCGCAGTACCGGCGCTACGACCCGGCCCAACTTGAGCAGGCCCGGCTGGTAGCGTGGTTGCGTCGCCTGGGCATGCCGCTGGCCGGTATCCGCGCGGTGAGCACGTTGCCGCGCGCCAGCGCAGCCGCCGAGCTCGCGGCGTACTGGGACCGGATCGAGGCCGAGACCACGGCCAGGCGAGAGCTTGCGGCGTTCCTCATCGGTTACCTGTCTGGAAAGGACACTGTCGTGGTCGATGCTCCGGGGACGCTGGCCGTCCGCTGCGGGGTGCAGTCCGATATCGGACTGCGCCGCGAAGACAACGAGGACTCCGCTTACGCCGGGGCCCGGCTGCTCGCCGTCGCCGACGGGATGGGCGGCCATGCCGGCGGGGAGGTGGCCAGCGCGGCGGTCATCGAAGCGCTGCGGCCGCTTGATACCGAGGTGCCGGCCGGTGAGCTGCTCAATGCGCTGGAGCATGCGGTACGCCGGGCCGGCAGCACGCTGCGCGACATGGTCGCCAGCGACCCGTCGCTGCTCGGCATGGGCACCACGCTGACCGCGCTGCTGTGGTCGGGCTCGCAGCTGGGGCTGGTCCATATCGGTGACTCGCGCGCCTACCTGGTCCGGGACGGTGAGGTGTTCCAGATCACCCACGACCAGACGCTGGTCCAGTCCCTGCTGGACGACGGGAAGATCACGGCCGGCGAGGTCGCCTCCCATCCTCAGCGATCGCTGCTGCTGCAGGCGCTGGGTGCGGGCAACTTCGAGCCTGACCTGCAGCTGCGCGAGGCCTGTCTCGGCGACCGCTACCTGCTCTGCTCCGATGGCCTGCACCAGGTCGCCGACCCGGAATCCGTCGCCCAGGTGCTGCTCACGGTGGCCGACCCGGATCAGGCCGCCAAGGATCTCATCGCGCTGGCCATCGAAGGCGGCGGCCCGGACAACATCACCTGCATCGTGGCCGACGTGGTCGCCGCCCAGGTCCCGGCGGGCGAGGCCAGGTAACGGCGCCCCGGCCCCGGCGCGTCCCGGCGGGCGAGGCCAGGTAACGCGCGCAGCCCAGGCGGATCGTCTTGGCTCCGGCCACGGCCACCGCCCCGGCCGCCCCGGCCAGGGCCGCCCCGCCGGCCGAGGCGACGACCAGCCACCGGCCGACCCGGGGCAGCTCGCGCCACGAGGCCACGCTGGCGGCCACGTCGAGGGCATCGGACAGCGCGCCCGCGGCGACCCACGCCGAAGCTGATCCGGGGTCAGCGCGCCGACCCCTGCAGGGCCGCCAGCGCACCCAGACCCAAGGCGAGGTCGCGTGCGCCCAGGGCGCGGCCGAACACCCGGGCCGCCAGGCCGTCCGCGGCCTGCCCCCACCCACGGGCGGGCCGGTCCCGAGGGCCAGGCCAGGGCGGTCAGGCCGAGGACCACGCGCCCGGCCGCCACGGCCCTGGCCCCCTGTCGTAGCAGCGCCGGGATTAAGGTCGATGTCACCTGCGTTCTTCCCCTCAGCACGCTCGTGCACGCCGGTCCCGGCCTGCGCATCGACTGATCATAGCTGGGCCGCCTCCGTGTGGTCGTAAGGCTGACCGAGGGCCGCCGGCTGGATCTCGCCCGAGCGCTGGCCTGCGATACTGGCGGCATGGTTGACGACATCGCGCGGGAGCTGGCCATCTATCAGGCGCTGAAGGCGGCGGATGAAGTGGCCGCGGCCCTGCAGACTCACCTCATCGAGGAACACGGCGCGGATCCGGAGCGGGCCGCCGCGCCGGGGCCGGGCGCCAACTCGCTGAAGCTGCTGCGACAGGCCCGCGAGCGCCTGGGCCGCGGGCTGCGCGCCATCGAGGCCGACCACATCGCCGAGTCCGACGAGATCTCCCTGCGCCGGGACGGATGAGCGCCCCGGGCCGCGATCCGGCGACGGGTGCGCCGGGGACGGGCGCATCGGGGACGGGCGCATCGGGGACGGGCGCGCCGGGGACGGATATGACGCTGCGATTCGAGATCTTTCCGGCTGACCTCGATCCGGTCGTCGACTTCTACACCCGGGTGCTGCGCTTCAGCATGACCAAGGACCAGCGTGACGACCCGAACCCGTACGTCTCGATGCGACGGGGCGCGGTCCAGATCGGGGCGGGCCGCCGGTCCACCCCCGACCTCCGCGCGGTCCGGCGGCCGCCCGCCGGGGTGGAGCTGGTGCTCGAAGTGGACGATGTCGTCGGTGAACGCGATCGGGTCACCGCCATGGGCTGGCCGCTGGAGGAGGATCTGCAGGATCGTCCGTGGGGCTTGACGGACTTCCGGATCATCGATCCCGCTGGCTACTACCTTCGGATCACCAACCGGCCCGGGTGACCGCATCGGCTCCGGCCCCTGACTCCGGCCCCTGACTCCGACCTCTGACTCCGGCCGCCCGGAGGCGCAGGAAGCGGCCCGGAAGGCTCGGCGGGCGACATAACCTGGCGTCTGGCGTTTAACGGCCTCACCCAGGGTGAGGCGGATGATGGCCCGCCCGGATCGAGCGGGCCATCGCTGCGCGGAGCGGCGCCCGTCGCTACGGCTTGGGAACTACGGCTAAGGAAAGAGGCAACGATGAGCATCGGCAGGCCCGAGATTGACTTTCCCGGCGGCGAGCCGCCGGCCGAACTGCAGATCACCGACATCTGGGAAGGCGACGGGGCCGCGGCGAACGCGGGTGACCGGGTCAAGGTCCACTACGTCGGGGTCGCGTACTCCACCGGCGAGGAATTCGACGCGAGCTGGAACCGGGGCGACCCGCTGGAGTTCCAGCTCGGCGTCGGCCGGGTCATCGCCGGCTGGGACCAGGGCGTGCAGGGCATGAAGGTCGGCGGTCGCCGGCAGCTGATCATCCCCCCGGACCTGGCCTACGGCGACCGGGGCGCCGGGCAGCTCCATCGCGCCGGGCGAGACCCTCATCTTCGTCTGCGACCTGGTGTCGACCTGACCACGGATGACGTGCGCATCGGCGGCCGGAACAACGTGCTGATCACGGGCCGGGCTGGCCAGCCGGTGATGATGCTGGCCAACGGGTTCGGCTGTGATCAGAACATGTGGCGCCTGCTCGCCCCGCTGCTGGCCGCGGATTTCCGGCTCGTGCTCTTCGACCACGTGGGTTCCGGTCAGGCCGAGCCGTCGGCCTGGCAGCCGGAGCGTTACGCCACGCTGGACGGCTACGCCGACGACATCCTGCGCATCTGCGATGAGCTCGCGCTGCGGCGAGGTGGTCTTCGTCGGGCACTCGGTCAGCGCCATGATGGGCGTGCTGGCCGCCAACCGGGAGCCGGAACGGTTCCGTCAGCTGATCCTGATCGGGCCCTCCCCGCGCTACATCGACGACGACGGTTACCGGGGCGGCTTCAGCCGGTCCGACATCGATGAGCTGCTCGAATCGCTGGACAGCAACTATCTGGGCTGGTCCGCGGCGCATGGCCCCGGTGATCATGGGCAATCCGGACCGCCCGGAGCTCGGCGCAGGAGCTGACCAACAGCTTCTGCCGGACCGACCCGCAGGCCGCGCGGGTCTTCGCCCGGACCACGTTCCTGTCCGATAACCGGTCCGACCTGGCCCGGGTCACGGTGCCCACGCTGATCCTGCAGTGCTCAAGCGACGTGATCGCGCCGCCGGGGTCGGACGGTATGTGCACGACCAGATCCCGGGTAGCGTCCTGGTCACGCTGCCGGCGACCGGTCACTGCCCGCACCTGAGCGCCCCGGCCGCGACGGCCGAGGCGATCAGGGCGTTCGCCGTCGGCCCCGGGCGGTGAGCAGCACCGCCGGCGGCGACCCGGCCGCCCCCCACTCCGGGTCACTCGAGGACAGCGCCGAGGACCTGTACGAGAACGCGCCCTGCGGCTACCTGTCGACGCTGCTGGACGGGCGGATCGCGAAGATCAACCGCACGCTGCTGAGCTGGCTCGGATATCGCGCCGGGGACCTGGTCGGCCGCCGTTCCTTCTCCGACCTGCTCACCGTCGGCGGCCGGCTGTACTACGAGACGCACCTCGCGCCGTTGCTGAGCATGCAGGGTCAGGTCGGCGGCGTGGCCCTGGAACTGCAGGCCGCCGACGGCACCCGGCTGCCCGTGCTGATCACCTCCGTGGTCAAGACCGATAACGGCCGGGGCACCCGAGCTGATCCGCACCACGATCTTCGACGCGCGTGACCGCCGGGCCTACGAACACGAGCTGCTGGCCGCCCGGCAGGCCGGCGAGCGTGAGCGTGAGCGTCTGCAGGACCTGGTCTCCACCTTGCAGCGGAGCCTGCTGCCGCCGGTCTTGCCCGCCGTGCCGGGACTGGATGTGGCCGCGCACTATCACGCCGCCTCGGCGGATGAGCTCGGCGGCGACTTCTACGACCTGTTCCCGCTCAGCGGGAACAGGTGGGGCCTGTTCCTCGGCGACGTCTGCGGCAAGGGCGCCCGGGCCGCGGCCCTGACGTCCCTGATCCGCTACACCCTGCGCACCGCCGCGGTCTACGACGCCGACCCGGCTACCGTGCTCCGTACCCTGAATGGCGCGCTGCACCAGCAGTACCTCCGCGACGACCGGAGCTTCTGCACCGTGATCTTCGGCGTACTCGCCCCCGACGGCGACGGCTTCACCCTGGCGCTGGCCCGCGGCGGGCACGCCGCTCCGCTGCTGATGCGCGCCGACGGCAGCGTCCGTTACCTGCCCATGCCGCTGGGCCCGCTCATCGGCGCCTGGGCCGACGGGGCCTTCACCGGCACCATGATCCGGCTGGGCCCCGGCGACACCCTGCTCCTGTTCACCGACGGGCTGACCGAGGCCCGCGCGGCCACGACGGACCCCTCCGGCCGCTACGGAGACGAGGCCTTCCGCATCTTCGCCCGCGGTCTCGCCCCTCGCACCGCCGCCGCCGCGGTGGCCGCTATCGTCGGTCTGCTCGAGAGCTTCGGCGCAGGCATCGAAGACGATACCGCCGTCCTGGCCCTCGGCGTCCCTGAGCCCCGCGGCCCCGGTTATCAGCTTCCGTCACTCCGGATCGGCTTCGTCACGGGCCGGGCCGAACACCCGCTCGGCTCGGCTCACGATGTCCTCGGCCTGCCCCCTGAGCACGTCGAACCGGCGCAGCACCTGCCCGATCCTCATCCCGAGGTCGGGCCCGAAGCCAAAGTCCCCGAAGCCCCCGGATGCCCCGGAGACCGCGGCGGCCGCGGCGGCCTCGGGGGTTCGGGCCGGTCCCAGCCCCCATCATCCGGCCGGCCACGCGGGTCATAGCGGCGGCCTCGGCGGCCATGTCGGCGGCGTCGTGCGCCATCATGGCCGCCTCTTCCGCCTGCTCGGATCGCTCCCTGGCCCGCTCCGCGAGCTCTTCCGCCCGGTCCGCCCGGTCTCTGGCCTCCGCCGCCTGCTCCCGGGCCAGCGCCACGATCTCCTGCGCCCGGATCTCGGCCACGCTGAGCCCGGACTCCTCGGCCATCCGGGCGTACCAGTCTTCCTCGCACGGTGTTCCCGCATCCGCGGGCGCCTCGGCAGCCCGCCTGGCCTCACAGTAGGGTTCGCCGGTGGCGGCCATGCGCTGACGGGTAGCGGTCTTCCGCGCCTTGTCCTGGGTCATGATCATGTCTTCCCGGCGGATCGGCCCGCGTCTGCCCGCCATGGTGTGAATGGCATGACCAGAAGACGCACACGAGTCGTGGACCCTTGTCCTCGCGGCCAGGACCGACGCGGGCCGGTCGCTGGCTCGGAAGCGGGCAGGTTGTGCGCTGCCTCTACCCGCAGGCTACCCGGGTCCGAGCCCCGGCAATGGGGAAAACCCGCCCGTTCGCCCGGGGGATAACGCCACCGGACCGGGCGGGTTTCCCGGTTAGCCCGCGCTGGCGACGGTAGCTGGGAGATCATGTTCGACAACTTCGCCCTGGAGCGGATCGACACCGGTGAGGCCGTGCTGCGGGTACGCCACGGCGGCGCGGGGCCAGCCGTCCTGTTGCTGCACGGCCACCCGCGCACCCACGCCACGTGGCACCGGGTCGCGCCGCGACTGGCGGAACGGTTCACCGTGGTCTGCCCGGACCTACGCGGATACGGCGAGTCGTCCAAGCCGCCCACGACGCCTGACCATGCGCCTTACTCCAAGCGCGCGATGGCCGGGGACTGCGTGGCCCTGATGCGCAGCCTCGGCCACGAACGATTCTTCGTGGCCGGGCACGACCGCGGCAGCTACGTGGCCCGGCGGATCGCGCTGGACTTCCCGGCGTTGGTGCCGCGGCTGTGCCTGATGGAGGGGATCCCGATCGGCGAGGCGCTGGCCCGCTGCGACGCGACGTTCGCGACCCGCTGGTTTCACTGGTTTTTCTTCGGCCAGCTGGCCAAGCCCGCCGAGCGGATCATCAACGCCGACCCGGACGCGTGGTACGCCGCCACCGCCGACCAGCTGGGGGCCGAGGCCTACCAGGATTACCGCCGCGCGATCCATGACCCGGACACCGTGCACGCCATGCTGGAGGACTACCGGGCCGGGCTGGGCCTGGACCGCCAGCACGACGAGGCCGACCGCGCGGCCGGGCGCCGGATCGGCTGCCCGCTGCTGTTCCTGTGGGCGGCCCGGGACGACCTGGAAGATCTCTACGGTGACCCGCTCGCCGTCTGGCGCGACTGGGCCGATGACATCCGCGGCCAGTCCCTGGACTGCGGTCACCACCTGGCCGAGGAGGCGCCCGAGGAACTGGCCGCCCTGCTGACCGAGTTCTTCACCGCCGCCTGACCCGGTCGCCCCGGTGCCAAACTGGGAGAGTGGACGATGTGACGCTGACCAGGCTCGCCGCGGTGACCGAGGCGGCCGGCGGTAGCAGCGCCGCGCTGATCGCCGCGGCGGTGCACGCGCGGACCGCCCGGCCGGGGGCGGGCCCGGGCCCGGGGGCGGTCGTGCTCGTGGAGGGCATGAGCGACCAGTCCGCGCTGGCCACGCTGGCCGTGCGCCGCGGCCGGGACCTGGCCGCCGAGGGCGTTTTTATCGTGCCGATGGGCGGTGCCACCAACATCGGCCATTTCCTGGCGGCGTTCGGCCCGCAGGGGTTCGGCGTCAGGCTGGCGGGCCTGTGTGACCAGGGGGAGGAGCCGGAGGTCCGGCGGGCCCTGGGCCGGGCGGCCTGCGTCCCGGGCCGGACCGGGCGGACCTGGAACGGCTCGGCTTTTTCGTGTGCGTGGCGGACCTGGAAGACGAGCTGATCCGGGCGCTCGGCGTCGCCGTGACCGAGCAGCTGATCGATGGTCAGGGCGAGCTCGGGTCGTTCCGCACCTTCGTCAATCAGCCCGCGCAGCGAAGCGCCGGCCTCGCGACCAGCAGCTACGCCGCTTCATGGGGACCCGCTCCGGCCGCAAGATCCACTACGGCCACGTCCTCGCCGCAGCGCTCGACCCAGCCCGCGTCCCCCGCCCCCTCGACGCCGTCCTGGCCCACGTGTGAAGCGCCCCCGTGTGACATCGCCGGGTGAAACCCTAAGCCTCCACGAAAAACCTCTCCCGTATCGAACTTGTGAGCCCGAACGTGGTGAGTGGGGGCTCTGAGACGTCAGGGGGCGGCGGAACGAGGCGCCGGGGGCGGCACCCCTCAGGGCTCGAGGGCGAGGAGCTTGGCGGCCACCTCGGTCAGGTCCTCGCCGACCACGTCGGGCGGGGCGAAGGGCGCGCCGAAGCCACCGGAGGTGCGGCTCACCCAGCCGGTGGTCAGCCCGGCCCGCTTGGCGCCGTGGCAGTCCCAGTCGTGGGCGGCGACCAGCGCCAGCCGCTCCGGCGGCACGTGGAGCACCTCCGCGGCGTACAGGTACACCACCACGGCCGGCTTCCACCGGTAGACCTCGCCGACCGAGATCACCCGGTCCACCAGCGCGCCGAGCCCGGAGCGGTTGACGAACGACGAGACCAGGAACGGGGACCCGTTGGTCAGGCAGGCCACCCGGATCCCGGCCTCGGTGAGGCTCGTGATCGCGGGCACGGCGTCGGGGAAGGCCGGCAGGTCGGCCAGGCCCGCCATGATGTGCGACACCTGCTCGTCGCTGAGGGCATAGCGGGTCAGCCCGCGCAGCGAGGACTCCGCGACGTCGGTGAACCCCACGTAGTCCCCGGTCGCGGACAGCGCCATGCCGTCCCGCAGCGTGCGCGTGTACCAGGCTTCGAGCAGATGGGCCGGCTGCCCGGCCGCGGTGAACCGCTCGCGCAGCGGTTCGATGGACATCAGCGTCTCGATCACGTCGAAGGCGACCACGGCCGGGCGGAGGGTCATGACGAGCCGAGCTTCGCGAGCGCGTCGGAGATGGCGCGGTAGAACGTCGGGAAGGCGTAGGGCATGTCGCGCAGCGTGGCCACGGGCACCTCGGCCCGGACCGCGACCTGCAGGGCGGACAGGACCTCGCCGCCGTACGGGCCGGCCGACGTGGCGCCGACCAGGACGGAGCGTTCGGCGTCCTCGATCACCTTGATGAAGCCGTCGTTGCCCGCCTTGTGGATCCAGCCCCGGGACGAGGACGGGATCAGGCTGGTGCCGGTGCGCACGCCGCAGCCCGGCCGCCCGCGCCTGTTCCTCGGTCTGGCCCACGCTGCCGATCTCCGGGTCGGTGAACGTGACCCTCGGCACCGCCCGGTAGTCGGCGGGCGCCCCGCCCTGGCCCAGGATGTCGCGCACCACGATGTCCGCCTGGTACATCGACATGTGGGTGAACGCGCCCTGGCCGGTCACGTCGCCGAGCGCCCACACGCCGTCCGCGGCGCGCATCCACTCGTCGGTGGGGATCGCGCGCGCCGTCTCGTCCAGCCCGACCGAGGCCACGCCGAGCGTGGCCAGCCCCGCCCGGCGGCCGGTGGCCACCAGCAGACGCTCGGCGGTCGCGGTGCCGCCGCCCAGGTGCACGGTGAAGCGGGTGCCGTCGTGGCTGACGCGCTCGGCCGGGGCGTTGGTGCGGACGGTGATCCCCTCGGCGGTGAAGATCCGCTCGATCAGCGCGCTTGATTCCGGCTCCTCGAACGACAGCAGCCGGGGGAGCGCCTCGACCACGGTGACCGCGGCGCCGAAGCGGGCGAAGACCTGGGCGAACTCGCAGCCGATGGCCCCGCCGCCCAAGACGATGAGCGACGGCGGCACCTGCTCGGCCTGCACGATATCCCGGTTCGTCCAGTACGGGGTGCCGGCCAGGCCCTCGATGGGCGGGACGGCGGGCTCGGTCCCGCTCGCCACGACGACGCCCTTGCGGGCGCCGAAGACCCGGGGGCCATCGGCGGTGCTGACCGTGACCTGCCCCGGCCCGGTGAGCCGGCCGGAACCGCGGACCAGGTGGCCGCCCTGACCGGCGAACCGGTCGGCCGCCACCTTGTCATTCCAGAAGTCGGTGGCTTCTTCCCTGATCCGGAGCGCGACCGGCGACCAGTCAGGAGTGACGGTTGACGTTCCCGCCAGGCCGGGAACGCGCCTGGTTTCCGCGATCAGATTGGCGGCCCGAATCATCATCTTGGAAGGGATGCAGCCGTAATACGGGCATTCGCCGCCGACCAATCGGGATTCGACGCCGGTGACATGCAGCCCGGCTTCGGCCAGGGCACCGGCCGCGTACTCGCCGCCTGGCCCCATGCCGATCACGACCACATCTGTGTGCTCTGGTTCGCCCATGCCGTGCTCCTGCCCTGTGCGGCTTCCCATCATGCAGCCCCGGTCTGGCCAGAAAGGCCTTTTCACCGGAATTCAGCGGCGCGACGGAGCCGGCGGGCAAATTCCCGGCGGGACCATGTACCCGATCGCGGGTAAATGGCCTTTTCTGGTCCCGATGCGGGCACGGGTAAGCCCCGGCTTGATCGCGGGGCGGGCAGATGGCGTCAAGGAGTGGTTTTCACTCGACGCCGCCGTCGCCTTCCCCGTCGTTCTCCAGGTCCGAAATATCAAGCTCGGGCTGACCGTGCACGAAACTGTCGGGGTTCTCCAGGTCATCGGAGGCGGGCAGCAGGTCCGGGTGAGCCCACAGGGCGTCCCGTCCGTCGATGCCCCTGGCCTGCGTCAGGCCCTGCCAGATCGTGGTCGCCTCCCGCAGCCTGCGCGGCCGCAGCTCCAGCCCGACCAGGGTCGCGAACGTGCGCTCGGCCGGACCGCCGGTGGCCCGGCGGCGCCTGATCGCTTCGGCCAGCGCGTCGGCGTGCGACAGGCGCTCGCGCGCCGCGGCGCTGACCACCGTCGCCACCCAGCCCTCGACCAGCGCCAGCGCCGTCTCCAGCCGGGTCAGCGCGGCCTTCTGGGCGGGCGTGTCCTCGGGCCGGAACAGGCCCTCGCCGGACAGCGCCTCGCGGAGCGCCTCGGGGTTGGTGATGTCGACCTCGGGCATCGCCTCCTGCAGCCGCGCGATGTCGACGGTGATGCCGCTGGCGTACTGCTCGACCGCGCCGAGCAGGTGCGCGCGCAGCCACGGGACGTGCGCGAACAGCCGCTGGTGAGCGGCTTCCCGCAGCGCGAGGAAGAGCCTGACCTCACCGGCGTCGACGGATAGTCCCTGGCCGAACTCCGCCACCCCGGCGGGCAGCAGCGCGGCCGTGCCCTCCGCGCCGAGCGGCAGCCCGATGTCGGAGGAGCCGACCACCTCACGGGCCAGCTCGCCGACCGCGGTCCCGGTCTGGCTGCCGATCATGGCCCCGCCGATCTGGCGCATCATGGCGCGCCAGGCCGCCCAGCCCCCCCAGGCCGCCCGCGCCACCGCCGAAGGCGCCCGAGGGCCTGCCGCAGTTCCTCGGGCACATCCTCGCCGAGCTGGGCCGGGTCCGCGTTGAACATGCCGCTCATGGCCTCGACGCCCTTGGCCGCGATCGGGTCACAGAATTTCGCCCAGACCGGGAAGGTCGCCTCAAGCCATTCCGAACGGCTCCAGGCCTCGATCTTGCGCACTCCGGAGGGGAACGCGGTGGCTTCGTCCAGCCACAGGTCGGCCAGCCGGACCGCCTCGGTGATCTCCCGGCGCTGCGCGTCCAGGACGCTCGGGTCCCCGGCCGCCACGATCGCGTGCCGGGCCACGTTCTTGGCCAGGTCCCAGTTGACCGGGCCGCCGCGCCAGGACAGCATGTCGGCGAACTGCCGCAGGGCATCGGCGAACTGCTGCGGGTCGCCCATCGCCCCGAACGGCCCCATGGGTCCCCCCGGCGCGCCGGGACCCGACGCCGCCCGGGACCGCCGGGACCCCCCGGGCCCCCCGGGCCGCCCGCGCCGGGCCCCTGGCCGCCCTGATCTTCTGGCTTGTCGGGCAGACCGAAGCCGAACGGCCGGTCAGCCATCGTTGGCTCTGGGGCAGGATGGAAGGGTCATGACCGTCACGTTATCTCGGGAGAAGCACACTGTGACAAACGCCCGGCGGCCGGTTCGCTCCGAGCGCAGCGCCGCGCGTCCTCAGCCTATGCCCGTGGTGGCCGTCACGGGGGCGGCGAGCGGCATCGGACCCGCGGTCACCGCCCGGCTCGCCTCCTCGCCGCACGTCAAGAAGGTCATCGCGATCGACCGCCAGCGGGGCGACATCGCCGGGGTGACCTGGCGGGTGGCCGATATCCGCGACCCGGCGCTGGCCGGCCGCCTGAACGGCGTCGACGTGGTCGTGCACGCGGACTTCGACCTGACGCCCGACTCCGACGCCCGGACCCGCCGGGCCTTCAACGTCCGGGGCGCGCAGCCACGGTGCTCACCGCCGCGGCGGCGGGCCGGGTCGGGCGCGTCATCCTGGTGACAAGCGCCATGGTCTACGGCGCCCGCCCGGACAACCAGGTCCCGCTGTCCGAGCAGGCCCCGCTGGCCGCGGACGCCGACAGCAGCGTGGCCGGGGACCTGCTCGAGGTCGAGCAGCTGGCCCGCCGCTCGCCGCGGGCCAACCCCGGCATGACGGTGACGGTGGTGCGGCCCGCCGCCCTGGTCGGTGCGCCTGCGTACCCGGTGGACACGCTGGTGACCAGGCACTTCGAGGCACCCCGGCTGCTGACCGTGACGGGCTGCGCGCCGCGCTGGCAGTTCTGCCACGTCGACGACCTGTGCTCCGCGCTGGAGTTCGTGGTGGGAAACGGGGTCGACGGCGTCGATGGCGGCTTCGCGGTGGGCTGTGACGGCTGGCTCGGAGCTCGGACGACGTCGAGCGGATCAGCGGCCTGAAGGGCATCGAGCTGCCCGCCCGGCTGACCCTCGGGACCGTGCAGCGGCTGCACCGGGTCGGAGTGACGCCGGCGCCGGCCATGGACCTGCGCTACGTGCTGTACCCGTGGGTGGTGGACTGCGCCGCGCTGCGCGAGGCCGGCTGGCGCCCGGCGTTCGGCAACGAGGAGGTGCTGCGCGTCCTGCTCGACCAGCGCCAGGGCCGGCACGCCGTGGCCGGCCGGCGCATCGCGCGCAAGGAGGCGACGATCACCGCCGCCGGGGCGGCCGGGGCCACCGTCGCCGTGATCGGCACGGCCGCCATCGTCCGCCGCGCCCGCCGACGCCACCAGGGCTGACGGGACTGTCGCTGCTGGCCTGCGGCCGATGGCCTGCGGCCGGAGTTCCCCGCGGAGGGCCCGCGGCCGGCGTCCCCCGCGGCTTTTGGGACGGCCCCGGCGGACGGGTATTGTGGCCTGATGAGCGTCGTGCGCCTGGTGGCGCTGCGTGAGTCCGAGTTGTCGGTGGACGAGGTCAGGGCCGCCGTCGCGGATCCCGCCGCGGGCGGCATCGCGTTCTTCGCCGGCGCGGTCAGGAACGAAGACCAGGACCGTGCGGTCACCGGCCTGAGCTACTCGCGCGCATCCGTCCGCGGAGGCTGAGCTCAGGCGCGTCGCCGCAGGGGATCGCGGAGAAGTTCCGCCTGCTCGCCGTGGCTGCGGTGCACCGCACCGGCGACCTGGCCATCGGTGACCTGGCGGTCGTCGTGGCGGCGGCGTGCTCGCACCGCGGGGAGGCCTTCGACGCCTGCCGGGCGCTGATCGACGAGCTCAAGGCCACGGTGCCGATCTGGAAGCACCAGCTCTTCGCCGACGGCGGCAGCGAATGGGTGGGCACGCCGTGATCCTCAGGTTCCGCGCGTAGTCTTCGCACCATGTCTCGACGTTCCCTGACGCTGCTCATCGCGGCGGTCGGCACCGCCGCGGCCATCGCGGTCAGCGTGCTCGTGTCCGTGCCCTACGTCATCCTCGGCCCGGGCCCCACGCTGAACACGCTGGGCAAAGACTCGTCGGGCAAGCCCCTGATCACCATCTCCGGGCACGCCACCTATCCCACCAGCGGGCACCTGAACATGGTGACGGTGAGCTATTCTGGCGGCCCGGGCACCCGGCTGAACATCTTCACCGCGCTGACCGCCTGGCTGAATCCGGACGAGGCGGTCGTGCCGGAATCGGAGCTTTTCGCCCCCGGCCAGTCCCAGCAGCAGTCCCAGCAGCAGGACACGCTGGAGATGACAAGCTCGCAGCAGACCGCGACCGCGGCGGCGCTGACCGAGCTGCACATCGGCTACGCCACCCAGGTCGTGGTCGTGCAGGCGGAGACCGGTTACCCCGCCTACGGCGTGCTCAAGGCCGGGGACGTGATCACCGCGGTGGACGGCCAGCCGGTCACCGGGCCGACCAGCCTGACCGGGCTGATCGCCGCGCACCCGGCGGGCAGCACGCTGACCGTGACGGTGCACCAGGAGCGGCCAGAGCAGGCAGGTCCAGGTCGGCACGAAGGAATCAGGCGGCCGTCCGGTGATGGGCGTCCAGATCGAGGAGCAGTACAAGTTCCCGTTCAATGTGAACATCAGCGTGGGCGACATCGGCGGCCCGAGCGCGGGCATGATGTTCGCGCTCGGCATCATCGACAAGCTGACCAATGACGACCTGACCGGCGGGAAGTTCATCGCCGGCACCGGCGAGATCACCGCCGGCCGGCCAGGTGGAGGCGATCGGCGGCATCCAGCAGAAGATGGTGGGCGCCCGGCAGGCGGGCGCGACCATTTTCCTCACCCCGGCGTCGAACTGCTCGGACACCAAGGGGGCCGTGCCGGCGGGCCTGCGGCTGGTCAAGGTGAGTACGTTGTCCCAGGCTGTCGGCTACCTCCAGGACATCAAAGCGGGCCAGCCCGTGCCCTCGTGCTGACCCGCGCCCGGGTCCGGACATGCCCGGCCCGCCGAGCCGGACGCGAGGGCAGGAACGCGCACCACGGTCCGTTCGGCTAATAGATTTTCTCTTATGAAGGTTGCTGACGCGGTGGCCGTGGCCGGGCACGAGGTGCACCTCTGCCGTTACCGCGAGGCCCGGACGCTGCTGCGCTGGCTGGGCGAGGACCTGCGCGGGCTGCGGGTGCTCGACGTGGCGGCCGGGGACGGGTACTGGGCGGCGCCAGGCGCGCCGGCGCGGGGCCTGGGCGGTCGCGCTCGACCTGGCCGAGCCCAAGCTGCGCCGCGGCCGCGCAGCTCGCCGCGCCGCCCGCGCTGATCCGCGGCGACGCGCTGGAGCTGCCGTTCGCCGACGCGAGTTTCGACCGGGTGATGTCGGTCTGCGCGATCGAGCACTTCGACGACGGCGCCCGGGCCCTGGACGAGATGGCCAGGGTGCTCGCCCCCGGCGGTGAGCTGGTCATGTCCGCGGACGCGCTGACGCTGGCGGAGCGATGGCCGCGGCTGTACCGGGCGCACTGCGAGCGGTACAGCGTGAAGCGCACCTATTCCCGACGACGAGCTGGCGACGCTGCTCTCCGCCCGCGGGCTGACCGTGGTCGGCGCATCAGTACCAGTTCAGGACCCGCTGGGCGCAGCAGCTGTACCTGGGCCTTTCCGCCTACGGCGGCCGGATCGGGTTCAACGCGGCCGCGCCGGCGGCGCCGCTGGTCGCGGCGGCCGACCGCGGAGCGCACGGGGACGGCGGCGCCATCGTGCTCATCCGGGCCCGCCGCGCCGCGGTCGGGGCACGGCGGACGGGGCCGGGGCGAAGTGCTCGTCGGTGACTCGGCACAGGGCGTAGGCTTCATCATTGACGGGACATCCACGAAGGCGTGCCGGGGCCGTGCGGTTGGCGCGAGCTCTGCTTTGTCAGCCTGCCCGGGTGACCCAGGAGAGGAGCAAAGGCGGTCGTGGCACCTCGCGTACTGATTGATGCGACCGACGTGCCAGCCGACCGGGGCGCGCTCGGCCGGTACGTTGACGGTCTGATCGGCGCCCTCGACGCCGCGGGCGCGGATATGGCCGTGGTCTGCCAGCGGGCCGACGAGGAACGCTACGGGCGGCTCGCCCCCGGGGCCCGCGTGGTCACCGGCCCGACGGCGCTCTCGCACCGGTCCGCCCGGCTGGCCTGGGAACAGAGCGGGCTGCCGGTGGTGGCCCAGCAGGTCAACGCCGACGTCATCCACGTGCCGTACTACTCGATGCCGCTGCGCCCGGGCCGGCCGACCGTGGTGACCGTGCACGACGTCACCTTCTTCACCGAGCCCGACCTGTACAGCTCGGTCGGCGCCATGTTCTTCAAGTCGGCGATCCGGACCGCCGCGCGCCGCGCCGCCCGGATCATCGTGCCGTCCAAGGCGACGCGCGACGAGCTCGAGCGGGTGCTCGGCGCCGACCCGACCAAGATCGATGTCGCCTACCACGGCGTGGACCACCGGCTGTTCCACCGGCCCGACCCGCAGCAGGTCACGCAGGTGTCCAACCGGCTGGGCCTGCACGGCAAGCCGTACGTGGCGTTCCTGGGCATGCTCGAGCCGCGCAAGAACGTCGCCGCGCTGATCACCGGCTGGGCCGGGGCCGTCGCGGACCTGCCGACGACCCGCCCGCGCTTGTGCTGGGCGGCGGCGGCGGCTGGAGCGACGAGGTGGACGCGGCGGTGGCCTCGGTGCCGCCGCACCTGCGCCTGATCCGCCCCGGCTACCTGCGCTTCTCCGACCTGCCCGGCTTCCTGGGCGGGGCGGCTGGCGGTGGCCTTCCCGAGCCGGGGTGAGGGGTTCGGGCTGCCGGTGCTCGAGGCGATGGCGTGCGGCGCGCCGGTGCTGACCACCCACTGCACCTCGCTGCCCGAGGTCGGCGGCGAGGCCGTCGCCTACACCGAGCCCGACGCCGACTCCATCCGCGACTCGCTGCGCGCGCTGCTGGCGGACGCCGACCGGCGGGAACGGCTCGGGTCCGCCGGATACGACCGGTCCCAGGAGTTCACCTGGGCCGCGTCGGCCGAGGCCCACCTGGCGTGCTACCGGCGCGCCGCCGACCAGACCGCCGACGATGTCAGCGCGGTGTAACCTCATCTGTCATGCCGCGTGAACCACTAGAGGCGATCGTCCTTGTCGGGGGCCAGGGCAGCCGGTTGCGGCCGCTGACCCTGTCCGCGCCGAAACCCCTGCTGCCCACGGCGGGGGTCCCGTTCCTGGCTCACCTGCTGGCCCGGGCGGCCTCCGGCGGCGTCACCCACGTGGTCTGGCGACCTGCTACAAGTCGGACATGTTCGCGTCGGCGCTTGGTGACGGATCGGCGTTCGGCCTGTCCATCGACTACGTCACCGAGGACGTGCCGCTCGATACCGCCGGCGGGATCCGCAACGCCGCCAGCTCGCTGCGCGGGACGAACGCCGGTGATCCGGTCGTGGTGCTGAACTCCGACATCTTGTCCGGGCACGATCTGGGCGCGCAGGTCGACCTGCACCTCAAGAAGGACGCCGCGGTCACGCTGCACCTGGTGGAGGTGGCGGATCCGGCCCGGTTCGGCGTCGTGCCGACGGACGCCTCCGGCCGGGTGACGGCGTTCCTGGAGAAGACGCCGGACCCGGTGACCAACCGGATCAACGCCGGCTGCTACGTGTTCCGGCGTGAGGTCATCGACCAGATCCCGGCCGGCCGCCGGGTCTCGGTCGAGCGGGAGACGTTCCCCGGCCTGATCGAGTCCGGCCAGCTCGTGATGGGCTACCACGAGTCGGCGTACTGGCTCGACGTCGGCACCCCGCAGACGTTCGTGCGCGGCTCCTGCGACCTCGTGCTCGGACGCCTGCCCGGCCCGGCGGTGCCCGTCTCACCGCGGGGCCCGCGCTGCTGCTGGCCGGGGCCTCCGCGGCGCCGGACGCCGACGGTGTCCGGCGGCAGCGTCGCTGGGCGCCGGGGCCCGGGTCGGCGCCGGCGCGACCGTGGACGGCAGCGTGCTGTTCGACGGCGCGGTCGTCGGTGACGGCGCGGTGGTGCGCGATTCCATCCTCGGCCGCGGCGCGGTTGTGGCCCCGGGCGCGGTGCTCGACGAAGCGGTGGTCGGGGACGGCGCGTTCATCGGTGCGGGCAACGAACTGGCCCGCGGCATCCGGATCTGGCCGGACGTTCGGCTGGAGCCGACCTCGGTCCGCTTCTCCGCCGATACCTAACGGCGCCGACACGTGACGGCCGCCCGGAGACGCCAGCCGCCCCCGTCACGCCCGGCTCCGCGCTGACGGCCTCGCTGGGGGCCGCGTCCGGCTCCGCGCTGGGGGCCGCGACGGTGGCGCCGGTCCGGCAGTGGCAGCTGCCATTCCGGGTCGATGTCCGCCTCGCCCTGTCCGTGCACCGTCGCGGCGGCGGCGATCCCGCGTATGCGGTGGACGCGGCCGGCGCCGTGTGGCGCACGTCGCTGACCCCCGACGGACCGGGCACGCTGCGCGTCCTGTCCCGCCCGACGGAGTCCGGCGGCGGCACGCTGGTGACCGGGCAGGCCTGGGGCCCGGGCGCACGCTGGCTGCTTGACCACGCGCCCGCCCAGCTCGGCGGCCAGGATGACCAGTCCTCCTTTACCGCCCGCGATCCGGTGGTCGGTGAGCTGATGCGCCGTCACCAGGACCTGCGCATCGGACGCAGCGACCGGGTCTTCGAGGCGCTGGTGCCCGCGGTGCTCGAGCAGAAGGTGGTCAGCCGCGAGGCGCACCGCGCCTGGCGCTTCCTGCTGGTCAAGTTCGGGCAGGCGGCGCCGGGTCCCGCTCCGGTCGGCCTGCGGGTTTTCCCGCCGCCCCGGGTGTGGGCGCGAATTCCGTCGTGGGACTGGCACCGGGCCGGGGTCGAGGGCGTGCGGTCCCGCACGATCATCACCGCCGCCGAGGTCGCCGCCCGGCTCGAGGAGATCGGCGGGCTGGGCGCGGCGGACGCGGACCGCCGCCTGCGCGCCCTGCCCGGCATCGGCCCGTGGACCTCCGCCGAGATCAGGCAGCGGGCCGTGGGCGATCCGGACGCGGTTTCCGTGGGCGACTACAACCTCCCCAAGGCGGTCGGCTGGACGCTGGCCGGCCGGATCACGGACGACGCCGGGATGCTCGAGCTGCTCGCCCCCTACGCCGGACACCGCTACCGCGTGACCAGGCTCATAGAACTCGGCGGCCGCCGCCCCCCGCGCCACGGCCCCCGCATGTCCGTCCGCGACTACCGCGCCTTCTAGCCCGCTCCGCTAGCCAGGATCGTGTGACACTAACCCCGTCAGGGGGGTAATAAAGTCACACGATCGTGGATCCCTGCTCCCCCTATACGGGCAGTAAGGATCCACAATCCGCCTCCGGGGCGCATCGTGGATGCTTGGGCGAGGCTGACGCGTGGCGGGCGGCGCTGTTTGTCACGTTGGCGGCCCGGTTTGGCGCTGGCCGGCTTTGTGGCCTGGAAGCTGGGGAAGGCTCTCGCAGGGATGGCTTCGCTGGTGGCGGCGATGACGAACAGGCGTGCTGGCCCCGCATCGGCGGGACGGGCGCTGCTGCGGCGCCAGGTGTGGGCGATGAGGCGGGTGGGGCGGCCGGGGCGCCGCGGGACCGGGGTTTGGGCGCTGTCCGGCGTAATCGAACAAAGATCGTGGCAAATTCAGGTTCCGTGAAGGCTTTTGGGCACTATGATGCACAAAAGTCCCCACCAAGCCTGAATCTTCCACGAAAAGTTGACAGCTGGCCGGAACGGAAGTGATCCGGGAACGCGGGTGGGGCGGTGATGACGGGTGGTGTCCTACGGGTCGGCGCAGTAAGCGGATCGCACCGGGCTGGGGCGGTGCCGCTGGCGGGCACTGGGCCTGTTGGGTGATCAGCGTGTGGCGGAACAGGGCGATTGTTGCTGCGGTTGCTGCGGTTGCGGCGGCCGGGCGGACGGGATCGTGGCCAGCTCCGCTGCCCTGGCCGGTCGGGCGGCGTGAGGGTGGCGCGGGCGGGGCAGGTGGGCCGCGTAAAGTTCGAGGATGAGTGTTTTCCGCGGCGACTCTGGTGACGGCGAAGGCAAAGAGACCCAGGAGGGCAGAGAAGCTAACGAGGCTGACGCGGTTAATGGTGCCAAGGGGTACGCCGACGGGGGCGCTACGGCGAGCGCCGACGGGGGCGCTACGGCGAGCGCTAAGGCGATGAGCGAAGCGGGCCAGGTCCACCCGCAGCCCCCGGCCGGGAACGTTCCGGCGTCGGCCATGCGCCGGACGCTGGCGCGGGCCCGGGACGGCAAGGCCCTCGACCGGGACGAGGCCACGATCTTGCTGCAGGCCCGCGGCGATGACTTGCAGACCTTGCTCGGCTACGCCGGCCGCACCAGGGACGCCGGCCTGGCCGCCGCGAGCAGACCCGGCATCATCACCTATTCTCGCAAGGTCTTCATCCCGCTGACCCGGCTGTGCCGTGACCGCTGCGGTTACTGCACGTTCGCCACCGTCCCGCACCGGCTGCACAGCCTGTACCTCGAGCCCGACGAGGTGCTCGCCATCGCCCGCGAAGGCGCCGAGCTTGGCTGCAAGGAGGCCCTGTTCACGCTGGGGGATAGGCCCGAGGACCGCTGGCACCAGGCCAAGGACTGGCTGGACGCGCACGGATACGACGACACGCTCTCCTATCTGCGGGCGATGGCGATCCGGGTGCTCGAGGAGACCGGCCTGCTGCCGCACCTCAACCCGGGCGTGCTGTCCTGGCAGGACTTCCAGCGCCTCAAGCCGGTGGCCCCGTCCATGGGCATGATGCTCGAGACGACGGCGACCAGGCTGTTCAGCGAGAAAGGCGGCCCGCACTTCGGCAGCCCGGACAAGGACCCGGCGGTCAGGCTCCGTGTCCTGGAAGACGCGGGCCGCAGCAACGTCCCCTTCACCACCGGCATCCTCATCGGCATCGGCGAAACCCTGGCCGAGCGCGCCGACTCGATCTTCGCGATCAGGAAGGTCGCCCGCGAATACGGCGGCATCCAGGAAGTCATCGTGCAGAACTTCCGGGCCAAACCCGACACCAAGATGCGGGACGTACCCGACGCCGAACTCGACGACCTGGCCGCGACGATCGCCGTGACCAGGCTCGTGCTCGGCGCCAAGGCCCGGATCCAGGCGCCGCCGAACCTGGTCGGCGCCCAGTACGACCTCATCCTGCGAGCCGGCATCGACGACTGGGGCGGTGTCTCGCCCCTCACTCCTGACCACGTCAACCCCGAACGCCCCTGGCCCGGCATCGATGAACTGGCCGACCGCACCGCCGCCGCGGGCTTCACCCTGCGCGAGCGGCTGACCATCTACCCGCCCTACATCCGCGAGCCCTGGCTGGACCCGCGGCTGGCCCGGCACGTGGCCGCGCTAGCCGACCCGGCCAGCGGCCTGGCCGCCGACGGCGTGATGCCCCGCGGCCTGCCCTGGCAGGAGCCCGACGGCGGGCTGAGCCAGTGGGCGGCCGCAGCCGGCTCCGGGCGCACCGACCTGCACGTCACCATCGACACCACCGGCCGTACCCATGACCGGCGCGATGATTTCGCCGAGGTCTACGGCGACTGGAATGAAATCGCCAAACGGACGAGGGTGCCTGCCCCGGGCCAGCCTCAGCCCCCCGATGCCCCCGATGCCCCCGACGCTCCCAGCGCTCCAGGCGCTCCAGGCGCTCAGGGCGCTCAGGGCCGAGCAGGTGCCAGCGCCCCGGCCGCTCCCGCCGTCCTGTCCGCTGGCGAGGTCGCCTCCGCCCTGCGCCAGGCCGAACGGGACCCAGCCGCCCTCACCGACGCCCAGGCCATCGCCCTGCTGTCCGCGGACGGTCCCGACCTGGAGGCGCTGGCGGGGATCGCCGACGCCCTTCGCCGTGAAACCATGGGCGACGACGTCACCTACGTCGTCACCCGCAATATCAACTTCACCAACGTCTGCTACACGGGCTGCCGGTTCTGCGCGTTCGCGCAACGGCGGACCGACGCCGACGCGTACACGCTGTCGCTGCAGCAGATCGGTGACCGCGCGGTCGAGGCCTGGGAAGCCGGGGCCACCGAGGTGTGCATGCAGGGCGGGATTCATCCGGATCTGCCAGGAACAGCATATTTCGAAATCGCTTCCGAAGTCAAGAGGCGTGTCCCGGAACTTCACGTACACGCGTTCTCTCCGATGGAGGTGGTGAACGGTGCTTCGCGGACCGGGCTGCCGATCAAGGAGTGGCTGATCCGGGCCAAGGATGCGGGGGTCGGCTCGCTGCCCGGGACCGCGGCGGAGATCCTCGACGACGAGGTGCGCTGGGTGCTGACCAAGGGCAAGCTGCCCGCCTCGGTGTGGATTGAGGTGATCACCACGGCGCACGAGCTTGGCCTGCGGACGTCGTCGACGATGATGTACGGGCACGTCGACACCCCTGCGCACTGGGTCGGCCACCTGCGTGTGATCCGGTCGATCCAAGAAAGGACCGGCGGCTTCACCGAGTTCGTGCTGCTGCCGTTCATCCACGAGAACGCGCCCATCTACCTGGCCGGGTTGGCCCGGCCCGGGCCCACCCGGCGGGAGAACCGGGCGGTGCACGCGGTGTCCCGGCTGCTGCTGCACGGGGCGATCGACTCGATCCAGGCCTCCTGGGTCAAGCTGGGCGACGAGGGCTGCCGGGACGTGCTCCGCGGCGGCGTCAACGATCTGGGCGGGACGCTGATGGAGGAGACGATCAGCCGGATGGCTGGCGCGGACCATGGCTCCTACAAGACGATCAGCCAGCTGCACGCGATCGCCGAACCCCTGGGCCGTCCGATGCGCCAGCGCACCACCACCTACGGCGAGGTGCCGGCCGACAGGCTGGCGGCCGCGGCCGCCAGCGACGGCGTCTGCGCGTCGGTCCGCACCCGCCTGCCGGTCCTAGCCGCCGATCCGGGCTGACCCGAGCGAGCTCGCCTGCTGAGTCCGCCCGCTGAGTCCATCCAGCGGGCGGGTTCAGCGTTCCAGCAGGAAGTCCGCGGGGTCCATCCAGCGGGCGGGTTCACCGTTCCAGCAGGAAGTCCGCGGGGTTCTGCGGCGGACGGGGCCTGGCCTGCTCGGCCGGGCGGCCCACCGCGATGGCTCCCATCGGCCGCCAGCCGGGCGGCAGGTCCAGGGCGCGGGCGGCGACGTCCTGGCAAAACAGCGTGCTGGAGATCCATGCGGAGCCGAGCCCGTCGACGGCCAGCGCGATCAGCAGGTTCTGCACCGCCGCGCCCATCGAGACGATGAACATGGCCTGCTCGGCGGCCGCCCGCCGTTCGTCCGGATAGTCGTGCGCCGCCTCGGTGACCAGACACGGCACCACGATCAGCGGCGCGGCCCGCAGCGGTTCACCGCGCCGGACCCGGCGTTCGATCTGCTCGGGGGTGAACCCGTCCCGGCGCAGGTCACCGATCCAGGCCTCGCGCATCGCGTCGAGCAGGGCGGTCCTGGCCGCCGCCGAGGACACGATGACGAAACGCCACGGTTGGCTGTGATGCGGGGCGGGCGCGGTGAGCGCGGTGGCGACCGCCCGGCGGACCACCTCGACCTCGACCGGTTCCGAGGTGAACGCCCTGATCGTCCGGCGGGCCAGCGGCACGTCCGCCGAACCGAGCCGGAACATGTCCTCGGCGGCCGGCCTGATCAGCGCCCGCGCGCCCGGGCCGTCCGGCTCGGTGACCAGGCTGGCCAGCCCGCGCACCACCGCGACAGGGACGTGGCGTGACTTGCCTTTCACCAGGTCCGCGGCCCCGGCGATCTCGTCGGCCACGGCGGCGATGGTGACTTCCAGGATGTTGCCGAACGTGTCGGACGCGCCGCGATAGTCCCGGACCGGGACGACGCCGGCCGCGCCGATGGCGTTGTCGGTCTGCCCGGCGCGCCACGGCCGGCCCATCGTATCGGTGACGATGACGCCCACCCGGACGCCAGTGCGGGCGTGCAGCGCCTTGCGCAGCTGCCGGGCGGATTCGTCGGGATCGACGGGCAGCAGCACGACCGTACCAGGCGCGGTGTTGGACTCGTCCACCCCGGCCGCGGCCAGCACCAGGCCGTGCCTGGTCTGCGCGATGGTGGTGGCGCCGCGCCTGGCGACCACCCGGACCGTCTCCGCCTCGATGGCCTGATCGCGGGAGACGGTCACCACCCGGCCTTCGGCTTTGCTCACGATCTTCGAGGTGACGACGAGGATGTCACCCGCGCGCAGGTCCGGGACGGCTGCGGCGATCAGCGCGGCCAGGTCGGCGCCCGCGGCGACCTCGGGCAGCCCGGTGACCGGGACGACCGTGACCGGCTCCTCCGCGAGTGGCTCCTGCGCGGCCGGCTCTTGCGCGCCCGGGCGGGGCGGCATCACGCTCGCTCCTTGGTGAGCTCCAAGGCCAGGTCCAGACTCGCCCGGGCAATCGCGGTGGTGCTGGGCAGGTCCCGCATGAGCAGGGGCAGGGCGCGCACCTCGAGGCCGGCCAGGGCCGGGTCGTCGGCCGCGGCCTTGTCCTGGTCATCTACGAGCCAGCCGTCGATCAGCCCGGGCCCGTAGTGGGCACCGACCGCGGCGGCCGAGGTGGCGACCCCGATCGCGGTCAGGCAGGCGTCGGCCATCCCGCGGACCGGGGACCCGCCGATGATGGGGGACAACCCCACCACGGTCTTGGCCGCGACCGCCGCCCTGATGCCGGGAACGGCCAGGATGGTGCCGATGCTCACCACGGGGTTCGAGGGCGGGAACAGGACCACGTCGGCGTCGCCGATCGCCTCAAGCACGCCGGGCGCGGGTGCGGCGTCGGCCGCGCCGACGGCGATGATCTGCGCCGCGGGCGTCTCGGCGTGCAGGCGCACCCACCACTCCTGGAAGTGGACCACGGTCGGCTCGCCCGGGCCGGCCAGCACGACATGGGTTTCGACCGGGTCGTCGGACATGGGCAGCAGCCGCACCCCCGGCTGCCACCGCTGGCAGAGCGCGGCGGTGACGGCGGACAGCGGCTGCCCGGACGCGAGCAGCTGGCTGCGCAGGATGTGGGTGGCAAAGTCCCGGTCACCGAGCGTGAACCAGTCCGGGCTGGCGCCATAGGCGGCGAGCTCGGCCCGGATGCTAAACGTCTCGGCGGCCCGCCCCCACCCCTGGTCGTCGTTGATCCCGCCGCCCAGCGTGTACATGACGGTGTCCAGGTCCGGGCAGACCCGCAAGCCGAACAGCGTGATGTCGTCACCGGTGTTGCCGATGACGGTGATCTCGGCGTCCGGAGCTGCCTGCTTCAGGCCGCGAAGGAAGCGTGCGGCCCCCACGCCGCCCGCGAGCACGGTAATGCGCATACCCGCAAGTGTGGCAGGTCGCCGGCGTGGCCTGGCCGGCCCTCCCCTTGAGCCGGGAGTGACCGCTGGTAGCTGCGTGCATGCTCGGGGGTGTGCGAAAAGTAGCGGCCAGGATTCTCCGGGTGATTTATCTCGCATCTCGGGCAACGAGGCGACCATTATCACCTTCTTCGCTTGACTTGAAGCAAGACACGCGAGTGTAATTTCATTGATGTGATTCTCGCCGCCCGGGGGTGGCGGGATCGGGGGCTCGAGGTGGGAGGGAGGATGCGTTATGACTGAGGTCGTCGTCCCGCTGGCGCAGGTCTTCGTCAGTCCAGACGAGGTCGAAGAGCTGGGCTGGCAGGATCAGGCGTTGTGTGCGCAGACAGATCCGGAGGCGTTCTTCCCGGAGAAGGGGGGGTCGACCCGGGAAGCCAAGCGGGTGTGCCGTAGCTGCGAAGTCCGGGCCGAGTGCCTGGATTACGCACTCGAGAACGACGAGCGGTTCGGCATCTGGGGCGGTATGTCGGAGCGGGAACGCCGCCGTTTGAAGCGCGAGGCCGTCTAAGGCAGCCAGTCGGCACCCGGACATCATGCGTTCCGCCCGCTGGCCGCCTTGCGCCTGTGTATCTTTGGTGCTGCGTGAGCGCGGGGTTGTCGTTCGCGTAGTCCACGCGCTCTTGCAGGCGGGGTTAGCCGAGCGAGGCGCCGCTGCCCAGCTACCAGACAGGTCCTTTGGCACAGAACGCAACGCACCTCCGGTACGTCGTCACTGCGGTGGTGGTAGTGCACGACGGGGTCCGGTTGCTGCCGGGGCTCGTCCAAGCCGTGCGCGAGCAGACACACTCCGTGCACCGTATCGTCGGGGTGGATACCGGCAGCGGGGACCGCAGCGGCGCGGTTCTGACCGAACTGCTCGGCCCGGACGCGGTCTTCGGCATGGAACCCGAGACCGGTTTCGGCGCCGCCGTCCACCGGGCCCTGCAGCAGCCCGCGGCGCGCAGCTCGGTGTCGGCCTCGGCCCCGGACCAGGAACCTGCGGTGGAGTGGATCTGGCTGCTGCACGATGACTGCGAGCCGGCCCCCGATGCGCTGGAGCAGCTGCTCAGGGCAGCCAGCCGGAGCCGTTCGGTCGCCGTGCTCGGCCCGAAGCTGAGGGACGCCGCGAACCGGCGGGTGCTGCGGGAGGCGGGCGTCACCACCGACCGGGCCGGACGGCGTTTCACCGGGGTCGAGCCGGGTGAGATCGACCAGGGCCAGCACGACGGGAGCCGCGCGGTGCTCGCCGTCAGCTCGGCCGGGATGCTGATCCGCCGGGACGTCTGGGAGCAGGTGGGCGGCTTCGACGCCAACCTGCCCCTGTTCCGTGACGACATCGACTTCTGCTGGCGGGTGCACGCGGCCGGCTACGAGGTCCGGGTGATCACCGACGCGGTCGTATACCACCGTGAGCTGGCATCCCGGCAGGTCCGCAAGACACCCGCCACCGGCGGTCATCCGCGCCTGCTCGACCGGCGCAGCGCGCTCTACGTTTTCGCGGTCAACCTGCCCCTGTGGCCCATGCTCGCGGTGGTGGGCGGCTGCATCGCCGGGTCGCTGGCGCGCGCATCATATTTCCTGGTGACCAAGCAACAGCGCAAGGCGGCGGCTCACCTCGGGGCGGTGGCCTGGTTGCTGCGGCACCCGATCGTGATCCGGCGGGCGCGCGCCCGCCGGGCCGGTCACCGCAAGGCTGGCTACGCGGTCCTGCGGCCCCAGCTGCCGCGGGCGAGAACGCTGGCCCGGCTGGCCGAACGGACCTCGGGCCTGCTGTCCCGCCGATCTGGTTACGAAACCGGCGGCCTGCATCAAGCCGTCGCGACCGACCCGGACGACGATATGCCGTTCGTTCCGGCCGATTCGGTCATCCGGCGCGTGCTGACCAGCCCGGGTGTGCTGCTCTTCGCCGGGCTGACCGTGGTCGCGCTGGTGGCCGAACGGTCGCTGACGGGCTCGGTGTTCTCCGGCTCGGGCACGCTCAGCGGCGGCGTCCTTGGGCCGGCCTGGGGCAGTGCCGGCGACCTGTGGCGCGAGTACCTGGCCGGCTACCACGACACGGGCATCGGCTCGACCGCGACCACCCCGCCCTATATCGGGGTGGTCGCGGCCCTGGCCGCCGTGTTCGGCGGCAAGCCCTGGCTGGCCGTGGACGTGCTGTTGCTCGGTGGTGTGCCCGCCGCCGGGATGACCGCTTTCCTGGCCACCCGCCGCGTCACGTCCGCAGTGGCGGCCCGGGTCTGGATCGCGGCCACGTACGCCCTGCTCCCGGTGGCGATGGGGGCCGTCGCGGCCGGGCGCATCGGTACCGTCGCGGCCTTCGTGCTGCTGCCGCTGGTCGCCGTCATGACCGGGCGGATCCTCACCGGAGCGCCGCGGGCGGCCCGCCGGGCGGCCTGGGCCGCGGGTCTGCTCGTCGCCATCGCGGCCGCGTTCGTCCCGCTGGCCTGGCTCATCGCGGCGGTGGCCGCGATCGGCGCGGCGCTGGCCTGGCACCGGCTGGGCCCGCGGACGGTGGTGAACGCCCTGATCGTGGCGGTGGTGCCCGCCGTCATCCTGATCCCTTGGACCTTCCACCTGGTCACAAGCCCTTCCGCGCTGTTCGCCGAGGCGGGATTGCCGCGGCCCGGGCTCGCCGTCGCGGGCCTGCGCCCCGCCTCGCTGTTGCTGCTCAGCCCGGGCGGCCCGGGCCTGCCGCCGGTGTGGGTGACCGCGGGGCTTGTGCTGCCCGCGTTCGGCGCGCTGCTGATCCGCCGGCGGCGGACCCTGGTCTACGCCGGGTGGGGCGTCGCGCTGGCCGGACTGGTCATCGCCCTGGTGGTAAGCCGGGTGCGGGTGACGCCGCCCACCGGCGACCCCGCGGTCAGCGCCTGGCCCGGTCTGGCGATCGCGGTGGCGGCCGCCGGGCTGCTGCTGGCCGCCGTCCCGCTGGTCGAGGCGGCCGGACGGCCGCTGCGCGGGGCCGCGGACGTGATCGCCGGCCGGGTGCCCCGGACCGACTGGCGGGTCCTGGCGGCCCTGGCCGGTTTCATGGTGGCCCTGTCGGCGCCGGTGCTGGCGGCCGGGTACTGGCTGGCCGACGGCGTCGGCGGAACCGTGACCGCCGCCGGACCGCAGGTCCTGCCCGCCTTCGTGGCGGCCTCGGCCACCGGCCCTGACCGGAACCGCACGCTGGTCCTGCGACCCAGCGGCGGGGGGCTTTCCTACACCGTCCTGCGGGACGCCGATCCGGTGCTCGGCGAGCCGGAACTGGCCGAGACCGCCTCCTCCGCCCGGGCCCTGTCGGGCGTGGTCGCCTCGCTGGTCGCCGCGGGCAGCGGCGACGCGGGGGATACCGGGCAAGCTCTCAGCCAGTTCGATATCGGCTACGTACTGCTGCCGGCTCCGGTCGATCAGGCGCTCGCGCAGCAGCTCGACGCGGCCGCCGGCCTACAGCCGCTGAGCCAGGCTCCCGCCTACGACCTCTGGCAGGTCTCTGGCCCGGTCGCCCGCGCCCGCGTGGTCACCGCGGACGGTACCGCGGTGCCGGTCCCATCGGGCTCGATCGGCGTGAACGCGGTCGTCGGGCCGGGCACATCGGGCACGCTGGTGCTGGCCGAGGCCGCGGGCGGCTGGTCCGCCACCCTGAACGGGAAACCACTGCGCACGGTGGCCAGGCCGGTCGACGGGTGGGCCCAGGGCTTCGTCTTGCCCGCGGGCGGCGGCCGCCTGGTCATCACGCGGGACGAGAAGGCCAGGGACATCAGCCTGATCATCGAGGCCGTCGCCTTGCTGGTCGCCTTCGCGCTCGCGCTGCCCGGCACCCGAGCCTCGGTGGCCGCCCCGGCCGGTGCCGAGGCCGCCCCGGCGCGCCGCCGAGAGCACGCCAGCGGTCCCCGGGCCGCCCGCCGCAGGCGCCGGCCGCAGCTCGCCTTGGCCGGCGTCAAGGCCCGCGGGGTGCCCCGGGCCCGCCGCGCCGACGACGCGGGCGCGGGTCACGCGGTCCCCGCCGGATCTGGTTCCCACGCCGCCGCGTTCAGCCCCGCCGTCCCCGCGCTCAGCTCCGCTGATGCCTTCAGCTCCCCGCCCGACGCCTTCCTCGGCTCAGACGGCGCCTTCAGCTCCGCCCCCGAGGTCTCGCTCCACCCCGAGCCCCCGCCCCCCGGCTCCAGCCCCGGCTCCGACGCCTTCGGCTCGGTCCCTGACGGCGCCTTCGGTTCGGCCCCCGACGCCGACTACGCCCGCGTCGTGACAACTCCCGGGCCTGCGGCCGCGGTCAGTGCCGTCCAGGCCCCCGAGTACGGCGCGGCTCCTGCGGCCAGCCCGGCCCGGCGCGGGCACGGCCAGCACGCTGCCCGGCACGGGAAACCATCCCGGCGCTGGCGCGGCAGCGCCGAAGGCAAATCGCCAGGCAAACCACCAGACAATGGGGCCTCGTGATGAGGGCCGTCCACCTGGTCCCCGCCGGCGTGGTTCTGCTCGGGCTCGCCGCCATCGGCGGCGCCGCGCAGCTTGATCGTCCGGCGGCCAGCGCGAGCCCCGTCGTCACCGTGACCCGTCAGGTCCCGGTCACCTCCGTGACCCGGGCCTGTCCGCCCGCTCTGGGCAGCGGCTCCGGCACGATCGCCCTGATCGCCACCCACACCGCGCCCCCTCAAGGTGCCACCACCGGGCAGGCCGAACTAACGCCGCTGCCTCCCGCCCACCTCCAGCTGCGGCCCGTCACACCGGTCAGCGCGAAGGGTGCCGGAGTGCCCTGGATCCTGACCGTCCCCGCCGCGGCCAGCGCGGCCAAGAAAGGCGCGGCGGCCCCGACGGGCTGGTCCGTCACCGCGGCCGGCCCGATGGCGCAGGCGATGGAGGCCGAAGTCGCCGAGACCTCGGGCCTGGCCACCGTGCGCTGCGGCGAGCCAGGTTCCGACGCCTGGTTCGTCGGCCCCGGCCAGCAGAACGGCGCGGCGCAGCTCCAGCTGGACCTGATGAACGTCGACTCGCTGGCCGCGACCGTGGATGTCAGCCTGATCACCGACGCCGGGCCGGTCCAGGGCGGAAACCTGACCGGGATCACGGTCCCGCCGCATCAGACGGTGACCGAATCCCTGTCCTCCGCCACCCCGAAATCCAGCGTGGTCGCGATCGGCGTGCACACCAGCGCCGGCCGGGTGGCCGCCGACGTCGCCGCGGGCTCCGCCCACGGCCACCTGACGAACTGGCTGTCGAGTGCGGCCGCGCCCGCCACGCAGCTGGTGATCCCGGGCGTGCCTGCGTCCGGATCGGCCGCCGGGCTGTTCCTGGTCGCCCCAGGCGCCGCTAACGCCAAGGTGAACGTGGTCGCGATCACCCCGCAGGGGCACTATCGCCCGTTCGGGGCGCAGCCGATCGAGCTGCCCGGGGAGTCGGCCTCCTACGTGGCTCTCACCCCGCTCGGTGGCGCCGCGGCCCTGCAGGTCACGGCGAACGTACCGGTGGCCGTCAGCGTGCTTGTGCCGGGCAGCGGGGTGGGCGCTCTGTCCACCGCGACGGGCCCGGTCAGCGAGCAAGCCGTCATCGCGGGCAACACGAGCGGCTCCGGCCTCGCCGTCTCGGTTGTGCTGTCGGCGCCCGCCGCCGCGGCCCGCGTCCGCCTGACCGAAATCGGCCCCACCAGCGCCAGCCCCCCCAGCGCCAGCCCCCCCAGCGCCAGCCAGGTGCTGACGGTCCGGGCCGGGCACACGCTGATGGCGCCGGTCTCGCCGCCGCCAGGCGCCAAGCACGGAACGGCCTTCGCCATCGTGATCACGCCGCTGGCCGGGTCCGGGCCGCTGTACGCGGCCCGGGTGGAGACGCAGGACCAGAGCACGGTCCTGTCCATCCTGCCCGCCGTCAGCGCCCTGACCACGATCAGCCTTCCCCCGGTGCGCGACTCCTACGACGCGATATCCCCCTGAGCCCGGTGCCCGCCGCGATGAGCCGTGTCCGACACTGAGCCGTTCGCCCTGATCCTGCTGGTCGTGGCGGCGGCGGGCCTGATCGCGGTGCTGTCGAACCGGCTGACCGAGCGGGTGAAGATCCCGTCGCCCGCGCTGGTCCTGGCCGGCGCGGCCGTCGCGGTCAAGTTCGTCCCCCAACTGCACGAACCGCCCCGGCTGGCGGTGGAGCGCGTGGTCACGGTGGCCCTGGTGTGCATCTTGTTCGACGGCGGCATGCACATCGGCTGGTCCCGCTTCCGGTCCGCGCTCGGCCCGATCGCCGCCGTGGGCGTGGGCGGCACGTTCTTGACCGTCGCCGCGGCCAGTGTCCTGGTCCACCTCGCCTTCGGCCTGGGCTGGTACGTCGCGGTGCTGGTGGCCACGGCGGTGGCCCCGACCGATCCGGCGGTGGTGTTCTCCGTGCTCGGCCAGCGGGAGGTGTCCGGCCGCAGCGGCACCATCTTGGAGGGCGAGTCGGGCGCTAACGACCCGGTCGGCATCGCGCTGATGGCCAGCCTCATCACCGCGGGCGGCCTGAGCGCCGGGGCGTTCGGCCACATCGGCGCCGAGTTCGCGCTGCAACTGGGCGTGGGCGCGGCGGTCGGAATCGTCGGCGGCCGGGCGCTGCTTGAGTTCACCCGCCGGGTCCCGCTGCCCGGCGAGGGACTGTACCCGCTGCGGACGCTGGCCTGTGCCCTGCTGCTGTTCGGTGCGGCCACGCTGGCTCACGGCTCCGGCTTCGGCGCGGTCTTCGCCGCCGGGATCGCGGCAGGGGACGAGCCCGCCCCGTTCAAGCGGGAGATCGAGCGGTTCCACTCGGCCGTCGCCAGCCTGGCGGAGATCGCCGCCTTCGTCGCCCTGGGCCTCACCGTCAACCTGTCCGTGCTGGCCCGGGCCGACGTGTGGGTCCCCGGGGTCATCCTCGGCGCGGCGCTGGCGTTCGTCATCAGGCCGGTGCTGATCGGCCTGTGCCTGCTGCCCGCCCACCTGGACCGCAGCGACAGGAACTTCGTCTTGTTCGCCGGGCTCAAGGGCGCCGTGCCGATCCTGCTCGGCACCTTCCTGCTCGCGGCCGGGATCCCCGGCGCCCAGCGGCTGTACGGCATCGTCGCCGTGGTCGTGCTCTTCTCCGTCGTGGTCCAGGGCAGCGCCGTGCCCACCGCGGCCCGCCTGCTGCACCTGCAGATGCGGACGGTGGAGCCGGAACCCTGGGCGCTCGGCGTGCGGTTGCGCGACGAGCCGAGCGACGTCCACCGGCTGACGATCTCGGCCGGCTCGACTCGCCGAGGGCCACACCATCGGCGATCTGCCCGAACTGCCCGGCGATGCCTGGGTCAGCTTCATCGTGCGTGACGGCCGGCTGGTTTCGCTCAAGGCCGACACCGTGCTGCGGGCCGGCGACGAGGTCCTGCTGCTGGCCGACACCGACCTGGGCGACAACCTGACCCGGGCCTTCGAGGGCCCCCCGGCACCGTAAAGCCGCCCTGTAAAGCCACGCCGTAAAGCCACGCCGTAAAGGGTCAGCCGAGCTCGCCGTAGCCGGGGTCGATGGTCTCGGGTTCGACGCCGAGGATCTCGGCGAACTCCTCGACCACCACGTCGAAGACCAGCTCGCTCAGCTCGTCCTCGTCTTCGGCCCGGGCCAGCAGCGGCCGCCGGAACAGCACGATGCGTGGCCCGGTGGCCGGGCTTGCCGCCTCGCTGATGTCGGGCGAGCCGCGGACGATACGGGCCAGCGGCACGCCCTCGTCACCGGTGGTATCGGCGTCCGGCACTTCCTGAACCGCGAACTCCACGTCGGACAGTTCGGTCTCCCAGCGCGGCTCGAGCCGGGCCACGGCCTCGAGCACCAGGTCGTCGAACTGCTGGGCCCGGCTCCGGTACAGCGGAACCTCCGGCGGCACCAGCAGGCCGCGCAGCCCGCGTCCGTGCCGGTCGCGCCGGCGTGGCCGGGGCCGGTCACCACCCGGACCCGGTTTCGCGCCGTCCTCGCCGGTCTGCACAGCCACCGAGCGTAGCGGAAAACGCCAGTTCCGGGGTACCCGCCACGAACCAGGAGAGCCCCGCGCGTCCCGGCCCCGACCCGGAGCAAGGCCCCCAAAGCACGACACGATCGCGGCGCGGGGCGCGGGTGGTGGCGTTACCGGCCGCGGACAGATACCGTCACGGTTGTATCCGACATCCTCCCGAGTTCCGGGCCGGTGTCTCCAGGGTGATGTGAGCGAGGTGGGCTGGTGGGTTCCCGTTGCTGCTCGCGCACCGCGTGCAAGCATCCTCCCGTCTACACGCTGACCTATGTCTACCGCGATTCCACCGCGGTCCTCGGCCCGCTGGCCGCCTATGTGGAGCCGCACTGTTACGACCTGTGCGAAAAGCACGCAGGCCGGCTGGTGGCGCCGCGCGGCTGGGACGTGGTCCGGCTGCCCATCGAGCCGGCCCAGGACCGGGCCGATGACCTCGAGGCGCTCGCCAACGCGGTGATGGAGGCCCGGCCGAGGCTGCGGCCGGAGGCGGAGCCTGTCGGCCAGGGCGTCGAGGTCGGACGCCGGGGTCACCTGCGGGTGTTGCGTTCGGGGCCACCGCAAGACCGATAGGCTCTGGCCATGGGGAATCTCGCGAGTATCGTCAAGGCCTACGACATCAGGGGAGTCGTACCCGACCAGCTGGACGAGGGCGTGGCGGAGGCCGTCGGCGCGGCGTTCGTCAAGGTGACCGGGGCCGCCACGGTCGTGACCCTGCACGACATGCGCACCTCCTCCGGGCCGCTGGCGGACGCGTTCGGCCGGGGCGCGGCCGCGGCGGGGGCGGACGTGCTGGCCGGAGGCCTCGGTTCCACGGACATGCTCTACTACGCCAGCGGTGATCTCGGCGTCCCGGGTGCGATGATCACGGCCAGCCACAACCCGGCCAGGTACAACGGGATCAAGTTGTGCCGAGCCGGGGCTAAGCCGGTGGGCATAGAAACCGGTCTGCTCGACATTCAACATTGGGCCGAACGGCCCTTGGTACCAGCGCCCAACCTGGCCTCGTCACCCGGATTGACCTGCTGTCCGGCTACGCGAACCACCTCAGGAAGCTGGTCGACATCTCCGGCATCAGGCCGCTGAAGGTGGTGGTCGACGCGGGCAACGGGATGGCCGGGTACACGGTGCCGAAGGTCTTCGACGGGCTGCCGCTCACGCTGGTCCCGCTCTACTTCGAGCTCGACGGCACGTTCCCCAACCACGAGGCGAACCCCATCGACCCGGCGAACCTCCGTGACCTGCAGCGGGCGGTCCTCGAGCAGCACGCCGACCTCGGGCTCGCCTTCGACGGCGACGCCGACCGGTGCTTCGTGGTGGACGAGCGCGGCGAGCTCGTCTCACCCTCGGTGATCACCGCGCTGATCGCGACCCGCGAGCTGGCGCACGAGCCCGGCGCGACGATCATCCACAACCTGATCACGTCCCGGGCCGTGCCGGAGATCATCCGCGAGCACGGGGAGTCCCGGTGCGCACCCGGGTCGGCCACTCGTTCATCAAGGCCCAGATGGCCTCCCACGGCGCGGTGTTCGGCGGTGAGCACTCCGGTCACTTCTACTTCAGGGACTTCTGGTTCGCCGACTCCGGCATGCTCGCCGCCCTGCACGTCATGGCGGCGCTGGGTTCGGAGTCGGACAAGACGCTGTCCCAGCTGCTGGCCGAGTTTTCCCGGTACTTCGCCACCGGCGAGCTCAACTCCGAGGTCGCCGACCAGGCCGCGGCGACCGCGCTGGTCAAGGCGGCGTTCGCGGACCGGCCCGGGGTCAGCACCGACGAGCTCGACGGGCTCACCGTCAGCGCCCCGACCTGGTGGTTCAACCTGCGGCCCTCGAACACCGAGCCGCTGCTTCGCCTCAACGCCGAAGCGGAGACCGAGGCCACCATGGTGGCCGTCCGCGACGAGGTACTCGCCCTGGTCCGGGGCACCACGGATCGTTCGGAGCTGTGCTAGCCCGGGGGGACGAACCCAAAAAGCCCCCCGGAACCCCCCGCTGGAGGAAATCACATGCAGATTGACGGCTGGCTGCTTGACATCCTGGCCTGCCCGGAATGCCACGCGCCGCTGCGTGCCGACGAGGCCGCCAACGAACTCGTCTGTACCAGCACCACCTGCGCCCTCGCCTATCCCGTCCGTGACGACATCCCCGTCCTCCTCGTCGAAGAAGCCCGCCGTCCCGGCCAGACCACATGAGCGACGAGGTGGACGGCTGGAGCGGGGCGGAGTTCGTCCTGGCGGCGGACCGGCTCGACACGCCGGACGTGATCGAGGCGGCTGACCCCGGCGACATGCTGCGCCAGGTGGCGTCGTCGGCCGCCCAGATCCGGACCGCGCTGCGGTCGTGCCAGGAGACGGACCTGTCGGCGTTTACCCCGGATACCCGCCCGCGCGCGATCGTGGTGGCGGGGATGGGCGGCTCGGGCCTGGCCGGCGAGATCCTCCAGGCCCTGGCCGGGCTGTCCAGCCCGGTTCAGGTGGTGGTGGCGTCCCCGGCCGAACGGCTGCCTGGCTGGGTCGGGGCGGCCGATGCGGTCATCGCCGTGTCCTGCTCGGGCACGACGGCCCCGACGCTGGACATCGCGGTCGAGGCCGCCCGGCGCGGCTGCCGCCTGGTCGGCGTCGGGACGGCGGGGTCGGCGCTGCACCGGATCGCGGAGCAGGCCCGGGCCCCGTTCGTCCCGGTGGTTCCGCTGGGCTTGCCCAGGTCGATGCTGTGGGGGACGGCCATCCCGCTGCTGGTGATCGCGGAGCGGCTGGGCATCGCCCGGATCGGCGCGGACGTCTACGAGCTGGCCGCGAACCGGCTCGAAGAGGTGTCCCACCAGTGCCGCCCGGCCAGCGAGTCGTTCGTCAACCCGGGTAAATCGCTGGCCCTTGACCTGGTCGGCGCGCTGCCGATGGTGTGGGGCACCTCGCTGCTGAGCGGGGTGGCCGCGCGGCGGTTCGCCAGCCAGCTCAACGAGAACGCCAAGTACCCGGCGATCCCCGGCGTGCTGTCCGAGGCGGCGCACAACCAGGTCGCGGCGTTCGACGGGCCGTTCGCGCCTCGCTCCTCCCGGCTGTCCGCGCCGAGCGCAGAAGAGCCGAGCCTGCCCGGTGCCGGGGTCAGTGAGAATCCCGCCGAGCTGCCGGATCTGGCCGCCTGGGACCTGGACTACGAGGATGCCGAGGACGAGGCGAGCGGGTTCACCGCGCTGCGGCTGATCCTGATCGCCGATCCCGACACCGATCAGCGGGTGTCGGCGCAGCGGGCCGCGGTCACCGAACTCGCCGAGCAGCGCGGGGTGGGGATGTCCGAGCTGGCCATGGACGGGGAACATCCGCTGGTGCGGCTGGCCGGCGTCGTTCACCTGGCCGACTACGCGAGCGTCTACCTGGCCATCGCCTCGGGCATCGACCCGGGCCAGGCCGTGGCGGTCGACGACCTCCAGGCGCGGATCGAGTAGCCTGCGTGCGGATTTCCTGGCGCGAGATGAGGGCGGTCATCGCGGCGTTCGCCGCCAACCTCGGCATCGCGGTGATCAAGTTCGTCGCGTTTCTGCTCACCGGCTCCGCGTCGATGCTGGCCGAGGCGGTGCACTCGGTCGCGGACACCGCGAACGAGGTGCTGCTGCTCGTCGGCCGCGGCCGGTCCATGCGGCCGGCGTCGGACGAGCACCCGTTCGGCTTCGGCCGCGAACGGTATTTTTACGGGTTCGTCGTGTCGGTGATGCTGTTCACCGTGGGCGCGGCCTTCTCGGTCTACGACGGCATCCACAAGGTGCTGAACCCCGAGCCGGTGCACTCGCCCCTGATCGACTTCGGCGTGCTGGCCCTGTCCGCGGTGCTGGAGGGATTTTCGCTGCGCACCGGGATCAGGGAGGCGAACAAGGTGCGCGGCGGCCGCAACTGGAGTACCTTCATCCGGCGGACCAAGGCGCCGGAGCTTCCCGTGGTCCTGCTCGAGGACATGGCCGCCCTGATCGGGCTGACGTTCGCGTTCGCCGGGGTGGCGTTGACCGTGGCGACCGCTAACGGAAGGTGGGACGGGGCGGGCTCGCTGGGCATCGGCGTGCTGCTCGCGACGGCCGCGGCGATCCTGGCGGTGGAGATGAAGAGCCTGCTGATCGGCGAGTCCGCCAGCCCCGAGATGCAGCGGATGATCATTGCCGCGCTCGAGGACGGCCCGGAACTTGTCCGCGTCATCCACCTGCGAACCGTGCACATCAGCCCGGACTCGGTGCTGGTCGCCGCGAAGGTCGGCGTCCGCGAGGACGATTCCGCCCGCCAGATCACCTCCGGCATCAACACCGCGGAAACCCGCGTCCGCGCCGCCGTCCCGATCGCGAAGACGATCTACCTCGAGCCGGACATCTACCACCCGTCGATGGCCGACCAGGCCGACCCAGCCATCCGCACCGTCGCGCGCGGCCGTCCCCTCGCACCCCGCACCGCCCCGCACCGCCCCCGCGACCGCCCCCAGAACCCCCAGAGCCCCCAGCCTCCCGAAAACCCCCAGAATCCCCAGAAACCCGGGAACCTCACCCCCACCTCCACCCCGGACCCCGCGGGCCCCCTTCCCTGACCGCCACCAGCCACCTTCTGGGACACCCTCATCTTCCGCATCCAGGCCCTGCGCGATCCGCTTACGGCGCCGGCCTTGCGGGACACCACGCGTCACTACCGCCCATCCGCGTTCCCGAATCACGTCCGTCTCGGCCAGGCGTGTACTTAGTGGTAGATTCGGGCTTGGTGGAGACTTTTGTGGATCATAGTACCCAAAACTCTTCACGAAGCCCGAATCTACCAAGATCTTTGTTCGATCCGCCCGACGCCGCCGCACCCCGGGTCCCGCGCTGCCCCGCCCGTCTCACCGCCCACGCCAGGCGCCGCGGCAGCCGCCCGTCCCGCCGATGCGGGGGCAAGCACGCCTGATCGTCATCGCCGCCACCAGCGAAGTTCATCCCTATGAGAGCTTTCCCCAGCTCACAGGCCACAAAGCCGGCCAGCGCCAGACCGGACCGGTAACGCGACAAACCAGTGAGCACCCCAGGTCATGCGACACCCTCAATTGTCCACAAAGGCCTTCACGAGGCCAAAATCTTCCCCTGCAAATGTGCTCGCCGAGGGGCTTGAGTGCTGTTAGTGAGCAATGTGGCCCGCGGTAATGTGTCCCGCCCGCGGTAGCGTTCCCCTGCGGCAGGGTGTTCGCCCCGGCGGTCGGTTCCGCGAGGTGAGTGGCTGTCAGTTCCGGGCCAGCCATATGAACGAGGCCTGCGGCCGATGGGGAGGCAACAGGCAACCAGCGGGGACCAGCCTCAGCCCCTGGACAGCAGGCGGAGCGCCCGCTCCTTCTCGAAGTCGAGGGCCCGGCCCGGAGCCGGGGAATCCGGCCGAGCCTGCGGCCCAGGTCCGCGACCGCGGCGCGGGCCGGCGGCTCGGCCAGCACCCGCAGCGCGAAGGCGAGCGCGGCCGGGCTGATGTCGTAGCGCCGCTCCAACCCGAGCGCCACCGCGACCGCTTCCAGGTCCTCCTCGCTGAACTGGCGGTGCGACGCCCCGGACGCCCGCATGGCCCCGCCGAACGGGTCGCGGACCACGGGCAGCAGCCCGAGTTCCTCGCGGTAGCGGAGCATCCGCGCGGACGTGCCGAGCCGCCTGGCGGCCTCCGAGATGCGCATAACGGCAATTCTAACAATTTTGTGTCAAGAACGCCGCCCCGGCCGTGCCCCGATGCTCTGCGCTCCCGTAACGTGAAACCAGACACCAGTCACCACGGTCCGTTCGGGCCGCCAACCCACGGCTCGTCCGGGCCGCCAACCCACGGCTCGTCCGGGCCGGAAAACCACGGCCCGTTCGGGCGGAAAACAGGAGAACGCATGACCGCGGAGCAGGTTCCGTACCTAGTCGCCGATCTCTCGCTGGCGGCCTTCGGGCGCAAGGAGATCCAACTGGCCGAGCACGAGATGCCCGGGCTGATGTCGGTGCGCGAAGAGTACGCGCCCAGCCAGCCGTTGCGCGGAGCGCGGGTGACCGGCTCGCTGCACATGACGATCCAGACCGCGGTGCTGATCGAGACCCTCACGGCCCTGGGGGCGCAGGTCCGGTGGGCTAGCTGCAACATCTTCTCCACCCAGGATCACGCCGCCGCCGCGGTCGCCGTGGGACCGGATGGCACCCCCGACGATCCGAAGGGCATACCGGTGTTCGCCTGGAAGGGCGAGACGCTCGAGGAGTACTGGCGCTGCGCCGACCTCGCGCTGACCTGGCCCGGCGAAGACGGCCCGAACATGATCCTGGATGACGGCGGCGACGCGACCCTGCTGGTGCACAAGGGCGCCGAGTACGAGAAGGCCGGCGGCGTCCCCTCCCCGGCCGAAGACGACTCCGAGGAATGGCGGATCATCCTGGACCTGCTCCGCAACTCGCTCGCCGACCATCCGGGCAAGTGGACCAAGGCCGCGGCCGGCATCAAGGGCGTGACCGAGGAGACCACCACCGGGGTGCACCGGCTGTACGAGATGGCCAGGGCCGGAACGCTGCTGTTCCCGGCGATCAACGTCAACGACTCGGTCACCAAGTCCAAGTTCGACAACAGGTACGGCTGCCGCCACTCCCTGATCGATGGCATCAAGCGCGGCACCGACGTGCTGATCGGCGGGAAGGTCGCCGTGGTGTGCGGGTACGGCGATGTGGGCAAGGGCTGCGCCGAAAGCCTCCGTGGCCAGGGCGCCCGGGTGATCATCACCGAGATCGACCCGATCTGCGCGCTGCAGGCGGCCATGGACGGCTACCAGGTGGCCACCCTGGACGACGTGCTAGAAACTGCCGACATCTTCGTGACCGCCACCGGGAACCGCGACGTCATCACCGCGGAGCAGATGAGCCGGATGAAGCACCAGGCGATCGTGGGCAACATCGGGCACTTCGACAACGAGATCGACATGGCGGGTCTGGCACGGTGGCCGCAGGTGCGCCGCAACAACATCAAGCCGCAGGTCGATGAGTGGGTGTTCGCCGACGGGCACGGCATCATCATGCTGTCCGAGGGTCGTCTGCTGAACCTGGGCAACGCCACCGGGCACCCCAGCTTCGTCATGTCCAACAGCTTCACCAACCAGGTCATCGCTCAGGTCGAACTGTTTAGTAAGCCCGACGACTATGAGCTCGGCGTGCACGTGCTACCCAAGCACCTGGACGAGAAGGTGGCCCGGCTGCACCTGGACGCCCTCGGCGTCCGGCTGAGCCAGCTGACCAAGGAGCAGGCCGATTACATCGGTGTCTCCGTCGACGGCCCGTACAAGCCGGATCAGTACCGTTACTGACACCAGGGACGTCCCCCCGCGGAGGTCGCGCCGCAGTCCCAGCTGCGGGGGGACGTCGCCGACCCTGGCCTGGCCGCCGACGGCGATGCCCGCATCAGGTACGCCGAACGGTCCATGCCCCTGCTCACCGGTCTCATGCAGCGCTTCGACCGGGAGCGGCCCTTCGAGGGGCTGGCCATCGCGGCCTGCCTGCACGTCACGGCCGAGACCGCGATGCTGGTGCGGCTGCTTCGGGCCGGCGGAGCGACCGTCTCGCTCGCGGCGTCCAACCCGCTGTCCACCCAGGACGACATCGCGGCGGCGCTGGCGGGCACGTACGGGATCGCGGTCTTCGCCCGGGCCGGGGTGGACCGGCGCGGCTACTACCGGCACATCGAGCTGACCCTGGCGATGGACGCAAAGGGCCCCGATCTGGTTATCGACGACGGCGGTGACCTGGTCAACACGCTGCACACCCGGGCTCCCGCGCTGCTCGCCGGGGTCAGGGGGGCTGCGAGTCGACCACCACCGGAGTGATCAGGCTGCGCCGGATGGCCGCCGAGGGCGCGCTCGCGTTCCCGGTGATCGCGGCCAACGACACCGCGACCAAGCGCATGGTCGATAACACCTGCGGGACCGGCCAGTCGGTCATCGACGGCATCTTGCGGGCCACGAACACGCTGCTGGCGGGCAAGACCGTGGTGGTAGCGGGCTTCGGGGCGAGCGGCCGGGGTGTCGCCGAGCGGGCCCGCGGGTTCGGCGCCCAGGTCATCGTGACCGAGACCGACCCGGTCCGGGCGCTCGACGCCTCGCTGCGGGGCTTCCGGGTGCTGCCGATGGGGCAGGCGGCACCGGTCGGGGAGGTGTTCGTCACCGCGACGGGGTCGGTCGACGTGATCAGCGGGGCGCACCTGGAGGTCATGCGCGACGGCGCCATCCTCGCCAACGCCGGGCATTTCGACGTGGAGATCGACGTCAGGGCCCTGACGGGCCTGGCCACCGCGGTTCATCGCGACGTGCGGCCGCATGTCGACGCCTACGAACTCGGTGACGGCCGGACCCTGCTGCTGCTGGCCGAGGGCCGGGTGGTGAACCTGGTCGCCGCCGAGGGGCATCCCCCCGAGGTGATGGACCTCGCCTTCGGCATCGAGGCGCTCGCACTGGCCTGGCTGGCCAGGACGACCCGCCGGACGACCCAGGCCGGGACGATGCAGCGCACGCTGGCCGCCGGGGTCCACGAGGTGCCCGCGGACATCGACGCCGAGGCGGCCGCCCTGATGCTGGCCACCACGGGTACCTCGATCGACACGCTGACCCCCGCACAGCGCGACTACCGGGAGTCCTGGCGCATCGGCTCCTTACCCCGACCGACTTACCCCCGACCGATTAACACCCCGACCGACGCCCCCGACGAGACGCCCCTCATGGTGGCCCCGGACCGGCCCGGTGCCGCCTCGGTGCCGGGCTGCCGGGTCAGCACCAGCCAGCCGGCCAGCCCGATCGGGTAGACGAAGTACCCCCACCGGGTGGCGGGCGCCAGCGTGAACATCACCGCGAGCCCCAGCGCGAGACGCCACGCGGTGGCGCGCGCGTTCGCGGGCGGACGGATGACGAGCGAGATCGCGAAAGCGAGCCCGGCCGCAACCATCAGAACGACGGCGGCCCAGTGCCCCGCCATCCCGGTCTGGGCCAGCAGGTGGCCGGGCAGCGGGCTGGCGGCCGGCGTCTTGTGCTTGGTCAGGCCGAGCGGGAACAGCACGATGTTCTGCAGGAACGCGTACGGGCTGCCCAGCGCCGAGGGCGCCAGCGCGGCGGACAGGGCGAGGCCCACCACGACCGTGGCCCCGACGAAACGCCAGGCCGTCTTGGCGCCGTCGCGCGCGGCCAGCATCGCGGTGAAGACCGGGACGGCGGGCCACGCGGTCGCCTTCATGGCACACGCGACCCCGAGGGCCACGGCCGCCCGGACCATGTTGGACGGCCGGGCGATCAGCGCCAGGGTCAGGAACATCAGCGCGATCACCGGCGGGTCGGTGATGCCGACCGCCAGCGGGAACGCGATCACCGGCGAGGCCGCGATGAACACCGTGGACAGCAGGACGCCCTGCCGGCAGGAGTCGCAGCGCCGGTGCGGGGCCGCGATGGCGAACGCGGTCCAGATCAGCACGATCGACACCGCCGTGAGCCACACCCGCGGGTCCGCCAGCAGGCCGGACGCGCCCAGCGCCTTGGGCAGCCCGAACACCGCCATGACCGGCAGGTACGGGTTGTAGGACAGCCAGCTGGCCAGTTGTCCCGGCGGCAGGTACGGGCTGCCGTGCTGCAGCAGCAGCACCGCCGAACGCGAGATGACCTGAACCTCGGGCGTCGGTGTCACCCGCGTGACCAGCCAGGTCACCGGCGCGGCCAGGGCTCCGGCCAGCGCCACGAGCAGCGGCACGATCACCGGTACGTTCCTGCGCCGGGTCAGCCACAAGATCGCGGTGGTCACGCCGTAGGCGACGGCCGCCCAGATAGCCCAGGTCCGGTCCGCGTGCCCGGTATCCACCGCGAGCGCGGTCGCGTACGCGGTGAAGGCCCCGTTGGCGGCGAGGAGCCGGTTCCGGCTCAGCCAGTGCCGGTGGACTGGCGTTGGGTTATCCTCGTCGTCCGGCGCATGGTCCACCGCGGGGTGGTCGTTGACTTCCTCAGTGTGTTCCACTGTGCCGGTACCCGCCCGTCCACGCGATGTTCCCCTGATGCCTGGTCTCAGCTTGTGACATAGACGTCCGTAGGACTGCCCCCGATAGCAGGTAAATCACACTATCAGCAGAAGTTGCCGAGCAAACTCTCGGGTTGCGTTGAGGTTCCATGTCTAAGGTAGTTTCCAGTCGACCGGCTCGGCGCCCTGCTCGGTCAGCAGCTGGCTGGCCCGGCTGAACGGGCGCGAGCCGAAGAAACCGCTGGCGGCCGAGTACGGGCTCGGATGCGCGGACTCCACGCACGGTATGCCGTCGAGCACGGGCACGAGGGTCCGCGCGTCGCGTCCCCACAAGATCGCGACCAGCGGGGCCGCGGCCCGCCCGGCCAGGGCGCGGATGGCCTGCTCGGTCACCTGTTCCCAGCCCTTGCCCCGGTGCGACCCGGGCTTACCCGGCGTCACGGTCAGCACCCGGTTGAGCAGCAGCACGCCCCGCTGCGTCCACAGGGTGAGGTCCCCGGAGGTGGGCGCGGGGTAACCCAGGTCGTCTTGGTATTCACGGAAGATGTTGACCAGGCTCGGCGGCAGCCGTTTCACCTCAGGCGCGACCGAGAAGCTGAGGCCGACGGCATGCCCGGGCGTGGGGTAGGGGTCCTGACCGACGACCAGGACCCGCACGTCGGCGAACGGCTGCTTGAACGCTCGCAGCACGTTGTCACCGGACGGCAGGTACCGGCGCCCAGCGGCCACCTCGGCTCTCAGGAACTCTCCCATCGACGCGATTTGGCCGGCCACCGGTTCGAGCGCTTGCGCCCAGCCCGGATCTATGATGTTGCGCAGCGACTCCGTCATGGCCAGTAACTTTATCGTTGCCCGCGGGCCCGACCAAGGTCAAAGTCTTTTCCGCCGAACGAGCCGTGGCGCACCTCCCCAGCCCCCCTCGGAGCCCGCCCGGGCCGGGCGCCCGGCGGGCTGACCCGCCGCCGTCCGACCTGGCCCGCGGTGGCCGCGGTGGGCGAATTGGGTTTGATTTACCGACTTGCCGGAAAAGCTATCCCTGAACGGGTGTCGCGCTGCTGGTGAATGGGGGTAGCCTGCGTCCACGCCGTGTCAACCACACGCGCAATGTCAACCACAATGGAACGATGGGGCCCATGAGGGGACGTGTGCTTGTCGTCGATGACGACGCCGCTCTCGCTGAGATGCTCGGGATCGTGCTGCGGGGCGAGGGGTTCGAGCCGACATTCGTCGCGGACGGTGACAAGGCGGTCGAGGCTTTCCGGGATTCCCGGCCCGACCTGGTGCTCCTTGACCTGATGCTGCCGGGATCCGACGGGATCGACGTGTGCCGTCAGATCCGGGCCGAATCCGGCGTGCCGATCGTCATGCTGACGGCGAAGACGGACACCGTAGATGTGGTCCTGGGCCTGGAGTCCGGGGCCGACGACTACATCATGAAGCCGTTCAAGTCCAAGGAGCTGGTGGCCAGGGTCCGAGCCCGGCTGCGCCGGACCGACGAGCCGGCCCCCGAGATGCTCCAGATCGGTGACATCAGCATCGACGTGGCCGGGCATGCGGTCAAGCGCGACGCGGAGACGCTGAACCTCACGCCGCTTGAGTTCGACCTGCTGGTCGCGCTGGCCCGCAAGCCCAGGCAGGTATTCACCCGCGAGGTGCTGCTCGAGCAGGTCTGGGGTTACCGGCACGCCGCGGACACCAGGCTGGTCAACGTGCACGTCCAGCGGCTGCGCGCGAAGATCGAGAAGGATCCCGAGCACCCCGAGATCGTCGTGACGGTGCGCGGTGTGGGCTACAAGGCGGGCCCGGGCTGAGCCTAGGTTTTACGAAGTGACAGCGGTGAGCAAGCGATGGCAGCGTAACTGGATAGCCACGGCCCGCCAGTCGTCCTTCGGGCGGGCGCTCAGCCGGCGGCTGCCGGACCGGGCCAAGCGAGGGTTGCGGGCCGGGCGCCGCTGGCAGCGGCGCGCGGTCGGCTTGGCGCGGATCCGCTGGCGTCGCTCGTTGCAGCTCCGGGTGGTCTCCACCACCTTGGTCTTGTCGGCTCTGGTCATCGCCGTTCTCGGCTTCTTCCTGGTCCAGGCGATCGCGGCCGGCCTGCTCGGCAACGCGGAGAAATCCGCGACCATCGGGGTCAGCGCGGGTCGTTCGTCCGCTCTCGGGCTGACAAGCCCGGCCGTGCTCGCGGTTCCCGATACGCAGAGCGGCGGGCCCGTCGCCGTCGCCACGACCATCGCCGCCACCTTGCTGCCGCACGGGACAAGCACCGACTACCTGGTCGGGGTGCACCTGACCAATAGCACGGAGGCCAGCAACGTGCCCTGGGCCGGCGCGAACAGCTTCATTCCCGCCGATACCATCCCGCCGGACCTGATCACCCGGGTGGGCGCGGAGCAGCGGGACGAGGAGTACGACAACCAGAACAACGCCACCCCCGCGTACGAGCCGACCATGCTCGTCAACAACTACGGCCAGCCCTCGGGACCGGCCCTGGCCGTCGGGGTTCCTGTCGGGCAGTACTACCAGCTCTACTACGTGTACCCGCTGGCCTCTGACCAGTCGGTCCTGCTGCTGATCCAGCGGATTCTGGCCGGCGTCGGGCTCGCCCTGGCCGTGCTGCTGGCCGCGATAGCGTCGCTGGTCACCCGCTGGGTGGTGCTGCCGGTCCGGCGCGCCGCCCAGGCGGCCCGGCGGCTGTCGGACGGGCACCTCACCGAACGCATGCGGGTGCTCGGCGTGGACGATCTCGCGGCGCTGGCCACCTCGTTCAACGAGATGGCGGACAGCCTGCAGGGCCAGCTCCGCGAGCTCGAGGAGCTGTCCATGGTGCAACGGCAGTTCGTCTCGGACGTGTCGCACGAGCTGCGCACCCCGCTCACGACCATCAAGATGGCCGCGGATCTGCTGTTCGAGTCCCGCGGGGACCTCGACCCGGCCGCCTCCCGGTCGGCCGAGCTGCTGCGGGATCAGCTGGAACGCTTCGAGTCGCTGCTGGCCGATTTGCTCGAGATCAGCCGGTACGACGCGGGGGCGGCCACCCTGTACGCCGACCTCGTCGACGTGTGCGACCTGGTGCGCAATTCGGCCGGCGACGCCCAGCAGCTGGCCGAGCGGCGCAACAGCCGGATCGAGTTCCGGCTGCCCGCCAGCGGGTGCTTCGCCGAAGTTGACAAGCGCCGGGTCGAGCGCATCCTGCGCAACATCCTGGTGAACGCGGTCGAGCACGGTGAAGGCAAGGACGTGGTGGTCACCACGGCCATGGACAGCGACGCGGTCGCCGTCTCGGTGCGCGACTTCGGGGTCGGGCTGAGGCCGGGCGATGAGCAGAAGGTCTTCGAGCGGTTCTGGCGGGCCGACGTGGCCCGGGCCCGCACCACCGGCGGCACCGGTCTGGGCCTGGCCATCTCGCTGGAAGACGCCCGGCTGCACGGCGGCTGGCTGCAGGCCTGGGGGGACCGCGGCAAGGGCTCGGTCTTCCGGCTGACCCTGCCGAGGGTGGCCGGCGCCGAACTCGCCGGGTCACCGCTGCCGCTCGGCCCGGACGAAGCCGAGGTGACCGGCGGCCTGGCCGTCACCGGACCGCACCCCGTGCTCAAGGTGCCCGGGATGATCTCGCGTGGCTAGCCCCGGGCGGCGTCCCGGGCCGCGGTGGCTGAGCACGGCCAGATGGGCCTGCGTGGTGACCGTGGCCGCCGCCTCGGTCGCGGGGTGCGTGGGCATGCCGGGCAACGGCCCGGTCGGCGAGATCAGCGTCAGCCCGCAGAGCACCGGGGTGGCCGGAGACGTCATCCAGACGTTTCCCTCAGGCCCGCAGCCGGGCGAGTCCCCGTCGCAGATCGTCGGCGGTTTCCTGGCCGCCAGCGCCAACTACCCCTTCAACGCCGCGATCGCCCGGGAGTACCTCGTCAGCTCGGCCGTCAAGACCTGGAAACCGAGCTGGTCGGTCACGGTGTTCCGCACCTTCGGCCCCGCCGAGACGAACCCGCCCCCGGCCGACGCCAGGCAGACCAAGGTCACCGCCTCCGGCACCGTGCAGTCCACCTTCAACGGCACGGGTCAGTTCGTCTCGGCTGGGGGCCCCCCGGTGGGCAGCTACGTCTTCCGCCTGACGAAGGTCAACGGCCAGTGGCGGATCGCCAACCCGCCGCCCAAGCGCCTGCTCACCTCCTCTGAGTTCAGCGCGTTCTACAAGCCGCAGAATCTGTACTTCCTCAACCTCGGCACGCCGGAACAGCCGCTGGTCCCCGACTCGGTGTTCGTACCGCAGGGCACCTCGACCACCGACCTGCTGAACAACTTGGTCAACGCGCTGCTGCCGGAACCGGGTTCTGCGCAGAGCGGCTCGCTGCTGCCGGACGCGGGTATCCCGCAGAGCAGCCTGCTGAAGACGGCCGCCCAGACCTTCCCCGCCGGGACCAAGCTGGATAGCGTGGCGCAGGCCGGGACGACCGCCGTGGTGAACCTCGGTGGCCTCATCCACCCGAGCACGACCGTGCAAGAGCAGATCTCCGCCCAGCTGGCCTGGACGCTGACCAGTTCCCGGCCCGGCCCCGGGGGCCCCATCCAGTCGGTCGAGCTCGAGGTCAACGGCCAGCCGTTCGTTCCGCCGAAAAATATCTGCGGTAGCAGCCTGGCCCGGAGCCAGGTCCAGAACCAGGCCACCTACCGGTGCTACAACCCCTACCCGCCGCAGTCGGCCAGTTTCTCCTTTACCAGCGATGGTCAGGTCTGGTCTCGCTGCGCCGCCGAGGCCAATGTCCAGCGCGGCCAGGTTGGTCCGGTCGTCCCGGTGCTCGGGGCCACCGGCGCCGCCAACGCCCCCTCGTGCGGTGTCGGGAGCGTGCTCCCCGAATCGGTCAAGACGCCGGCTCCCCGGCCTTACCCGGGCATCGGAACGCCTTCTAAGGTGGCGGTCTCGCCCGACGGGCAGTACGTCGCGGTCTACTCCGCCGACGCCGGGAAGCTGTACACCGGGCCGACCTCCGGGACGGCCAAGCTGACCGCGGTAAAGGACATCGGATCGGGGGTGACCGGGCTCAGCTGGGACCGTGACCACGATCTGTGGGTGGCACAGGGCGGTGACGTCTTCATGGTGCCGGTCAACGGCCAGCCGATCCCGGTCAACACCTCGAGCCTGCCGGGTAACGTCACCGGCCTGAGCGTCGCCCCCGACGGCATCCGGATCGCCCTGATCGTGCAGACCGGGGGGATCAGCAAGGTCGATCTCGCCGCCATCATCCACGACGAGAACGGTCAGCCCCCGCAAGGCAAGCTGAACCCCACCTCGGAAGCCGTCTCGCTGAACCAGTCACCCGTCCACCTCGGCCCCGACGTGACCAAGCCGGACGATCTGACCTGGTACGACGCCGATGACCTGATCGTGCTCGCGGGCGACTCCACCCCGAAGCTGTTCGAGGTGCCCGTCGACGGGCAGGATTCCTCCGGACCCCAGCTCGCCCCGGCCGGCACCGATTCGATCACGGCCAACAGCGACACGAACGCGCTGGTGATCGGGGTAGCACCGGATCAGATCGAGGTCTCGACCAACATCGAGGGTCCCTGGCAGCCCCTCGCCGTCCGCGGCCAGAATCCCGCCTACCCAGGCTAGCCCCGCCCCCGCCCCGCCCGCGCGCCCCGCTCCCGTTCCCGCGCCCCGCTCCCGTTTCCGCCTGTCGCTCCCCGCGCCCCGAAGCGGCCCCGCCGCGCGTCGCGGTCGCCTACCTAAGGAAGTCGATGGCACTTTGCACCCCTGAGAGGGGTACCTATGGCACTTCGACTTCCTTCGCGCCCGGCGCTGATCATGGGTTGCCGTCCGAAATTGGGCCGGATGGCGTGTCGCGAGCGCGATTTGGCGGGTTAATTCTGCGAATCCAAAGGGGCCTGCACCCTCGCCTAGTCAACGTTATGCGGTCGTTATGTAACAATTTGCGATCGATCGAATACATGTCCCCCCTGACATTCGCCCGCCGACAAGCTAGCGTTCAGACATGGCACTCGCCCGGGTCCGTGGTTGCGCCGGGCGTGGCTCCCTTCGAGGGCGCCACGCTGGGCAAGCCGATGCCAGCCGCAGGCGAAACGGTCCACGTAAGGCGACTTCTCGTCGACTGATCACGGTGCGGCTTAGAAGTAAGTCCTGCCTCACCGGGAGATACCGAGTCTCCCGGACCGGGAGAAGGGCAGTAGTGGCTATAGAGGCCGCGAACCTCTCAGCAGGCGAATGTGGGGTCGAAGACCAGGTCGGCCGGGCGAGTGCCGCCCCTCTCAATGAGAGGGAGAAAATCGACTGAAATGGGGATCTAGATGGAAATCATCGTCAGAGGACGCCACGTCACTGTCCCGGCACGTTTCCGTCAGCATGCCACAGCCAAGCTGGCCCGGCTCGAGAAGCTGGACGCCAAGGCGGTACGGATCGACGTGGAGGTCTCCGAGGAACGTAACCCCAGGCAATCTGATCACCGCGAACGCGTCGAATTGACGATCAGGTCGCGTGGCCCGGCGATCAGGGCGGAGGCGGCGGCCGACGACAGGTACACCGCGCTGGACCTGGCCTTGGCGAAGCTTGAATCCAGGCTCCGCCGGGCCAGCGACCGGCGCAAGGTCGTCAAGCACGGGGACACCGTCACCGTGCGGTCGCCGGAGGTGCTCGCGGGTGTAGCGCCCGCGCTGGCCACCGCCCCCGGCGACCTGGAGCTGGCCGTGGCGCCCCGGCGGTCGCGGATCAACGGCCACGGCGTGACCCGGCCGCGGACTGGCGAGCTGGATGGGTCGGCCGACCGGGCTGACTTCGACGAGCCGGAGCCGGAGAGCCAGTTCGTGCCGATCGAGATGGAAGGCGACGGTCCGCTGGTGCTGCGTGAGAAGGTCCACTCGGCCATGCCGATGACGATCGACCAGGCACTGCTGGAGATGGAACTCGTAGGTCACGACTTTTATCTCTTCCACGATTGCGACTGTGACCGCTTCAGCGTGGTCTACCGGCGCCGTGGCTATGACTACGGGGTGATCCGGCTGGTGGAGGAATAGATCGCGGACCGCATGGGATCATGTCTGGGCTGATGCAAGCCGGGCCCCTCCAGGCGCCCGGCTTGCATCATGGCCCCGGGTCGGCAAGAGTCTGTTCACATGACGTTTGTGCCGATCAAGGTCAGCCTGACTGCCCGTGAGGCGGATGCGGGAAAAGTCCCTGAGGGAGGCAACAAGGTGAGCGCCATGGGCGACAGGGCGATGGCCGCTACTGCGCAGCAGCCGGAGAAGGCGACCGGGGGGAAGCGCCTGGAGCCGATCCGGGTGCTGATCGCGGACGACCATGCGCTGTTCCGGCGTGGCCTGGAGATGGTCCTCGAGGAGGAGGACGACATCGATCTTGTCGGCCAGGCCAGCGACGGCACGGAGGCGGTCTCCGTGGCCGGCGAGTCGCTCCCCGATATCGTGCTCATGGACATCCGGATGCCCAAGATCAGCGGTATCGAGGCCTGCCGGGCGATCAAGGAGGTCGCGCCGAGCGCGAAGATCGTGATGCTGACGATCAGCGACGAGGAGGAAGACCTGTTCGAGGCCATTAGGGCGGGTGCTAGCGGCTACCTGTTGAAGGACATACCACTGGACGAGGTGGCCGAGGCGGTCAGGTCGGTGCACGGCGGCCAGTCCTTGATCAACCCGTCGATGGCAGGCAAGCTCCTGTCCGAGTTCGCCACGCTAGCCAAGCGCGACGCCGAGGAGGAACGAGTCCAGCACGTCGCCGCGCCCAAGCTCACCGACCGGGAGATGGAGGTGCTCAAGCTCGTTGCCCGCGGCATGAACAACCGTGACATCGCCAAGGAGCTGTTTATCTCGGAGAACACGGTGAAGAACCACGTCCGGAACATCCTGGAGAAATTGCAGATTCACTCCCGGATGGAAGCCGTCATGATCGCCGTCAGGCAAAAGCTCATCGAGTTCAGCTGACCTCAACCCCGGCACCGGCGGCCGCATGAGTCCGTCCGGTTAGCGCCCGGCATGTAGGGCCGGCGTCAGCAGGATCTGCCCCGCCAGCACTCCCGGAGGTTCGCCTTTCGACGGCTCGCGGTGGCGATCACTCCCGGAACTTGCTCAGTTCGGCCATGCGCGTCCGCGCCGGGCTGGTCCTGGCGGCCGCGCGTGCTGGCCGGGCCTGTGCTGGCCGGTTCTGTGCTGGCCGTGGGGCTGCCGGGCTAGTGCTGCCCGGGCGCGTGCTGGCTGGACCTGTGCTGGCCGGGCGGGTGCTGGCCGCCGGGCGGGTGCTGGCCGGGCGGGTGCTGGTCTGCCCGCCCGAGGCCGCCCTGGCTGGCGCCGCCGACGCCAGCAGCCCTGCCGAGACGCCCAGCGAACAGGCCGCGACCAGCAGAGCGCAGGCCACGGTGCTCAGGCGCCGACCGGGCCGCGGCGTAAGCCACTCCCGCGCTGCGCCGGCCAGGTAGCTCCAGGCCACCGAGCCCACCGGGGTCCCGTCCCTGATGAGCAGCGCGGCCAAGTCGGCGGCCTCGTCGGCGTGCCGCTGCCGCCAGCGGGCCGGGTAGCACCGCAGCACGGTCTCGACCAGCCGGGCCGCCCGGGCCCCATCCATTAGATGCCGCCCAGCTGAAGCCGCAACCGCCCGGCCGCGCTGACTCGCTCAAGCGAATCGAGGTGCACGCGAAGCGCCGTCGCCCCCGGCGCGGTGATGCGGTAGGGATGGCGCCGTTCGTCCGCGGGCAGCGGGTCGATCAGGCCGAGCCGCTCAAGGCGGTCCAGCGCACCGTAGAGCGTGCCCGGCCCGAGCTCGACGTCGGCGAGCGCCTTGATGTCCTGGATCAGCGCATAGCCGTGCTTGGGGCCGTCGGCGAGGCTGATCAGGATCAGCACCGACGCCTCACCGACCCGGCGCAGCACATCCGGCCCGGCCCCGCCATCCCGCTTACTCACGGCCATCCGTCCTCCTCATACGTCGGCTAGTATATCAGTCAACGTAATAGTCGCGCCAGGACTGCCCCGACACCGGCGGCTCAGCCCCGGGCCCCGGCTCAGCTGCGGGCTAGGGCAGCGGCCAGGCGGGGGGCGTGGGCGGCGGGCTCGACCTGCTCGAGGCGGACGTCGTCGCAGCCGACCCAGCTGGCCGCCTCCCGCAGCGCCTGAGCCATCGGCTCGGCGGCCGAAGCCCGGTCCAGCGAGATCTTGCGTGCGATCAGGGTGGTGCCTTCCCTGGCCGGATCAACCCGGCCCGCCAGGCGTCCGCCGGCCAGCAACGGCATGGTGAAGTAGCCGTGGACCCGCTTGTGTTTCGGCACATACGCCTCGAGGCTGTGCTCGAAGCCGAACATCTGCCTGGTCCGCTTGCGGTCCCAGATCAGCGAGTCGAACGGCGAAAGCAGGGTGACCCGGTTCCGGCCACGGGGCGCGGCGGCGGCCTGCGCCAGCGCCACTGGATCGGCCCAGCCCGACGTGGGCGGCCGGGCCGGGTCGGGGCTCGCGATCGCGACCGGGGTCAGCCCCGCCGCCCGCGCGGCGTCGGGGACGAGGCGGGTGTGCTGGGACTTCTCGCTAGTCAGGTGGTTCAGCCGGTGGTATTCGACCAAGTCCGCCCGGGTGACTACCCCGAGGGCCCGGGCGGTGACCCCGGCCAGGTAGGCGATGCACTCCAGGTCCGACGGCTCCGCGTTCAGCAGTTCGCTGGGCAGCACCCGCTCGGGCAGGTCGTAGACCCGCCGCCAGCCGGTGCGCCGGACGCAGATGACATCTCCGGTGTCCAGCAGCCACTCCACCGCGATCTTGACCTCCGACCAGTCCCACCACGGTCCGCCCGCCTTGGCCCCGCCCAGCTGGGTCGCGGTCAGCGGGCCCTCCGCGCGCAGCCGGGCCAGCACCTTGGCGCACGTTTCTGCGTGGCTCTGGTGCCACCGGATTCCCCGGGCCCGGAACGCGCGCCGCCGGAAGGCGAAGTACGGCCACTGCTCGACCGGCAGCACGCAGGCCGCGTGCGCCCAGTACTCGAAGGCGGACGGCTTGGCGGCGTCCCAGTATGCCTGCTCGATCCGCGGCCGGGGGACCGCGCCCAGCCGCGCATAGGCGACGAGCTCGTGCGAGCGGGCCAGCACGCTGATCGTGTCGAGCTGGACGGCGCCGACCCGGCGCAGCATGGCGGGCACGCCGCCGCGTCGTGACGGCGCACCGACGAACCCCTGCGCGCTCAGCGTCATCCGGCGGACCTCATCCGGCGTGATCGTCACCTCAGCCGCAGGTCCGTTCATGCCCGACATCGTAACCGGCGGCTACGACATTCTCCCCGGCCGGCTGCTTGGTGGCGGGGGAGTGAAACCCAGGTCCGTTCGGAAAAATGCCTGTCAGTACCAGTCGTCGAAGATGCGGGTGAAGGCGGCGATGATGCCCCCGACGGCCACGATCCCGGCGCCGACCCAGATAAGCCACCAGATCGGGTGCGGGATCATCGCGGCGCCGCCGACGATGAATCCGATGATGATGATCGAGACGGCTATCCACGAGGAGCGTCGCCCGTGGAATGCGTCGTGCGCATGCTCCGGCCCGACCTGCACGCCGATTTCAGCGTCAAGCCCGGTCCCCTTGGTGTCTCCCGTGTCCTGCACGGTTCCGGATGACGCCTGCTCGGTCACGGCCGGCTCCTCTCCTCGTGAACGCTCCTATTATTCTCCCGGAAGTGCGAGACTGATCACCAGCCGGCCCCCGAAGCCACCGTCCGCTGACCCTGCCGGTCCGGTTGCGACTCGGTTTGGTGGCTGGACTCGCCTACCATGACATGTTGGGGCGGTGAGCGTGAGCCGGTTACGGTCACCGGCCATGATGAGGTCAGACGATCCGCGAGGAGCGCGACGAGAAGTGCCACCCATCATTGATAGCGTCCTTCGCGCCGGCGAAGGCAGGCTCCTCCGCAAGCTCAAGCGGATCAGCGAGCAGATCAACTCCATTGAAGACGACTTCGTCAAGATGAGTGACGCCGAGCTGCGCGCCATGACCGACGAGTTCCGGCAGCGGTACGCGGACGGGGAAACGCTGGACGACCTGCTTCCCGAGGCGTTCGCCACCGTGCGCGAGGCGGCCAAGCGCACCCTCGGCCAGCGTGCCTTCGACGTCCAGCTGATGGGTAGCACCGCCCTGCACCTGGGCAACATCGCCGAGATGAGGACCGGTGAAGGCAAGACGCTCACCGGCGTCTTCCCGGCTTACCTCAACGCGCTCGCGGGTGAGGGCGTCCACGTCGTCACGGTGAACGACTACCTGGCCAAGCGCGACTCCGAATGGATGGGGCGGGTCCACCACTTCCTCGGCCTCCAGGTCGGCGTGATCCTGGGGGACATGGAGCCGGCCGAGCGCCGCAGGCAGTACGCCGCCGACATCACCTACGGGACCAACAATGAGTTCGGCTTCGACTACCTGCGCGACAACATGGCCTGGTCGCTGGAGGACTGCGTACAGCGCGGCCACCACTACGCGATCGTCGACGAGGTGGACTCCATCCTCATCGACGAGGCCAGGACGCCGCTGATCATCAGCGGGCCGGCCGAGCAGAGCCCGCGCTGGTACACCGAGTTCGCCAAGATCGCGCCCCGGCTGCGTCGCGGCGAAGACGGCGAAGGTGACTACGAGGTCGACGAGAAGAAGAAGACCATCGGGATCATGGAATCGGGCGTGGAGAAGGTCGAGGACTGGCTCGGCATCGACAACCTCTACGACCCGGTCAACACCCCCCTGGTCAGCTTCCTGAACAACTCCATCAAGGCCAAGGAGCTGTACAAGAAGGACAAGGACTACGTCGTGATGAACGGCGAGATCCTGATCGTGGACGAGTTCACCGGCCGGATCCTGCACGGTCGGCGCTACAACGAGGGCATGCACCAGGCCATCGAGGCCAAGGAGAGCGTGGCGATCAAGGACGAGAACCAGACGCTCGCCACGATCACCCTGCAGAACTACTTCCGGCTGTACGACAAGCTGGCCGGCATGACCGGCACGGCCACGACCGAGGCCAACGAGTTCCACCAGATCTACAAGCTCGGCGTCGTCCCGATCCCGACCAACAAGCCGATGGTCCGCGACGACCAGGCCGACGTCATCTACCAGACGGCACAGGCCAAGTTCGAGGCGTGCGTCGAGGACATCTTCGAGTGCCACCAGGCCGGCCAGCCGGTCCTGGTCGGCACGACCAGCGTGGAGAAATCCGAGCTCCTGTCCCGGATGCTCAAGCGGCGCGGCGTCCCGCACGAGGTACTGAACGCCAAGCACCACGAGCGCGAGGCCACGATCGTCGCCCAGGCCGGGCGGACCGGCGCCGTCACGGTGGCCACCAACATGGCCGGCCGCGGTACCGACATCATGCTCGGCGGTAACCCCGAGTTCATCGCCGACGCCGAGCTGCACCAGCGCGGGCTGTCCCCGGTCGAGACGCCGGAAGACTACGAGGCGGCCTGGCCGGAAGCGGTAGCCAAGGCCAAGCGTGACGTGGCCGCCGAACACGAGGAAGTCGTGACGGCGGGTGGTCTGTACGTGCTAGGTACCGAACGACACGAGTCCCGCCGCATCGACAACCAGCTGCGTGGCCGTTCCGGCCGTCAGGGCGACCCGGGTAAGAGCCGCTTCTACCTGTCGCTGGAAGACGACCTGATGCGGATGTTCAACTCCGAACGGGTCGGCGCGATCATGGAACGGCTGAGCATCCCGCCGGACGTCCCGGTCGAGTCCAAGGTCGTGACCCGCGCCATCAGGTCCGCGCAGACCCAGGTCGAGCAGCAGAACTTCGAGATCCGCAAGGACGTGCTCAAGTACGACGACGTGCTCAACCGGCAGCGCCAGGTCATCTACGGCGAGCGCCGCAAGGTACTCGAGGGCGCCGACCTGCACGAGCAGATCCGCGAGATGGTCGACGAGGTGACCGCCGGGTACGTGGCGGGCGAGACCGCCGACGGCTATCCCGAAGAGTGGGACCTGGACAAGCTGTGGCGGGCCTTCCGGCAGCTCTACCCGGTCAGCATCACCATTGACCAGGTCGTCGACGAAGCGGGCGGCGAGCGGGCCGGGCTGACCACGGAGTTCATCACCGAGACCATCATCGCCGACGCGCAGGCGGCGTACGAGCGGCGTGAGCAGGAGTTCGGTTCGGAGGTTATGCGGGAGGTCGAGCGCCGGGTGGTGCTGTCCGTCCTTGACCGCAAGTGGCGCGAGCACCTGTACGAGATGGACTACCTGCGTGAGGGCATCGGCCTGCGCGGTTACGGTCAGCGCGACCCGCTGATCGAGTATCAGCGCGAGGGCTACGACATGTTCAGCGCCATGATGGAAGGGATCAAGGAAGAGTCCGTCGGCAACCTGTTCAACCTGCAGGTCCAGATCCAGGAGAACCCGATCGTCGAGGAGGGTGAGGCACCCGGTACGCCTGCCCCGGAGGGGCCTGCTGTGGCGACCTCCGCCCAGGCGGCCCCCGCGGTTGCTCCGGCGGGGTCCGCTCCGGCGGGGTCCGCCCGGGCAGCCCGGCTCAGGCCGGGAGCGCGGCGCGCCGGCCCAGGTCCCGGCCCAGGGAGCGGCCGGGCCTGCGGAAGCCAGGGCGACTCAAGGCGGCGGGACCAGGGCCAAGCGGGACGGCCGGACCAGCGCGGCCGCTCCGGCCAAGCGGGACGGCCGGGCGGGTGGCGCGCACGCCAGGCCCGCCGGGGCCCCGGCGGCACCGCCCGCACCGATACCGGCCGGGCTCGCGCCGCGTCGGCCGCAGCGCCTGCAGTACTCGGCGCCGTCGGTGGACGGCGGAACGCACGTGGAAACCTCCCAGGGTCCGGGCCCGGAAGACGATTTCGCCCGGGTCGGGCGCAACGACCCGTGTCCGTGCGGTTCCGGCCGGAAGTACAAGCGCTGCCACGGTGACCCCCGGATGCGTCCGGACGCCTAACGCTCCGGCCGTGCCATCCTCCCCGGGCTTCCAGTTCGTGGGAAGATGCTGACGTGCGGACGCATGTGGCCTTGCTGCGTGGTATCAACGTCGGCGGACGTAACCGGGTGGCGATGGCGGACCTACGGCAGGTTGCGGCCTCCGTCGGCCACGCCGATGTAGCCACCTACATCCAGAGCGGGAACGTCGTCTTCACCACCAACGAAACGGACACCACCAAGCTCGCTGAGGCCCTGGAGCGTGAGATCGCCTGCCGTCTCGACGTCAAGCCCGGCGTCGTCGTACTGTCTCGTGATGAACTCGCCGGGGTGATCGCCGGTAACCCGTACCCGCAGGTAGAGGATCCCCGCTGCTTGCACGCGGTGTTCCGGCGCGAGGACCTGAGCCCAGCGGAGCTTGCCGCCGTCGCCGTCGCTCAGCAGCGGGCCACTGACAAGGGAAGCCCGGACGAAGCCACCGTGGTGGGGCGAACCCTGTTCCTGCGTACCCCGGAGGGCCTCGGCCGCAGCGAGTTGGCCGTGCAACTAGGCCGGTCCAGCGCCGCCACGGGAACCGGCCTGCCCGGGACCGCCCGCAATTGGACGACGGTGACGAAGCTCCTGGCCCTGCTCGACGCATAATCGCTCTCACATTGAGCGAGGACGGTCGGGCGGCGTTTGCTTAGCCCGCTTCTAGCTCGGTACACAGCCAGCGCGCCGGGCGGCCGGGCCGGCCCGGTGCCGCGGGCCGCGGCGGCAGGTGCTCGCAGCGGATGGCCAGGGCCCGGGCTCGCGGCCCGAAGCTGACGACGACCGTCATCTCTACCGCGTGCACGGCCGGCCGTGACATCATGATCCGCCGGATCCGAGGCCGCTGGCCCGGGGCCACAAGCGCGGCAAGGGAAGTGATCTGCTGCCGTACCTGTTCGGTGCTGCAGGGCACGATCTGCCTGGGCGACCTGGTCCCGCCCAGGATCTCGACCACTACCTGGGCGAATTGCCGCGGCCACCCGGAGGCCGCGGCTACCGCTGAGCTTGCGGCGGGCGCCGCCGCTTCTGACCGGGGTACGGCGGGCGCCGCTTCTGACCCGGGTACGGTCGTCCTACCTGGGCTGACTGGGCCCGGACCGCGGTCCATGCTCGTGCTGTGCGCACCACCGGGTTCCGGCGGCCGCCCGTTGTTGCGCGGTTCCGCTCCGGCCAGGGGACGCCGCGCTGGGCAGGCGGCGCCGTGGGTTTCGCAGTCGTAGGGCGGTGCGGCATCGGGCACGGTGACGAGGCGCAGCCCCAGCAGGTACGGCGACGCGGCCGTCCCGGGTGCAGCGGGTGGTTCGGGTGCCGCTGGTGGTTCGGGTGCAGCGGGTGGTTTGGACGCCGCGGTGGTTCGGGTGCCGCTGGTGGTTTGGACGCCGCGGGTGGTTTGGACGCCGCGGGTGGTTCGGGTGCGGACCGCAGGTCGGGTGGAAGGGTCCTTGACGGCATGGTGCTGACTCCCGGATCCGGAAAATGCGACATGGCCGCGAACGCCTTTGGCGGCCGTATTCGCACCAGGCTCCGGCTGGGTTCTGTTCTACCCTAGGCCACCGACATTTTGCCGATCTACCCGTATCCTGCCTGGTCACCTAGGTTTCATGTACCCGACGACCGGCGTTTCCCCGGTCGGTGAATATGAGTCCATCGGCGGAAACCCGATCCCGAACACAGAAAGCGACCCGGTGGCCCTGACGTTTACAATTCTTATCGTGATTGATAGCAAGGAAATTCGTGGTGTCATCACGGACTGGGCCGGTGTGCTGACCACCCCGATCCTGGCCACGGTGCAAGCCTGGATACAGGCCGACGAAATCGACTGGGCCAGCTACCGGACGGTTATGCGGGCATGGGTTTACGATGCGTACCGCCAGGATGGCAGTCGTAACCCGATCCACTCGCTTGAGCGCGGCGAATGCTCGGGCGTTGAGTTCGAGCGGATGCTCGCCGCCGAATTGCTGCGCATCGACGGCGCCCCCGTCCTGGCCGAGGGCTTGCTGCGGCGAATGTTCGCCGCGAGCCTGCCGGTCCCGGCGATGTACGACATGATCCGCGCGCTGCGCGGGGCTGGCTTCAGCACCGCGCTGCTGTCCAACTCCTGGGGGTGCGATGAGTACCCGCGGGCCGATTTCCCCGCGCTGTTCGATGCCGTAGTGATTTCTGCCGAGGTCGGCATGCGCAAACCCGAGGAAGGCATCTTCCGTTACGCGGCCGGGACGCTCGGCCTGGAACCGGCCGAATGCGTCTTCATCGACGACATCGAGGCGAACGTCAACGCGGCCGCCGCGTGTGGCATGACCGCGCTGGTGCACACCGACGCCGCCGCGACGGCCGCGGCGTTGCAAGATCTGCTGGGCGTGCCGCTCACCTGGAGCAGGCCGGCCAACTTGGTACCCTAAGCGGGTTCACGCTGGCCTACCTCAGCCGGCCTGGCTCACGCCGGCCTGGCTCACACTCGCAACTCCATGCGATCAAGACCGGCGCCGGGCTAGCCTTGGCCGGTGCCGGATTATCCGCATCCGTCCAGCGCGGGGCGGTCGGCCAACATGCGGGCCAACCGCCGGACGGACACCAAACCCGAGCTCGCGCTGCGCCACGCGCTCCATCGGCTCGGCTTTCGGTATCGCAAGGATTACCGACTCGACCTGGACAGCGGGCGGCGGGTACGGCCGGATATCGCCTTCACCGCCCGGAAGGTTGCCATCTTCGTGGACGGCTGTTTCTGGCATGCCTGCCCGGACCATGGGTCTAAGCCCAAGGCGAACGAGTGGTACTGGAGCCCGAAGCTGGTCAAGAACGTCGAGCGTGACCGGATGAACGACGCCGCACTGACCCTGGCGGGCTGGACCGTGGTGCGACTCTGGGAACACGTGCCGCTGGACGATGCCATCGTCACCGTGGTGGAGGCGCTCGCCGCCAGCCGCAAGGCCGGCCCGCGCTTCGATTCGGGTTCCTCGGATGGCCCGGTACCTCTGGATGGCCCGAGCCCTGCAAATGGCCCAGACGTCCCCTAGGTCCCAGACGGCTTCGACAACCAGAGATCACCGTCGTCTTACCCCGAGCGTGATCCCCGCCGTCTTGGCCCGAGCGTGATCCCCGCCGTCCGTCCGCCGTACCTGCCCCAGTGACCCCCGACCACCCCTGCCCGCCCTCGGCCAGCGAGGGTTCAGCACGTGAATCCTGGCTTGGGCGGCAATGCCGGTCACCCATCCGACCCCAGAAGGCCAGGCACGCAGCCTCTCCAGCACCACCAGGTCTCTCGCTTCCCCAAACCGGCATGGTCGAATTTCCTGCGTGTCAGCGACTCCCTGATAGGGGCATCGATGACACACCAGAACGATGACCGGCCCTTTGCTGCTGGCTCGCCCGGCAGATAGGCGGCCCGGAACACGTCCGGCTCTCGCACTACATGCACTCACGTGCTTCTCCGTCACACCAGAAACGAGCACCAACGGGGTGGACGAACGCCAGCGGCGTATTTTCGCCTCGGTGCATCGCCGGTCGCGTCAGCGATGCCTAAAGTCACGCGACCGCCTGAGTCGCGCGGAGCCGTAGTCTCCGCAAACGCCGGCCTGACCACGATGGTCAGGCCCAGCTGCGTGAACAAGGCCGAAGCCGAACGTGTATCCGGCCAACCGGCCAGCTCGATGAGTTGACACCCAGAACCTGGGGTGGCGTGGCAGACTCTGGAGCACCATGCGCGTGTTCTTGCCTTCGACCTTGCCCGCCCTAGCCGCGGTCCTGAAAGCTGGTCAGCTCGGCCCGGAAGCCCAGCCAGATCAGCCCGGGCCGGACAGTCTGGATGGCCCGGCCGACCTGGCCGGCCTCGGTCCGGCCGTCGGCTTCGCGGTCACGCCCTCGCTGCGCGAGGCGTACGCGAGCGGTGATGAGGAGGAGCTCGAATACAGCGCGCTGACCGAGGCGGCCCGCGCATCGCTACGGCTGCTTGCGGCCGATCCGGCCGCGCCGCTCCGGCGGGTGGTGCTGGCGGTCGAGCTCCCGGCGGAACAGGTGCGGTGGGATCCCCGGGACCAGGAGCCGGCCCGGGTCCTGATCGGTGCGCCGGTCCCGCTGGCGCGTCTGGAATCTGCGCTGGTCGACGCGCCCGAGGCGGCGCCCGACGTGCGTGACGCGGTCGAGGCGCTCCCCGCCGCCGACGCGGGCGATGACGACGCCAGGTTCGCCGTGGACGGGGCCGAAGGCAACGAGCTCGGCTGGTACGCTGCCCAGGAGCTGCCCTACCTGGCGGAATGACCCGCCGGACGGGTTCGTGCGACGATACGGGTATCCGGGATCCGACAATTACTCGCGACCCGACAACTACCACCACCCCCGACAACTATCCGTAACCCGCCGACGAACGCCAGGAGCGATCGTGATGGACGCCGTCTCTAGGACCCCCGTGCCGGCGAACGAGCCGGTCAGGCAGTACCAGCTAGGTAGCCACGAGCGAGCCGTGCTGGAAAGCAAGATCAAAGAGCTCGCCGGGCAACGAGCCGAACTCACCATGACCATCGGCGGCCAACAGCGGATGGCGTCCGGCCAGCTGACTGACGTGGTGCAGCCGCACAACAAGGCTCATGTGCTCGGTCAGCTGGGCAACGCCACCGACGTGGACGTGGCCTCGGCGATTTACGCGGCCAAGCAGGCGGCGCCGCTCTGGCGGGCGCTCAGCTTCGACGACCGGGCCGCGATCTTCCTCAAGGCGGCCGAACTGCTGGCCGGCCCCTGGCGGGCCACCCTGAACGCCTCGACCATGCTCGGCCAGTCCAAGTCGCCGTTCCAGGCCGAGATCGACGCCGCCTGCGAGCTAATCGACTTCTGGCGCTATAATGTGCAGTTCGCCCGGCGCATGCTCAGCGAGCAGCCAGAGTCGGCGCCCGGGGCGTGGAACCGAATGGAGTACCGCCCGCTCGAGGGATTCGTGCTGGCGATCACGCCGTTCAACTTCACCTCGATCGCGGGCAACCTGCCGACGGCCCCGGCGCTGCTTGGCAACGTGGTGGTATGGAAGCCATCGCCGACCCAGCAGTTGTCGGCGCACTACCTCATGCGGCTGCTCGAGGCGGCCGGGCTGCCGCCCGGCGTGATCAACCTGGTGACCGGCGACGGGCAGGCCGTATCCCGGGTCGCGTTGACCCACCCCGACCTGGCCGGCATCCACTTCACCGGTTCGACCGCGACGTTCCAGCACCTGTGGCGGACCGTCGGCGAGAACATCGCCAGGTACCGGAACTACCCGCGGCTGGTGGGGGAGACCGGCGGCAAGGACTTCGTCATCGTGCATCCCTCGGCCGACCCTGCCGCCCTCGCGCCCACGCTGATCCGCGGCGCGTTCGAGTACCAGGGGCAGAAATGCTCCGCGGCCTCCCGCGCCTATGTCCCCGAATCGATCTGGAGCCAGACCCGCGACGACTTCATCGCCCAGGTGGAATCGCTGACGATGGGTGACGTGACGGCCGACCTGTCGCTGTTCATGGGGGCCGTCATCGACGCCCGGGCGTTCGCCAAGCACGCCGCCGCGGTGGAGCGGGCCAGGCACACCACCTCGATCAACGTGCTGGCGGGTGGCGCCACCGACGACGCAGAGGGGTTCTTCGTGCGGCCCACGGTGCTGGTCGGCGCCGACCCGGCCGACGAGATCTTCACCACCGAGTACTTCGGCCCCATCCTCGCCGTGCACGTCTACCCGGATGACACCTACGCCCAGATGCTCGCCCAGGCCGCGGACGCCACGCCGTACGCCCTGACGGGAGCGATCATGGCGACCGACCGCCAGGCCATCGCCGAGGCCGCGGACGTGCTCAGGTACTCGGCCGGCAACTTCTATATCAACGACAAGCCGACCGGCGCGGTGGTCGGGCAGCAGCCGTTCGGCGGCGCGCGGTCCAGCGGCACCGATGACAAGGCCGGCTCGATCTTCAACCTGACCCGGTGGGTGTCCGCCCGTGCGATCAAGGAGCTCTTCGTGCCCCCGACCGACTATCGCTACCCGCACATGGGCTGACGTAGCGGTGATTTCCCTTTCGTGCTCTAGTCGGCCAGCTCCAGTCAGCCAGCTCTAGGCTGCGGGCTATGTCATGGGGACTCACGGCGAATTGGCTTGCGGTGATCGGCCTGCTCTTGCTTACCTTCGGTACCGGCGTGCAGGCCTGGGCCAACCTGGCCGAGTTCAAGAGCGTAAAGAAGACCGTCTCCACCGCCACGGTTAAAGCGCTGGCCGATGCGGTCGCCGGGGCCGACCTGACCGGCGGCCTGGGTTTCTTCTTCTTGCGGCCGCGCAAGCTGGCTCAGCTGGCGGCGAGGGATCCCGGCGAAGCCGTCGAGCTCGCCCGGTTTCTCCGGCTGGCAGAAGTCTGGAGCATCCTCATGGTCGGCTCAGGCCTCGCGCTGGCCGCGGCCGTCATCCAGCTGATCCTCGCCTACCCGTGACCGACTTTCCCGAACCTCAGCCGAGCCACCCGGTCGGCCGCCCCTGCCCCGCCGGACAAATGCGGCAATCCGGACTCTCGTCCAGGAATTCGAATTATTGTGGATACCTACCTACCCCATGAGGGTAGTAACGATCCACGTTCACAGCGGGAACCGAGCGGGGGCCGGGCGGGGCCGGGGGGTTGAGACGGTTGGGACATGTGAGAGCAGCGGGATTAGGCGGGACAGGTGGCGGGCTGCTTCAGCCACCGCCCGGCTGGCTGGATACGCCGGGAACATGCGATGGACCCGTTGCGTGGTGCACAACCAGGCCGGACCCCTCCTGCCCGAACCCCGATCACAAGATGACGTGACTAGGGGCACCATCGAGTACACCCGCACTCGTGGTAAGCGCCTTAAATGTCAGGGGTCAGCGTCACTATGGGGAGAAGAAGAATGCATAGGTAAGGAACGCTCATGGCAGCAGGCGACACCCAGATGACGATCACCGGCAACCTGGTGGACGATCCCGAGCTCCGGTTTACCCCGGCGGGGCAGCCCGTCGCGAAGTTCCGGGTCGCGTCCACCCCCCGGTTCCTCGACAAGAACACCAACGAGTGGAAGGACGGCGACAGCCTGTTCCTGACCTGCAACGTGTGGCGGCAGGCGGCGGAGAACGTCGCGGAGAGCCTGACCCGCGGGATGCGGGTGATCGTCTCGGGCCGGCTGCGGCAGCGCTCCTATGAGACCAAGGAGGGCGAGAAGCGCACGGTGTATGAGATCGAGGTCGACGACGTCGGCCCCTCGCTGCGCAACGCGTCGGCCAAGGTGAACAAGGTGGTCAGGTCCGGCGCCGGGGACGGGTCCGGTGGTTCTGGGGGCGGCTTCGGCGGCGGCCAGCGCGGTTCCGGGGGTTCCGGCGGCAGGCCGGCCGCGGCCCGGGCAATTCCGGTGGCCCGGGCAACTCCGGCGGCGGGGAAACGGACCCGTGGGCGGCCGACAACCCCGGCGGCTTCTCCGACGAGCCCCCGTTCTGACTTCTGCCGAAGGCATCCCGACGAGCCCCGTTCTGACTTCTGCCGAAGGCATCCGACGAGCCTCGCCCGGCTTCTGCCGATAGGCATCCGCAGCCCGCCGGCCGGTGCTGGCCGCTCCGCGCCCGACTGGACTAGCCTGGAGGGGAGAATCCGGATGGCCCCATCGCAGCGGAGGATGTCATTCACCGGCTGGTTCTGTGGAACGTCGATCTGACGCTGGTCGACGTCATCAAGGTGACCCGGGCGGCTTACGTCGAGGCGTTCGCGGCGATAACCGGGCGGCCGCTCGTCAAGCTGCCGCAGATGGCGGGCCGGTCCGAGTCGGAGATTTTCTTCGACGCGCTCGCCCTGAACGGTGCCGACGTGAGCGCAGGCGGCACCGCGGAAAGCCTGCTCGAGCCGTTCAGCGCCGCACTCGCCGCCGCCTTGCAGGCCCGGCGCGACGACCTCGTCCGCGATGGTCAGCTGCTGCCCGGTGCGGCGCAGGCCCTGGCGGCGGTGGCCAAGCTCGACGGGACCGGCGGAGCCGACGGGGCGGACAGGGCCGGCAGGACGGACGGGAGCGCGGCAGGACGGAGGGGGCGGACAGGGTGGTGCAGACCGTGCTGACCGGCAGCAGCAAGCTGGGCGCCATGCTCAAGCTGCGCGCCTTCGGGCTCGATGGCTTCGTCGATTTCGACATCGGCGGCTACGGTTCCGAGGCCTATCCCAAGGGCACGCTGCTGCGGGTCGCGCGGCAGCGAGCGGCGGACAAGCATGGCGTGAGCTTCGGCGAGAATGCCACGGTGTACGTGGCCGACTCCCCGCGTGACGTCGACGCGGCGAAGATCGGTGGCGCCCGGTCGCTCGCGGTGGCCAGCGGCCGGGCCAGTGCGGCCGAGCTGCGCGAGGCGGGCGCCGACGCGGTGCTGGCCGACCTGACCGACACGACCGCGCTCACCGAGCTGATCATGCGCCTGACCGGCCCCGGCTAGAACCGGCCCCGGCTAGAACCGGCCCCGGCTCGAACCGGCTAGGCCGGTGGCTTCCGCCCTCTAAATACGATTTATCATGGTCTGTACCACGACCGGACCGGAAGGGGCGTTGCCAGGCGTGCCGGAATGGCACGATGCTGGGTGCTATGGAAGCCAGTGAGGGTGATCTGCTGAGCCGGGGCTATGGCGCGGTGCTCTGGGAGCCAGATCCCAAGACGGTGCGGGACGCCCGGATTACCCGGTTCATGAGCTGGCTGGCCGACGGCGGCGGGCCGCGGTTCGACCGCTACGAGGACGTGCGGCAGTGGTCGGTGACGCAGCCGGCCCAGTTCTGGACCGCGGTCTGGGATTACTTCGAGGTCCTCGGCGAATGGAACCACGACCCCGAGTCGGTCATGGTCGGGCAGACCATGCCGGACGTACGCTGGTTCGCAGGAGCCACGCGTCAATTACGCCCGTAACGCCTTGCGGACCGCCTGGACCGATCCGGACCGCACCGCGATTATTTTTGATTCCGAACGATCACGGGCGGGAGCTCTCACCTACGGTCAACTCGCCGCCGAGGTGGCGCGCGTGGCTCGCGGTCTGCGCAGCCTCGGCGTCGGCCGCGGCGACCGGGTGGCTGCGCTGCTGCCGAACGTGCCAGAAGCGATCATCGGCCTGCTGGCCACGGCCAGCCTGGGGGCGATCTGGTCGTCGTGCTCGCCCGACTTCGGCGCGAGCAGCGTGATCGACAGGTTCGCCCAGATCGAGCCGACGGTGCTCATCGGCTGCGACGGCTACGCCTACGGCGGCAAGGAGTTCTCCCGCGCCGACATGCTCCGCGACGTGGCCGCGGCCCTGCCCAGCCTGTCCGCGGTCGTGCACGTCAACCTGATCGGCGAGGCCGAGCCGCCCTCGGGGATGACCGCCTGGGCCGACCTGGGCAATGGGACCGGCGCCGGGCCGCGTGAGCCTGAGTTTGACGAGGTGCCGTTCGATCACCCGCTCTGGGTGGTGTACTCATCGGGCACCACCGGGCTGCCCAAGCCGATCATGCACGGTCACGGCGGCATCGTGCTCGAGCACCTGAAGGCGCTCTCGCTGCATCAGGATCTGCGCCCAGGCGACGTGTTCACCTGGTACACCACGACCGGCTGGATGATGTGGAACTACCTGGCCGGAGGGCTGCTGGCCGGCGTCACGATCGTGCTCTACGACGGCAGCGCCACCTACCCGGCCACGGACCGGCTGTGGCGGCTGGCGGTCGAGCACGGTGTCACCTACCTGGGCGTCGGCGCGCCCTACCTGGTCGCCTGCGCCAAGGCCGGGCTGCACCCCGGGACCGAGCACGACCTGTCCGCGCTGCGGGCTATCGGCTCGACCGGGTCGCCGCTGCCGCCGGAGACGTACCGCTGGGTGTACGAGAACGTCCAGCCGGATCTGCTGCTCGGCTCGTTCTCCGGCGGGACGGACCTGTGCACCGGGTTCGTCGGGCCGTCCCCGCTGCTGCCGGTGCGGGCGGGCGTGATCTCCGGCCGTTGCCTGGGCGCGGCGGTGGAGGCCTACGGGGACGGCGGCCAGCCGGTCACCGGCGAGGTCGGCGAGCTGGTGATCACCGTGTCGATGCCGTCGATGCCGGTCGGGTTCTGGCACGACCCCGACGGCGTGCGGTACCGGGAGAGCTACTTCGACACGTATCCGGGCGTGTGGCGGCACGGCGACTGGATCGAGATCCTGCCGGACGGCGGCTGTGTCATCTACGGCCGTTCGGACGCCACGCTGAACCGCGGCGGCGTCCGGATGGGCACCAGCGAGTTCTACCGCGTGGTCGAGGCGCTGCCCGAGATCGGCGATAGCCTGGTGGTGGATACGGGCAGGCTCGGCGAGCAGGGCCGGCTGCTGCTGTTCGTGGTGCCCGCCCCGGGGTGTGAGCTCGACGACGACCTGAAGGGCAGGCTCCGGGCCGCGTTGCGCTCGCAGCTGTCACCCCGGCACGTGCCGGATGAGATCCACCAGGTCCCCGGCATCCCGCGGACGCTGTCCGGAAAGAAGCTCGAGGTCCCGGTGCGCAAGATCCTGCTCGGCTCGGAGCCGGAACGGGCCGCCGACGCCAATGCCCTGGCCAACCCCGGCGTGCTCGAGGCGTTCAGCGCCTTTCAGTTACATAAAGAAACGGCTTCGTCACAATGAGGTGACACAGTTCTCCGAGTTTTCTGATGCCAGATTCTGGGGAGCCGGGTGAGCCGTGATGAGACAGATGGTCGATCAGGTTAGTGGACACGAAGGAGTGGACGCGATGCCGGACAGCAACACCGACGAGGCCAGGGAGGCCCTGCTGGCCAAGGCGGAAGAGGACTGGCCCGATGACCCGTTGCTTGACTCCGCCGTCTTCGGCCCAACAAGCGACGGCAAGGCCAGCGGCAACGTCTCCTGCTACCTGCGGGCTTACTACCAGCGGGTGGCCACCGAGGACCTGGCCCCGCCGCCCCGGATGGCGGCGGTCGCGCACGAGCACGCCCGGCTCGGCCTGCGCCGCCCGCAGGGCCGCGCGCTGGTCCAGGTGCGCGAGCCCGGGGAGCTCGACCGGGTCGGCCCGTCGGTCATCGTGGTGGACATCGTCGTCGACGACATGCCGTACCTGGTCGATTCGGTCACCACCGAGCTGAACCGGCACGAGGCCGAGATCCAGCTGATTGTCCACCCGGTCCTGCGCGTCCGCCGCGACGTGACCGGCCAGCTGCGCGAGATCATCGGCGTCTGCGGCGACGAAACGGACCGGGCGACCCCCGCCCATGCGGAAGAGCTCATCGAATCGTGGATCCACGTGGAGCTCGGCACGCCCAGGGACCGGGTCGGCGGCGACCGGCTCGCGGCCGACCTGCGCCGGGTGCTTGAGGACGTCCGGGTCGCGGTGGAGGACCAGCGCCGCATGGGCGAGCGGGCCCGGGCCCTGGCCGGGCGGCTCGGCGGGGATCCGGGTAGTGACCTGGCCGAGTTCGGCGAGTTGCTGCGCTGGCTGGCCGGCGGCAACTTCACCTTCCTCGGCTACCGCGAATACGACCTGGTGCAGGCGCCCGGCGGGGTGGGCCTGCGCGCCGTGCCAGGTACCGGGCTCGGCATCTTGCGGCACGACCGGCCAGGCCCCGGATCCGCGGCGGCGCTGCCACCGCAGATCCGGGCCAGGACCCAGGATCCGGGCGAACGGCTGGTGCTGGCCAAGGCGAACTCGAGGTCGACCGTCTACCGGCCGAACTACCTGGATTACGTCTCGGTCAAGAAGCTGGACTCCGACGGGGAGGTCACCGGGGAGTTCCGCTTCCTCGGCCTGTACACGCACGCGGCCCACACCGAACCCATCGCCGGCATCCCGGTGCTGCGGCGCAAGCTCGCCGCCGTCCTCGCCGCGGCCGGGCTGGCCCGGGACAGTCACGACGGCAAGGACCTCGTGGAGATCCTCGAGGATTACCCGCGCGAGGAGCTGTTCGAGATCTCGGCCGCCGAGCTGATCCCGATCGCGCTCGGCGTGCTGCGGCTGAGCGAGCGCAAGCAGACCCGGCTGTTCCTGCGCAGGGACCGGTACGGCCGGTACATGTCCTGCCTGGTCTACCTGCCCAGAGACCGGTACACCACCAAAGTCAGGCTGCGCGCGCAGGGCATCCTCAAAGACGCCCTGCACGGGGTCTCGGTGGACTACAGCGCCATGGTCGGCGATTCCGCGCTGGCCCGGCTGTACGTGGTCGTCCGGGGCGAGCCCGGCCGGCCGGTCCCGCAGGTGGACGCGGCCGCCCTGGAGCGCGCGCTGGCCGCGGCGGTCAGGTCCTGGGACGAGGACCTGACCGCGGAGGCGACCCGCAGGCTGGGCGAGGACCGGGCCGCCGCGCTGCTCGAGGAGTGCCCGGCGGACATCCCCGAGACGTACAAGGCGGATGTGACCGCGGCGAACGCGGTCGACGACCTGACCACGATGATGGAGCTGCGGGAGTCGGGGACGGACTTCGCCGTCCGGCTGGTGGAGAACCCGGACCGGTGGACGCTGGTGGTCTACCGGCCGCGGACGCCGATCACGCTGTCCGAGGTGCTCCCGCAGCTTCAGCACATGGGCCTGGAGGTCGTCGACGAACACCCGTATCAGTTCACTGGACGGGATAAGGCCGGTTCGTTCTGGATATATGAATTTGGTCTGCGGGCCCCGGCGGCGCCGGCCGGCGGCAGCGTGCGGCAGATCTTCGAGGAGGCGCTGACCGCGCTGTGGCGGGGCGAGACCGAAGACGACGGGTTCAACGCGCTGGTGCTGACGGCGGGCCTGAGCTGGCGTGAGGTCGCGCTGCTGCGCGCCTACGCGAAGTACCTGCGCCAGGGCGGGACGCGGTTCAGCGAGGATTACCTGCAGCGGGTGCTGCGATCGAACGGGCCGCTCACCCGGCTGCTGGTCCGGCTGTTCGAGTCCAGGTTCGACCCGGGCCGGCAAAACGGCGTGTCCGAACGCTGCGAGGCCATCACCGAGGAGATCCGCGGCTCGCTCGACGAGGTGGTCAGCCTGGACCACGACCGGATCCTGCGGTCCTACCTGGCCCTGATCGACGCGACCCTGCGGACCAACTACTACCGCCGCCAAAGCCCCGGCGCGGTGCCCGGCCCGCATCCGCTGGTGTTCAAGCTCGACCCCAGCGGCGTGCCCGGACTGACCTCGCCGCGGCCCAAGTTCGAGATCTTCGTCTACTCGCCCCGGCTGGAGGCGGTGCACCTGCGCTTCGGCCGGGTGGCGCGCGGCGGGCTGCGCTGGTCGGACCGGCTGGAGGACTTCCGCACCGAGGTCCTCGGCCTGGTCAAGGCCCAAGAGGTCAAGAACGCGGTCATCGTCCCGTCCGGTGCCAAGGGCGGCTTCGTGTGCAAGCAGCTCCCCGATCCGGCCAACCGGGAGGCGTACGCGGCCGAGGTGCTCGCCTGTTACCAGACGTTCATCGCGGCCATGCTCGACGTGACGGACAACATCGAGGCGGACCTGGTGGTGCCGCCGCCGGATGTGGTCCGGCGTGACGGCGACGACCCGTACCTGGTGGTGGCGGCGGACAAGGGCACCGCGACGTTCTCCGACACCGCGAACGAGGTGGCGGCCAGGTACGGCTTCTGGCTGGGCGACGCCTTCGCCTCCGGCGGATCCGAGGGCTATGACCACAAGAAGATGGCCATCACCGCGCGCGGCGCCTGGGAGTCGGTGAAGTGGCACTTCGCCGCGCTGGGGCGCAACCCGGACACCGACGACTTCACCGTGGTCGGCGTGGGCGACATGTCCGGCGACGTGTTCGGCAACGGCATGCTGCTGTCGGAGCACATCAAGCTGGTCGCGGCCTTCGACCACCGGCACGTCTTCGTCGACCCGGACCCCGACCCGGCCGCCAGTTTCGCCGAACGCCGCCGGCTGTTCACCGAACCCCGGTCCTCGTGGGCGGACTACGACCGGGCGCTGATCTCGCCCGGCGGCGGAGTGTGGCCGCGTGGCGTGAAGTCGGTGCCGATCTCCCCGCAGGCCCGCACCGCCCTGGGCATCGACGCCGGGGTCACGGCGCTGTCCCCGGACGAGCTGATCTCCGCCATCCTGGCCGCCCCGGTCGACCTGCTCTGGAACGGCGGGATCGGCACCTACGTCAAGGCCAGCTCGGAATCCCACGCCGACGCGGGAGACAGGTCCAACGACGCGGTCAGGATCGACGCCACCCGGCTGCGCGCCCGCGTGGTCGGCGAGGGCGGCAACCTGGGCTTCACCCAGGCGGCCCGGATCGAGTACTCCCTCGGCGGGGGCCTGATGAACACCGACTTCATCGACAACTCGGCCGGGGTCGACACCTCCGACCACGAGGTCAACATCAAGATCCTGCTCGCCGACGCGATCCGCGATGGCGTCATCCCCGCCGCGGCCAGGCACCAGCTGCTGAACGAGATGACCGACGAGGTGGCCGCGCTGGTGCTGCGGCACAACTACGGGCAGAACATGGCGCTGGCGGTGGCCAGAGCCCAGGCGCCGTCGCTGCTGCACGTGCACATCAGGTACCTGCGCAAGCTGATCAGGGACAAGCGGCTCAACGTCAAGCGGGACGTGCTTCCCGACGAGCGGGAGATCGCCGAGCGACGGTCCTCCGGGGCCGGGCTGACCAGCCCGGAGCTGGCCCTGCTGCTCGCGCACACCAAGATCTCGGCGGCCGAGGACGTGCTGGACTCCCAGCTCCCCGACGACCCGTACCTGCGCCGGGTGCTCGACGCGTACTTCCCGGTGCCGCTGCGGGCCGCCTTCGCGGACCGGATGGAAGCACATCCGCTGCGCCGGGAGATCATCACCACCTCGGTGGTCAACGAGATGATCGACACCTCAGGCACCACGTTCTTGTTCCGGCTGGTCGAGGAGACCGGCGCGTCCGTGCCCGATCTCACCCGGGCCTGGCTGGTCGCCCGGGAGGTATTCGACATGCCGGCGTTCTGGCGGCAGGTCGAGGGGCTCGAGGGTGCCGGGCTGGGCATCGCGGCCCGCATCACGCTGCTGCTCGAGGGGCGCAAGCTGACCGAGCGCGCGGTCAGGTGGCTGCTGCACAACCGCCGCCCGCCGTTCGACATCGCGGCCACCGTGGCCTTCTTCGCGGACGGGGTCCGCACGGTCCGTTCGGGTCTGCCGAAGCTGCTCACCGGCCGGGACCTGGCCGGTTTCGAGGAGCGCCGTGACTCTTACCTGGACCTCGGCGTGCCGGCCGAGCTGGCCGAGCGGGTCGCGGCCATGGTGCCGACGTACTCGGCCTTCGGCATCGTCCAGGCCGCCGCTTCGGCCGGACGCGGCATCGAGGAAACCGCCGAGGTCTACTTCGACCTGGCCGACCGGCTGCAGATCACCCGGCTGCGGGACCGGATCACCGCGCTGCCCCGCGATGACCGCTGGTCGACGATGGCCCGGGCCGCGCTGCGCGATGACCTGTACGCTGCGCACGCCTCGCTCACCGAGGACGTGCTCGGGGTCAGCGGCCCGGACGGGGCCAGGAGCCCCGAGGAACGGCGCGCCGCCTGGGCCTCGCGTAACGAGGCCGCGGTGGCGATGGCGACGCAGACACTGGGGGAGATCTGGGAGAGCGAGCGGTTCACCTTCACCACGCTGTCGGTGGCCCTGCGCGCGGTCCGCACCCTGGTCGCCGCCAGTTCCCTGCCCGTGCAGGCCTAGCCGTCCAGCCCTAGTACGCGTGCCCGTAGCTGGGGCCGCTGCTGAAGCCGATGATGCTCACCCGGCCGCCGGCCGTGGTGGCCGCCGGGTCGATCGCCGCGAACTCGTCGGTCCAGTAGGCGTACACCTCGTGGTATCCCACCTCGGTGGGTGCCGCGAGCAGCGGAGTGAATCCGGCCGGTACCGGGATCGGCGCCCCCTTGACCAGGTTGGGGTGCTCGGTGAAGGTGTCCAGGTTCATCCCGTAAAGCACCAGGTCGCCGCCGTCTTGCAGGCGCAGCTGGAACTGCGGGAAGGGCTGGCCAAGCAGCAGCCACTGGTACACCAGACCGCGGGCCTTTTCCGCCCGGCCCTGTGCGGCCTGGGTGGCGTACAGCCCGGTGGTCAGCGGTCCGGGGGTGATGACCGCGGCGGACGGGTTGGCCGGACCCTGGTCCACCACCGCCGCCTGGGTCGGCCCCACCACGTCGGGCCGCAGCCGGGCGCTGGCGTCGGCGGGCGGCGCGGCGACGGCGTAACCGTCACTGCGGCGAGCGATCGCCGGCAGCGGCTGATCGAGCACGGCGGTGCCGTTGAGGGTCCAGGGCTTGGTCGCCTTGGCCTGCTCGAACACCATGATCGTGGGGAGCACGGGACCGACGTGGGCGCCGGCCGCGGTGCCCCGGTCCACGGTCACCGCGAACCAGTGCGGATAGGCGGCCGGTGCGGGCAGGTAGAACTGCGGCGACCCGTAGCTGTACCTGGGGACTGGGGTGCCCGCGTTGGCCAGCGTCGTGTACTGGCCGCTGACCTGGTACCACTGCGCGTCCGCGATGTCCGCCAGGCCCGTCGTGTCGTCCCCGGCCGCCGCGGCGGCGGAACTGGTGTCGACGTACGCGGTGAAGGTGCGCTTGGCCTGAGCCAGCGTCTGCGCGTAGGAGGGAACATGGCCGGCGGCGGCCCCCGTGGCTGCGCCCGCGGACGACGACGGCGCGCAGCCCGCGACGGTGAGCAGGGTGGCGGCGGCCAGCGCCGCCGACCCGATCACGGTCCGGGGCAGGCGGCTGCGCCTTCGGGGTATCACGCTAAGGCAGGATACCGGGTTTGGCCGCACGGTCGCGCGCGGCCTGCGGGCGATCTCTCCCGCGCTCCTCGCGTAGGCTAGCCGGCATGGCAGGTATCGATCCCGCCGATGAGATCGCGGCACTGACGTCGAAGCTCGCCAGCATCGAGGCGGTGCTCGACCCCGGAGCTATGCAGACGGAGGCGGACGGCTTGCGTGAGCAGGCCGCCGACCCCGGACTTTGGGCTGACCAGGACCGGGCGCAGAAGGTGACCCGCCGGCTCTCCTACCTGGACGCCGAGCTGGCCCGGCTGGCCGCGCTGCACCAGCGGCTCGGCGACACCGCGGTGCTGTTCGACCTGGCCGAGAGCGAGAACGACGAGCCCACCCGGATCGAGGCGGCGCGAGAGCTCACCGGCCTGCGGACCGAGATCGACCAGCTCGAGGTGCGCACCCTGCTGGCCGGCGAGTACGACGCCAGGGAGGCGCTGATCTCGATCAACGCGCAGGCCGGCGGCGCGGACGCGGCGGACTTCGCGGAGAACCTGATGCGGATGTACCTGCGCTGGGCGGAGCGGCACAAGTACCCGACCGAGGTGTACGACACCTCCTACGCCGAAGAGGCCGGGATCAGGTCGACCACGTTCGCGGTGAACGCGCCCTACGCCTACGGAACGCTGCGCGGTGAGCACGGCACGCACCGGATGGTCCGGATCTCCAAGTACGACAACCAGGGACGCAGGCAGACCTCGTTCGCCGGCGTGGACGTGACGCCGGTGGTGGAGCAGACCGATCACATCGACATCAGCGATGACGACATCAGGGTGGACGTGTTCCGCTCGAGCGGCCCGGGCGGCCAGGGCGTGAACACCACCGACTCGGCGGTCCGCATCACCCACCTGCCCACCGGGATCGTGGTCTCCTGCCAGAACGAGCGCAGCCAGATCCAGAACCGCGCGTCGGCGATGACCGTGCTGCAGTCCAAGCTGCTGGAGCGGCGGCGGCAGGAGGAGGCCGAGGAGATGGCCGCCCTGCGTGGTGACGGCGCCCGCGCCTGGGGGACCCAGATCCGCAACTACGTGCTCTACCCCTACCAGAACGTCAAGGACGTGCGGACGGGCATGGAGACGGGGAACGCCGTGGCGGTCCTGGACGGGGAGATCGACGAGTTCATCGACGCGGAAATCCGCTGGATGCGGCGCGGCGGCCGGTAGCCCCGCGACGCCCGCCGAGCTGGCCTGAGGCCTACCTGGCGTCTGCCTGACGCCTACTTGGCCAGGTGCAGGGCCAGCAGCAACAGCAGGCTCAGCACCAGGACGGCGGCCACGATCAGCTGTGGGCTGGCGCCTGAATGCTGGTGGTGGACGTGCTGTCGCGATGCGCGACAGGCGGGGCACCGGCCCTCCACCACTGGCCCGGCGCACTGTGCGCAGATCAGGTGTTCGCAGCTCATGGAACCCCTTCCGGCTGGCCTGTGCCCTGGCACTTGCCGCGATGTAAGGCCTTAGCTGTCAGTTTCCATCTAGACTGAGCCCTGGCCCAATCCAGGTTACCCGCAAGTCGCCCAGGTTGCGGCGACCGCCGCGGCCCCTGGTCCTCCTACATCGATGTGATGGTCCCGTGATCAACTTCGATAACGTCACCAAGGTCTATCCGAATCAGAGCCGACCCGCGCTGGAGAGCGTGAACATCGAGGTCACCAAGGGAGAGTTTGTCTTTCTCGTCGGCCCGTCCGGGTCGGGGAAGTCGACCTTCCTGCGCCTGGTCCTGAAGGAGGAGCGGCCCTCGGACGGCAAAATCCACGTGGCCGGCCGGGACCTCGCGCGTCTCACCAACTGGAAGGTGCCGTATTTGCGACGGCGCATCGGCTGCGTGTTTCAGGATTTCCGGCTGCTGCCGAATAAGAACGTCTATCAGAATGTCGCGTTCGCCCTGGAGGTCATCGGCAAGCACCGGCGCTTTATCCGCAAGGTCGTCCCCGAGGTCATCGACCTGGTGGGGCTGGAGGGCAAGCACGAGCGGATGCCCGACGAACTGTCCGGCGGCGAGCAGCAGCGGGTCGCGATGGCGCGTGCGTTCGTCAACCGGCCGATGATCCTGCTCGCCGACGAACCGACGGGGAACATCGACCCGGCGACCTCGATCGGCATCATGAAGGTGCTTGACCGCATCAACCGGACAGGAACGACCGTGGTCATGGCCACTCATGACGCGGCTATCGTCGACTCGATGCGCAAACGGGTCATCGAGCTCGAATACGGCAAGGTCGTCCGAGATCAGTCGCGCGGCGTGTACGGCCAGGCATACTGACCCGTGCTCGCCGTGATGTCGCCCAGCCCGTAAAAACCTAGAACTCCAAGGATCAGCCAGCATGCGTTCACAGTTCGTCTTCTCCGAGATCTGGATCGGGCTGCGCCGGAATCTCACCATGACCATGGCTCTCATCGTGGTCGTGGCCATCAGCTTGTCCCTGCTCGGCACGGGCCTGCTGTTCGTCAAGCAGGTGGACAGGACGCGCACCTACTGGCAGGGAAAGGTCGAGCTCTCGATCTACCTGTGCATCAAGACGAGCCCGCAGCCGCAATGCCAGCAGAACGGGCCCTCCACCGTGGCGCAGCGGGCTCAGCTGGAGCGGCAGCTCGTCTCCATGCCGCAGGTGGAGAACGTCTACTACGTCTCACAGACGCAGGCCTACACCGAGTTCAGGCAGTACTTCTCCAACGAGCCCGCCCTCGTCCAGGACACCCAGGAAGGCGACATCCCGGACTCGTTCGAGGTGAAGCTGAAGAATCCCGAGGCCGACTACAACATCGTGGCCAGCGCGGTGACGGGCGCGGCCGGGGTGGAGACCGTGGTCGACGAGATGACGATCCTGGACAAGTTCTACCGGCTGCTCGACGGGGCCAGGAACGCGGTGATCATCATCGCGCTGATCTTGATCGTGGCCGCCATCTTGCTGGTGGCCAACACGATCAGGCTGTCCGCGTTCAACCGCCGCCGGGAAACCGCCATCATGCGCCTGGTCGGCGCGTCGAACTTCTATATCCAGCTGCCCTTCCTGCTGGAAGGGGCGATCGCCGGCCTGATCGGCTGGGCGATCGCCGCGGGGCTACTGGTGGCGGTCAAGTCCCTGATGCTGGATAGCCTGGAACAGTACTTCTCCTTCAATGTAGGTTTGTCCGTCGGTGACCTGATCGAGGTGATCGTGTTCTCGATGGTGGTAGGAGTCGTGCTGTGCGGAGCGACGTCGTTCTTGACGCTGCGTCGCTATCTGCGTGTCTGAGTGGTTGCCGGTGCGGGATGGGCCGGTGCCGGATGGGGCCGATCCGAGATGGGAGAGACGTGGCTCGGGAGCAGGGGCAGAAGGTCATCGCCCGTAATCGCCGTGCGTACCACGACTATCACGTCGAGGACACCTTCGAGGCCGGGCTGGTTCTGACCGGAACCGAGGTGAAATCGCTGCGCGAGGGCCGCGCCTCGCTGGCCGACGGGTTCGCGCAGATCACCGGCGACGAGGTGTGGCTGCACAACGTGCACATCCCCGAGTACATCGGGGGCACCTGGACCAATCACACACCCCGGCGGATCAGGAAGCTCCTGCTGCATCGCAAGGAGATCGACCGCCTGGCCAGCAAGATCGCCGAGCAAGGTTTGACCCTGGTCCCGCTGTCGCTTTACTTCAGGGATGGGAACGTCAAGGTGGAACTCGGTCTCGCCCGCGGTAAGCGGACCTACGACAAGCGCCAGGACCTGGCCAAGCGTGATGCGGCCAGGGAAATGGACCGGGCGCTGAAGCGGCGCAGGTGACGGGCAGACGAATCGTGTCCTCCCCCGCGAGCGAGCGCCATGGCCACGCCAGGCCGCGGCGCCCTTCGGCGCCTAGGCCACGCGACCGTCCTCCCTCCCGCCCCTGTCAACCCCCCAGTTCCCCGGATCTCACTGCCCCCCAGTTCCCCGGCCTCGCCAGCCCCCCAGTTCCCCCGGGCGTTCGTGTCGCCGGGCCTCCCGGCTCGCGCGTGGCCGGCCCCATTCAGTTGCCCCCCGCCGCGGCGAGGCCGACCCGTCACGTAACCGCCGGGGGCACGGCGAAGGCCGGCCGGAAACCCTCGCCCGGACGCCTGCGGGCTAGGCGATCGAAGCTGGCCGCGGCCGTCATCGTCGCGGTCGGCGTGCTGGCCATCGGGCTGGCTACCGGTTTCGGTACCGAGCTGTCCGCCGAGCCCACCGTCCAGGCGTTCCTGCTCGACTGGCAGCAGCAGCAGTACGCCGCCGCCGGGGCGCTGACCACGGCCGCGCCAGCCACCGTCACCGCCGAGCTGAAAAGTTCCTTCGGGCAGGTCGACGCCACCCAGATTTTCCTCACCATGAGCTCGATCGTCCAGCACGGCAGCACCGCGCAGGCATCCTTCAAGGCGTCGGTCAGCCTGGCCGGCGAGGAACACGTCTGGACCTATTACGGCCGGTTCGGCCTGCGCCGGGCGGGCGACGGCTGGAAGGTCGACTGGGCGCCCAGCGTCATCAACCCGAGCCTGGGCCCGGGCGAACGACTGGCCATGGTGACCGAGTTCCCGACTCGGGCGGCGGTCCTTGACGCCGACGGGAATCCGCTCGAGGTCTCGGCGTCGGCCTACGAGGTGGGGGTGTGGCCCGGTCGCCTGGCCAGCCAGGCGACGACCGCCAAGGCCTTCGCCGCCCAGACCGGCCTCCAGGCGGGGCAGGTGCTCGGCCAGCTCGCGGCGGCCCCGCCCGGCCAGTTCTTCCGGCTCGCCACACTGGACCCCGCCACCTACGCCAGCCTGCGCGTCCGGCTGCGCCAGGTGCCCGGCCTGGTGGTGCAGCGGGTGTCGGAGCGGCTGTTCCAGGCCGAGGCGACGCGGCCTGGTCGGCGGGGTGGGCAGTGAGGTCAACCCCGTGCTGCGGGCGAACGGCGCTTTCTACTTGCCCGGCACCACGGTCGGGCTGTCCGGGCTGGAGCAGACCTATCAGCATCAGCTTCTCGGCACGCCCACGACCGAGGTGGTCGCGGTGAATCCGGCCGGCGCACAGACCGCGGTGCTAGCGCGCTGGCCCGGCGCTCCCGGCATACCGGTGCGCACCACGATTCAGTCGTCGGTCCAGGACGCGGCCCTGAGGGCGCTCCACGCTTCGGCCAACTCCGGTGAGATCGTGGCCGTCCAGGCGTCGACCGGCAAGGTCCTGGCGGTGGCCCAGCGCCAAGCGTCGGGATCGCTGCCCGCCGGGGGCCCGCTGGCCGCGAAGCTGACGCCGGGCACCGCGTTCACCATCGTGTCGGCGGCCGCGCTGCTCAGCGACGGGCTGGCACCAGCCCAGGCGGTCTCGTGCGAGAACTCTCTGTCAGTCGGAGGACAGACGTTCACCAGTGACGGGACCGGTGCACAGAAGCCGTTCAGCGCTGATTTCGCCGACGCCTGCGGCACCGCCTTCGTGGGCCTGTCCGAACGGCTCTCCTCCGCCCAGTTCGATCAGGTGGTGACCACTTTCGGGATCGGATCAAACTGGTCGCAGCTGCCTGTGCCCGCCTTCTCCGGTTCGGTGCCCTCGGCCAACGGATACGCCGATCTCGCCGCCGAGTCGATCGGCCAGGGCAGCGTCCGGGTCAGCCCGCTGTCGATGGCGATGGTGGCCGCGGCCGTCGATTCGGGCAGCTGGCACATGCCGCAGGTCACCCAGGATGCGGCCGACCCGGCCAGCAAGCCGGACTCCACGCTCGATCCGGCGTCGCATGGCCGCCCTCCGCAACCTCATGCGCGGTGCGGTCACCTCAGGCGCGGCCCACGCCGCCAGCGTGTCCGGTGCTCAGGTGTACGGCCAGGTGGGCCTGGTCCATACGAGTTCGGGCTGGATCAGCTGGTTCGTTGGCTACCGCGGCGATATCGCCTTCACGGTGATCGAGACGGGCCGGACCGCGAAGCTGTCCGCCGCTGCCCTGGCCGGCGCCTTCCTGTCCGCGGTCCCGGCTGCCCCAGCCGCGTCCCGCCGTCTCGGCCGCCCGCGCCGCCGGCCGAGTACCCGGCGCGCTCATATCCGGCTAGCAATCCACAATTCGTTATCGATCGATGACCATAAATCTCACCCTGAGCAACCATCCGATCACTCACAGCGTCTTTATCTATGACTGGGGTCCGCTTGGGGGTTGCGGCCCAGTCAACGTGAGGGTCCCGGGTCTCGTCTCGGGGGAGGCCCGGCCGCCAGGCCGGCTCTGACCCTGCCGGTCTGCCCCTGCGGGCGCGTTTCGGCCACAGCCAGCGCCCGCAGGGGCCACTCCGCGTTCCGCCTCCCGTACTGCGGCCGCGAGAACCATCCCGTGCTCCGGCCCTGACTGCCCGTTCGGCGGGAATCAAAGTTGGCTATCGCCCGTTGTGAGGGTACGGTCGGGTACGGCGGTATGGCTTAGCCGTGCCGGCCAGACAACTCAATAGGGGGTGATCGGTTTCGACTTCGGTGGTCGAACCAGGGGAAGCGGGCCGAGGGTTGCGGTTGTGACCTCGTTAATCCTGTGGCCGCAAACCAATAACTGCCAACACAACGCGCAGTGAACTCGCTCTCGTCGCTTAAGACGAGTTAAAGAGTTCTGTCAGCCCGGGGATGCCTTCGACCCGGTGCCTGGCATCAGCTAGGAGGATTACCGTCTGACCCGGTCGCGGGGCCAGCTGGGACATCAAACAGTGACTGAGCCTGTCGGCGTCTTGCTTGCGTGATCGCCGGGGCTGAGAAAAGCAGAGCAAGCTGCGCCCGGAGAAGCCCTGGTGAGGTACTGAAGGACGCGGGTTCGATTCCCGCCACCTCCACGAGTGCTCAAGGTCACCTTGAGCATTGTTGGAGGTGCCCGATAACCCATATCGAGCAATTACTTTGTGATGTCGTCCGACATCTATGGCCCCGGACCCAGACTGGGTTCCGGGGCTTTTTCATGCCCGCGGCTCCATCACCTCTCGGCGTCACATGGCACACATAGGTAACTTTGTTCGAATTTTGGGTTCTCGGTTGCCGCCGAGAGCGTTCTTCGCTAGTATGTTTGATATAAGCGTCGAGCCAGAACTCGATCTCATTTCTTCCGAACGGACGGTGGCGCGTGCCCCACGGACCGGCTTCCCCAGACCCCGGGCGGGACGAGAATCCCGCCGGGCATCCTGGCGAGCCGGACCAGGCCGGGGAGGTGCCCGAGGGCTGGCGTGAGCTGCCGCCCTCGCGGGAGGACTGGCTGACCGAGGACCAGTGGGTGGCGTGGCTGGCCGAGATCGAGCCCGGGGAATGGGAATGGGCCGGTCCCGGCGAGGACGACGAAGACCAGCCCGAACCCGGCCCCGGCGCCGGGAAGGGAACCGGTCCGGAAGGGAACCGGTACCGGGAAGGGAACCGGCGCCGGGAAGTCCGACCGTCTCCCCCAGGGGGCCGGCCGCCGGTCCCAGGGCCGGCGCCGGGGTCCGGGGCAGCCCGGCTCGGCCCGCCGCGTCCCCGGTGCGTCCCCCGGCCCGGCCGGGGCGTTCGCCGCCGGCCACACCCTGGACCTGGCGCCCGGCGGCGCCGCGCTGCACGGCCTGGCCGAGAACGCCGCCGGGCCCGGCGACTCCTTCCCCGGCACCACCGATGACGAGCTCACCGGGATCATCTGCGCGCTGGACCGGGCCGAGGCCGCCGCGTGCGCGCTCAAGCACGCCGCCGTCGCCGAGCTGACCCGCCGCCGCCCCGCCCCCGATACCGAGCCCTGGCCGATGAGGCCAGCTGGGACGAGTTCACCGGCACCGAGCTATCGCACGCGCTGGCCGGCACCCGCTGGGCCGCGGACCTCATGCTCGACCTCGCCCGCACCCTGACCGCCAAACTCCCCGGCACCTAATGGGCACATGGCAGGTCACCGCTTTCCGGCACCAGAGAGCTGGAGCTCTTGGCGTAGAGTGCGGGGCCTGCCTGCCGGAACCCATGCTTGTCTCAGGTCGCAGACGGCCGGGATCTGGCTGGTCCGGTTGGTGCCGGGTGACCTGCTTGTCCTGACTGGGGGCGGTGACCTCTCGGGTGAGATCCAGGGACCTGGCACCAGCCGCGCGCTCGATGCGCTAAGCGACACGCCGGGCCGCTTCCGTGATAATAGCAGCTCGCGGCGGTATCAGTGGTCGTGTCCTGAGCCACCTGCAGGAGTAACCCCTCACCCGCACCGGAGCCGCCGAGCCCCGGGCAAGACCGGGGCCTGCGGGCAGCTGGGGTCACGAACGGCTAATCGGATGGCGGTGCCCTGAGCCCTTCCATTAGGGAGCGTGCGTGCCCCGCGCGGCTTAGACCAGCGCGAACAGCAAACCTATCGACAAAGACGGAGGAAGCATGGAGGTTTACTGCGGGATCGACTGGGCCGAAGAACACCACGACATCGCCCTGGTGGGCCGGGACGGGCAGTTGCTGGCCCGCCGCCGGATCAGCGACGACGCGGCCGGGCTGGCCGCCCTGGCAGACCTGCTCGCCGGGCACGGCGACACCCCCCAAGACCCGGTCCCGGTGGCGATCGAGACACCCCGCGGCCTGCTGGTCGCGTGCCTGCGCGCCACCGGCCGCCAGGTCTACCCCGTCAACCCGATGGCAGTGGCCCGGTACCGGGACCGGCACTCGATCGCCGGGAGGAAATCCGACCACGGCGACGCGGTCGTGCTGGCCAATGTGCTGCGCACCGACCGGCACGCGCACCGGCCGCTGCCCGCCGATACCGAGCTGGCCCAGGCCATCGCGGTACTGGCCCGCGCCCAGCAAGACGCCGTCTGGGACCGCACCACCGCACACCACAGGCTCCGCTCCCACCTGCGCGAGTACTACCCCGCCTTCCTGGCCGCGTTCGCCCAGGCCCGTGACGGCATCTTGCGCCGGAAGCCCGTACCATCCTGGCCGCCGCGCCCTCCCCGGCCGACGCCGCCCGGCTCACCCTGACCCCGCTCCGCGCCCTGCTGAAAAAAGCCGGGCGCAGCCGCGGCCTGGACGACGGAGCGGCCCGGCTCCCGAGGTGTCCCGCGCCCCGCAGATGCGCCAGCCCCCCCTCGTCGAGCAGGCCATAGGCCGGCAGGCGCTGGCGCTGCTCAGCCAGCTCACACCGCCTCCGCAAGCCGCCGGGGACCTCGCGCAGGCCGTCACCCGAGTCTTTTAACCAGCACCCGGACGCCGGGATCATCACCAGCTTCCCAGGGCTCGGCGCACTGACCGGCGCCCGGGTACTCGCCGAGATCGGAGACGACCGATCCCGGTTCCAGGATGCCAACGGCCTCAAGGCCTACGCCGGCGCAGCCCCCGTCACCCGCGCCTCCGGCAAGACCACGATCCGTCACCCGCCGCCGGGTCAAGAACAACCGCCTTAACGCCGCCGGCTACTCTGGGCCTTCACCGCGCTGACCGCCTCACCCGGCGCCCGCGCCCACTACGACCGCCGCAAGACGCGGGCGACCGGCACGCCGCCGCCCAGCGCAACCTGTTCGCCCGCCTGCTCGGCTGCCTGCACCACTGCCTGATCACCGGCCAGCGCTACGACGAAGCCACCGCGTTCCCCGCCACCGCCAGCAAAATTCCCCAGGCAGCTTAACAACCTAACCGCATCGGATGTCTA
>CAWEFK010000044.1:0-112432 GCA_963808315.1 uncultured Actinomycetes bacterium | reverse complement strand
GGCCGACACCCGGCACGCCCTCGTGCCGTCTCGCGACGGTAGGGACGGCCTGCTGCCGCCGCCGCTGGTGGCGCTGACCGTTGTCACCGGGCTGGTCGACTCGTTCAGCTACCCGGTGCTGGGGCACGTCTTCGTGGCCAACCAGGCCGGCAACGTGGTGTTCTTCGCGTTCGCGCTGGCCGGTCGCGGCGGACAGCCCGGTCGCGGGCGCGAGGGGAGCCCACGCGGCCCGTCGCCTGATCTCAGTGGCCGCGATGCTGATCGGCGCCCTCCTCGTGAGCCACGCCCGCACTGTTTCCCCCTGGTGATCGTCCTGCTCATCCTGGCGACGGTCGCCTTCATGACGTTGATGCGGCCCGGGCACCAGCCCGGATCCGCGGCTTAGGAGTGCCGATGCGCCTTGCTGTCCTGTCGTCCGAGGAAATGACCACCGACCAGGTGGGCCTGTACCGGGCGATCTTGTCCGGACCGCGGGGCCAGGGCCCGCGCGCGATCCAGCTCTCCGACGGGACCGGCGGCCTGGCCGGCCCGTTCAACGCGATGCTGTACGCGCCGGCCGTGGGCCACGCGCTGCAGGAGCTCGGCGCGGCGATCAGGTTCCGGACCAAGCTGACGCCCCGGGTCCGCGAGCTGGCGATCCTGGTGGTGGCGCAGGCCTGGGACTGCGGCTACGAGCGGGCCTCGCACGAGCCAATCGGGCGCGAGGCCGGGCTCACCGAGCCGGAGATCGAGGCCCTGCGATCGGGCCAGGATCCCGCGTTCACCGACCCCGCCGAACGGGTCGCCTACTCGGTCACCCGCGCCCTGACCGGTCCGGCCGACCTGGACGACGGGGAATACGCCACGGCGGTCTCTGCCTTCGGCGAGGAAGGTCTGGTCGAGCTGTCCACGCTGGTCGGCTACTACGCCACGCTGGCCTTGCAGATGCGGATTTTCCGTGTCCCCGCGCCCTAGGCCCGGCCCCTTAGCCCAGGGGACAGCTCCGGTACCCGGGAGTGGAAGCCTGGTACCGGAGCTGTCTCATCCCCCCCTTGGGATTCAAGGTCAACTCCCCTCCTTGAGATCCACTAATAACGCTATCAGACCAGACCAGACCAGTCCAGTGCAGATCTACTATCTGATCTACTTTAGTCTGCTAAGTTGGCTCCGTGGCCGACCATAATACGGTTAATGTCGATTTGCCCGAGCCGGCCTACCGGCAGCTCGAGCGCATCCTCGCCGGCCGGATGGCGGCCGGGGAGTGGCGCACCGGCCCGCTGCCGTCGGTCAAGGCGCTGCAGCAGGAATACGGCGTGGGCCGGGATACGGTGCTGCACGCCCTCGAGTTGCTCCGCGACTCCGGCCAGATCTTCACCGTCCCCAGGCGCGGGAGCTACGTCGTCCCGCCCAGCTGACGCTGTTCATACCCCCTAGGGGTATCCTGGCGGTCATGGGGATAACCGGCGTCGACCTCGCGATCGAGGGCATGACCTGCGCGTCGTGCGCAACCCGGGTGGAGCGCCGGCTGAACAAGCTCGACGGCGTCACCGCCACGGTCAACCTGGCCACCGAAACCGCCACCGTCACCTTCCCCGCCACCGTCGACCTCGAGTCCCTGATCGCCGAAGTCGAGCAGGCCGGGCTACACCGCCAACCCGTCCGCTCCGGCCCCCCGGTCGGCTCCTCCTCCTCCGCGGCTGCTGATTTCCCTGGTGCTTGCGGTACCCGTGGTGGTGCTGGCCATGGTCCTCCCGGGCCGCCCCTGGGCATGGCTGTCGCTGGCGCTGGCCACCCCGGTCGCCCTGTGGGGGGCGTGGCCGTTCCACCACGCGGCCGTCGCGAACGCCCGGCACGGTGTGGCCACCATGGACACCTTGATCAGCCTCGGCGTGACCGCCGCGTATCTGTGGTCGCTGACCGCGGTGGTCACGGGGACCGGATCGACCTACCTGGACGTCGCCGCGGGCGTGACCGTGCTGATCCTGCTGGGCCGGCAGCTCGAGGCCCGCGCCAAGCGTCACTCCGGCGCGGCGCTGCGAGCCCTGCTGGCTCTCGGCGCCAAGGACGTCACGGTGCTGCGGGCCGGGGGCGAGGTGCGGGTGCCGGTGACGCAGCTGGCCGTGGGGGAGGAGTTCGTGGTCCGGCCCGGGGAAAAGGTCGCCACCGACGGGATCGTCGCCTCCGGTCGTTCGGCCGTGGACGGCTCGCTGCTCACCGGTGAGCCGGTCCCGGTGGAGGCCGGCCCCGGGGACCCGGTGACCGGCGGCGGCGTCAACACCACCGGTCTGCTGGTCGTCCGGGCCACCCGGGTCGGCGCCGATACCCAGCTCGCGCGCATCGGCAGGCTGGTCACCGCGGCGCAGGCGGGCAAGCCGCCGGTGCAGCGACTGGCCGACCGGGTCTCCGCGGTGTTCGTCCCGGTCGTCATCGGTCTGGCCCTCGTGACCCTGACCGCCTGGCTGGCCACCGGGCACCCGGCGGCGGCGGCGTTCACGGCGGCCGTCGCGGTGCTGATCATCGCCTGCCCGTGCGCGATGGGCCTGGCCACGCCGACGGCGATCCTGACCGGCACCGGTCGCGGCGCTCAGCTCGGCATCCTGATCTCCGGACCTGAAATCCTCGAGTCCACCCGGACCGTCGACACGATCGTCCTGGATAAGACGGGCACCCTGACCACCGGTCGCCTCAGCCTGGCCGACCTGGCCGTGGCCCCCGGACAGGACGAAGCCGAGCTGCTCCGGCTGGCCGGCGCGCTTGAGTCCGGCTCCGAGCACCCCATCGCCGCCGCGATCTCCACCGCCGCCCGGTCCGCCGGCGGGGTCAGCGACTTCACCAGCTATCCCGGCCTCGGCACCCGCGGCGTGGTCGACGGGCGGACGGTGCTGGCCGGACGACGGGACTGGCTCGAATCCGGCTGGGCGATGAACGTCCCCTCCTCGCTCGCCGCCCGGGCCGCGCAGGCGGAAGCGGCCGGGCAGACCGCCGTGTTCGCCGGCTGGGACGGGCAGGTCCGCGGCGTGCTGGTGGTCGCGGACACGCTCAAGCCCAGCTCGGCGGCGGCCGTGGCCCGGCTGCGCGACCTGGGCCTGCACCCGGTGCTTCTCACCGGCGACCACGAGCAAGCCGCCCGTGACGTCGCCGCCGCGGTGGGCATCGACGAGGTGATCGCGGGTGTGCTGCCCGCCGGGAAGGTCGATGTGGTCAGGCAGTTGCAGGAGGCCGGCCGGGTCGTGGCCATGGCGGGCGACGGTGTCAACGACGCCGCCGCCCTGGCCCAGGCGGACCTGGGGCTGGCCATGGGCACCGGCACCGACGCGGCCATCCAGGCCAGCGACCTGACCCTGGTCCGCGGCGACCTGCTCGCGGCCTGCGACGCGATCGCCCTGTCCCGGCGCACGCTGCGGATCATCAAGGGCAACCTATTCTGGGCGTTCGGCTATAACGTGGCCGCGCTGCCGCTGGCGGCGTTCGGCCTGCTGAACCCGCTGATCGCGGCGGCGGCGATGGCGTTCAGCTCGGTATTCGTGGTCACCAACAGCCTGCGGCTACGCCGCTTTCAGCCTGCCCGCTGAAACCCGCTAAGATGCCGCGGTGGTGTCGGTTTTGTTTGCCCTGCTGACGGCGCTGTGCAATGGCATGGCGTCCGTCCTGCAGCGGATGGCCGCCGCGACCGCGCCGGCTTCCCACGCGCTGCACCTGTCGCTGTTCAGGTACCTGATCAGGCGCAAGGTGTGGCTGGCCGGAATCGGCCTGGTCGTCTTCGCCGCCGTGAGCCAGGCGGTCGCGCTTGACACGGGTCCCGTCGCCCTGGTCCAGCCCATCTTCATCATCGAGCTGCCGTTCACCTTGCTGGTGGCGGGCTGGCTGGCTCACCGCAAGCTGCCCCGGCTGACCTGGTGGGCCGTTGGCCTGGTCACGGTCAGCCTGGGCGGGGGCCTGGCCGCCGCGGCGCCGTCGGGCGGGACGACGCACGCTTCGCTGAAGGTCTGGGTGACGACGCTGATCGTCACCGGTGTTTTCGAGGCGATCGTGATCGCCATCGGCGTGCGGGGCCAGGGGAACACCCGCGCGGCCGCGCTGGGACTGGCGGCGGCCTGCGGGTACGCGCTGACCGCCACGTTGATGAAGACCGCGGTATCGGCCCTGTCCCGGGGGGTGGTGCCGTTCTTCACGTCCTGGCAGCTGTACGCCACCGCCGCCGCCGGGGTCGGCGCGCTGTTCCTGCTGCAGAACGCCCTGCAGGCCGGCTCCCTGGTCGCCGTCCAGCCGCCGCTTACCCTCGGCGATGCGCTGATCAGCGCATCCTACGGGGTGACGGTGTTCAACGAGAACGTGCGAACCGGCGGATGGCTGCTCGTTATCGAGATCGCCGCCGTCATCGCGATCGCCGTCGGCTGTATCGAGCTCTCCCGCTCCCTGGCCCTGATGCACGAACCAGCTTCCGCCACCTCGTCCCCGGATTCCGCCGCCACCCCGTCCCCCGCGGACTTATCACGTGAACGCTCCGCTCATCGCCGCCCTCGCCCTCACCGGCCTGGCGTCCGCCTGGCCCCAGCGCGCCGTCGTCCGCCACTACACGGCCCCCCCGGCCGATGCCCCTCAGACCAGCGACCCCACCCCCGTCACCTCCGCCTTGTCCACGCTGGCCATCGCGGTCGTCTCGGCGCTCCTGCTCGGCGCGCTGGCCGCACGGGTTCACCCGGGCCTGGTCCTGGCCGCGGCATGCTGGCTTGCCCTGTGCTCCGTCCCGCTCGCGTTCATCGACGCCGTGGTCAGGCGGCTGCCGGACGTGCTCACCGGCGCCGCGTTCGCCGGTACCGTGCTGCTCCTGCTCGCGGCGGCCGCAGCCGACGGGACCTGGCATGTCCTGGCCCGGGCCGTCCTGGGTGGCATCGCCTTGTCCGGCTGCTACCTGATCCTCGTGGTGATCAGCCCGGCTGGGATGGGCATGGGCGACGTCAAGGCCGCGGCCGGGCTCGGCAGCATGCTGGCCTGGCGAGGCTGGAGCGCCCTCGTCGTCGGCGGCATGGCCGGGTTCCTGTTCGCCGCCGTCTACGGGGCCGCGCTGCTGATATCGGGGCGTGCCACCGCGAAGCAGCAGATCCCGTTCGGGCCGTTCATGATCGCGGGCGCGTTCCTGGCCGTGCTGCTGACCTGACCAAAGTTTTTCCGCCCGATCGTGAACCTGCGGCGCGTCTCGTGCAATAAACGAGGTGATGGACGACGACGAGCTGATCGCGAGCCTGGCTGGTGGTGACGGCGTGGCACTGCGGCAGCTGTTTGACCGGCATGCCCCGTGGCTGGCCGCCCGGCTCCGCAAGACGCTGCCGCCGGACGACGTCGAGGACGTGCTTCAGGAGACGTTCCTCGCGGTGTGGAAGAACGCCGGAACCTACCAGCCGCGGGGCACGCCCGGCGGCCTGGCTCTGGGTGATCGCGCGGAACCAGGCCGCCCTGCTGCTGCGGAAGCAGGGCCCGGCGACCCAAGCCCTGCCGGATGAGGCCCGGCTGGAGGAGGACCGTCCGGCCAGCGACCCAGCCGAGGCCGTGGCCACGCGAACGGACCTCGACGTCGCCGCGGCCGCGGCGCTCGGCCCGCCCGGCTGCCCGGACCGCGAGGTATGGCGGCTTGAGGTACGAGGAAGACCGGCCGGTCGCAGAGGTGGCGGAGCTGATGGGCGTCCCCGAGGGAACGGTGAAGAGCCGCGTGCACCGGGCGCGCCGTCTGCTGCGAGCGGCGCTTGGAGGAGTCCAATGAACGATCCGTCGTGGCACGACCCGTGGTTGAGTGGACAGCTCGGCGGCGAGAGCCGCGGTCCGGCGAACAACGGCATCGACCTCGACCGCGTCTGGGTGAACGTCGCCGCGGAGGTCTGGCGCCGTCATCCTGGCCGGCTGGAGCGGACGGCGGCGCGGCTGCTGCGCTCGCCCGGGCTGGCGCGTGCGCTGTTCACCACGCCCTCGCTGCTGCTGCCGTGGCTGATCACGTCCGTGGTCGTGCTGGCCGTCGGCGCGCTGACCCAGGTGGGCGAGGGCCAGCCGCTGGTCTGGCTGATCGCCCCGGCGGTCGCGGCGGTCGGCATCGCCTACTCCTACGGTCCCGGCCTGGACCCGGCCTGGGAGCTGTCCTGCTCCATGCCGGTCAGCGACCGCCTCGTCCTGCTGACCAGGGGCGTCGCGGTGTTCGCGGTGAACGCGGTGCTCGGCCTGATCGCCAGCGCCGCGACCCTGGGCACGCACGCCGCGGAGCCCACGATCACGGCGCAGCTCACCTTCGCCTGGCTGCTGCCGATGACCGCCGCCTGCGCGCTCGCCCTCGCGGTCGCGGTGGCCGTCAGGTCGGCGATGGCCGGCGCGGGCGCGGGCGCCGGCGCCTGGCTCACCCTCGTGCTCGCCCACGGTGCGACCGACCACGGAGCGACCTACGGCGCGGGCGGCGAGCTGTCCGCCGCGGCGCTGACCTCCGCCATCACCGACGCGAACCTGTACCTCCCCTACCTGGCCGTCGCGGCCTGCTGCGCCGTGATCGTGTTGTTCGCCACCCGCCCCCAGAGAGGCCTGCCGTGAACATCGAGTTGACTGACGTCACCCGGACGTTCGGGAGAAACAAGGCGGTTGACGGGGTAAGCCTCGCCGTCGGCCCAGGGGTCTTTGGCCTGCTCGGCCCGAACGGCGCTGGCAAGACCTCGCTGCTCCGCATGCTCGCCACCGTGGTGCCGCCGTCGTCGGGCACGGTGCGGCTGCTCGATAAGGACCCCGGCAGGCCGGCCGCGCGCATCCAGATCAGGCGCAGGCTCGGTTACCTGCCGCAGAACCTCGGCTATTACCCGTCGTTCACCGTGGCCGAGTTCGTCGAGTACTTCGCGCTGCTCAAGGAGCTGCCCGCGCACCAGGTGCCGAAGGCGGTGGCCGCCGCCGTCGAGCGGGTCGATCTCGGCCCCCGGGCCAAGGCCAGGCTGCGCACGCTGTCCGGCGGCATGCTGCGCCGGGTGGGCATCGCGCAGGCGATCGTGAACCACCCGGACCTGCTGCTGCTTGACGAGCCGACGGCCGGCCTCGACCCCGAGCAGCGGGTCGCGTTCCGCACGCTGATCCGCGATCTTGGCCAGCACGCGACCGTGGTCGTGTCCACGCACCTGGTCGAGGACGTCGGCACCGCGTGCTCCGAGGTGGCGCTGATGACCGAGGGCAAGGTCGTGTTCCGCGGCACGCCCGGCGAACTGACCGCCCAAGGCGCGGGCCACGAGATCGGCGACTCCCCGCTTGAGCGCGGCTACGGCGCGGTCCTCGCGGCCTCCCGCAAGCAGGTGGCCGCGTGACTGCGGTCGCCCTCACCGAGGGCACCGCCCTGTTCCGCACGGCCCGTTTCGGCCCAGGGCGCGCACTGCGGCTTGAGATCAAGCACAGCACGGCCGTATGGGTGCTGCCGATCCTCGCCGCGCTCTTCTACGTCAACGCGTACCGGACCGCGGCGGGGTACCCGCCGACCTGGACGGTGCGCGCCTCGGTCATCACCGGGTCCAACCTCGTCTTCTTCAGCGTGATCGCCGCCGGGATCGCCGCCTGGGTCGCCACCAGGGAAGGCCGCAGGAAGACCGGTGACCTGCTGGCGACGACGGCCCGCGCGGCCTGGGCGCGGCAGGCGACGGTGCTTGCCGCCACGGCCTTCTGGCTGATGCTGGCCTACCTGGCCGGGGTCGCCGTCATCTACCTCCAGACCGCGCTCCAGGCGACCTGGGGCGGCCCGCCGCTGTGGCCGGTGGCGGTCGGCGTCGCCGGGGTGGCCGCGTCCTGCGCGGTCGGCTTCACCTGCGGCACCCTGCTCCCCGGCCGGTTCACCGCGCCGATCGTCGCGGTCGCCGTCTTCGCCGCGTGGTTCGTCGGAGCCTCGAACAACCCGGACAACCCGGACAACGTGATCAACCTCAGCAGCCTGAAAGGCGCGTCCGCGCTGCTCGTGCCACTTCCGGGGCGCCCGGCGTTGATCGATGTCGGCGTCTATTACCACGTCCCGCCGGATGTCTCCATCGCCCAGGTCATGTTGATGGGCGGGGTGCTGCTCGTGATGGTCGGCCTGCTCGCCCTGCTGCCCGCGGCCCGCGTGCCCGGCGTCCGGCCTCTGTCCTTCGCCGGCCGACGGTGGCTGACCGTGGTGGCCGCCGCCGGCGTCGCGTGCGGCGTGGCCGCCTCCGCGACCGCGTTCTCGCTGGCAGGCACCGCGCGGTACTCCCTCGCGACGGGCTGGGAGATCCCCGCGCTGCACGACGCGGCCGACGACCAGCCGGTCCCGTACACCCTCGACTGCATAGGCAGCGCCTTCAAGGTGTGCATGCACCCGGCCTTTGCCCCCTACCTAGGCGCCATGTCGGCCGCGTTGCAGCCGGCCGCCGCCGAGATCGCCGGGCTGCCGGGCGCCCCGGTCCGCGCCGATATGACCATGGGCTACAGGTCATCGCCCCCCGTCGCGGGGACGACGTCGGTCTACAGCTTTTTTACCGAACAAGGAGGATACGGCGACGAGTCTTTCTGGGCCACCCCCGCTCTCGCGCGCACCGCGGACTGGGAACAAGGGTGGCAGCAGGACTTCGTCACCTGGTTCGTCTCCGGGCCGGCGGCGCAGGACTCGCCCGGCCCCACCCCGGCGCAGGAGGCGGTGGCGATCGCGCTGCTGGCCAAGATCGGCGCTCCCGTACCGCCGGGCTACCCGCAGTTCAGCCAGCCGAGCACGCAGTCCGGTGCGTCGACCGCGTCGGGCGGGTCAGGAACACAGTCGGGGTCGAGCGCCGCCCAGATCACCGCCTCCGCGCACGGCTTCGAGTCGCTGTCATCCGCTGCCCGGCACGCCTGGCTCGCGGCAAACCTCGCCGCGCTGCGCTCCGGCACCATCACCCTGGCGCAGCTCCCGTGACGGCCCCCGACCCGGCGCAGTTCCCGCTGACGCCGACCGACCTGGCGCAGGTCCCGTGACGGCCGCCGAGGTCAAGACCCCGCCGGTACCCCCGACATCGTCGGCCGCGTCGGCCGCGTCGGCCGCGTCGGCATCGGCGGGCCGGCGGCTCGCGGCGGGTGCCCGGCTGGCGGGGCTGCATCTGCGCAGCCGACGGGTGCCCTCGGCGCTGCTCGCGCTGGCCCTCAGCGGCGGCGCGCTCCGCGCCATGCTGCACTGGCACCTGATGTCAGGCGGAGCGCTCGAGCAGCAGGGCCCGATGGTCATCGAGGCCGGAGCGGCGGTGTTGATCGCGGTCACAACGCACAGCCCGTTCGGCGAGGCCGAGCGGGCCGGCGGCCGCTGGCTGCCGTACCTGCGGCTGGGGGCGGCGCTGGCCCTGACCGGTGTCGCGATCGGCGCACTCCAGCTCGGCGTGACCGGCGCCAGCCTGCCCGGCGGTGTCCTCGTGCTGGCGCGCAACGTCATCGGCATCACCGGCATCGGCCTGCTGGCCTCACTGGTCACCGGCGGCCTGCTCGCCTGGGTCCCGCCACTTGGCTACCTGGGGTTCGCCGAGTACGCCCTGAGCGAGGCCTGGCGCAACCCGTGGACCTGGCCCGTCCGCCCCCCGGCCGACCGTGGGGCCTGGATCTGCGCCGGGCTGGTATTCGCGGTCGGCCTCGCCGCCATCACCATCCGAGGCGCCCGCACCACCCTCGCCGACAACGGCTAGCGGGGCGCAGCTCAGGGAAAGACGTCAGCTGGCCGCGAGCCTGGCGATTCTCCTGCGACCGATCTAACGATCACTACGGGCGTGTCGCGCCTGTCGTTCTGGAAATGTCGGACGCGCCTGCTAGAATCGAACAAGAAGATGAAAAAGATCATCAAGCTGATCGATGATCACTTCATTAAGTTTGCAGTACCGGCCCGTAAGCACTCGGCGGGAGGTGATAGCCCGGTGAACGCCGCCCCTGCATTTATCAGCGCCACTCAGGCCATGCAGATGCTGGAATCCGCGCTTGGCTACCTGGCTGCCGCCGACCCGACCCAGCTGCCCACCGACATCCAGGCCCGCTTGATGCAGACACTGGAACGTTCCGACGCAGTCAGCACCGCCGCGCGGGCCTCGGTCTTGGCCGCGTTCACCGCCGCCCAGGGCCACTGCGAAGACGGCGACTACAGTCCCCGGTCCTGGCTGATCCACCGGACCCGGGTCACCAAGGGCACCGCCGCCGGGCACATCGCCTGGGTCCGGCGGGCCCGCTCCCATCCCCGGATCGTGGCCGCGCTGGCCGCCGGGGAGATGACGGAGTCTTACGCCCGGACCGTGTGCCAGTGGACGGACAAGCTGCCCGGGCAGTGCCGCGGCGCCGCGGATGAGATCCTGGCGGGCGCGGCCGGGAAGGGGATGGACCTGCGGGACCTGGCCGCGCTGGCCGCGGAGATCCAGTCCCGCGCCGCCCCGCCCCCCGGCCCAGATGACCCCGACCCGGCGTTCGAGGACCGCGCGGTCCGGCTGGAGACCACGTTCGGCGGTGCCGGTGTGCTGTCCGCCAGCCTCACCCCTGAGTGCACGGCCCTGGTCGGACACGGTCCTGGAGGCGCTGTCCGCGCCGCGGGGCGCGGAGGACACCCGCACCCATGAGCAGCGCTACCACGATGGCCTGCAAGAAGCCATGCGGCGGCTGGTCGCCGCCGGGCTGCTGCCCGAGCGGGCCGCCAGCCGGCCAAGGCGGTCGCGCATATCTCCCTGGCGGACCTGATGGTGCTGGACGCCGATTCGGCGTTGCAGGAGAAGTGGACCGAGCGGGTCCGGGCCCAGTGGGCCGGGCACCGCGCGGCGGCGTCGGTGGGCGGGGGTGACGGTGCCGCCTGGCTGGACGGGGACGCCGCGGAGGGGTTCGCGTGCGACGCGTCGATCACCCCGGTGGTGTTCGGGGACGTGAACCCTGCCGTGCTTGATGACCTGGTCCGGTTCTGCGTCGAACTCGCCCGGTACAGTCACGGCCACCGCGCCCCGGACGGGTCCGCTGGCGCCGCTGGCTCCGGTGACCCGCCTGCCCCCGCCGGCGACCGCGCCCCGGCCACCCCTCCGGCCCCGGCCACCCCTCCGGCCCCGGTGGCCCCGGACCCGGCTTCCCCGAGCTCGTTTTCCCGGGAGGCCCTGGAGCGGCTGATCATCGGTAAGGCGGTCGCCCTGGTCTCCGGCCCGGGCGGGCTGGCCAGCTTCTTGCGCCGCGAGCAGCTCGGGGCCCGGCTGGCCGGGCCGAGCTTGCCGCTGGACGTCGGGTACGCCGACAGCATCCCGGCGTCGATCAGGAACGCGGTCAAGGTCCGCGACATGCACTGTCAATGGGCCGGCGGTTGCCATCAGCCTGCTGCGGCGTGTGAGGTGCACCACCTGAAGCACAAGGGCCGCGGCGGCGAGACGAGTCTTGAAAATTGTATTCTACTTTGCTGGTTTCACCATCATGTGATGATCCACCGGATGGGCTGGACCCTGGTCCGGTACCCGGACGGTACCACGATGGCCTGGAACCGGGACAAGTCCAAGGTGCTGCGCAGCCACAGCCCACCCGCACGCGCCGGGTGACCCCGGGCGTCAGCCCGCCTAGCCCGAGTTTCCATGATCATGGTGCTGGCCTGACTGTTCTTGCAGTTCAGGTGGGCTGCCGGGTGCCGTTTTCAGCGTATGACCTAACTGGCGGGTGCGCACCGCGCTCAGCTCGAAGATCTCGTGCAGTTCTGTGCTGGCTGCCGGTGAGCTCGGTGGTCATGCGGCGGGCTCTGGGCCGTCCGCCGGTGGATGGGTAGAGCAGGACGGTCTCGCCGATAGCGGCGAGCTGGCGAGCAGTTCGCGGACGGACAGGTTCAGCCCGGCGTGCCAGGCGCCGGCGGCGCATGAGGTGGGCGATCTGCAGGGCCAGGACGCAGGTGAAGACGTGGACGCGGATGTTGTGCTCGGTCCAATGGTGCATCGGGCGAGAACGAGCACGACGTGCGTGTCTTTCATCTGGCGGAAGGAGAACTCAGCCTCGGACTGGGACCGGTACGCCGGCGACGACCTCCGGGACCGGCCAGTCGTCGTGATCGGTGATCAGCACGTGCTTGCCGAATAGTTCTTCTTCCAGTGCCGCGCGGGCCTCCTGGTCGACGTGACCAGGCCAGCCGCAGGTCCCTGGGCTGGTCACCGGCCAGCTCCCAGCTGATGACCCGGCGGACCCAGGGCTTGCGGGTGACGGCCTCGATCTCGGCCTGGACCTTGTCCCGGCTGCGGCGGGTCTTGCCGCGAGCCAGGGTGGCGGCGAGCTCGTCGAGTTTCTTGCCGGCCTTGGCCAGCGTGGTGCCGGTGAACCCGGCGGCCTGGGCGGCGTGCAGTTCCGGGGAGTGAGTCGAGGATGGCACGCCGTTCGGCGCCGTAGGCCTGGCGGCGGGTGTCGTATGCGGTCAGCCCGCCGAACCGCTCCTTATCGACGGTGCTGCGCGCGACGGCGGGCAAGGCGATCAGGTCCGGGCAGTCGCTGGCGGGTACCGACCCGATGTAGTGCAGCCCGGTGCCGGCCAGGTGCGCGAAGTTGTCCTCGCTGTTCTGGCCGGCGTCGAAGACCACGGTCATGTCCGCGGCTGCCGCCGGGAGCCCGGCGGCAGCGCAGACCGCCTGGTACTGGCTCAGCAGCTGATCGGTCATGGCGGGGAACTGGGTGACGTCGGGCCGGTCGCCGGGATAGGCGTGCCAGGTCAGCGGGATCCCGCCGTCCCGGGTGACCACCAGCCCCAGCCCGACCAGGCGCAGGTCGGCGCGTTTCTGCTTGGCCTTGCCCCGCTGCGCGACCGGCGCCTTCTGGTTGCCGGTATCGATGAAGGTGGCGAAGTTGGTCATGTCCAGCGCCACTGATGAGCAGTCCACCGCCGGAGGCCTGCACGATCCGGACCGCGATCTGGCGGGAGACTTCCTCCAGCTGCTCCAGCGTGACCGCGTGCATCGCGTCCCAGAACCGGCGGCGATCCAGCGCGAGGCGGGGATCTTGGTGAACCGGTCCGCCGGCGGTGGTCTTCCACCAGTCCGCGAACCCGGCCTTGGAGCACGGCGCGACCAGCCGGTTCAGCGCCGCCAGCGCCAGGTAGGTGCCCGGCGGACAGCGGCAGCCCGGCCGGCCGCGGCCCGGTGACCTCGTCGATGATCGCGGCCACCCCGAGCTTCTTCCAGCATGCCCCAGGCCGCGGCCACGTCCCCGAACGCCAGGTGCCGGGTCCGCTCCGGCAGCGCCGCGGCCTCCCGGCGCCTCCTACCGCCGCGGCGATCTCCGCCGCGGTGCCCAGGTACCGCTCGGAGACCATCTTCGGCTTGCCGTCCACGCGGGCCATCTCTCGCATGTACCAGTACGTCTTGCCGCCGATCTTCTTCGGATACAGGCTCGCCATGACATTAGGTCATACACCCTCAGCAATGCCGCAATCAAACACCGCAGCCGCCGTGTCACCAGCGCAAAACCCCTAAAGCCCGCAACCGGGCCGACCCTCAGAAAAACCATGATCATCGGAAACTCGGGCTAGCGGCGGACGATGACGGGCTCGCCGGGAGTGCGGACCAGCTTGTAGAAGAACGCTGCGACGTCCATCGGGATCCGAATGCAGCCGTGCGAGACCGGCGCCAGCGGTACGTAGGTCTCGCCGTGGATCGCGAACGCGGTGCCGATGAAGAACACCGGGTTGTACATCTCGCCGAGCGGCACCTGGACCCAGCCTGGCATGAAGACGAGGGTCTTGAAGTTACCTGTCGGCGTGACGGCGTAACCGCAGCCGCCGCCGGGTGAGCAGAAGTAGTAGCCGCCGCCCGGGGAGATGTGGCTGATCAGCTGGATCTTGTAGGCGTGGTAGAGGACGAGAACGTCGATGCCCAGATTGACTTCGATCCGGTTGGCGCCGGCTCGGCGGTCGAGCACCTTCGGGGCACGCGGGTGGGCCAGGGCCCGCTCCATCGCGGACGTCACGTAGTCATGGCCAGGCAGGCCCTGCACTTCCTCGAAGGCCCACACGGCCTCCAGCGTGTTGCTGCCGAAATTGCCGTCGATCGAACCCGGGTAGTACTTCAGCGCGGCGAGCCGGCGCTGCAGCACCTTGACCGCCGCGCCTTTCATTCCCGGCTGCAGGGCGCGGGCCGCGGCCGCCGGGGCCGACGTCGCTGCGGGGGCCGACGTCGCCGCCGGGGCCGAGGTTGACGCCAGCGCGGCGGTGGGTACGGCCAGCGCCATCAACGGCATGAGCAGCAAAGACATCCACAGTCGTCGCATCGCCGACCTCCACGCAGTCTGGGGCAACGTGGTGGCGCCCCGCTAGCCCTTAGATACCCCAATTAACTCTTTGGCATCATCCGTCCGAAGAACCAACACATCTCAATCCGGTAGCGGTGACCACAGCTCGCGGGTAGCGCGGCTCGCCGAGGGCGTCGGTGCTGTCCATGAACTGGTCAGCGGCGCCGATCGGCGGCAATCGCCGAACCTCCGGGTCGGTGATCGTCTCGGCCAGGGCCGCGGCGAAGCGCCCGGCGTCCAGGACCTGAAACGGCCGGTCGTAGTAGCGTCGGGGAGCCGGGTCCAGCGGCTCGGTCAGTCCGAGCGCGTTATGCGCCTCGGCCACGGTCGTGTAGGCCTGAACCAGGTGCCGTTCCCGGTGAGGTCCCTCGGTGGCGGCCAGGGCCGCGGCCAGGCTGGCGGCCAGCGGCGCGGTACCGGGCACCCGGGTGAAGGCGGTGCCGAGCCACTTGCTGTACGGCGGGTAGCGGCGATACATCAGCAGCCACAGCCGCATCAGGTCGCGGGCGAGCCTGGCGGTGACCACGGCCGCGCCGAGTTCGTCGCCGGCCTCGGCACACCGGCCGGGAAAGGCTTCTTCCTGGGCCAGGCGCTGCCACTGGCAGCTGAGCACGTACCGCCACACGTCCGGTGGATACCATTCCAGCCGGGTTCTGGCCCGGCTCAGCTCGCCCGGTTCGTCGTGGAAGACGGCGCCCGCGGTGACCTCGGCCAGCCGCTGGGACGGGACGGCGAGCCAGTCCCGCACGGTCACGCCCGCCCGCGGGTCGAAGCCGAGCTGCCCGGTCAGCCACGTCCCGAGCTCGGTGACCTTGACCCGGTGCCGCACCACCGCGTCGCCGGTGATACCGAACGCCACCGGGTAGCCGCCAAAGGCCCCCGGCAACCGCGCGGTGAGCTCGAAGGCGATGGCCGCGGCGTGCTGTTCGGAGTCGTTCGGCGTCAAGAAGAGCAGCAGCCGCGGTCCCCAGTCGTGGTCCGTGGACCGTTCGGTGTCGAAACCGAGGACCTCGGACCCCGGCCCGAGCAGCGCCGCCGCGTATCGCAGCGCCGGGAACCGCGCCGCGAGCAGCGGGCGCACCGCCTCGGCGTAGAACTCGCCCGCGAGCCGCAGCCCGGGGATGAAAGTGCCGTCCACGCTGCCGATGATGCCGCCCGCGGCCCCGGGCGGCACCTGGTTTTCTCCTGGTGAGATGTGTCGGCCTCTTGGGTCGGGGTAGCAGGCCGCTATCAACGGGGAGGGATAGATGCTGAGTTACGTGCTGGCGGTGCTGGCTGCGTTCGGCAACGCCACCTCCTCGGTGCTGCAGCGCAAGGCCAATCGTGAGGTACCGCGCGACCAGAACCTGAGCTGGCGACTGATCTGGAGCCTGCTGCACCAGCCGGTGTGGTTCGGCGGGATCCTGGCCATCTGCATCGGCTTCCTGCTTCAGGCCACCGCCCTGGGCTCAGGCCAGCTCGCCACGGTCGAGCCGATTCTGGTGCTCGAGCTGCCGCTGACGCTGATCCTCGCCGCCCGGATCTTCGGCCAGGGGATGCACCGGCGCGAATGGGGTTCGGCCGCCGTGATGACGGTCAGCCTCGGCGCCCTGCTGTTCCTGCTGTCACCGTCCGCCGACCGCAACGGGCATGTGCACTGGTACGGCTGGACGTTCGGCATCGGGGTGAACCTGGCGCTGGTCGGGGCCATGGTGCTGTTCGGCCGGCGCAAATCGGCCCGCGGCGAGGGCAGCGCGTACCGGGCCGCGCTGCTCGGCATCGCGGCCGGTTCGACCTTCGGCCTGACCGCGGCGCTGATGAAGGGCATGACGAGGACCATCTCCGGCGGGGTCGTGACGCTGTTCACCAGCTGGGAGATCTACGGCATGGTCGCGGCCGGCCTGCTGGGCATGTTCCTGGTCCAGTCGGCGCTGAACGCCGGCGGCCTGATCGCCGCGCAGCCCGGCCTGACCCTGGCCGATCCGGTGATCTCGGTCCTGTGGGGCGTGTTCGCCTTCCACGAGGAGGTCCGCGGGGGCTGGTACATCATCCCCGAGGTGGCCGCCGCCGCGCTCCTGGCCGCCGCCGTGCTCGCCCTGGCCCGGTCACCCCTGCTCGCCGACGCCGCCGAGGAAACCTAAGGCCTCTTCCGACCTGGTCAGCGGCCAGACGGGTACCGGTCCTGGTTGCCTGGCCGGCGCCGGGGTCGGGGCCGGGTCAGCGATCGCCTCGGCCGTCTGGTCAAGCAGGGACCGGATCGTCGCGGTCCCGACGCGCCTCAGCACGACCCGGTCCACCGCGGCGCCCACCTTGCCCAACGGCGGCCGGTACGAGCCGGACAGCCCCAGCTGAACCTGGTCGTCGCCGGCCCGGGTGAGGAGCAGGTCGGCGTCAAGCACGGGGAACAGATCGCCAGCCGGCCCGGCTGCCTCCCACCGCAGCGGGATGGTCACGGTGGCGCCCCGGCGGACCGGGGTGAGGAACTGCACCCGGACCAGCTTGGAGATCCCGCGCATCTCGCCGAACGGGCCGACCCGCAAGGCCGCGGTCAGGCCTTCTTCGTAGGCGGCCGACGAAGCGTTCCGCAGCACGCCGTGGTTGACCACATGCAGGAGCCTGGCGGCGGCGGCCTCGAACCCGGCGGGAACGGTGATCTCGTCGGCAACGAACATAGCTCCATCTATACCGTCAGGCCGGCGTCCCGGCTTAGAGTCGTTAGTCCCCCAAAGATCGCCGCAAGGCCCTGATAGTCCCCGTCATGACCTCGCCGCCGTGCGTGGGCTACGGGAGCCAGCCGCCGGTGAACCCGAAGAACTGGCCGGTCACCGGCGTGGCCCGGCCCGAGGCGAGAAACGCGATCAGCGCGCCCCTCTCGTGCTCCTGCCCGAGCCGCTGGAGCGGGACCTCCTGGGCGACCAGCGCGCGCAGGTCGGCGTCCCGCTCCCAGGGAGCCGTCCCCGCGTACTGCGTAACGTTTGTGACCAAAGTAACTGCTTGTGGCATGTGACCATCCTAATGAGGCCGTCCGCTGCCGCCGGCCCGCTGCTGGCCCCCGATACGCCCCGCCCGGCGCCGGCAGCGATCCCGGTTCGTCCGCCCGGGAGTGCGGCCCCGCCCGGGAGTGCGGCCCCAGTCCGGGAGTGCGGCCCCGGCCCGGGCGTCCGCCCGTCTGCTGCGTGTACCAAGCAGTCTGCTTGACATCTCAATCATGCTTGGTATAGTACGCATCAGAAACCAACGAGGAGATAGAGACGATGACGACCTCTACGCAGGATATGCAGGAAGAGTTCCTAACCGCCCTCCGCAAGGGGCAGCAGACGATGATCGGTGCCCTCAGGATCTGGGTAGAGACGGTCCAGACCGTTACCCCCAAACTGACAGGCGTTTACGCGCCGATAACCGACAGGCTCCCCAAGCTGCCGGCCGTCAGCGTTCTGTTCGCGGACAAGTTGCCGAGCCCGAAAGAGGCCGTCGACGGCGCCTACGGACTGGCCGAGGAACTGCTCGCCAACCAGCGGAAGTTCGCCGAGGACGTGCTGGACACGGCGGCACCCCTGCTGCCTGGCCACGACCATGATCTCAAGCTCGCCGCGACCCCTACGACCCCTACGACCCCCGCGACCCTTACGACCCCCGTGGTGGTCAGGACCGAGCCCAAGCCGGTAGTGCCCCGACCGCATGCCGCCGTAGCCAAGCCCGAGCCCAAGCGCGCCGCCGTGGTACCCCCCGGCGCAGGCAGTGGCCGAGCCCGAGCCCGAGCCCGAGCCCGAGGCTCCGGCCGCTGTGGCCAAGCCCGGCTCCGGACGGTGTGGCCAAGCCCGAGCCCGAGCCCGAGCCCAAGGCTCCGGCCGCTGTGGCCAAGCCCAAATTCAAGGCCCCGGTCGCCGCGCCCCCCGCGCCTCCGATCGCCAAGTCCCCCGAGCCCAAGGCCGCAGCCCCCAAGCCCGCAGCCCCCAAGCCCGCAGCCCCCAAGAAGGCCGCAGCCTCGAAGCCCGCAGCCTCGAAGCCCGCAGCCTCGAAGTCCGCAGCCCCCAAGAAGGCCGCAGCCCGCAAGCCCGCAGCCCGCAAGCCCGCGCCAAAGACCACTTCCAAGGGCGCCGACGCCAGCTAAGGTCCGTCCACGCGTACGCCCTGCTCCCGACATTTTTATCCCGAACGGACCGTGGTGCGTCCCCCGCGCACCCGCTCCACCCCATCCCCCATCCAACCCACCCATCCACCGCGCTAGATATATCAAGCAAAAAGCTTGACAAGCCGACTCTTGCTAGATATAGTTAGCAGTAGAAGTTAAGAAATCAACAGGAGGCACATCATGGTTAGCACCACCACCCAGGACATGCAGGAGCAGGTTCTCGGCACCATCCGTAAGGGCCAGGAAATCGCGCTCGACGCGTTCAAGACCTGGGTCGAGACGGTTCAGTCCCTTACCCCCTCGATCCCGTCCGTGAGCCTGCCGCTCGCCGACCGGCTGCCCAAGCCGCACGACGTCGTGGCCCGTGGCTACGACTTCGCCGAGCAGATCCTCAGCAACCAGCGGAAGTTCGCCGACGAGGTGCTCGAGGTCGCCAGCCCGCTGCTGCCGGGCGAGGAGAAGAGCGCGACGAACTCCGCTGCCGAGTAAGGCGGAGTCACGTGAAGACCCGCCAGGCGGGCACGATAGTGAACGCGGCAGCCCCGGAATCCCGGGGCTGCCGCGTTCTATAGTTTGCAAAAAGGAGGTGGGGTCATGCCGAACCCGTGGGAAGCGCAACGCGAGGTGCTCGGTGCCTTTATCCGGGACCAGCGGAAGAAGGCCAACTTGTCGCTCCGCCAGCTCGCGGAGCTGACCAGTTTGTCCAATCCCTACCTCAGCCAGGTCGAACGCGGTCTGCACCAGCCGTCGGTACGCGTCCTCAAGGCGATCTCCGACGCGCTCAACCTGTCGGCCGAGTCCCTGATGGCCCAGGCCGGCCTGATCGACGCGATCGCAGGCTCGGAGCAGGCCGACCCGGCCCAGGAGGACGCCAAGGTTCCCTCGACCGAGGATGCGATCCGCGCGGACCCACGCCTCGGCGACGATCAGAAGGCCGCGCTGATCGCGGTCTACCGCAGCATGCTCAGCTAACGTCCCGCACCTGCCGCCGCGGCTAACGTCCCGCACCTGCCGCCGCGGCCTCGGTCACATGCCGGAGCAGTAGCGCCGTGGTGACCGGCCCGACGCCGCCGGGCACCGGGCTGAGCGCACCCGCGACCTGTGCGACCGCCGGGTCGACGTCGCCGGTTAGCTCGCCCTCACCGATGGCATTGGTACCGACGTCAATCACCGTGGCGCCCGGGGCGATGTGGCCGGTACCGATCAGCCCGGCGCGCCCGGCGGCCACCACCAGAACATCGGCCTGAACGGTGATGGCGGCCAGATCCCGGGTCCGGGAATGGCAGATGGTGACGGTGGCATCGCGGTCGAGCAGCAGGTGGGCCAGCGGCTTGCCGACCACCGCCGAACGGCCCACCACCACCGCGCGCCGCCCACCCAGTTCCACCCGATAGTGGTCGAGCAACCCGAGCACCGCCTCGGCCGTGGCCGGGGCGAAGGCAGGCAGGCCCGTCATGATGCGGCCAAGCGACGTGGGATTCGCGCCGTCGACATCCTTCCCCGGGTCGATGGCCCCGGCCAGTTCGGCCAGCCGCACGCCCGCTGGCAGCGGGGTCTGCATGATGATCCCGTGCACACTGGCCGCCTGGCTGAGCGCGGTCAGGGCCGTCCGGATCCTGCCCGCGGCGCCGTCCGCGTCATCGGTGATCTCCGCGGTCAGGTCGACGACGTCGCAGCCGACGCCCACCTTGCCCGCCGCCGTGGCCAGCGACCGCACGTACCACGCGCTGGCCTCGTCGGCCGTAGCCGTCACGACGGCCAGCCGCGGCGGCCGACCGGCGGCGGCCAGCTCCGCCGCCCGCGCCGCGGTCCCCGCCCGGATCCCCGCCGCGAGTTCCCTCCCGCCCAGCGATCTCCCGCCCAGCGATCTCCCGCCCGGGGACGTCATCGGGTGATCTCGTCCCGGACGGCCGCTACGATCCGGTCGGCACGTGCGGTGATCTCGTCGGTGGCGGCCGCGGTGGCGCTGAGCTCGGCCCGGATCGCGGCGTCGTTGATCCCGCGCAGGTTGACCTCGATGTTGACCCGGGCGGTCACGGCGGCGGCCCGGGCCGCCTCGGCGGCCGCGGCCACGTCGGTGATCACGTTGCGATTGCCCGCGGGCAGCAGCGCTTCGGCCAGCTCAATCAGCCGGACGGCGGTGCGGATCACCTCGGCAGGCGGCCGCGCCGCCCCGGTAAGCGCCGCCGCGATAGCGGCCGAACGAGCATCAAGCAGCTCATCGGTATCCTTCGGCAGCTGGTAGGCCTCCGACACCGCGCCGAACGCGGCCGCATCCGCCTCGGCCAGCGACAGCGCCTCGTCCCTGAGCCCGTCGGCCTCGGCGAAGATGTGGCCCATCAGCTCGGCGTCGTATCGGGCGCCGTTGCTGTACCTGGCCACCATGGCGACCAGCGCCGCCGACTGCGCGGCGTGCAGGGCCGCGGTCGCGCCGCCGCCGGGCGCGGGCACCCGCGCGGCCAGCTGGCCGAGGAATGCCTCGATGGTCTCGTCGCGCAGTGTTGGGAGGCTCACCGTGGTGAGGTTACCTTGGGTGCCGTCTAGCCCTTACAGTTGGTGCATGCGCGGGTATACGCAGGAGAAAGAGGCCTACCTCAAGCGGTTGCGCCGGGTCGAGGGTCAGGTGCGGGGGCTCCAGCGGATGGTGGAATCCGACACCTACTGCATCGACATCCTGACCCAGGTGTCGGCCGTGACCCGGGCCCTCCAGGCCGTCGCCCTCGGCCTCGTCGAAGACCACCTGGGCCACTGCGTCACCCAGGCCATCGAAGCAGGCGGCCCCGAGGCCGAGGACAAGATCAGGGAAGCCTCAGAAGCCATCGCCCGCCTCGTCCGGTCCTGAGCCCCGGCTGGGCCCCGTTACGCCGAACTGACCGGCCGTGCTCAATCGCGGTCCCAGGGTGCTTCCTCGCCCATCTTGGCGTAGTACTTGGCCAGGTGGCTCTTGACCCGGTCGGTGTCCTTGGCCGGGAGGTCAACCCCGCCGCGCGCCCCTTGCATGACGTTGCCCGCGGCCATCACCCCGCGCGGTACGGCCTTGATCTTCCCGTCGATGACGTCGGCGATGAGCAGCTTGTAGGCGGTGAAGTTGTCCTTGTTCTCGCTGTCGTACCAGACGTGGGCGTCGCGGTATTTCTCGTTCGGCTCGTCCTGCGCGCCGGCCCACTTCCTGACCCGCTTCTCGGCGGCCGCGCCGTCCCACTCCCGATCATGGTCGGCGAGCGGGTAATCCTGGAACGCAGAAACGGCCATATCAACAGGCTCCTTCCGGTAGCTGAGACCCACCACCGCTACCCGCCAAACCAGGCCCTACACCCAGGGACACCGTCACGGCGTCACCACTTGCCCCTTGCCCACCACGGTGATCCCGCCGCCCGACACCACGAACCCCCGCTCCCGGTCCCGGTCCTTATCCACCCCCACCACGGTGCCTTCCGTCACGACCACGTTCTTGTCCAGGATCGTGTTCTCCACCACCGCCCGCCTTTCCACCAGCGAATTGTGCAGCACCACTGACCGCTCCACCCGCGCCCAGCTGTGCACGTGCACGCCCGGCGACAGCACCGAGTTACGTACCAGGCCGCCCGAGACGATGACCCCGTTGCTGATCATGCTGTCGACCGCCCGCCCGGTCCGGTCTCCGCCCTCGTGCACGAACTTGGCCGGGGGAGCCGGCGGCCCCCAGGTCAGAATCGGCCACTTGTCGTTGTACACGTTGAACACCGGGGACACCGCGCACAGATCCATGTGCGCGGCGAAGTAGGAGTCGATCGTGCCCACGTCCCGCCAGTAACCGTGGTCACGCTCACTGGTCCCGGGAACCTGGTTCGTCATGAAGTCGTATAGGTGCGCGGAATGCTGGGCGACCAGCATCGGGATGATGTCGCCGCCGATGCTGTGCTGGCTGGCCTCGTTGGCCGCGTCCTGGCGCAGCGCGTCCACCAGCACGCCGACGTCGAACACGTAGGTGCCCATCGACGCGACCGCGTGGTCCGGCCGGCCGGGAAGACCGGGCGGATCGGCCGGCTTTTCCACGAACTCCTCGAGCAGGTGGTCATCCTGCGCCGTTCGCATGACGCCGAACTCCGTCGCCGCCAGCCGTGGCACCGGGATCGCCGCGACCGTGACCCCGGCGCCCCAGGCCCGGTGCGCGTCGATCATCTGCCGTGGGTCCATCCGGTACACGTGATCGGCGCTGAAGACCACCACGATGTCCGGCCGCTCGTCGTCGATGAGGTTCAGCGACTGGTAGATCGCGTCCGCCGAGCCGGTCTGCCAGTGCGGCCCGCGCCGTTGCTGGGCCGGCACCGGCGTGACGTAGTTGCCAAGCAGGCTGTTCAGCCGCCAGGTGGTGGTGATGTGCCGGTCCAGGCTGTGGCTCTTGTACTGGGTCAGCACGCAGATGCGCAGCAGGTCGCCGTTGGTCAGGTTGGACAGCGCGAAATCGACCAGCCGGTACAGCCCGCCGAACGGCACCGCCGATTTGGCCCGGTCCGCGGTCAGCGGCGCGAGCCGTTTACCCTCTGCGCCTGCCAGAACGATGCCCATGACCCGTTGCTGTCCAGCCATCGCGCAACTCCGCCCGCAGAGTCTCCGTTGCCTCTTCGCGCCAACATACCCGTTTGTCCCGCCCCCGTCCGGGTAGCCGGCCGCTCGCACGCCACTCGGGAGGAGAAGAACACCATGCAGCTGGGCTACAAGCTGGCCACCGAGGGCTTCGGCCCGAAGGAACTCATTCGTCAGGCCGTGCTGGCCGAACGATCCGGCTTCGACTTCGTCGAGATGAGCGACCACTATCACCCGTGGGTGGAGGCGCAGGGCCACAGCGCCTTCACCTGGAACCTGCTGTCCGCGATCGCGATGAAGACCGAGCGGATCGGCCTGGCCACCGGCGTCACCTGCCCGTCCGTCCGGTACCACCCGGCCATCATCGCCCAGGCCGCGGCGACCCTGGCCATCATCTCCGACGGCCGGTTCACCCTCGGCGTCGGCGCGGGGGAGCGGCTCAACGAGCACGTGGTCGGCCTGGGCTTCCCCGGCGCGCGCATCCGCCACGCCCGGTTCCGCGAGGCCCTGGAGATCATCCGCCTGCTCTGGCAGGGCGGCTACCACTCCTACGAGGGCAAGTACCTGCAGCTCGAGGACGCTCGCGTCTTCGACCTGCCGGATCAGCTCCCGGTGATCGCGGTGGCCGCCAGCGGCCCGGAGTCGGTCCAGCTCGCCGCCGATCTCGGCGACGGCCTGTTCGCCACCGAACCCGACGGTGACCTGCTGCAGTCCTGGCAGCGCCTCGGCGGCAGCGGCCCCGCCTACGCCGAGGTCCCGCTGGCCTGGGCCCCCACGGAGGAAGACGCCGTACAGGCGGTGCTCGAGAAGAACAGTTTCGCGCTGACCGGCTGGAAGGTGATGGCCGAGCTGCCCAACCCGGTGAACTTCGAGGCGGCCGTGGCCAACGTCACCGCCGGCCAGGTCAAGGACCAGTTCGCCTGCGGCCCGGACGTGAGCCGGCACCTGGAGGTTGCCCAGCAGTTCGCCGACGCCGGCTTCGACCACCTGGTCATGATGAACGCCGGCCCTGACCCCGACGGCTTCCTGGACTTCTTCGCCCGCGAACTAGCCGAACCCCTCCGCAAGCTAAACCCGGGCCAGCTCACCCCGGCAGAGGGGCCGCGGTCATGACGTTCCAGCCGCACCACGCCATCGTCACCGCCTCCGACTCCGGCATCGGCCGCGCCACCGCGGTCGCCCTGGCCGAAGCGGGCCTGGACGTCGGCATCACCTGGCACACCGACGAGGCCGGCGCCCGGGACACCGCGGCCGAGGTGCGGAAGGCCGGCGTCAAGGCCGAGCTCACCCGCCTGGACACCACCGAACTAGACAGCTGCGGTGACGTCGTCGACGAACTCGCCGACCGCCTCGGCGGTGTCGATGTCTTCGTGAACAACGCGGGCACCGGGTCGGCCACGCTCGCCCTGGAGCTGACCATCCCGCAGTGGCGTCAGGTCGTCGCGGCCGACCTGGACGGCGCGTTCGCCTGCCTGCAGCGCGCCGCGCGCCGGATGGTCAAAGCGGGCCGCGGCGGCCGGCTCATCGCCGTCACCAGCGTGCACGAGCACCAGCCCCGGGTCGGCGCGGCCGCCTACGACGCGGCCAAGGCCGGCCTGGGCGGCCTGATGAAGACCCTCGCGCTGGAGCTTGGCCAGTACGACATCACCGCCAACTGCGTCGCCCCGGGCGAGATCGCCACCCCGATGACCGGCCAGGAGGACGAGGACCCGCGCACCAAGCGCCCGGCCTGGGGTGCCGCTGGGCCGCCCCGGCGACGCCTGGGAAATCGCCGCCGTCATCGCGTTCCTGGCGTCCCCGCAGGCGTCCTACGTCAGCGGCGCCAGCTGGCCGGTCGACGGCGGGATGCTGCAGATGGGCCCGCAAGCCGGCTCGCACCTCACCTCCGACGACTGGCGAAGGGTCTAATCCAGTCTCCCCCTAACTATGTCCCTCTGATGCCGAGGAGTTCCCCTGGTCATGAACATTACTTAATGTAGTTGTTAAATAACTTTCTGCGTATGCAAACAGTCGGGTGGTCGTCGCTGATGGGCCCGCAAGCGGCTCGCACGTCTCCTCCGACGACTGGCGCAGGCCCCTATTTCTTCCGAACGGACAGTGGTGTCAGATCCACCCAGCGCCTTAAAGCCAGACGGCGTTAAAGCCAGACGGCGTTAAAGCCAGACCGCAGCCGCCAGCCAGATCGCCGCCCCGGCCCAGACCAGCAGGGTGACGTTCAGCCAGATCACCTTGGCCTCGCCCCGGCGAAGGTGCAGGGAAATCCCGCCGACCTGGATCGCCGCGAGCCCGATCGCCGCCGCTAGGGCCAGCGCCCGGGCGATACCGGTCAGCGGGGGCAGGATCAGCCCGAGGGCTCCGAGCACCTCAAGTACCCCGATGGTACGCACGAGCCTCAGCGGCATCGTGTCGATCCAGCCCATCATCGGCCGCAGCTGGTCCGGGGACCGCAGCACCTTGAGCCCGCCCGAGTACAGGTAGAACAGCGCGAGCAGCGCGGCGACGATCCAGTAGGCCACGGTCATGGGAGCATCTGATTACGAGGACGTCTGCCTGATCCGGGGCGACCAGGGTCGGGCCATCCGCGCGCTGCTCGACCGCATCGCCGACAAGCGAGCTCGCCACCACCCTGATCCCGCACGCGGTCGCCCTGGCCAACTGGGCCGTCGAGCACAACCCCGACATCGACGCCCACCGTGAGGCCTACGACACCGACCACCCCGCCCGCTGATGACCCCGAGCACCCGCCCGCCGACCATCCCGAGCGCCCCGGCCGCTGACGCCCCGTCGGATCCGCAAGCCAGGCCGCGAGCGCTACGGGCGGCTACGGGACCAGGACGATGCGCTGTCTGGCGCCGACGGCCTGCGCCCAGGCCTGCTCGACGTCGGCGAGCGGCATGGCCAGGGCGTCGGCGTCGAGGGTGCCCGCGCTGATCGCCTCGGCGAGGGCGGGAAGCTCGGCCATGTACTCCCGCGCGCTGACCGAGCCCTGGCCGCTGCCGACAATCTGCAGGCGGACGGCGCGCAGGGCGGCCGACGGGACACCAGCCGTCGGGCCGGCCGCCGAGCCGATCTGGATCCAGCTCAGCGGCTGGCCCGGGTCCGCCCGGTGGGTGGCGACGGCGATCATCGCGGCCGCGGTGGGATCGCCCCACAGGTAGTCGATGACCACGTCGACGTCGGCGGCGGCCTTGCCGAGGCGATCGGCCATCTCGCCGGCGTCGCCATCGAGGCACACCGTGGCGGTAGCCCCGAGCGCGGGCAGTGCGGCCAGCCGCCCGGCGTCGCGTCCGGCCGCGATCACGTTGTTCGCGCCGAGCCGCTTCGCGATCTGGATGGCCAGCTGACCGGCGCTTCCCGTCGCGCCAAGCACGAGCACGTCCTGCCCGGGCCGGAACGGCACCCGCTGACGCAGCGCGACCCAGGACGACATCGCCGGGTTCATCGCCGCGGCCACCGCGACCGGATCGGTGCTGTCGGGCAGCACCAGGCTGCGCCGGACGTCGATGACCGTCTGCTCGGCCATCGCGCCCATCGTGGTGTCCGGCAGGATGAAGTAGCGCAGCCGCCCGTCCGGCCCGCGCCCGACGCCGTCGATGCCGGGTACCAGCGGCAGCTCACCGGTGCTCGTGTAGTGCGACCCGTTTGCCTGCGACCGAACCCGCGGGTGCAGCCCCGCAGCGAGGACGTCGACGAGCATCTCGTCGTCGCCGGCCGGGACCGGGGCCGGGAACTCCTGATAGCGCGGAGGGGAGTCGAACGTGGTGACAACAGCGGCATGCATGTGGCCTCCCGAGCAAATTAGTTTGTAATACAAATTAATATAGTTGGTAATACATAGCAAAACAAGTAAGCTCACGCCATGGCCGTCCCCCACCCCCCGTCCGCCAACCACCCGTCTGCTGGTGATCAGCGCGATCTGATCGACGCCCTGGCCCAGGCGGCATTCATCACAATGGCCGTGCTGAGCAAGATCGGGGCCGAGCACGACCTGTCCCTGACCCAGCTCCGGATGCTCGGGATCCTTCGGGACCGCCGTCTGAAGATGAGCGAGCTGGCCGACTACCTCGGCCTTGACAAGTCCACCGTGTCCGGCCTCGTCGATCGCGCCGAGCGGCGCGGCCTGCTGCAGCGGACGCCGAACCTGCTCGACCGCCGCGCCGTGGACGTGCACCTCAGCCCGGCCGGGATGGAATTCGCCGAACGCGGCGCCACCCTCGTCGCGCGGTCCCTGTCTCCCATGACCAGCAGGCTCACCCGAGCCGACACCCATCGCCTGACCACCCTGCTCGAGCGCATGCTCCACGACCCCCCGCTCCCCGCCGAGCCATAAGCCCCGCCTCGCTACTGCGAGTCCTTGAGCGCCTCGACCAGCCGGGCGTCGACGGCTCGGTCTGGGCCAGGTAGGGGCGGAGCGTGGCGTCGAGATCCCGGAGCTGCCAGTGGGCCTGGCGGGCGGCAAAGGCGGCGTCCCGGGCCTCTGTCAGCCGGAGCACCTGACGGCGGCGTCCGGGCGCCCCTTGGCGACCCCACTTCCGGCGGCATGCCGGGCGGAAAGGGAAGATGGCTGCCTGCTTACGGGTCCTGGGGTAGGTCGCTGATCATCTGGATGATCTCGCTGCGGCCGTAGCCGTGCTGCTGGGCGAACTCCAGCAGGTTCCTGACCTGGGCCAGGACGGCACCGCGCTCGGGTGTGCCCGCCACTGTGATGCCGCGTCCGCGGCGGAACTCCAGCAGCCCTTCCGCCCGCAGGATGTGCAGCGCGCGCAAGACGGTGTTCTTGTTCACGCCAAGGACGGCCGCCAGGTCTTTGGCCAGCGGCAGGCGTTCGCCCGGGACGGCCTCGTCGTCGGCGATGGCCCGGCGGATCTGCGCGGCGACCTGATCATGCAGCGCGACCGGGCCGGAGCGGTCGATGTTGACATTAAGCATGGTACTAGCCATAGTAGTCCCATGATCGACGGAAAGCACGGGCCGGCGTATGCGGTCATCGCCGCGCCCGGCCCAGCAGCCTCTAGCGCCACCGAGGCCGAGGCCCTCTTCGCGGAGGCCCATCGCCGGCGCGCGGCGCGCCGGCTGGCCGGCGGCGTGGCCTGCCTGCTGCTGGCCGGATCGGCGGCCGCCGGACTCATGACTGCCTGGCCGCGTGACGGTGCCGGGACACATCATGGGCACCCGGGCGCCGCCGCCGCGCCGCGGGGGCCCGGTTTCACGCTGCCGCGGCGCGGGTCGCCTGGGTCGATTACGGCGGGCAGCTGCACATCGGTGACCCGGCGACCGGGGCACAGCGGGTCGTGGCGGCCGTCGATGCCTCGGCCGCCGATCCCTTGATCGTGGCCGGCGGGCGGCTGTACTGGGCCGGCGGCGGCCAGAACGCCGCCCCGGTCGGGGAGTATGACCTCGCGACGGGCAAGACCGGGTACCTGCCGCGCGGAAACTCGGTCTTCACCTCCCCCGACGGCCGGCACCTGTACATCGTGCGGACCGGCACCCGGCTGATCGAGCTGGCCGCCGACGGCACTGGTGCGCCCCGCCAGCTGGCGCTTCCCGCCGGCTGGTACATGTCCGGCCTCCTCGGCAACTGGTCGGTGGCGGGCGGCATCGTCGTCTACTCCAGCGAGGCCGATCCGAGCCGGCACCCCGTCACCCTGGCCGTATGGAACCCGGCGACCGGGAGCGTGAAGATCATCGGCCGGGACCTGGACGTCATCGACATCTACACGCCGCCCGGTGCCGGGCACAGCCTGCTCGCCTGGGCGCCAGCTGGCTGCGCGCAGGCCTGCCCGGTCGGGATCACTAACACCTCCACGCTGGCCAGCGTGATGGTACCCAGCCCCAACCGGTACGGCTTCACCTACGGCGGCCTGTTCACCAGCGGCGCGTTCTCACCAGACGGGACACGCCTGGCAGTATTCCTGAACACGGCGAACCCGCAGGATCCCTACCACGAGCCGATCTCCGAGCTCGCCATCGTCAACACCAGGACCGGGGCGCTCCAGCTGGTCCGCGCGGCCCGCCTCGGGACATATGAGGATGCGGGATGGGCCCGGTGGCTGCCAGGCGGTCGCCGCCTCATCGCCGGGGCCGAGGAGGGCAGCTACGCCGTAGACGCAGCGACGCTGTCGGTCAGGGCGCTTTCCTTCGGGCCCGTCAACGACATCAACTTCTCCGCGACCATCCTGCCTATCCCGTAACTGCCGATCGCCAGGCCGCGGCCGGCGGGCGGCGGCGTCATCGTGGACGACCTGGCTCGCGAGTCCCGAGAGCCGCTTGCGGTTCGTCTGGCCTAGGCCGTCGGTAAGCGCGGTCACCTGCCGGCTCACCTCGGCCGCGAACGCCTCGGCGAGCTGCCGGCCCTCCGCGGTGAGCCCTACGCGGAACGCCCGGCCGTCCTCGGGAACCCTGGCCCGGCCGACAAGCCCCCGTCGCTCTGCCCGGTCGACCAGGCCCGTCGTGCTCGACTTGTCCAGGTCGAGCAGCCGCCCCAGCTGCGCCATCGTCGGTTCCCGGTCCCGCAGCACGCCCAGCAGGCGGCCTTGCAGCACAGAGAGGTCAAAGCGGGCCGCGACCCGGCCAAGGACGGCCTGGACGAGAAAGGAGAGCTGAACCAGCCCGTCGACGATGCCCAGGTCCTCCGTCTCCATGACCTTCATCTTAGGCTATTTAGTACGTGTCACGTACTAAATAGTACGTGACACGTATCACTTTTCCGCCGGCGGTCGTCTTTTTCTCGCGGGTTGCTTCGTCGTAACTTTGACAGGACGAAGTTCCGATCTAGGAGGTCCCCTAATGAGTCTTCCCGACGTCGTTTCACGCGAGCAGTGGCTGGACGCCCGGCGCCGGCTGCTGGCCCGGGAGAAGGAGTTCGGCCGCCAACGTGATGCCCTCAACGCGGACCGGCGGCGACTGCCCATGGTCAGGATCGATAAGGAGTACACGTTCGAGGGTCCGGACGGCCCCGTCACGCTGGCTGACCTGTTCGGTGACCGGCGGCAGCTGATCGTCCAGCACGTGATGCTCGGCCCGGACTGGGAGCAGCCCTGCCCCGGCTGCTCGGCCAGCATCGACACGCTTTCCCTGAGCGTCCTTGACCAGCTTGGCACCCGGGAGACGACCTTCGTGCTGATCTCCCGCGCCCCCTACGACAAGATCGCCGCCATGGCTAAGGAGCGCGGGTGGTCCGTCCCCTGGTACTCCAGCTACGGCAGCGACTTCAACTACGACTACCAGGTCACCCTGGACAGCTCCCGCGGCCAGCTGGAGTACAACTACCGTCCGGAGCCGGAGCTCCTCGGCGGCGGGCAGTCCACCGAGATGCCCGGCTTCAGCTGCTTCCTGCGCGAGGGCGGCGAGATCTTCCACACCTACTCGACCTTTGCCCGGGGCGCCGACGCTCTCGTCGGCGCGTACTCCCTGCTCGACCTGACCGCCCTGGGCCGCCAGGAAGACTGGGAGGAGCCCAAGGGCCGGGTGGCCCCGGTCCGCGGCGGCGACCCGACATTTACCAGCTGACGTCCATTATGAGCAGAATGGCGTGCTCAATACCCCAGTGAGGTTTCTCAAATACCCTCCCCCGGTTTACCGAATACGTCGGGGGTTTCCGGCGATGTTAAAAATCTGACCGGTAAGGCCCCTGCTACCAGCGTTTTCCCGGCATAGAGCCGGTAGGCAGGGGCCTTATTCCTGGTACCGCTTGAACCTTTCATATCCGCCCCCTACTGTCTTGTGTGTCATCACCCGGTCGTTCCTAAAAGGGGCGAAAGGGGCGCGAGGGAGCCGAAGAGTGAGCGATATGGCCGTCCGGGGGAGCCGAGCCGCGTGGCGGGGCAGGCTGGGCACCGACGAGGCGGCCGTCCGCACCGCGCCAGATGCCCGGCGGCTGCTCCAGCTGGCGCTGGCCGGGGTATGGCTGCTCGACGGCGTGCTGCAGTACCAGTCCTTCATGTTCACCAAGGCGTTCGGCCAGATGCTCGCGGCGACCGCCCCCGGTAACCCTGGTGCTATCGCCAGCCCGATCAACTGGGACGCCCGCCTGGTCGAGCATCACACCGTGGCCCTGAACGCGCTCTTCGCCACGATACAGCTGCTGCTGGGCCTGGGTATCGCGTGCCGGCCGACGGTACGGGTGGCTCTGGGCGCCTCGGTCGCCTGGTCGCTCGGCGTGTGGTGGCTGGGCGAAGGGCTCGGCGGCGTGCTGAACGGGAGCGCGGACCCGGTCAACGGCGCTCCTGGCGCGGTGATCATCTACGCGCTGCTCGCGGTCCTGCTGTGGCCCGCGGCCCGCGGCGGGAGGCCGGCGGCCGGCGGCCCGGGGCCGACGCCGTTCGTGGCGGCGCGGGCGATGGGGGCACCGGCCGCGCGGGCCCTGTGGCTCGTGTTGTGGCTGAGCCTGGCCTACTTCGCGCTGCTGCCCGCCAACCGGGCACCCCAGGCGCTGAACGGCATGATCGCGGGCATGGCCAGCGGCGAGCCCCCCTGGCTGGCCGCCATCGACAGGAACGCGGCCGCCCTGGTGGCCCACCAGGGACTGGTGGCCTCGGTCGTGCTGACGATAGCCCTCGCGCTGATCGCGGTCGGGGCTTACCTGCCCGCGCCCGCGGCCCGGGCCGCTGTTGTCCTGGCCGTCGTGGTCGCCGCGGTGATCTGGGTCGTGGGGGAAGCGTTCGGGACCATCCTGGCCGGGAGGGCGACCGACCCCAATTCCGGTCTGCTGCTCATCCTGCTGGCACTGGCCTACTGGCCGGCCAGGACCGTGGCCGCGGCGGTCCCGCGTCCTGTCGGCCATTCCCCCGTCGGTCCCGCATCCGAAGGGCTGCCGGCATGACCATCCCCGCCTGGATCCTGGACATATTCGCCGCGCTCATGCTCGCGGTCGCGGCGGTGAGCGCGGCCCGGCTGGTCGCGCAGCGACCGTGGCAACGGGGGCGTCGTACGATCATCGCCGACATCGACATCGCGCATCTGCTGATGGCGATCGCGATGGCCGGAATGCTGGCGGCGAGCCTGCGCACCCTGCCGAACGACGCCTGGGATGTCACCTTCGCCGCGCTGACCGCGTGGTTTGCCTACCATGTGGCACGGGATGCGCGCGCGGTGGGCGTCCGCGCCCTGTCCGGCGGCCGCTGCGCGCCGCACCTGGTGCACAGCGCCGCCATGCTTTACATGTTCGTCGCCGTCGCCGTCGCCGCGCCCGCAGCGGGCGGATCGGGCATGAGCGGCATGGGCGGATCAGGCATGCAGACGCTGAGCCTGCCGTCCCTGGCCTTCCTCTTCGCGCTCATCCTGATCGGCTACAGCATCTGGGACCTCGACCAGCTCTCCGGACCCGGGGCCAGCGGGCACTACAGCCTCGCCACCGCCCGTATCGCGTCGGCCGGCCCGGTGCTCGCGGGTTCACCGGCTCTGGCCGGCGCCGAGTACCCGGCCGCCGCGTTTTCCGGGTCGGCCTCCGCCGGAAGCACCGTGGCCACGGCGACCCCGCCCGCCGAGGCGGAGCTGACCGCCTCCCGTGACCCTGACCCGGTGCGCGGCGGTGCCGGCCGCGTGCTGCTCGCTCCGTGGGTGGCAACGAGCTGCCGGATCGCGATGGGCGTCACCATGGCCCTCATGCTGATCATCATGATCTAGCGGAGCCTGGCTTAATCGCAGGCTTCGGCTTCCGCCCACGGCGGTGAGAGGTCCGAGCGGCCCGGGCCCTTCAGGCGGGCGCTCCACCTCTCCTCGACGTGGCCGTAGCGCCAGAAGAGCACGGCCGCTGCCCAGGTGAGGACGAACAGTCCCACGATGGCAAAGCCGGCCTTGTTGATGTCGAAGTTGTACATGAAGCCCCAGAAGCCGCTGGTCTGGCTCAGACTGTGGATCTCGTGCGGCATCAGGCCGAGCACCTCGACGATGCCGATGAAGAAGCAGATCGTGACCGACAGACCGGTGATGGCCAGGTTGTAGTACACCTTGCGGACCGGGTTGAAGAACGCCCAGCCGTAGGCCAGGTTCATGAACACCCCGTCGGTGGTGTCCATCAGGCACATCCCGGCGGTGAACAGGACCGGCAGGCACAAGATGGCGTACCACGGGACGTGCTGGGAGGCCAGCAGGGCGGTGGTGGCCAGCAGGGCGACCTCGGTGGCGGTGTCGAAGCCCATCCCGAACACCACCCCGACCGGGTAGATCTGCCATTCCTTGTTGATGGCCCTCATCCACTTGCCGAAGAAGCGGTAGAAGAAGCCGCGGTTCTCCAGCTGCCGCTCCAGCTCCGCCTCGTCGTAGTGGCCGCGCCGCATCGACCGGAAGACCCTGACGATCCCGGCCAGGATCACCAGGTTGAGCAGTCCGATCAGGAGCAGGAAGGAAGCGGAGACGATCGTGCCGAACACCCCGCCGAACTGCTCGAGGCCCGAGCCGTGGTGCGACACCGCGGTGAAGACCGTCTTCTCGGCGATGATGATGCCGACCCCGATCGCGATGACGATGGTGGAATGACCCAGGGAGAAGAAGAACCCGAAGGAGAAAGGGCGCGGCTGGCCGGTGCCACGCCGCTGGCTCATCACCTTGCGGGTGGTGTTGTCGATCGCGGAGATGTGGTCGGCGTCGAAGGCGTGCCGCATGCCCAGGGTGTAGGCCAGGCCGCTCACGCCGATCCCCAGCCCCCGGTAGTGCGAGGGCACCACGAAGACGAGGAAGACGAAGAATCCGACCACGTGCAGCAGCAAGATCACGCTGTACATGCCGATGACCCGGAAACGCTCCTCGGGCGTCATGGCCGTGAAGGACTGCCGGATCATCGCGCGCATGCTCACGCCGGACGGCGGTATCGAGCCTTGCTCGGCCACGGCTTCCCCCCTTTGGCACTTGCGCAACAGGTCACGCTCCTGATCACACGCTAACTCCGCTGCATATGAGTCGCAAGTACTTCATGCTCGCAATAAGAATAGCCATGGCCACGCCACCACGCGCGGATGCCCCACCGCGCTAGCGTGGCCCGGCCAGCTGGTAGCCGGCCTCCTCGACCGCGGCCCGCAGGTCCGCCAGCTCCGGGGCGGGCTCGGCCACGATCGTGACCTCGCCGGAGGCGACATCGACGTCCACCCGGCTGACGCCGGGGATGACGGAGATCTCGGCGCGCACCGCTTTCTCGCAGTGCTCGCAGGTCATCCCGGTGACGGTGATCACGCTCAGGCTCATGGCTGAATCGTAGCTTCGCCGCCAGGCCCGGGTACTCCGCCGACGAGCGGCAGGAGTAGCTTTACCGTAGCTTTCGCGGGAGGTGGTGGATGTGGCGGCGGCGAGTCCGCTGACCGGCGTGGCGCCGGGTACGACCCAGCTCGAGCTCGTCGTCGGCGGGATGACCTGTGCCGCGTGCGCGGCCCGGGTGCAGGCCAAGCTGAACAAGCTCGGCGGCGTCACGGCGACCGTCAACCTGGCCACCGAGCGAGCCCACGTCACCGCCCCGCCCCAGGTTTCCGCGCGGGAACTGGTCCAGGTGGTGGAGGCGGCCGGCTACTCCGCCGAGCTGGCCAGCCCGCAGGCGGCGGACACCTCGTTCGCGGCCGACGGCGCCACGGTCAGGCGGCTGCGCCGCAGGCTGATCGTGGCGCTGGTGTTCTTCGTGCCGCTGACCGACCTGTCCATCGTGCTGTCGATCTTCCCGTGGTCCCGGTTCCCCGGCTGGCCATGGCTGCTGGTGGCGCTGGCCGCGCCGGTGGCGACCTGGGCCGCGTGGCCGTTCCACCAGGCCGCGCTGAAGCAGGCCAGGCACCTGTCGACCTCGATGGACACGCTGGTGTCGCTGGGTATCCTGGCCGCCTGCGGCTGGTCGGTCTACGCCATGTTCTACCTGGACCGCTCCCGGACCGGGCCGAGCGGCCTGCAGGCGCTGCTGCACCACTCCGGCGGCGGCATCTACCTCGAGGTGGCCGCCTCGGTCACCACGTTCCTGCTGGCCGGCCGCCTCTACGAAGCCAAAGCCAGGCGTAGCGCCGGGCAGGCCATGCGGGACCTGGCCGCGGCCGGCGCACAAGGACGTGTGCGTGCTCGGTGACGACGACGCCGAACGGTGGCTTCCGGCCGCTCTCCTGCAGCCGGGCCAGCGTTTCGTGGTGCGACCCGGCGAGCGGATCGCCGCCGACGGCGAGGTGCTGTCCGGTCAGTCCGCGGTGGACCGCAGCATGATGACGGGGGAGTCGGTACCGGTCGACGCGGCCGCGGGCGACGGCGTGACCGGCGGCACCGTCGTGCTCACCGGCCGGCTGGTGGTCCGCGCGATCAGGGTCGGCCGCGACACGCAACTCGCTCACCTGGTCGCGCTGGTCGAGCAGGCGCAGGCCGGGCAGGCCGGCGTGCAGCGTCTCGCCGACCGCATCTGCGCCGTGTTCGTCCCGGCCGTGCTGGCCTGCGCGGCCCTGACCCTGGCCGGCTGGCTGCTGGCCGGAAGCCCGGCCGGCCACGCGGTCAGCGCCGCCCTGGCCGTCCTGATCATCGCCTGCCCCTGCGCCCTCGGCCTGGCCACCCCGGCCGCCCTGGTGGTGGCGTCGGGCCGCGGCGCCCAGCTCGGCATCTTCATCAAGGGCTACCAGGCGCTCGAGTCCTCCCGCCGGATCGACACCGTCGTCCTGGACAAGACCGGCACCGTCACCACCGGCCGGATGGCCGTCACCGCCGTCCACACCGTGCCCGGCACCAGCCGCCACGACCTGCTCCGTTACGCCGGCTCGGTCGAGCAGGCCTCCGAGCACGCCGTCGCCGCCGCGATCACCGCCCTGGCCCGGGCCGAACCGCTGGCGCTGACCGCCGCCGACGGCTTCGCCGCCCTGCCCGGCCTTGGCGCCCGCGGCGTGGTGGATGGTCACGAGGTCATGGTCGGCCGGGAGAAGCTGTTCGCCGACCGCGGCGTCCTCGCCCCGGATGCCCTCGCCCCGGACGGTCTCGCCGCGTGGTGCCGCGACCGGGAGCAAGCCGGGTGCACCACGATCCTGGTCAGCTGGGACGGCGCGATCCGCGGCGGCCTGGCCGTGACCGACACGGTCAAGCCCTCCGCCGCCGCGGCCGTCGCCTCCCTGCGCCGCCTCGGCCTGCGGCCCATCCTGCTCACCGGCGACAACGCGGCCACCGCCGCGGCCGTGGCCGCCGAGGTCGGCCTCGGCGAGGTCGTCAGCGGCGCTCTGCCCGCCGCCAAGTCCCAGGTGGTCATGGACCTGGAAGCGGCGGGGCGTTCGGTCGCGATGGTGGGAGACGGGGTCAACGACGCTCCCGCCCTGGCCGCGGCCCGGCTCGGCCTGGCCCTAGGATCAGGCACCGACGTCGCGATCTGCGCCGCCGACATGATCCTGCTCCGCGACGACCTGGCGGTCGTCCCCGACGCCATCGGGCTCGCCCGCGCCACCTTCCGAACGATCCGGCGCAACCTGGCCTGGGCCTTCTGCTACAACGTCCTGGCCATCCCGCTGGCGGCGCTCGGTTTCCTCAACCCGATCGTGGCGGCGGCCACGATGACGCTGTCCTCGGTCTTCGTAGTCTGGAACAGCCTGCGCCTGCGTCGCTTTTCCGGGGGGTGGAGCGGTGGCTCGTGAGGTCAAGCTCCTGGGGTTCGTCCTGCTGCTCGCGGCGATCTTCGCCGTGGCGCACCTGACCGGGGCTTATCTGGGCCCGGTGACCACCGGTCATGCCCAGGTCGGGACCCCAGGCGGCGGCATGCCACCGGGCGGGCCTACGTCACCCGGCTGGGCGGCCGTGACCTGGACGAGCTGACACGCTGGTCAGCGTGGGCGTAACGGCGTCGTTCGGCTGGTCACTTTACGCGCTGCTGCTCGGCGGGGCGGGCCGGGACGGCATGCGGATGTCGTCCGCGTTCACCTTCGGGCAGGCCAGCGGGCAGACCCTGTACCTGGAAGCCGCCGCGGGCGTCACCACCGCGGTGCTGGCCGGGAGGTACCTGGAGGCACGCGCCAGGGTTCGTTCGGGATCGGCCTTGGTGTTCGTGCCGTGCGTGATCGCCTGCGCCACCGCCACGCTCGGGTTCTGGCTGGGCACGGGCCTGCCGCCGGCCGCGGCCTGGAGCGCTGCGGTGGCCGTGCTGGTGGTCGCCTGCCCGTGCGCGCTCGGCCTGGCCACCCCGACCGCGCTGCTCGCCGCCGTCGGCCGTGGCGCCGCTCTCCCCCCGGTCACCAGCTTCACCGCCCTGCCCGGCGCCGGGGTCCAGGGCACCGTCGGCGGACGCGTGATCACGGTCGGCAGCCCGCGCCTGTTCGGCGAGTTGTCCCTCGTCGTGTCCTCGTCCCTGCGCCAGGCCGTCGACGCCGCCGCCGAAGCCGGCCGCAGCGCGGTGCTGGTCGGCTGGGACGGGCAGGCCAGAGCCGCCCTTGTCGTTGCCGACCAGCTCAAGCCGCACGCGGTCGAGGCCGTCGCCCGGCTGCGCGCCCTGCGCCTGCGCCCGATGCTGCTCACCGGCGACACCTCCCGGGCCGCGCTGGCCGTCGCCGCCCAGGTCGGTATCCCCGCCGCCGATGTGCTCGCCGAGGTCCGCCCGGAGGGCAAGGTCGAGGCCGTCCGTCGCCTGCAGGACGGCGGGAGGGGAGTCTGCTTCGTCGGCGACGGCGCCCCGGCGAACCTCACCCCCACCCCGACCCGGACCGCCCAGACCCGGGTCGAGCTCGCCAGGAACCTGCGGCGTGAGCTGGCCCGAGCCGCGATCGGCACCGCCACCACCTTCCTCACCATCCGCAACCTCAGCGACACTCCCGACGAACTCATCGCCGCCCGCAGCCCGATCGCCCGTGACGTCGTCCTGACCACCCGGGTCGGCCCCACCGCCCCCCGCTCGGTCGTCGTCGGCCTGACCATCCCGGCCCACGGCACTCTCACCCTGAGCCCGTTCGGCAACGACCTGGTCCTGCAGCACCCCGCTCCCTACGAGACCACCGCCACCATCCCCCTGACCCTCACCTTCCGCAACGCCGGCATCATCACCATCCAGGCCACCGTCACCGCCCCCGGCACCCCCTGACCCTGTCCGCCTCCGCTGTTTTTTCGTCCCGCGGCTAACCTGCGGTCATGACACGGGAATTTTGTGTGACGCTATTACCCTGATGCGGCTGCCCGTTCCAGTGAGCGTGATCTTTGCGTCCTACCGTCTTCCGGCTCCGGCACGCCGCACCTTCGGTCCCGTTAACCCGTCAGTCTCCTCGCTATCGTCCGATCCGGGCCCAACGAAATCTGCGCGGAAGATATCGGCTCCACGGAGAGTTTGGGGGCCTATGGAGGCTGTCGCATAGCCGCCCGTCCGGGGGAACCCGCCCCAGCCCCGTGCTATCCGCTTACTGCATCGGCTCGTGGGAACACCACGCGCGTCACCACCGCCCATCCGTGTTCCCGGATCACTTCCGTACCGGTCAGATGCGCACTTCCGTGGAAGATTCAGGCTTGATGGAGACTTTTATGCATCATAGTACCCAAAAGTCTTCACGAAGCCTGAATCTACCACGATTTTTGTTCGATTATGCCAGTCGACGCCAAGCCCCGGGTCCTGCGCTGCCCCGCCCGCCTCATCGCCCGCGCCAGGCGCTGCGGCGGCCGCCCCTTCCGCCGATGCGAGGCAGGCACGGCTGATCGTCATCGCCGGCACCAGCGAAGGCCTCCTACGAGAGCTTCCCCCAGCTCACAGGCCAAACGTTGGCCAGCGCCAGACCGGACCGCCACCGTGACAAACCAGCAACCCCAGGTCATGCGACAGCGTCTATTTTCCAAGATCTTTGTCGGGCGGGACGCGTCACGGGAAACACTCGCACCACCGCGCACACAAGCACATGGCCATTCAGCGCCCCGACGTAAGAAGTGCCCGGCACCGCGGGCGACCATCAAGATCACCATCGCCGTGCCGGGCACTCATAGCCAGTGAGCCAGTAAGCCGGGGCAACTCGCCTCAGGCGTGGATCAGCTCCCGTGGCGAGACGCTGGTGACCGGCCCGGCGACCTCGTCAACTTCGGTAACCTCATCGCGCCGGGGGAGCGCGAAGATCGCGACGACGGCGGCGACCAGGGCAACCCCGGCGGCGACGCGCACGCCCAGGGCCATCGCGTCCACGAACGCGCTGTGCGCCGCGGCCACCAGCTGCCCGCCTGCCACCCCGCCCGCCTGCCGCCCGACCGCATCCCCAGCGGCGACCGAACTGCTAGCCACGTGCACGACCGCCCCCGGCATGTGCCGCGCCACGAGCAGCCGGGTGAGCTGGGACCGGTAGCTCGCGGCGGCCAGGCTGCCGACGATCGCGATGCCGAGGGCGCCGCCGACCTCGCGGATGGTGTCGTTGATGGCGCTGCCCGCGCCGGCCTGGTGGGCGGGCACCGTGGTCATGATGGTGGTGCTGGCCGGGGCCATCACCAGTCCCATGCCGGCCCCCATGACCGCGACGGCCAGGGCGATCGGCGGATAGGCGGTGTGCACGCCCACGGTGGACAGGTCGAGTAGGCCGAGGCCCATCAGCGCCATCCCGGCCGAAATGACCAGGCGGGTGCCGAAGCGGCGGGCCAGGATCGCTGACAGCGGCGACAATGCCCCGATGGCCAGGGCAAACGGCAGCGCCCGCAGCCCGGCGGACAGCGGGCTGTAGCCGTGCACCAGCTGCAGGTACTGGGTCAGCACGAACAGGCTGCCGAACAGGGCGAAGAAGATGACGGTCACCGACGCGGCGGCGGTGGAGAAGGCGCGTGAGGCGAAGATCCTCAGGTCGATGAGCGGGTGCGCGACGCGCAGCTCCCACCAGGCGAACACGGCCAGCGCGGCCAGCCCGGCGCCGATTTCCGCGAGCGTGGTGGTCCCGGTCCAGCCGCGGCCCGGTGCCTCGATGATGGCGTCGACGATGGCGACCAGCGCGCCGCCGATGAGCAGGGCGCCACCGATGTCGAGGCGGTGACCGCCGGGCTCGGCGGTCTCGGGCACGGTCAGGAGCACGCCGGCCAGCGCGATCGCGACCAGCGGGATGTTGATGAGGAACACGCTGCCCCACCAGAAGTGCGAGAGCAGCAGGCCGCCGAGCGTGGGGCCGATCACGATGCCGATGCCGGTCACGGCCGACCAGGCGGCGATGGCCTGCGGGCGCTCCCTGGGCGGGAAGACCGCGTTGAGGATCGACAGCGTGGCCGGCATGACGAACGCCGCGCCCAGGCCCATCAAGACCCGCGCGCCGATCAGCATGCCGGTGCCGGACGCGAACGCCGCCGCGGCGCTGCCGAGGGCGAAGGTGGCCAGGCCGCCGAGCAGCGAGAGCCGCCGCCCGTACCGGTCACCGAGCGCGCCGGCCGGGATGAGCAGCGCCGCGAAGCACAGCGTGTAGGCGTCGCTGATCCACTGCAGCGAGCTGGTGCCCGCGTGCAGCACCCGGGCCAGGGTCGGCAGGGCCGTGTTCAAGATGGTGTTGTCGATCACGACGACCAGCAGGCTCAGGCACAGCACCAGCAGGATCAGCCGGCGCCGGGGATGGCCCGCCGGCCACTGGGAGTTGGCCACGTGACCCGGGCCGGGAGCCGCCGGCCGGGTGGTGATCGTATCGCTCATCAGATGTCCTTACAGTCGCTTGCTTACGAACGTTTCCTTACGACTGTAAGCATATACAGATGAGCTAACGGATGTAAAGTAAGAAGCGTGAAATCATCAGGCGCGGTCCGCAAGCGGGCCCGCAACCCCCGCGGCCAGGGCACCCGGCTGACCGAGGACATCGTGTCGGGAGCGCTGGCCCTGATCGAGCGGACCGGCTCCGCGGACGCGGTCACGCTGCGCGCGGTCGCCCGCGAGGTCGGGATCGCCGCCCCGTCGATCTACGCTCACTTCCCGGACCGGGACGCGGTCCTGATGGCCGTCGTCGTCCGGGTGTTCGGCGAGCTGGCCGAGGCGATCGCGCGGGGCCAGGAATCGGCGGGCCCCGATCCCGCCGACCGCCTGGTCGCCGGGTGCCAGGCCTACGTGGCCTTCGGGCTCGAGCACCCCGCCCGCTACCGCGTGCTGTTCTCCCGCCAGCTGCCGCCCGCACCCGACCCGGAAGCACCCGACCCGGAAGCACCCGACCCGATCCCGGTCGGGCCGGACGGCCGGCCGCAGCTCGAAGTCGGGGCCGAGGCGTTCACGCTCCTCCTGCAGGCCATCGAGGCCTGCGTCACCGCGGGCGCCTCGGCCAGCGCCGACGTCGTGGCCGACGCCACCGCCGTCTGGGTCGCCCTGCACGGGACCGTCAGCCTGCACACGGCGCTCACCCACTTCCCGTGGCCCGAGCCGGCCGCATTCGTCCGCCGGCTGGTACTCCCGCTGGCCCACGTGACCGCCTGAGCAGCCCATTTATTCCGAACGGACCGTGGTGCTCGCCCCGGGCTTCCGGTCGGCGCAGCCCGGGTCCTATTGATTAGAGTGCCTGATGAGGGGCATGTGCAAGGTGTTGTCACGCTTTACGGGGGAGAGACATGGATATCCGGTCAGGACAGGAATTGAACTGGGAGAATAAGGTTGCAAAAAGGCTTAATACCACTGATATCCCGCTTGAATTCTGTCTGCTGCAAAGAGAAATTGCCGAAGCATTCGACGCGTGGCGAATGGGTCACGCCAATCTCGGGGAAGAGCTGGCGGACGCGACCATCTACCTGTTCGGCCTGGCCGCAATGTCAGGGGTCGAGCTGCAGGCCCAGGTCGAGGCCAAACTGGCCAAGAACGCGGCCCGCGTCCTCCAGCGCCAGCCGGACGACGTGCTGGCCCAGAGCAGCGGCGAGTCCGGGCCGATCGTGGGTGTCAGCTCCGATTCGTCCCTCCTGCCCGGTCCGGTCCGGCCATAAGGCGTCGGCTCGCTTGATCGTTGGCGTGGCGCGTAGGCTGCTCGTCCGTGAATGCTTTCCCTGCGGTCAGGATCGTGGCGGACCGGCTCGAGCTCCGGGAGTGCGGCCCGGAGGATACCGCCGCGGTGAAGGCGCTGGTGCAGGCCGGGGACTACACGGCCCTGCCGCCCGGGGTACCGTCGCGGCCGGCCGAGGTCGACGGCTGGCTGGCCGACGGCGTGCACTGGCACCGGCGGGAGGGCGGCGGCGTCCACCTGCTGATGGCCGAACGTTCCTCGGGTGACCTGGTCGGGTCGATCAGCCTGCTGCGAACCCACTGGGAGACCCGCAGCTCGGAGGTCGGCTACGGGGTGCGCCTGGACCGGCGCGGCCGGGGCTACGCGACCGAGGCCGTCGTGGCCGTGGCGCGGTGGGCCCTGACCGAAGGCGGCATGCAGCGGATCCAGCTGTGCGCGATCATCGAGAACCTGCCGTCGCTGCGGGTCGCGGAGAAGGCGGGTTTCCAGCGCGAGGGCACACTCAGGCGGGCCGAGCTCGAGGACGACGGTCTGCACGACCTGGCCGTGTTCTCCCTGCTGGACGACGATCCTGTAGCTCTCAGGCGGCCTGCACCGCGGGCTTGAGGGTGTCCTCGCCGAGGCCGAGCGGCTGCCCGTGTTCCGCATCCTGCTGAACGTCGAGTGGGTGATCAAGGACGCACCCGAGGAGACCGCCCTGGCCGGGCAGGTCGACCTGACCGCGATCCGCCGCCTGGTCACGGCGGCCCTGCCCGGCTGAGCCGCGCCGCCGAGACGGTTCAGGAGCCGGCCGAGCGGGGCGCCGGTACGGCCAGCGCCGGGATGGGTTCCCTGCGGTGAGTCAGGTTGCCGCGCAGCACCCGCAGCATCCGGTCCGGGCGGAGCAGCCCTTCGGGCCGGTCCTTCAGGCCGAGGACCCGGACGAACGAAGTCGCGAGCGCCTCGTCGTGGGCCGCGGCGGCGTGCAGTCGCGGCAGGTAGGCGTTGACCAGGCGCACCTTGGCCGAGCGCTTACCCGGAACCTCGGGAAAGGCCAGGTCGGCGCCGACGGCCACGCCCCAGGGCACGTCGACGGCGGCCGCGATCGCGTGGAAGTAGCGGCGGGCCGATGGCACCGCGCCGCGGGCCAGCAGCCCGCGCAGGGTCATGGCCTCGACCGCGGCCACGGTCATGCCCTGCCCGTAGATCGGGTTGAACGAGCACACGCCGTCGCCGATGACCAGCAGGCCGGCCGGGAACGCGGCGAGCCGCTCGTACCGGCGGCGCACGCTGACCGGGAACCGGAACGGCACCGGGTCATCGAGCGGCTCGGCGCCAGCGATCGCCGCGGCGATGTCGGGCGTCGGCAGCCTGGTGATGAACTCGTCGAACCCCGCCGGGTCGGTGGGCGGGAAGTCGCCGCGGATACCCGCGATGGTCAGTATGTGGCGGCCTCCCTCGATGGCCGACAGGGCCCCGGCGCGAGAGTTGGCCGGCCTGCCGACGGTGAGGATCAGCCGGTCCTGGCCCAGGGCACCGGGCCGCAGCCGGTAAATCCGGGTCGCGTAGCCCAGGCCGATCTCGACCCGCTCCTCCACCGGGGGCCGGTAGCCGAGCTCGGCCAGCCAGGTCGGCGTGCGTGAGCCCCGCCCGGTGGCGTCGACCACCAGGTCGCCCGCGATCTGGGACGGCGAGCCGTCTGGTCCGCGGACCTCCACGCCGGTGACGGTACGGTTGTCCGCCGTTACGGTGAGCCGGTCAACCGAGGTCTCCTGGAGAATACGGACTTCGGGCCGTTGTTGTACCATCGCGCGGACATGGCCCTCAAGGAACGGCCGGCTGCGAACACGACCGGCAGGCCGGACTGCGCCTGCCGGAGCTGGTAACCGGACAGCTGCCAGCGCACGTCCCCCACGACGTCGCACAGCACCGCACCGTCGGCCGCCAGCGAGGTGCTGATGCCGGGGAACAGCTCGTCGAGGATCTCCAGACCGCGCGGGTGCAGGGCGTGTATGTGCCGGCCGTGCGGCACGCCCCGGCGATGCCCGACGACTGGCGGCAGTGCGTCCCGGTCGATCACCACCACCTGCTTGAACCGCTCCAACAGCACTCGGGCCGCAAGCAGGCCCGCCATGCTGGCGCCCAGCACGATGGCCTGATCGGTGTTTGTGTCGCGCATGTGCCGACTCCTCGCAGGACTGACGAGAGCGCCCGGACGCAAGGTGTCCGTGTCTTGATCCTTGCCACCCGCGCCCGGCAAAATCCACTTGCCGCGTGCTGTGTTTCAGCCCGGCCGCGTGCTGTTCAGCCCGGCCACGTGACCGGAGATCCGGCGGATCAGAACCTCTCGACGGCCGGGATGACTCGAGAGACGGGTGGTGTTCGCGGGATGCTGACCCTTCGCCGGGCAGGCCCGATACCGCCCGAGTCAGCCGGGATCCTAGGCCCACAGCTGGCGAGGTACCTCGCGCGCGGCTCGTGGGGGTGGTTACCGGGGCGCCGGGTCGAGCGCTTCCGGATGGACCCGGCGGTAGTGCTCGGTCAGGGCCTCGTTGATGGTCCCAGGCCGGTACGCGACCGTTCGGCGGCAAACCTGGCAGCGCGTCACCGGTAGCTGGGTTACTGTCACGGGGAAACGGCGAGAAAGTGTTTTACTCATATGCTTCTATGATGCCACTTCATCCGGGGTGCTCGTTTCAAGCGCGCCGCGGCCAGGAACATGTCGCCCGGCTCGGCCAAATGCCGCTTAGTCATAGTCGGACCACAGAATGTCGCTGCCTCATGACTTTCGGTGCTAAGGGTCAAGCTTGCGGTCCGGTCCGGTCCGTCCGGTCCGGTCCGGTGCGGCGCGCGGGCCGGCCTTTGCGGCCGCCGCAGCACCACACGCAGGATGGCGCGGGAGCTGAACCCAGGGTCACCCACTCAAATCGAACATTCTAATAGATTCGATGATTTGCCGGTGCGGACGGGAAGGGATGACGCGGATCGGCCGTGGGTAGCGGGCTGGCTCCTGACCTTAAGCCTTCCGTTATTTTCGCTCCCGCACGTTCGCCGCCTGGAAGGCGGGTTAGCCGGGAGATGGAACTGCCATTAACCGGGACCGGAGAACGTGCGAGGAAGCCTCGTCGTACCCCTTTGCCCCACCGTCGGCGTTATGGTGTAAGGCGTCTGCATACCTGCTGTTGTCGGTGCGTGTGCGCGGGCAAGGAGTGGCCTGGCTGTGTGCGTGAGAAGTGTCCGTGAGAACTGAGGCGCCGTGATCCGAGCGGAACGTCTCACCCGTCTTGCCGTAATGACCACGCTGACCTTCGGCTGCGTGAGTGTGGCGATCCTGGTGGGTGTGGGGGCTGCCGGTCCCTCGGCCGCCACGGTGCTGGTGCACCGGGCCGGTGCGTGGCCGCCGTGGTTCGTTTCGGCGCACCTGAGTGACCTGACCGTGACCGCGGCGTTGTGGGTGGCGCTGTGGCTCGGCGGCATCGGTGTCGCGGCGGGGCTGGTCGCGGTCCGGCGAGGCTGGCGCCCGCCGGCGCGCTGGCTCGTCGCGGGCGCGCTCGTCGCGGTCATCGCCCTGGCCGTCGTGCCCGCCGTCGGGTCCACGGACATGCTGGACTACGCGGCGTACGGCCGGATCGCGGCCCTGCACCACAACCCGTACCTCATGACACCGGGACAGCTACGACTTGCCCGCGATCCCGTGGGACAGCTCGCGCCCTACCTCTGGCAGAACATTCCCTCCGTTTACGGCCCGCTGGCCACCGCGACCGAATGGGCCGCATCGGAACTGGGCGGCCGTTCGGCGGCTCTCACCATCTTCTGGCTGAAGGTATGGAACGCCCTGGCGTTCGGTGTGGTCGTGCTCACCCTGGACTGGCTGACCCGCGCCCGGCCCGCCATGCGGATACGGGCGCACCTGCTGTGGTCGGCCAACCCCCTGATGCTGTGGGCGGTGATGGCGGGCGGCCATGTCGACGGGCTCGCGGCAGGGATCGCCGTGCTGGCGCTGGCCGTCCTCGGCCGGACCGCGGTGCTGGCCCGCGACCCCGGTCGCCTCAGCACGGGACGCGCGCTCGGTTCCGGCCTGCTGCTCGGCGCCGCGACCGCCGTCAAGGCACCATTCGTGCTGTTCGGGGTCGGCCTGGCCTGGGTGGCGCGGAGGTCGCCGCGTACCCTGGCGGCGGCGGGCGCCGGCGGCGCGGCGGTGCTGGCGGTGGCGTACCTGGCGGCTGGCCGTGGCGCGGTGACCGCCACGGCCAGGCGCGGCTATGGTGTCGACGGTGACAATCTCTGGCAGGTGATCTACCGCCTGTTCGGTTTCAGCCCGCCGTTCCGGCATATAACGCCGCTTGCGGCGCTGGCCTTCGTCGCGCTCGCCGTGCTGCTCATCCGCCGCCCCCCGCCCGGCGCGCCGGACATCCCGATGATCTGGCCCGTGCTGGCCCTCATCGTGGCGTGGACCTTTACCTCCCCCCTGCAGCGGCCATGGTTCGACGTGATGATCTACCTGCCGCTGGTGTTCTTGCCGCCGTCCAGGCTTGACTGGGTGGTGCTTGGCCGCAGCGTAGCGGGCGGCCTCGCCTACATCCCTGGCGTCGCCACGGCGCACTTGCACCCCGCCTGGCTGCAAACCGCTGACACCCGGGTGGTCTCGTACGTAACGCCGAGTGGCCGGCTGCTCGCGCTCGTCGCGCTGATCGTGCTGTGCCTGACCGGTGCCTGGAACCGCCGGACGTCATCAGGCCCGGTCGAGCCGCTGCCGTTGGAGAAAAGCAGCACGTCAGGCGGCAGCCCCCAACTTCCCGCGACCTTACGGGGCACCGGAGGCTAGCCCAGCGAGCCCCAGCACCGTGGTAACCACCTCGCCGAGCGGCTTGGTCGTCCGGATCTCGTGATCGGCCGCCGCGCGCAGCCGCGGCTCAATCGCCCGAAGATCAGCGAGGATGCGGTCAAGCTCGCCAGGCGTCTTTCCGTATCCGTTGGTCGTCCTGTCCGCTATTCGCTCGACAAGCACCTCGGCGGGCGCGCTGAGCAAGATGATCAGATCGAACCGCGGATGAAATCTGACCTGGTTCTCCTCACAGCCGGCTAGGAACAGCACCTCGGCATCCTCGATGTCAAGCAGCCGCTCGATGGCGTCTTCCCGCCACCGCTGCCGCCCGTCCGGCAGCGGCTCGCACCAGCCGGCGTCGGCGTCGACCGCCTTATGGCCCGACGCGGCCAGCGCCGCGACCACGCTCGACTTCCCGGTCCCCGACATCCCGGTCAGCAAGATTCGCTTCACCGCCGCAGCCTACGATGCTGGCGCTCGGGCGGACGCGGCCGGTACGGCCTGCCTAGCTGTCGAGGCCCAGGGTGAAGGTGGGCTTCGGCGAGGTGCCGGGCAGCCGGTGCTCCTCGCTGAGGCGCCGGATGGCGGTTCCGGTGGCGAGGAATTCGGTCGCGTGTTCCCCCCAGACGTGGTTGTTGACCGCGACGCTCACCCCGACGATGCCCGAGGATTTCGCCTGCGTCGCCTCCGCCTGCATCCTGGCCAGCGCGAGCTCGCGGGCCTCGTAGATGCCCTGAGTGAAGATCACCATCTCCTGGTTCTGGCCCGCCTGGCGCAGTGACTGCATCGCCGACTGATGGGCGATGTGGTACACGCACACTCCGAGTACGAACGCCACCGGCACGGCGCCGGCCGCCAGGAGCCGGAAGAAGTCCTGCGCCGACAGGTCCGAGGTGAACGCCCGCCCGTCGGGGGCCCGGTGGGCGCCTTCTGTGCCCTGGCCGGTGCGGCCCAGCGCGCGCACCGCCGTCCCAGTAGCGATGAACTCCAGAACGCCCTGGCCCCACACGTAGCTCTGCATGCGCAGCTGGACGCCGACGATACCGTCTGCACCGAGGTGGTCGGCCTCGGCCTGCATTCTGGTCATGGCCAGTTCCCTGGCGTTGTACATCGACTGGGTCAGGATCTGCAGTTCCTGGTTCTGCGACCATCTTCCGACCTGCAGGCCGATGTGATAGATCGACGATCCGACCACGAAGCCAAGCGGCTCGAACCCGGCCTCCCCGAGCAGCACGTACTCGGAGACCGACAAGTCGGAGGTGAAGACGCCCGCCGGAGCGGCGCCTGCGGTCTGCGCCAGCCTGCCCGCCGCGGCCTGCGGCTCCCAGGTGCTCGTATCGTCGCCCGACTTGCTGCCGAAAAGTGGCATCTGAGTTCCCTCCGAAATGATTACTTAGGGTAAGATTGATATCACGATGAGGCTACCTGCGGGTACGCTCACGGCGTCCCCAAACTAGTCCTCCCGAGCGGTGTCATGTGGCTAGGCGGGGTCGCCCGGTGCGGCCGGTGACGCCGCCAGTGACGTAGCGCGCCGCTCGATGGTCTCAAGGCTGTCGTGCAGCGCCTGCCAGACGTTGGCGAGGCTAGCGCTGGTGGGGAGGTCACCCCGGATGACGCCAGCCTGGCTACCCTGATCGCCGGACTCGCCGCCCTGGTCGCCGGGTGCGGCGAGCGCCCCGAGCGCCCCGAGCGCGGCGAGCGCGGCGCGGCCGAGGTCGACGATCACCGGGTCGGTGGCCTCGATCGTGAGCTGCTGGCCGGTCACGCGGATCAGCATCTGGCGCCAGGCCTCTTCTGGCTGTTCGTCGCTGCTGCCGGTGACGTCGGCGGTGCGGAGCGCCTCCCTGGCCTGGTCCAGGTCGACGCCGAGGGCAGCCAGGGCCCGGGCCGCGGCGGTTTCGGGGTCGCCGAGGGCGGCGAGCAGCAGATGATGCGAGCCGACCGGCTGTGACCCGGCCAGCCGGGCGGCTTCGCTCAGGCTGAGGTCGGCGGCCGGCGTGGTGCGCAGCTCTGCTTGCTCCCCTGACTCGGGCGTCTCGCCGGGATCCGCTCCGGAGCGGCGGCGCAGCCAGCGGCGGCCCCGGGGCGGCTCGGCTGACCCCGCGGGCAGCCTGTCGAGCACGGCCATCCGGATCGGCGTGAGGTCGGGGGAGTGCTGCCTCAGGATCTTTGCCCCGACGCCGTCGCCTTCCCGTAGCACGCCGAGCAGAATGTGCTCGGTGCCGATGTAGTTGTGGCGCAGGGCCACGGCCTCGCGGAGCGAGAGCTCGAGGATCTTCTTCGCGCGCGGGGTGAACGGGATATGCCCGCTGGGGGCTTTCTTACCGGTGCCGATAATGGCCTCGACCTCTTCGCGGGCGCCCTGGAGCGACATCCCGAAACCCCCGAGGACGCGGGCCGCGAGCCCGCCGGACTCGCCGAGGAGGCCGAGCAGGATGTGCTCGGTGCCGATGTAGTTGTGGTGCAGCCGCCGGGCTTCCTCCTGGGCAAGCACGACAACGTGCCGGGCGTGGTTAGTGAATCTCTCAAACATGGGACCACCGTGCAGCATGCTCGTCACCTAGTCAATACCATGCTATTAATAGGGTAAATGGCGTAGGCCGCTGAAGAGGGAGAACGGTTGTCATGGAGTGGGAGGACCGGCTCGACGACTGGGAGGTCGAACTCGAGCTGACGGCCCAGCTCGAGGGCTCGGACTGGGTGACGCTTGAGCGGGCGGCCGCCGACACCGGCGCTTCCCGTGCCGCCCTGCGCAGCTGGTACCGCGGCGGGCAGATCCCGTCCCGGCTGGTCGACGGGCCGCATGGTCCGCAGCGGCTGGTGCCGCTCACGCTCGTCGCCGCGCGTGCCGAGGCCTCCCCGCGACTGCGCCACACCGCGCAGCGGCGGCTCGCCGACGAGGCCCAGCTTGAGATCCTCCGGCACCGGGTTGACCAGCTCGAGCTCCGGCTGGCCGTGCTCGAGCGACGCCAGCCATCGGATCCGCAACCCTAGACGCGCGGCGACGATCCGGGCAAGACTGGGGGCCATGGTCTGGCTGCCGGCTGATTTCCGCTACCCCACCGTGGTGCCCGTCGATGATGGCCACCATCTGCGTCCGATCAGGGCCGCGGACGTTGATCTCGACTACCCGGCGGTGATGGGCTCTCAGCCCCGGCTATGGTCGATCTTCGGCGGGGCATGGGACTGGCCGCCCGCCTCGATGACGTACCAGCAGGACCTGAAGGACCTAGCCCGTCACGAAGCCGAGATCGCGGCCTGCCAGTCGTTCAACTACGCGTTGCTGGACGATGCGGAGACAGTCCTGCTCGGCTGCGTCTACATTGACCCGCCGGAAAAGCAAGGCGCCGACGCCGAGATTTCCTGGTGGGTGGTGGACGGCCAGGTCGGCACCGGCCTTGAGCGCGCGCTGGACGCGCTGGTACCCCGGTGGATCGCCGCGGCCTGGCCCTTTACCAATCCGCGTTACATCGGCCGCGACCTGTCGTGGGCGGACTGGCTCGCGTTGCCGGACACGGACCCGGACCCGGACACGGACCCGGACCGGGACCCGCCCGGACGATGAGCGGTACGCGGTGCCAGGTCAGGCGCGCCACTACCGACGACGCCGCTGCGGTGGCGGACCTGGCCGCTGAGCTAGCGCACTCGTTTACGTTCTCCCGCCCGGAGTTCGACCGCAACTACCCGGCCCTGCTCGCTGCGGACGGCGCCTGCCTGCTCCTGGCGGCGGACGGACAGGAGCGTCTGGGCTACCTCCTTGGCTTCCGTCACCTCACCCTGTACGCCAACGGAGCGGTGGGCTGGGTCGAGGAGGTCCTCGTCCGCCACCAGGATCGGGGCCACGGCACCGGCCGGGCGCTGATGAGCGCATTCGAGCATTGGGCCGCCGCTCAGGGATGCGCACTGATCGCGCTGGCCACCCGGCGGGCCGCGCCCTTCTACCGCGCGCTGGGCTATGAGGAATCCGCCGTCTACTTCCGCAAGGTCCTGGACGGCCCAGCGGCTGGATAGCCCGGCCCGGGATCGGCCGTTCCCGGCCGGGCCGATTATCCTGGGGCCGTGGATACGGGGCAGTGGCAGGACGCGGCCGCAGGTATTCCGGACGTCCGGATCTGCGGCCCGCAGCTGGTGCTCAGGGCGCTGCGACCGCCGGAGATCGACGAGGAATGGCACGCCATGGTCACCGCCGATCCCATGACCATCGCCGACCTTCCCGACGAGGCAGGCTTCCGGGCCCGGCTCCAGCGATCGGGCCGGCTGGAAGACGGCTGGCTCGATCTCGCCATCGACCTGGGCGGGGTGTCCATCGGGCGTATCCAGACCTTCGTGCCCCCCGGCCGTCCGCTCCCGCCCGGCACCTTCGAGGTGGGTATCGGCCTGCGGGAAGAGGCACGCGGCCGGGGCCATGGGCGTGAGGCGCTCGCGCTCTTGACGGACTGGCTTTTCGAGCGGGCGGCGGCCGAGGTCGTCGAGGCGCCCACGGATCCCGCGAACCTGGCGATGCGAACGGTCTTCCAGCGAGTCGGCTGGAGGCTGGTCGGCTCCCTGACCGAGCTCAACCGCGACTGGGTCCTCTACCGCATCACCCGCCCCGAATGGCAGGCCCGCCCCCGGCAGGCCCGCCCCCGGCCGACCCGCCCCGGGGCCGCGCAGCCGCCGCTCGAAGGTGGTGGCGTGGACGATGTCCCAGCCCATCAGGTTCAGCGTTCGGATTGAGCTGGGGGTCGGCCGGATCACGTGCTGCTGGCGATGCCAAGGAAAACGACAAGCACCCGGTTGAGCCGGAGAACGCTGGCGTCATCGAGCACTCCGACCTTCGCGCCGAGCCTGGACCGGCGCACGGTGGTGACCTTGTCCACCATGACCCGGCTGGGTACTTCCAGGCCGTTGCCCTGATCCGGCTCGATCAGGAGGCGGAACAGCGGAGCGTCCGTCGGGTCGGTGGTGAAGGGGCATAGCGTGACCGAATCGGTATCGAAGTGATCATCCTGGATGATGACCGCAGGCCGCGGTTTGCCGGTGTAGTCCGCTCCGCCCGAGACCGTCCAGATCTCGGCTCGCTTCACGGCTCAGGCCACTCCGATATCTCTTCCACGAAGGCCTGGTCATCGTCGGCAGCATCGCTCACGGCCACCGCACGCGATTGCCGGTGCGCCTCTGCGGCGAAGCCCTCGGCGTTAACGTCCGGAACCCAGATCTGCACCGGCCGCAGGCCCTGCGCGCGCAGTCGCTCCCGGTGCGCACGGACGCGCCGACGCGAGTCTGTGTCGGCCATCTACGACCTCCCTGTGTTACATGTAACGATACCGCCGACTAGATCTTCCGTCTAGCGCAGGCCACCGGGGGCCGGTTAGGCCCGCTCTGGTCCGTCGCTGTCGGCCCAGTTGGCCAGCGCGGTGGCCAGGCCCTGGACCAGGCGGCCGAAGCTCCGGTCGATGTCGGCGGGGTGCACGAAGGTGATCTCGAGGCTCACGAAGCCGTGCAAGGCGGCGCGCAAGGCCCGGATGGCGTCGATGACGTCGTCGCCTTGCAGGTCGTACCCGGCCAGGATGGCCCCGATGATCTCCACCGAGGCCCAGTCGGCGGCCTCCATCTCGGTGTCACCAGGGGCGGGAACCCGCTGGGCGGCGGCGTACCGGCCCGGATGCTTGATCGCCCAGTTGCGGTAGGCGTGGGACAACGAGACGATGGCGTCGCCGCGCGCCCGGCCCACGGTGGCCCGGGCCAGGGTTCCGGCCAGCTCGTGCTTGGCCCGGATGGCGATGCCGCGTTGCAGGCCGTCCATGCCATCGACGTGTTTGTACAGCGACGGATAACGTACGCCGAGGCGCTCGGCCAGAGCGGCGAGAGTGAGGTGGGCCAGGCCGACCTCGTCGGCCAGCCGCTCGGCCTCGTCGAGCACCCGGGCCTCGGTGAGACCGGCTCTAGGCACGGTGGTTCACCCTAGCGGCGATTCGCGGGTCGTGCATCGCTGTAGCTCCTGGTAAGGGACGGCCGGGATCAGGCGTCGCGGCGGCGCAGGATGACCAGAGCCAGGGCGAGGGCGGCGGCGGCGTAGAGGGCGAACACGGCCAGGCCGGCCCAGGGGGACAGGGTGGAGGTGTCCTGGCCGGTGGTGAAGATGGCTTGCCCGGCGTTGCCCGGCAGGAACTTGACCACCGTGTCCTGGAACGAGGCGGGGAGCGTCAGCAACAGGGCGGGCAGGATCATGATCAGCCCGACCAGGGCGGCGATGGCGCCGGCGCTGCGCCTGATGATGGTGCCGAGGGCGACCGCGAAGATGCTCAGCAGGCCGAGGTAGAGGCCGATGCCGATGACCGAGCGCAGCGCGCCTGGTGAGGCCAGGCCGACCCCGTTGGCGCCCATGATGGCCTGGCCGGACAGGAAGGCGATCAAGCTGGCCACGGTGCCGACGGTAAAGGCGGCCGCGCCGAGGACTCCGGCCTTGGCGATGAGGACCGAGACCCGCTGCGGGGCGGCGGCGAAGGTGGAGCGGATCATCCCGGTCGAGTACTCGGTCGTGATCACCATGACGCCGAGGACGCCGACGGCGAGCTGGGCGAACAGCACTCCCGACAGGCTCATCAGGACGGGGTCGAAGCTTCCGGGGCGAACGCCGGCGTGGGAGGCACTGTTGATGGCGCCGTAGCCGATCATGGCGGCGACGGCGGCGGCCAGGGTCCAGTAGGTCGAGCGGACGCTGCGGGCCTTGGCCCACTCCGAGCGCAGCAGGTCCGGCAGGACAGGCCGGCGGGTCGAAGCGGTCAGGGGGAGGGTTGGGACGACGGTGGTAGCGGTCATGGTCAGGCTGCGCTTTCTTCAGTGAGAGGGGTTCCGGCGCGGTACTGGACGCTGTCGTGGGTGAGGTCCATGAAGGCGGCTTCGAGCGATGCCCGCTGGAGGGACAGTTCGTGGATGGTGATGGCGTTGGCGGCGGCGAGGTCTCCGATGGTGTCGGTCGAGACGCCGGTGACGGTCAGCTCGCCCGGGCCGGTGACGGTGGAGACGGCGCCGCGGGCGGTCAGCAGCGCGGCCAGGTGCCCGGCCTGGGGGGAGCGGACCCGGGCGGTGTTGTGGCCGCTGGCGGCGACGACGGCCTCGACGCTGTCGTCGGCCAGCAGACGACCCTGGCCGATGACGACGAGATGCTCGGCGGTGAGGGCCATCTCGCTCATCAGGTGCGATGAGACAAGCACGGTGCGGCCTTCGGCGGCCAGGGAGCGCAACAGAGTGCGGATCCACAGGACGCCCTCGGGGTCGAGCCCGTTGACGGGCTCGTCGAGGATCAAGATGTCGGGGTCGCCGAGGAGGGCGGCGGCGAGCCCGAGGCGCTGCCCCATCCCGAGGGAGAACCCGCCGGCCCGCTTGGCGGCCACGGCGGTGAGGCCGGCCAGGTCCAGGACCGCCTCGACGCGGCGCTGGTCGATCCCGTTGGCCAGGGCCAGGCAGCGCAGGTGGTTGGCCGCGCTGCGGCCGGGATGAAAGGCCTTGGGATCAAGCAGGGCGCCGACCTCGAAGAGGGGCTGGCGGTGATCCGCGAACGGCCGTCCGTTGATCAGCGCCGATCCCGCCGTGGGGTTGTCCAGGCCGAGGATCATGCGCAGCGTGGTGGATTTGCCCGCGCCGTTCGGGCCGAGGAACCCGGTGACCCGTCCGGGATGGACGTCAAAGCTGAGGTGGTCCACGGCGACGGTCTTGCCGTAGGCCTTGGTCAGCTCCCGTACCTCGATGCTCGGTGAGTGAGTAGCCATAGTGCCAGGTCCTTTCGGTTGAGATCCGCAGGCGGCTCGTCCTCGAGGGGCCGGGCCAGGCAGCCGGTCCGTCGCCACTTGGCTTTGGGCCATCTTCGTATCGCTATGGTACATAGCTTAAAAGTTATGGTCAATAGCCAACATCCGAACGGCCCTCCCGGCCGCGATAATTGCGTGTTACGCATTACTTGCGTGATGCGCAAAATTCTGTTACGCTCAAGCCATATCAACCCGGCCAGCCCGGCCTCGCGGAAGGAAACCACCCATGTTGTTCCTCATCAACCACCGCTACCCGGTCCTCGGCGCCGTGCTGAGCGCCCTTTCCAACATCGTCTTCCTCGCCCTCGGCCTGGCCGAGCACTCGACCCTGCTGATCGTGATGAGCGCCCCGTTCCTGGCCCTGTCGGTCGTCCAGTTCGTCCACCGCCGGCGCAGCACCTCCCAGGCCGGGCGATGAGCCAAGCGATGAGCTGGGCCTAGCCAGCACGCCACCACGGAAGGCACAGCATGGACACCACGACCCTCCCGCAGCCGGCCGTCCCGCAGCCCCCGGTGCGCCGCCGCGACCAGCAGAAGGAGCAGACCCGCCTGGACCTGTCCCTGGCCGCGTTCGAGCTGGCCAAGGAGCATGGCCTGGGCGGCGTCCGGGTTCCGCAGATCGCGGCGGCGACCGGTGTCTCGCCTCGGACCTTCAACAACTACTTCGCCAGCAAGGAAGCCGCGATCGCCTGGCCGGCCACCTGGCGGGCCGCCCGCCTCGCGGCCCGCCTGGCCGCCCGCCCGCCCGCCGAACCCCTCGGCGACGCCCTCACCGCGACCATGGCCGGCCTGTACGAGCAGGACGAGCTGGACGGCCTGCCCCCTCACTGGCTCCGCGACTTCCGGGCCCTGGTCGCCACCGAGCCGGCCCTGTACGGCGAGTACCTCAAGGCCGCTGCCGCCGTCGAGACCGCCCTGGCCGTCGCCATCGCCCGCCGCACCGGCGCCGGCGAGGGCGACCTCGAACCCCAGGTGCTCGCCGCCGTCGTCACCGGAGCCGAACGAGCCGCCGTCCTGCACTGGGCCCGCCACTCCAGCGCATCCCCGGACCTCATCGACGTCGTCCGCACCGCCATCGGCATGGCCGTCCGCGGCCTGGCCGGCGGATCATGAACGGCCCGCGCCGCATGTCCCCCCGGATTCGAAGGACCGAGGGACGGATCGTCCTACCACGGCCCGTTCGGCCTCTTCTTCCGAACGGACCGTGGTGCTCGTTCCAGGCCCTTAGCTAGCCCCGGTCAGGGCGTCCAGACGTAAGGAGTGGTGGTCGTGACCGGGACGAGTCCCAGTCGCTCGAGGATGGGACGGCTCTCGTCTGAGGCGTCGACCTGGAGGTAGCGGACGCCAAGCTCGGCGGCCAGAGCGGCTCTGCGGCCGACCAGAGCGCGGTACAGCCCGCGTCCTCGCCACGGGCCGAGCGTCGAGCCGCCCCACAGCCCGCCGAACTCGGTGCCTGGTTTCAGCACCAGCCATGCCGCGGACACGACCCGGCCGCCGGCTTCGGCGGCGAACACGGTGGTGTGCCCCAGGCGCAGTCGCGCGAGCAGATCGTCGACCAGCCAGGACCAGTCTTCGCCCCAGACTTCGGACTCCAGGGCGGCGATCCTGCGGATGCCCGTTTCCTCGGTGACCTGGGTGATGGTGACTCCCTGCGGGAGGACGGGCGGGCCGGCCGCCAGGTTCTTGGCCAGGCCGACGAGCACAGTCTCCTGGGGCTCAGGAACAAAGCCGGCCGCCAGCAGCCGCTCGGGGATCCCCGACGGCCGGTCGTGGCCGCGTGTCTTCCACTCCACTGCTTCGCCGCGGGCCGCGAAGAACTCCCGCTGACGGGCGATCAGGGCATCAAGCGCGGCGCCGTCGACTCCGAGATCGGCGGGACCGCTGACGAACCCGCGGTGCTGGCCCATGATCCGGGTGATCGGCGGATCGGTTTCCGCGTAGACACCCGTGGGAAGACCGGACACTTCGGCCGCTCGCAGCTGGGTGTCATAAGCGGCCAGAAAATCAGCGGCAGGGCTCACCGGATCAAACCTATAACAACACCGATGGTCCAACGTGGTGGCCCAAGCAACACCGATGGTCCCTCGCTGTGGGTCAGGTTCGGGCGGCCATCAGGGGAGCCGGCATCGTGCTCAACGTCGCCGGACGCGACCACCGCCACCGACCGCGCCACGCGGGAACCCGGTGATCACGGGTGCATGCGCGCGCCCTTGACGATCTTGTCGACGGCGCCGCGCGGGCCGTGCACGGCGATACCGGCCAGGTCCAGGTCGGCCCCGCGCACGGCGCGCACGGCGGCCCGGTTGTCCCGGTCGTTGCCGGTCGAGAAGAGATCCGCGGTAAAGACCGACAGGGCCACGCCCCGGCCGACGGCGGCCGCGCAGGCCCTGGCCAGGGTCTCCTTGCTCGCTTCGAAGACCAGGACCGGCTGGCGGAACATCGGCAGGTACTCCGTCCCGTCCGCGTCCGCGTAGGGCTCGCCGATCACCTCCGGGCTCCGCGACCCGATCCCGCTGACCAGGAACGCGGTGACGTTGAGCCGCTGCCACGCCTCCAGGTCCTCACGCAGCAGAACGGCGATCTTGGTGTCGAACCGAATCGGCTCGCTGGCTGTATCCATGCCAGCAATAAAACACCGTGGCCCCGATGACAGTCTTGTACGATTTTTGCGTGGCCGGTGACACGCGGGTCCGTGCCTGGCGACCGGAGGTCCCCGGCGTCGTCGAGGTCTTCCACGCGCACATGATCAGCCACATCTACCCCATGCACACGCACGAGGCCTGGACGCTGCTGATCGTCGACGACGGGATGGTCCGCTATGACCTGCACCGTCACGAGCATGGTGCCCTGGACCAGGTCGTCACGCTGCTGCCCCCGCAGGTCCCGCACAACGGGCGCGCCGCCACGTCCGCGGGCTTCGGCAAGCGGGTCGTCTACCTCGACCTCTCGCACCTGCCGGCCAGCCTTATCGGCCCAGCCGTCGACCAGCCCCTGCTGTCCGACCCGCTCCTGCGGCAACGCATCCACCAGTTGCATCACGTGCTCGGGCAGCCGGGCGAGGAATTCGAGGCGGAAAACCGCTTGGCCCTTATTACCGAACGGCTCCGCCACCACCTGCGCCACCCCGGCGACCCCGCCCACCCCGGCGACCCCGCCGCGCCCAGGTCGGGCGCCACCATGGCGCATGCCCTGCGTGACCTGATCGACGCCCGCTTCCGCGAGGGCGTGACGCTCCGGGAGGCATCGAGCGCTCTGCACGCCCACCCGGCTCACCTGGTCCGGATGTTCAGCCGGGAGTTCGGGATCAGCCCGCATCAGTACCTGACGAGCCGGCGGGTCGATCGAGCGCGACGGCTCCTGCTCGGCGGACTGCCGCCCGGCCTGGCCGCGGCCGAGGTCGGCTTCTGCGATCAGCCGCACCTGAGCCGCCATTTCACGCGTGTCCTCGGCACCACCCCCGGCCGGTACGCCCGCAGCGGATCGTTAGCCGGCGTTTTCTTTCGCCGATCCGGTCAGCGATTCCTCCGACACGGCCGTGCGCGGCAGCAGCATCGACAAGACGGCGCAGAGCGCGAACGCGCCCATCGAGTACGGCGCGGTGTGGACCAGCGCGGCCCGGAACGAGTGGCCGTCGAGGTCACCGAAGAACACCGTGCCGCCCAGCGCCACGCCCAGCGCGCCGCCCAGTTGCTGCGCCGTGCTGAACAGCCCGGACGCACCCCCGGCTGCCTCGACAGGGACCGCCGCGAGCACCACGTTGACCAGCGGCACGATCAGCAGGGCCAGACCCGCACCCGCCACCACCAGGCCGGGCGCGATCGGCCAGGGGCTGCCGTTCACCCCCACGTGCGGGACGGCCAGCGTCACGCCCGCGAGGCCCGCCACCATCAGCACCCCGCCGGCGGCCAGGACGCCCCGGCCGTGCCGCTGGGCCAGCGGCACCGCGACGGGCGCGGCGACGAAGCTGCCGACGCTGAACGCGACCGCGGTCAGGCCCGCCTTCAGCGGCGAGAAGTGCTGGCCGGCCTGCAGCCACAGCGCGAAGGCCAGGAAGAAGCCCTGCAGGCCGGCCGCGAACGCGAGCTGGACCCCCAGCCCGGCCGCGAACGCGGGGACCCGGAACAGCCCGGCCCGCAACAGCGGGGTCCGGCTTCCGCGGCGGTTGGCCTCGATCAGTCCAAGCGCGCCCAGGCCGGCCAGCCCGGCCGTCAGCACTAGCCACACCCAGGCCGGCCAGCCGAGCTGACGACCCTCGAGCAGCGGGTAGACGATGGCGACCAGCGATCCGGCCAGCAGGATCGCGCCGGGCACGTCGGGCTGTCGCGCGGCCGGGTCCTTGGTCTCGGGCACGAAACGCAGGCCCGCGATCAGCGCGCAGGCCGACACGGGGACGTTGACGAAGAAGACCGAGCGCCAGCCCCAGCCGAACAGGTTGGCGTCGGTCAGCACCCCGCCGAGGACCAGGCCGACGGCGGAGGCGGCACCGATCATCGCGCCGTAGATGCCGAACGCCTGGCCCCGTTCGGATCCGGTGAAGACGGCGCGGAACGTGGCGAGCACCTGAGGGGCCATGGCTGCCGCGGCGGCGCCCTGCACGACGCGGGCGGCGATCAGCTCCGTGCCTGACCCCGCCAGCCCGGCGCTCAGGCTGGCCAGCCCGAAGACCGCGACGCCGAATCCGAAGACGCGCTTGCGCCCGAGCAGGTCGCCGAGGTTCCCCGCGATGATGAGCACCGCCGCGAACGCCAGCATGTACCCGGAGACCACCCACTCCAGCTGGGTGGCGCTGGCGTGCAGGTCACGCCGGATGGTGGGCAGCGCCACGTTGACGATCGTCACGTCGATCATGTCCATGAGCGCCCCGACGATCATGACGATCGCGGCGAGCCATCGCCGCGGGTAACCAGCTGCCGCGGTCTGACCCGCCGGTGCGGTGTGACCGGGCGATGCGAGCGGGCGGCCGGTGGCGGCCGAAGGCTGGGTGGACACCTAAACACTCCTCGAACCTTGTTCATTTATCGAACGTCGTTCTATCATGGTCCACCGGTCGAGTCAAGCGGTGTTCGAGACCGGTACGGTGTTCAAGAAGCAAACGGATCGAGAGAGGTCCTGATGACGGCGAATCCGGCCAACAAAGCCGAGCCCCGTGTCTCGGACCCCCGCGTCTCGGACCTGGGAGTGCGGATCCCGCCGCCGCCCTGGCAGCGCGCGCCCGACCGCCCGGCCCGGCGTCGCAAGGAGCCGATCAGCCGGGACGCGATCGTGGCCGCCGCGGTCCGGCTCCTCGACCGCGAGGGCCTAGCGGCGCTGAGCATGCGTCGTCTCGCCGAGGAACTCGGCACCGGTGCTGCCTCCCTGTACTGGCATGTCGGCAGCAAGGACGGCCTGCTGGACCTGGTCCTCGATCAGATCATCGGCGAAAACCAGGTGCCCGACCCCGACCCGTCGCGATGGCGCGAGCAGCTCAAGGACGTGGCCCGGGATCTGCGCCGGATCAGCCTGCGCCACCCCTACGTGGTGCGGATCTCGATCGGCCGCATCCCCATGGGCCCGAACGCGCTGCAATTCTCCGAACGCGTGCTGACTATCCTGCGCGCGGGCGGCCTGCCGCCGCGCCTGGCCGTGCAGGGATACCTGCTGCTGCTGGCCACGGTGAACGGCTTCACCGTGGACGAGACCGGGATGGAGGACGGGACCGACCCGGACGGTGCCCCGCCCGGTGACCTGGCCGCCCGCCAGCAGGCCGCGGACATGGCCCGCGACTACGCCGCCTCGCTCCCCGCCGAGCTCTTCCCGACCATGACCAGCCTCGCCGACGAGTTCGCTCTCGCCGACCCCGACGAGCGCTTCGAGATTCTCCTCGACATCTTCGTGGACGGCCTGGCCCGCCGCGCCGCCACGACCTAGTACCTCAGGGTCAGCAGGCGGCGCGTCCGTCCCGTTACGGCTGGCGCCACCAGTAGCGCTCGACGATGAGTTCCTCGAGGGCTCGCAGGCGCTCCGCCCTCATCCCCGCACAGGCATCGGGGTGTCGAAGCGCGATGCGAAGGTCGGAGGCGAGGTAGGTTGCGTCGCGAACCTCGCACTGGGCCCGGAGGATCTCCCGGGAGATCGTGGTGGCACAGGCAATGATGTCGAGAACGGTCTCCTTGTGCGGGCCGCTAAATCGGATCAGGAAGAACCAGTCGTCGACCGGCTCGCCGAAGCGCGCCCACTCGAAGTCAAGCAGCGCCGTCACGTGCTGATCGCACGCGAGCCAGTTGCCCCAGTGGCAGTCCGCGTGCACCGGGACGACCGCCCGTGCGGCCAGCGGCGCGTGCTCCGCGATCGCGGTCAGGCCGTCGAGCAGGGAGCGGCCCACGACTCCGTCCCGGTCCACGGCCGCGAGGTCCTCGACCTCGGCCAGGAGCGCAGCCTGGCTGACGAAGCCGCCGTGATCAAGAGGTTCGCTCAGCGTCCGTCCGGCGTGGACCGCGGGTATCCAGCGGTGTAGCCGGTCGAGCCGCTGGACCGCGTCTTCGGCCAGCAGGCGCGCGGTGACACCGTCCACGCCCGGCATGTCCATGCCGGGCGCCGTTCCCGGCAGGCGGGCGTAGCAGGCGTACCGAACGTCGCGCGTCCCCAGCCGGTAGGTCCCGCTGCCGAGCAGCGGGGCCGTGAGGCCGGCGGGCAGGTGGGGTGCGAGGGCGATTTCCCTGTCCAGTCGGGAGTGACGGTCGGCGTCGATGATCTTCACGACGACGTCCGGGCTGACGTACACGCAGTGCGAGCTGCTCTCAGCGGTGGCCATGGGGCCGGGGTCGTGGCCCAGGGTCGCGACCCCGATCGCCCGAGCGGCGTGGTGGGCCTGCCGCAGGTCGGTCACTGGCGATCACCGAGCGTGGGTGGACGAGGTCCGCCGAGGTTCACCGCGTGTCCATAAGAAAGCGCATGTCACCACGCACTTTATCGTCATATCGGCCATCCGCGGCAAGGTAAGGGCATTTTCGCAGAAGCGACTTGTGAAATTCTGCACAAAGCGCTTCCGCGGAGACGCGATAGGGCGGGAATACCATTTCGGTGGATGACGTCGGACGAACCGTGCCGCCATCTGACCGGCGAGCCTGGTAGACGGTGCACGGCGTTCCGGGCAAGACTGGGGCCATGGTTTGGCTGCCCGCTGATTTCGTGTACCCCACCGTGGTAGCAGTAGGTGACGGCTATCATCTGCGTCCGATCAAGGCTGCGGACATTGATCTGGATTACCCTGCGGTAATGGGCTCTCAGCCCCGGCTATGGTCTATCTTCGGCGAAGCGCTGGGCTGGCCACCCGACTCGATGACATACCAGCAAGACCTGGATCGCCTAGCCCGCGACGAAGCCGAGATCGCAGCCCGCGAGTCGTTCAGTTACGCGCTCTTGGACGACGCGGAAACAGCCCTGCTCGGCTGCGTCTACATTGACCCGCCGGAAAAGCAAGGCGCCGATGCCGAGATTTCCTGGTGGGTGGTGGACGGCCAGGTCGGCACCGGTCTTGACCGCGCGCTGGCCGCGCTGGTGCCCCGGTGGATCGCCGCGGCCTGGCCCTTTACCCATCCGCGTTACATCGGCCGTGACCTGTCGTGGGCGGACTGGCTCGCGTCGCCGGACGTGGACGCGCCCGCTGCGGCGGCGCCAAGTGAGCACGGCATGCCGACCTGGGACCGCACGCTGGAGCAGGTATGGCCACGCCGGCTTGCCCTGGCGGCGATCGCGGCCTTGGCGGGCCTGCTGTACGCCTGGGCCATGGGCCAGGACACGCTCGAGTACTACTACGCCGCGGCCGACCGCAGCATGTCCACGAGCTGGCACGACTTCATCTTCGGCGCCTTCGACCCGGCGGGCACCATCACCGTGGACAAGCTGCCGGGGGCGTTGTGGCTCCAGGCGCTTTCTGTGCGGGCGTTCGGCGTGCACGCCTGGGCGATCATCCTGCCGCAGGTCATCGAGGGCATCCTCACCGTGCTGGTCCTCTACCGGGCGGTGAGGAGGCTGGCCGGGGTGGCCGCCGGCCTGACCGCCGCGCTGGTGCTGGCGGTCAGCCCGGCCACGGTGGCCCTGGACCGCGAGAACATCTCCGACTCGCTGCTGATCTTGCTGCTGGTACTGGCCGTCGACGCGCTCTCGGGGGCCATCGCCGGGCTGACCGCCGGCGATGACGACCCTGATGACCTAGACGAGCCCAACGACAAGGTCCGCCTCCGCCGGTCCGGCGGAACGCTGGGCCGGCGATTCTGGCCGGAGTCTGGGTGGGGCTGGCCTTCCAGGCCAAGGAGATCGAGGCGTGGATGGTGCTGCCCGCGCTGGGCCTGGCTTACCTGCTGTCCGGGCCCGGCCCGGTACTGCGGCGGGCCGGCCAGCTCGCGGTCGCGGGCGCGGTCGTCGCCCTGGTGTCGGTGTCCTGGATGACCGCCGTGTCGCTGTCCCCCGCCGCGGACCGGCCCTACGTCGATGGCAGCCACGACAACTCCGTCTTCGCGCAGGTCTTCACCTACAACGGGTTCGGAAGGTTCGGCGACCAGACCCCGCTGCAGGTGCGGGCGGCCCAGTTGAATCCTGGTGCCCCGATCCCCGTGCCGTCACGCGTGCCCGCCCGTCTGCTGGACGGCAGCCTGGGCCGGGATACCGGCTGGTTGATCCCGGCCGCCGTCGTCGTGGCGGTCTGGGGTATCGCCAGCCGGCGCCGGCAGCCACGCGGCGACCCGCTCCGGGCCTGCTTCATCGTGTGGGGCGGCTGGCTGGTCACCTTCTTCGTGGTGTTCTCGGCGGTCACCACGCTCTGGCCCTATTACGCCGCGGCGCTGTCCCCGGCGGTCGCCGCCCTCATCGGAGCCGGCGTCGCCGCGGCCCGGTCACGAGAGCGAGTCCCGGGCAGCTGGACGATCGGTCTGGCCGTCGTCGTGGCGGGCACCGCCGCCTACGCGGCCTGGCTGGTGTCCACCTCGGCCGGCGCGCCGGGCTGGCTGTTGCCGGTCATCGCCGCCGTCGGCGTCGCCGCCACCGGCGTGATCGTCTGGTCGCTGGCGCCCCGCCGCTCCGTCCCGTTCGCCACGGCTCTGGCGGCGGGCCTGATCGCCGTGGCGCTGGCGCCGGCCGTGGCCTCGGCCAGCCTGGCGGTTCGTAGCGAGAGCGCCTTCGACACCCCGTTCGAGTCGGCCCGGGTGCAACAGGATGTGGCGCTGGGCCTGGGAAAGCAGGCGGTCATCGCGGTGCAGGCCACGATCCCCTTCTGGCAGAACGCCGGGAACGGAACCGCCTACCTGATGGCGGCGCAGAGCGCGCTGCTGCCGTCGGCGATCATCTATGACTCCGGCCTCGAGGCGCTCCCCATCGGAGGGTTCGACGGCACCACTCCGTCGCCGACCCTGGCCCAGCTGCAGACCGACATCCGGCAGGGCCTGTTCCATCTCGTCTGGATATCTTCCGCCGCCACCGACCCCCGGCTGCAGTGGGTCACCAGCCACTGCAGTCGGCTCACGCAGCGGCTTTACAACTGCGTGCTGCCGGGCGCCGCGGGTTGACCAGCGCCACCCTGATCCGCACCCTGCTCGGCTTGACCCGGGCCGACGCCGGCACGATGTCCCTGCTCGGCATCCCGTCCCCGCCCAGCGGAGCCGGGCCCTGGCCCGGGTCGGGGCGATCGTCGACGAGCCCCGCTTCCACCCCCACCTGACCGGCCGGCAGAACCTCCGGCTGCTCGCCGCCGCCCGGGGCGGCGAGGCGGACACGAGGATCGCGCCGTCCCTGGCCAGAGTTGGTCTGGCCTGGTGATCACCGCCGCGCTGCTGACCGCGGGCATCGAGGTGGCCGGTTCTAACCCCGCGATCAACGAGATGATCAAGATCGGCCTGTGGCTCGAGCTCGAGGTCGCGGTCGGGTTCACGGCCGGCCTCGGCCTCGGCTCGCTGACCGGCCAGCGAACCCTGACCACCATCCGCCCTGGGCGCCGCGGGCCTATCGGGCGGCGGCCCCGGCGGCCCCGGCGGCCCCGGCGGCCCCGGCGGCCCCGGCGGCCCCGGCGGCCCCGGCCGGGTCCTGTTCGGCGGCCGCGGAGCCCTCGACATCCCGCTCATGCCGACGTGGGCGATGATCTCCGTCATCGTCGGCTGGATCGTGGGCTGGTCCGCCCTCGGCGCCTGGCGGATGATGACCCGCGACGCCTGACGGCCGCGCGTGCGAGGATCCGTGGCGTGACCGCAGGAGGCACGATCGGTATACTTCGAGTATGACGGATATGACTACGATCAAGGTGTCCGTGCAAACGCGTGACAGGCTCAAGCGGCTCGCGGATGAGGATCATCTCACCATGGATGGTGAACTCGCACGGACCCTCGACCGGGCTGAGGAAGCGCGGTTCTGGGAAGGAGTCCGGGCGGACTACGCCCGGCTGCAGGCCGATCCGCAGGAGTGGGCAGGTTACGTCAACGAACTGGCCGAGTGGGAGCATGCCGTAGGTGACGGGCTGGATGAGGAGTGAGTGAGCCGCTGCGGCCTGGTGATGTGTGGCTGGCCGACCTGAACCCCGTCATCGGATCGGAGCAGGCTGGCCGCCGGCCGGTCGTCGTCGTTTCCGGACCGCGGCACCTGGCCCTACCGCATGCGGTCGTCTTCGTGGTTCCCGTCACGAGCCGGGACCGCGGCCTTCGTCATCAGGTTCCGATCGCTTCGCCATCGTCTGGCCTGAGCAAGCTTCCCTCCTTCACCCGGCCCGAAGACATGCGGGCGGTGGCATATCAGCGCCTCGACCACCGCCTCGGCGCCATCACACCCGATGAGCTGGCCGCCGTGCGGCGCATCTTGCGCGCATTCTTGGATCTGTAAGCCGGCCATCCAAGCTGACGACCACGGGCCGTTCGGGATAATTGAAATTTTATCCGAACGAACCGTTGTTTGATATGGAGTCTTAGCTAGGAAACTTAAGGGGCCTTGAAGGCCAGGGGCCGGGAGACGCCTCATGGCACGCCGGAGCGCCGTCGGACTTCCAGAGCTAAGCTGCCGGCTATGGAGGATCCGGAGGTCTATCTCCGTGCCCTGACGGTTCCGTTGGCCTCGGCCCGGCAGGGGAGCCCGTTCCCGGTCGTGCGGTTCAGTCTGGAGGCGGTGGCCAACGCGTTCGTGATGCTCGGCCTGCTCCCCGAGGCGCGTGCCGAGGAGATCCTCGCGGCGCAGCGGCCGGTGCTTGAGGCGGCCGGCTTCCGGGTGGGCCTGGAGATCGGGGAACTGAGCCTCCGCCACGGCGCGCGCGGTTTCCAGCAGGCACGGGCCGCCGGAGCGGACAGCCTGCGGAGGATCCCGCTGGCGGTCGCGGCCGGTCCGGTGCGCTGCCGCCTCCGCGGTCATGACGTCACGATCACGTCGGTCACGCTGACCCCGGAAGGTATCTCGCTGCGCTGTCACGGCGTCGCGCGGGAAGGCGGCCGCCAGGGTGGCGGCGCTTCCGGTGCGGGGATCACCGAGGCGATCAGGGAGTTGTCGGTCACCGACGACGCCGGCGGAACGTACCGGGTGCTTTCCGACCAGGTGCACAGTGTCACCTCCGGGCAGGACCTGCCGTCAGGCGGCACCCTCTGGATGCCCGAGGGCGAGTTCCTCGCCGTGCCCGAGGGAGAAGCCGCCTCCCGCGGCGGCGGGCCCGCCGTCCGCTGGCTCGAACTCGCCGCCGGATTCGGTCCGCCCGCCCGGATCATTATCCGGCCGCCCGCCGTGGTCCCGACGGGGACCACGGAGCCGCCGTGGCCAACCCCGGCCGAGTGCTACCTGGCCGAACTTCCCCCGCTCAGCGACTGGTCCCTGGCCTCCTCCGAGACCGGCACGGTGGAACTCGACACCGCCGGAATCCGGGCCGCCGTTACCGACGCGCTGCTCGCCGTCGGCGCGCTGCCGCCCGGCAGCCCGCTGCTCACCGACCGTGCTTCCGGGTCACCGCCGTCGACGACACCGGCCTGGAGCACCAGGGCGTGCACCAAAGCGGCACCGAGTTCCCCACCCGCGAGGGCCGCTACTCCTTCTTGTTCTGGCCTCCGGTCCCCCCGCAGGCCAAACAGCTCCGCGTCATCGTGAGCACCCTCTGGGAAGCCGCCTGGGCGCTCGTCGACATTCCAGGCCGCTGAGTCCCGGCCGAGCATCCTGACCATCAGCGCCGGCGGAGTCGACGCGCTGCGTTGCTGGCGTAGGTCGCCAAGTTGACAAGCTCGATTATCGATTGTATGCATGTCTTATGGTCATAGATAAAGATGACGGTGCGCGGCGCGGTGCGCGGGGCACCGGGGCCGGTGCCCCGCCTGCGAGCGGCGGCACGTATTCCGATCAGCACCTGCGCGTCTCCGACGCCGAGCGCGAGGCCGCCGCCAGCAGGCTGGCCCAGCACTTCGCCGTCGGTCGCCTCGACCAGGCTGAGCTCGACGACCGGGTCGGGCGGGCCATGAGCGCCAAGACCCGGGCCGACCTCAGAGACCTGCTCGCCGACCTGTCGGAAACACCGGCTCCAGCGGGGCCAGAGCGTCCGCGCGGGCCGGGGTCACCGATCGAGTTCCGGCTGGACACCACCTCCGGGGTGCCGACCTACCTCCAGCTTGTGCACCAGGTCGAGCACGCGCTGCGGCTGGGCTATCTCAAGCTGGGCGACCAGCTGCCCAAGGTCAGGGACGTGGTCGCCGCGCTGGCGATCAACCCGAACACGGTGCTGAAGGCCTACAAGGAGCTTGAGACCAAGGGCCTGACGGCCGGGCGGCCCGGCCAGGGCACGTTCATCCAGGCCACCTTGAGCCAGGTCGCGCTCCCCGAGCTCGCCGGGCTGAGAAAGGCGCTGCTGGGCTGGCTGACCGCCGCGGACGGGGCCGGGCTGGACGAGGACGGGATGGTCGCGCTGTTCGCCAGCGCGCTCCAGGATTTCCATGAGCGCCGCGGCGGGTCACGCACCCGCGGCGGCGCGGCGAGCGGTGAAACGGAGGGCGTCGCATGAGCATGAGCATGAGCATGAACGTCATCGAGGCCAGTGGCCTGGGCAAACGGTACGGCGGCACGTGGGCGCTGCGCGAGTGCACGCTGGCGATCCCGGCCGGGCACGTGGCCGCGCTGGTCGGCCCGAACGGCGCGGGCAAGACCACGCTGCTGAACCTGGCGGTTGGCCTGGCGGCGCCGTCCGCGGGCGTGGTGACCGTGCTCGGCGGCCATCCCGCCGGGTCACCCGCCGGGCTGGACGGCATCGCGTTCGTGGCCCAGGACACGCCGTTGTACAAGAACCTGTCCGCCGCGGACATGCTGCACGTAACCCGCAACCTGAACCGGCGCTTCGACCGGCCCTACGCGCAGGCCCGGCTGGGCGAGCTGGGCATCCCGCCGAAGCGGAAGGCGGGGAAGCTGTCCGGCGGGCAGCAGGCCCAGCTCGCGCTGACCCTGGCGCTGGCCCGCCGGCCGCGGCTGCTGGTGCTTGACGAGCCGATGGCGATGCTGGATCCGGTCGCCCGGCACGACTTCATGGCTACGGTGCTGACCGCGGTGGCCGACGACGGCGTGTCGGTGCTGCTGTCCTCGCACGTGCTGACCGAGCTCGAGCGGGTGGCGGACTACCTGATCCTGCTGTCGCGGGGCCGGGTGCAAGTGGCCGGGGAGGTCGATGACCTGCTCGCCTCCCACCGCGTGCTGACCGGTCCCGCCGCCGAGGCCAGCCACTATGCCGAACGGCCGGTGGTGCATGTCCGCCGCGGCGAGGCCCAGGCCCACCTGCTGGTTCGCTCCAGCGCGGCTGATCCGGTCCCGCCCGGCTTCCAGGCGCACCCGGTCGGCCTGGAAGAACTCGCCCTGGCCTACCTGCGCGAGCCCGGCGCCGCCGCGCTGCCCGGCCCGTCCCGCGGCCATGGGTTGCCGCTTGACACCAGTGAACCCTCGGAGGTGACGCGATGACCGCGCTGACCATGCCCGCCCGCCCGGAGCAGGACGCGAGCCTGCCGCCCGTGCCGTGGCGGCGGATGGCCTGGGTCACCTGGCGGCAGCACCGGATCGCGCTGAGCGGGGTGGCGGTGCTGCTCGGCGGGCTGGCGGTATGGCTGTGGCTGGAAGGCCTCCAGGCGCACCGCGACTACGCTGTCGCGGTCGCCTGCCACCCGGCCAGCTCGGGTGCGTGCGGAGCCCTGGCCGGCTACTTCATCACCGACGCCTCGACGGCCCAGAACATCGCGATCGTGCTTCAGGTCGTGCCCGCGCTGATCGGGGCGTTCGTGGGCGCGCCGGTGCTGGCCAGGGAGATGGAGACCGGCACCTTCCGGTACGCCTGGACCCAGGGCTTCGGCCGGTCGCGCTGGACGCTGGCCAAGCTGGTGCCGCTCGGGATCGCGGTGGCGGCCGCCGCCGGGCTGTTCAGCGTGCTGCTCTCCTGGTACTACCACCCGTTCTTCGTCCAGACGCTCTCCTTCAACGCCCAGGTCTCGCTGGATCCCGGGGTGTTCGACCTGCACGGGGTGGCGTTCGCCGCCTGGACGCTGGCCGCCTTCGCGATCGGCGCGCTGGCTGGCATGCTGATCCGCCGGGTCGTGGCCGCGCTGGCCGCCACCCTGGCCGTCTACACCGGGCTCGCCGTCGCCGCCGGCCTGTACCTGCGCGAGCACTACCTGGCGCCGCTGCTGGTCAAGAACGCGGACGCGCCCGGCTCCGCGTGGGTCATCGACCAGCAGTGGTACACCAAGGGCGGGCAGCCGGTCAGCCAGTCCGCGCTCGGCCAGGTCCTCCAGGGGGCGCCGCAGCTGGCCGGGGGCGGGGGGAAGGGCGGCATCCCGCAGGACGACCCCGCCGTGAACCAGTACCTCGTCCAGCACGGGTACACGATGTGGACGACCTACCAGCCGGGCAGCCGGTTCTGGCCGTTCCAGTGGATCGAGGGCGGCTGGCTGCTCGCGCTGTCCGTGCTGCTCATCGCCGCGGCCGTCTGGCTGGTCCGCCGCCGCGCCACCTGAGCCGCGCGGTCACCGCGGCCAGGAACGACGTACGCTCGCTCCAGGATCAGCGTGCCGGGCGCCCCCGGCTTGTCGGAGGAGCTGAGATGCGTCGCATTGCCTGCCGTGAGTTCGGCCCACCGGACCGGCTGGTCCTGGTGGAGGCGCCCGATCCGCGGCCGGGCCCGGGCGAGGTACTCCTCGGCGTCCGCGCGGCCGGCGTCAGCTTCGTCGACGGGCTGATGGTGGGCGGCGCCTACCAGCTGAAACCGCGGCTGCCGTTTACCCCGGGCCTGGTGGCGGCGGGGGAGGTGCTCGCCGTCGGCGATGGCGTGTTGTCCGTGGCCCCGGGCCGCCGCGTGGTGAGCAGTTCGTTCGACCTCGGCGGCTACGCGACCCACCGCGTGCTGCCCGCTGATCAGGTCGTGCCACTGCCGGACGCCGTCGGTTTCGAGGTGGCCGCGACGGCCGTCGAGAGCTACGCGACGATCCTGTTCGCGCTGACCGAGCGAGCCGCCGTGCGGCCAGGCGAATGGGTTCTGGTGCTCGGGGCCGGCGGCGGAATCGGACTTGCCGCTGTCGATGTGGCCAGCTCGCTGGGCGCGCGGGTGATCGCCGCCGCGTCCAGCCCGGCCAAGCGGGCCGCGGCGATGAACGCCGGGGCGCGGGTCTGCGTCGATTACCAGGCCGAGGACCTGAGGGCCCGCGTGCGGGAGGTCACCGGTGCGGGCGCCGACCTGGTGATCGATCCCGTCGGCGGCCCGGCGGCCGAACCGGCGCTACGCAGCCTGCGCGGGCTCGGCCGCTACCTCGTCGTCGGTTTCGCGGCGGGCACCATCCCGCGGCTGCCGCTCAACCGCGTCCTGCTGGAAAACCGTGCCATCATCGGGGTCGACTGGGGGGCGTGGTCACGGCAGGATCCCGCTGGAAATGCCGAACTCCTCGCCCGCCTGCTCGATCGCGTGGCGGCCGGCCGCCTGCACCCGGTCACCCCCGTGACGTACCCCCTCGCGCGCGCCGCCGACGCGCTGGAGGAGCTGGCAGGACGGCGAGTCACCGGGAAGCTGGCCCTGCTGCCCTAGCCGCGCGCCCTCTCAGCTCACGTCACCCTGCGGTAGGTCAGGTAGAAGTCCGGCCCGTTTCAGCCGCGGTGGAACCATTGGACTGACCCACCTTGCGCGGGCGATCGGGCTCCGGCAAGACCACGCGCTGAACATCATCGGTGGCCTGGGCGGACCCGACCGCCGGCCAGGACCGGGAGTAACCGCTCCGCGGCCGCGGGATCAGTCGAAGCGGATATGACGGATGGTCGTGGCGTACCGGCGCAGCGAGGCTCGCAGCGGCCCGTCAGCGGACGGCCTGATCGCCAGGCCAGCCGAGCCGGCGACGGCGCAATTCCACCACGCTAGACCGCCAGGTCGGTAGGTCCTGGAAGTCTCCCCGCAGCGCGGCCGGCAGCATGCGGCGCATGCCGAAGCCGACATGCTCCGGGTCGCACACGACACTGCCAGGCAGCCGCCGGTTCAGCTCATAGGCCGTCGCGGTCTTGCCGCCTCCGAAAGGGCCGTTGATCCACAGCAGCATCCCGCCCGGGGCGCGACTTGTCACCCGAGGTCACCAGCCGGCGATCGCCGCGATTATGCAAAACGGATGCCCCGCGGGGTCGGCGTAGACCCGCAGTGGCTCCTCCGGATCATCCGAACGGTCCTCGAGCAGCCGAGCGCCGAGCGTCAGCGCCCGCTCGTGGGCGACGTCGAGGTCGGCCATCGTGGGCACCGTGGTATCCAGGTGCGACTGCTGCGGGACCGGGCCGTTCGGCCAGGTTGCCCGGGGGAGCTCCCCGACCTTCTGGAACGCCAGCGCCCTACCGCCGGCCGGGCTCGTCAGAATCAGCCAGTCTTGTCCTCTCGGATCTGGCTGGCCGGGTCCGGGCGGCTCGTCGCCCGGCTGGTACTCCAGGCCGAACAGCTGCCGGTAGAACTCGGCCAGGCGCCGCGGATCCGTGGTGTCCAGGACCGTCTGCCGGATGACCGGGAACGCCCGCTCGTTGTCCACACCGCCACAGTAGGCGCAGCCGCGGCCGAACCGCAGGCGGAAACTCGTCAACCCCAACGGTGCTCAAGCGGCTGTCGCATAGCCGCACGTCCAGGACCCGCCCCAGCCCGCGATCCGCTTACCGGGCCGGCTCGGCCACCGCCGCGGCCGCCCAGGCAACGTCAGCCGTCGAGGGGCGGCGCCTGCGGTCACGGCCGGCGGGCAGGGATCGGCCAGGCGGCCCACGCGATGACCGGCTTCATGCGGCTGGAGCTCGCGCGGAGCTTCCGCGACCGCGCCCCGGCCGACGAGACCTGGACCCTATGCGGCCACCTGACTATTGTGAGTAAAACCGGCCCTCCGAACCGTATTTCAAGTATTTCACGACCTTGAATTAGCGGTTTAACCACGCCGAACTTACCTGTACAATTAGGGTTAATGGAGGCAGTATGCGAAGTGTAAATAACGGCATTATGCAGGGTACGCGGGTAGGGGCGGGCCCGGCCGGCGAACCTAATGTCCGTGGATTGGCCGTCGCCAAAGTCGTCGTGCTTTACCATTGTGCGGACGGGCACCGGACGACGGTGCCGTTTATCTGGACCGCGACGCCGCCCGCGCAGTGGGAATGCCGGGTCTGCTCGCAGCCCGCCGGGACCGACCCGCTCGACCTGCCTCCCCGGGTCGCGAGGTACCTAGGGGAGAAGAAGGCACACCTGGGGCGCGTCAAGAGCAGACGCTCGGCCGCCGAGGGCGATGCCCTGATGGCCGAATCACTTGCCCGGCGCGACCACCTCTAATTCTCTTTCTTCCGAACGATCCGTGCTGCGTGTTCCCGTGACCAGCCGCGTGCGCCCCGTCGCGGTCCGCCGTCGGCTAGCTCGCCCGTTCCTGTGCGGTCTCGATCAGGCGCCTTCCGCGTTATCGGCCGGCTCGATGTCGCGAGTCTCGAAGCCAGGGTGAGCTGGATCGACGTTGAAGCCCACGACCCGGCGGGGCCAGATCCGGATGATCTCGGGCGCCAGATGGCCCTCTAGGTCATGGGTACCGACGGTGGTCTCGGCCTCGCCGCGGATCTCGAGGAAGTGCGCCCCTTCCATGGTCGGAGCGGTTACCTCGTCGACCACGAAGGCCACGTGCGGATTGGAGCGGACGTTGCGGTACTTGGCGCTGGCCGCCATGTTCCACCCCGTGATGTCGATTGTTCCCAGCCGGGTGTTGTAGCTGAACCCCAGTGGCTTGACCTGAGGGATGCCGCCGGGACCGACGGTGGCCAGGTGCCCGCGTGCGTGGCGGGCCAGGAAACGCTGCTCGGCGTCAGTGAACGTCATGACCCCAAGGCTAAAACCTCAAGTGATGTTGAGGTCAACAGCGATTAGCGGCGTGCTTGCCTCCCGAACGCGATCCCCCCCGCCCGGACCGCTTATTTCCCGTCGGCGGCATGGTCTGAAGGAAAAAAGACCCGGACTGAAGGAGGCGCGCATGGCCCGGCTGATCTACTCGGCCATCATGTCGCTCGACGGCTACATCGCCGACGCGGACGGACGCTTCGAGTGGGCGGCGCCGGACGAGGATGCGCGCCTGGGAAACCGCGGATACGGACGCGAGCCAGCCGCCCGTCGCGCTCGACTTCGGCCGGATCTGGCGGGCGGCCGACAAGATCGTCTATTCCTCCACCCTGCAGGCGCCGGATACCGCCCGTACCCGCCTCGAACGGGCCTTCGATCCGGTTCAGGTCCGCAAGCTGACGGAAGCGGCCGACCGTGACCTCGCCGTAGGCGGTGCGCGGCTGGCCGCCCAGGCCATCGCGGCCGGGCTGGTGGAGGAGTACCAGCTGTTCGTCGTCCCGGCCGTCGTGGGCGGCGGCACCCCGGCCCTGCCGGACCGGGTCCGGCTGAACCTGACCTTGGCGCAGGAGCACAGGTTCGGCAGCGGCACCGTCTACCTCTGCTACCGCCCGGCCTAGGTCCGGTCAGTTACCCCTCGGCCGATACTGAAGCCGCTGCCGCGCTTGCTCGCAGGCGCCACTGCGTTCGTTGTCCGCCGCGGCCTGCCGTGCCTCGTCAAGATCGGCCGGAGTCAGCAGGCCGTTGGCGAGCAGGAAGTCGGCGAGATCACGCGCGTGGCCGCGTTCGGACCAGATAAAGCCCTGCAGCAGTTTCTTATAGTCCGACACCGCGCCGACTCCGCTGAGGTTCAGGGCGATGACCACGTCCGTCATCGGCGCTGCCTGCGGGGCGGCCAGGCCGCCGATGAACTCCTGGTAGTAGTAGGCCATCGTCAGCCGCGCCGTGGCATTGCGCGCGAAGTAGCCGCGCACGCGAGCCACCGCGTCTTCGGCGGGCAGGCTGCCCCGCCGGGTAATTTTCGCGGCCCGGGTCGTCAGTTGCCCCGCACCGTCCGGAGCGAGGCTCGGGTCCGAGCGGGCCGGCCCGTCGAGCCGCAGCCGCAGCACCCAGGTTCCCACGCTGACCAGCCACGAGCCGGCTGCGAGGACCACCGGCAGCGCTTCGTAGCGGGCCGGCGCAACCGGCAGGACCTGGCTCGCCGTCCGCTGCACGGCCTCCGCGCTGGGCGGGGTCCCGGCTGCGTCCGGCGCTAGATAGACCCGGTAGGTCGTATCGCGGCTGAACAGCTCCCAGCGATGGTGCACGTAACGAAGACCCGCGCAGCGCGGGGCGCGGTGCAGCGTGAGGTCCTCGTCGCCGCTGAGCATGCGCCGGTCCAGCCAGGTGATCTCATCGGGCGGACAGCTCACCCACTCACCGAGCTCCTCTGACCACAGGAAAAGCCGACCCGTCGCCACTGCGTCGCCACTCCCGAACGACGGCGCGCCACCGGCGCGGCCATCCCGTCTCGCCTTGTCTGGTTGACCATTATCGCACTTTCCGGCCTCAGCCGATCTCAACGCGGGACATCAGCGCGTCCGGTCTCGTCCCCCAGCGGATCGTATCGCCGTCGCCGAGCGGCTGTTCGCCCGCCACCGGGGCGCCGTTGAGGGTGAGCCCGTTCCGGCCCTGGTTGGTGATCCACCAGCGGCCGTCGGAGAAGGTGAATCGCGCATGCTCCCTGGATACCGTGGGCACGTCGGGGAGCACCAGCTCAACCGGCCCGCGCCCGGCCCGGGCGCCGGAGATCATGGTCTCCGCCGCCGAGGAGCCCGTGACCAGCCGCAGCACCGGGACATAGACGAGGCTTTCCTCCATGGCGGTGGCCATGCCGTCGGCGATCGTCAGGGCCGGCTCAGGTCCCGGCCACCCGCGGCTGCCCGAGCTGGTAGCCTGCTGCGGGCGGCGTAGCCGTGCTGCGGGCTGGCATACGCGAACTCCGGCGCCATGCCCGCGTACCAGGGGTCAGCCAGGTCAGGCAGGTCAGGGTGGTCAGGGTGGGCATCCACGCTCGCCGGGTTCCCCTGCCGCAGCCGGTAGCGGCCCGGCGGGACCGACCCGGCCGCGACGACGTGCACCTCGGGCCGCTCCGGCCCGGCGAAACGGGCCCGATGCGCGGCTACCTGATCTTCGTAGACCTCCGTCAGGCCGGCGCTGATCACGCCGAGTTCCATCCGCTCGCACAGCGAGCTGACGTCACCGGGGTTCAGCTGCAGTTGGACCAGGTTCGGCGCGAGCAGCAACCCGCTGGGCGTGACCACGAACACCTCGGACAGGTGCCGCATGGCGACATTGAGCACGTCTTGCCCGTCGCGCCACGGCCGGGAGGCCAGCCGCCGTATCCACGGATGATCCCTGGTGATGCCCGTGGCCCGCAGGCCGCCCACGGCCGCGGCGCCGAGGGCCGCCAGCACCACAAGCAGCACGGTGGCGGAGACGGCGGAACCCGTCACTACCTCCAGAACCACCCAGCTGGCCGCGACGCCGCCCACGACCGCCCAGCGCCGCCGGCTTCGCTGCCGCAGCGGAGTGCGCACCGGCCGGCGCCGCCGCTTCCCTGCCTTCAGGCATCGGGTACCGTCCTCCTCGATCTGTCCTTGACTCATCCGTCACGCGTCCGAGGATGCGTCCCGCGCGCCCGTTAGTCAACGAATCACGGCCAACTTCCAGATTTCTGGAAAGTTATTGAATTCGCCCGCGCCGGACTCGGTATCGCCGCTCGCGGGTATGCTTCCCCCGGAGATGCCGGGGTAAAGGCAGGCCATCGCAATTTTGTCTCACCGGATTTTAAGCAGCAGACACTGCGGAGGTCCAGATGCACATCGGATCGGTACTTCTTGTCATCTGGCTGGTCATCGGCGGTATCGCCGCCGGGCAACGCGGCGATTACAAAGGCCCCATCGGCTGTAGCAGGGCAAGTACAGCCGCGGTGACGATAATCGCGGGCCCGCTCAACTACACGGGCGTGGATCCCAATATTAACTGCACCGTACGGCATCCCAGCAATTAGCTATCGCGGCGAATCGGCGATCCCCTCGTTCGGATATATATGGGCGCATCAGCCGGCGATGACGGCTACCCCGGTGCGTCCGCCGCCGACATCCAGGACAGCGCCGTGGACGAAGGCGGCGTCGTCGGAGGCGAGGTAGACCAGGGCCGCGGCGACTTCGTCCGGGTGGCCGGTCCGCCCGGCCGGGGTGCCAGCCATCATTCTCGCCGCCGGGTGGTCGGTGCCGGCGAAGACGGCGGGATCCCGGATAACACCCGGCGAGACCGCGTTGACGCGGATGCCCCGCGGCCCGAATTCGGCGGCCCACGCGCGGGTGAGGGTTTCCATCGCTCCCTTGGTCGAGGCGTACAGAGCACCGACAGGGACGCTGAGCCGGGCAGACGATCACGTGCGCACCCTCGGCCGCAAAGGCGACGGCGGCGGCCCGGCCGATGTTGCTGGTGGACCCGGTGATGAGGGCGGTCCTGCCCCCGCATGGCCGAACGGGAACAGGCACCGCTCGTAGCCGACGAGGTGATCGATCACCGCCGTCCGTTCGGCCCAATCGGGCGGCGGGACCTCAGCGGCGAAGTAGGCCCGCAGGTCCTCCGACATCGGCGGGAGCTCCGAGCTGGCCGCCGCGCCCGGGACCGCCGGGCTGGTCGAGAACAGCACCAGCGAGTCGACGCGATCGGGATGAGCCAGCGCGACCCGCTGCGCGAGGGCGCCGCCCATCGAGAGGCCGGCCAGGTGAGCGTTTCGCCGCCCGAGTGCGTCAAGCACCCCGACCACGTCGGCCGCCAGGTCCGCGCCGGTGTACCCCGGCACCCCGGCCGGGTAGCTGACCGACCGCCCGGTGTCCCGGTGGTCGTACCGGATGACGAATCGCCCGCCCGCCGCCAGCCGCTGGCAGAATTCCTCCTCCCACCAGTCCATCGAGGCGCCCATGCCGCCGATGACCTGCATCATCCGCGGGCCGTCCAGCACGTGCCGGGCCGTGTCGCTCATCGGCCGCCTCCCATCTGCTTGCGATGTGCAACCGGTAGGTTTCCACGCTAGGCCAACTGATGGTAGATTGCAACCAGTTCAGGGATGAGGTGCGAGGTGGCAGAGCCAGCGCGGTCGGGTTGCCCGATCAACGCCGCGGTCGAGGCGTTCGGCGACAGCTGGAGCCTGCTCGTGCTGCGGGACGTGATGTTCGGCCAGCGCCGCTACTTCCGGGAGCTGCTGGCCGGCTCCGAGGAGGGGATCGCCTCCAACATCCTGGCCGACCGGCTCAAGCGGCTGGTCAGCGCCGGCCTGCTGACCCGCGAGGACGCGGGGCCGGGACGGCGGGCCGCCTACAGCCTGACCGAGGCGTCGATTCAGCTGGTGCCCGTCTTCGCCCAGCTGGGCGACTGGGGCCTGCGCCACCGCCCCACCACCAGGCGGCTGCGGGTGCGAGCCGAACTGCTCACCGCCGGCGGCCCGGACCTGTGGCGTGAGTTCATGGCCGAGCTGCGGACCATCCATCTCGGCGCACCGGCGCCCGAACGGGACGGCCCCAGCGTCATGGCACGCCTATCCGAGGCCTACGCCGCCGCGCTCTGACGCCTAAGCCCGGTCCTAGTTCACCGGGACAGCGGCGAGCCCGGCTATCGGGCCTGGACGTTGAGCCCCGCGAGCTGATCGGCCGGCAGCTCCATCGCTTCCGCCAGGGATCTGAGTTCATCTCGTTCGGCCGCGGTGACGGGCGCCTGGGTTATGGTCAGGCTGGCGAGCAGCACGTCGACCAGTTCCTGCCATTCGCCCCCTTCGGCCATGGATCGCATTCCGTCGAGGTCTTGCGGGCGAATCCGGTCCGCGTAGCGACCAGGTAGCGTCTCAGCCCGTTCGATGACTTCGGCTTCATCCACTACTTTGTCTCCTTCGGGTTCTTGACCACTCCCGGGCTGCCGGCGTCGGGCCACGCTGACCAGATCCTGCCATCGGGCTGGATGATGGCGGTAATACCCACGTCGTCACGCTGGCCATGCACCCGCCATCGGTGATTGGCCTGAAACACGGGCGGTTCGTCAGGAGCGCGGGCCATGTCCATGACGTGGCCAATTATCTTGTCGTCGTCCCAGCCGGACGGGAATTCCGTTTTCAGCAGCCTGCCTGTACCGTACCGGTGACCGCCGCCCCAGCTGTCCCCGTCGAGGATAGGCCGGGCCCGTTCGGGTGTAAGCCGCATTGAATCCGGCGGGGGACGGTCAGGATGGTCGCCCGCCCCGCCTGCGTCCCAGGCCGATCGTGCTGCTGCCGGGCTAGGTGCGATTTCCGCCCCACCCGCCGCGGCTATCGGTTGATCCGCGGCATGCAATGCCTCGTAGTATTCTGCGCGAGTGCGTGCTTCGGCGGGCTGAGTACCTGTCGTGTTGCCGTCCTTCCGGCGGCCGTGCTCGTGCTGTTTCCCGGGTTGGCTATCTCCGCCCTGTTCGGGATCGTCGTCATCCGGGCCGGAGGTGCATTAAGGCCGGCCGCGAGAGTTCCGCGGTCCGGGCCAGCCCCAGGCGATGTCGTCGACCGCGAGAAACGGCTCGGTGACCACGATCAGGGTCACCGCCGGATGCGGGATCAGCCGCAGGCCGGGCGGGGTGATGCCACGGTCACGGAACCCGGCCATGGTGACCCCGGGCACGCGACTGGGCCGGGCCGGGCAGGCGATGTCCCACAGCACCCCGTCATCCCGCTCGGACCCGCCCGACCACATTCCCCCATGCTACGCAGGCCGTCCGACCGGGACATTTGTACAAGCCGCCGCCCGCGCCGGCGGCGACAGTACACCCATGGCTGTTTCCCACGACGACAAGCTCCACGTGTGCCAGGACGGCCCCCGCGACGCCCCCGCACTCCTGCTCATCCACGGGACCGCCGCGTCGCTGCGCACGTGGGACCCGCTGGTTCCGCTGTCGACCGGCTCCCATCGCGTCATCCGGATCGACCTGCTCGGCTGCGGCCGGTCGGCCAAACCGGACGGGGCGAGCTACGCGGTCGGTGACCAGGCTCGCCGGGTCGGTGCGGCCCTGGAGCGGCTCGGCGCCGGGCCCGTCATCGCGGTCGGCCATTCCAGCGGCGGCCTGGTCGCCACCGCCCTGGCCGGGCAGCGACCCGACCTGGTGACCGCGCTCGCGCTCATCAGCACCGGGCGGTCCGCGCCTATCTGGAGGAGCAGGCCCTCCCGGACCGGCTGGCCGGGATCGGCAAGCCGCTACTGGTGATCTTCGGCCAGGACGACCGCAGGTGGCGCTCCTCCTCCGCCGCCGACTACCGCGCCGTTCCCGGCGCGATCGTCGAGCTGCTGCCCGGTCTCGGTCACTCACCCAACCTCGAGGATCCGCCGCGGACCGCTGTGCCCCTGCTGGCCTTCACCGCCAACCACACCCCCTAGCAAGCCGAACGAACCGTGGTGCGTGCCCCGGTATCACGAGGGGCCGCCCAGGGTCGTTAGCCCGTGCGGTCCCATGCGTACCACTATCCCCAGCGGCCGTTGACGCGCAGGACACGCAGCGCGTCAACGGTGAGGAAGCCGCGCCAGTCCCGTTCCGCGGCCGGCGACCAGGCCGGCCAGTTGAACATCCAGCCGCCGTCCTCGCGCTGGGCCTGGGCCAGGTGGTCCAGGTGCCCCTTGATGGTCGTCTCGTCGAACAGCTCGCGGGCCAGCGAATCCGGCTCGGGCGCGAAGTCCAGCGGGAAATGTACCTCGCCGGGTGTCTCCGGATCCAGGGCCACCATATGCCGGTCAAGGATCAGCGGGCCGATCCGGCCGAACGCCTCCGTCGCCCGGTCCCGGTCGGGCACGTGCTGCAGGAAGCCGAGCACGCCGAACATCTCGTAGCTGCCGCCCGGGCCGTCGGGTAGCTCGCCGCCGCCCGAGCTGGCGAGGCGGTCGATCCTGGTCCACATCACCTCGGTGGCCCGGTCCAGCCAGGGATGGCGGACGTCCCTGGCGTGCAGCCTGCCCGCGAGCTGACCGGTGGCGGTGACCGACGCCGGATGGCCCTCCTCGGACTGCCACCACGGCGCGTGCGGCCAGCCGGACAGCGCGGTTTCCACGAAGGCCGCCCCGCCCCCGGCCGGGGCGACCGCCTCTAGCCAGTCACACGCACCCCGGACCAGGGTGTCGTCCCACGCGTCGGCCTCGTCCATGATCCGGAGCGCCAGCTCGACGGCCAGCGGCTGGCTGCCGGGGGCGCGGCAGTCGGGCTCGAGGGCGTGCCCGAACCCGCCGTCGTCGTTGCGGTAAGCGGCCACCGCGTCCCGCACCGGCTGGGCGGCGCCGTCGCCGAACAGCCGCTGGAACCGGCGCCGGTCGAGGACCCTCGCGTTCGCGGCGATGAAGGTGGCCGCGGCATCAAAGTCAGGAGCGTTCATCAGGCCATCACAGCACGGCCGGCCCGTTCCGTATTGAACGAAACGGCCACCGCCGTGGCATCCTGATTGAGTGGCCTACTCGCCTGTCCGGATACGTGACCTGCCGCCCGGCTATACGGAATGGCCGGCCCCGGCGGGCCTGCGGCACGCCATCGCGTGCGTGTGGGCCCAGGTCACCCCGGACGCCGGCCGGGACCGGGTCACCCTGGTACTGCCGGACGCGTGCAGCGACCTGATCTGGGAGCAGGGCCGGGGAGCGTTCGTGGCCGGCCCGGACACCGGACCGGTCAGCACCGTGATGAAGACGGGAACGGTTGTCCTCGGCGTCCGTTTCCGGCCCGAGGCGGGGGGCCCGGCGCTCGGCGTCCCGCTGAGCGCGCTCCGCGACCAGCGCGTCGACCTGGCGGACCTGCGCCGCCGCGACGCACGGCGGGCTGCCGGCCACGCTGGACCCGGCCACCGCCGCGGTCCGCGCGCTGGAACTGGCCGCCGCCCTCGTCGTCGACGGCGACCCCGACCCGGCCGCCACCCAGGCCGCGGTCCTGCTGGCCGACCCGCGGGCGCGGGCCGAAGACGTCGCGGCAGAAATCGGGCTGAGCATGCGCCAACTGCGCCGCCGCTGCCACGCGGCCGTCGGCTACGGGCCAAAGACCCTGCAGCGGGTGCTGCGGTTCCGCCGGTTCGTCTCCCGGATCGACGCCGCCCCGCCGGCCGGCCAGTCCGCTCACGACCTGGCCGCTCTCGCGGCCCAGGCGGTGACGCCGACCAGGCCCACCTGACCCGGGAATGCCGTGCCCTGGCGGGCCTGACCCCGGCCGCCCTGGCCCGGCAGCGAGCCGACGCCAGGACATGAAGGCCGTACCTGCCCGGCGAGTCTGGGTTCATAGTCCTGCGCCGTATGCGGAGGCGCCGGTTCATGCTGATCGATGCCAGCGCTGCAGATCTGTCCAGAGCCGGCCGAGATCGACGTTGCCTCGGCGGAGGATATGCACCGCTTCGCTGGAAGCGTCGGCGAGCAGGCCCCAGAGCAGGTCTTCCCGGGCGATGTGGGTCCGGCGTCCGCGGCGGGTGGCCCATTGGGCGACCTCGATGACCTTCCGGCCGCTCTCGTCGAGCACGATCTCAGCTGCGGGTCCGCTGAGGGTGACGCGGAGCGGTCGGACGCGGGAACGGTGAAGCCGCCACAGGGAAGGGTCATCCAGGCGCGTGGACGTGGCGTCAAGGGCGCGCTGACGGACCTCGTCGAGGTCGATGCCGAGCGCGGCGAGCAGGTCGCGGTCTCGCCGGGCCTGCGTCCGGGCCTGCATCTCGGCGCGGATCGTGGCCGCGGTGATGCCTAGGTCCACCGGCCTGCTCAGCGGCTGGTCCTCGGCGAGTGCCAGGAGAAAGAATTCGGTGCTCAGCCTGCCCCGCCCGTAATCGCTGGCCAGCGTCCCCGCGCGGATGATGGTCCGGCGCGCCGGCGGCGCGAACCTGGTGAGCGTTGTCACGTCAGCCTCCCTGCGGCGTCCTGGCAATCCGCCTGGCGTGCTTCTTGTGCACCGACTGGCGCCGCACGCCCAGTGAGGAGGCGATCGCTTCCCACGACCAGCCCATGACACGGGCGTTTCTCACGTGCAGTGCCTCTAGTTCATCTGTGAGCTTGCGCAAGGCGGCCACCGCGGCCAGCCCTGTCGCTGGGTCCGGGCTGTCCACGGCGGCCGCCAGTTCCGTCATCGACGTCATGCTGTCAGTCTAGGCTGACAACGGCTCGTTTGTCACCCTAGGCTGACAAACTGCAGGCGGCGGGCGCACTGACCAGGTGAGCTGGACACCGGGTCATGGCTAGGCCGACTATCGTTCCGAGCGCAGCTCCTCGGGGCTATCGGTGGCCGGGAATCCCGTGCTGGCCCCCCACATCTCCGCGAGCCGGCCGTCGTCGATGCGGAAGATCTCGAACAGCATGGGCTGCGCGTCGCCGCCCGGGTCCGCGATCCCCCTCGACGGCCGAACGGACGGCGGCCTTGTCGCCGTCGACCAGGATGTCCTGGGCCACGACGCGCATGCCGGGAAACCGGGCGGTGAGCGCGCGCCAGGCGGCCTGGCCGAACTGCCGGGTGTTGAAGCACTCCTGCATCCGCTGCACCAGGACGCTGGCGTCCTCACGTGTGGTCATCGGCACGGTCTCCTCGGGCTGATGGATCGGTTCTAGGTGAGCGGCAACCGCCGGTAAGCACCTGAGCTAGTAAACGGTGCGTCGCCCCGTTTATGGCCAGGAGTATACGGTGCGGCGCCCCGGTTATGCTAGTGGCGACATGCCCAGCCAGCCGCCCGACCCCGTCCCGGCGAAGCCGTCGGCCGCTCAGCGCGGTCACCCCGAGCTGCGCGCTGACGCGCGCCGCAACCGCGAGCGAGTGCTGCGGACCGCGCAGCAGCTGTTCACGACGGAAGGTCTTGGCGTCTCCCTCGATGAGATAGCCCGCCGCGCGGGCGTTGGCCCCGGCACCGTCCACCGGCACTTCCCCGCCAAGGAAGCGCTGTATCTCGCGGTCGCGATCGACCAGATAGAACAGCTGGTGGCGGAGGCAGAAGTGCTCGCCGCCGCCGACGATCCCGCCGCGCTGTTCACCCTGCTGGCCAAGATGATGGCGAACGGGGCCGAGAACGTAACGGTGAAGAGCGCGCTGGTGGGCGCCGAGTTCGACCTGCGCATCGCCGCCCCGGACCTCGCGGCAGATCTCACCCGCCACGTCGCAGACTTGCTTGATCGTGCGCACGCAGCTGGTGTCGTGCGCCCCGACCTTACCGTCGAAGAGGTGATGGCGCTGGTCGCCGGCGCCTTCGCCGCGATCCGCCACGCCGGCGCAGAGACCAGCCGCACGCGCTCAGCCCACATCGCCCAAATCATCCTCGACGGCCTACGACCCCACCCCCCCTAAGCCGCCCCGCCCCCCAGGCTCCCTGCCTGGGTCCTCCTGCGATCGTGGATCGCTCCTACCCTCATAGGGTAGGCAAGTATCCACAATAATTCGAATTCCTAGGCGAGAGGGAATCGAAGCGCTGCCGGAAGAGGTCACCGGCGTGCTCACCCAGCGCCTGGCCGCCGTCCGGGCCCGGCTCCGCTGGTGTCGATGAGGGCGCCCAGGCCGTCGAGTACGCGCTGCAGGCCGAAGGTGTAGGCGTGGTCAGGGTCATAGGCCGCGCCCTGGGCGGCGCCCGCGGCGGCGCCGACGCGGGCGGCCGTGGGGTACTTGGCCTGGTCGAAGACCCGGGTCAGCAGGGGAGCGTTGGCGGCCCACCACTGCTCCTCGCTCATCGCGCTGTCCTGCCGGGCGGCGGCGGTCTCGGCGGCCGAGCGCGCGGCGGCCTGGACGAAACCGAGCAGGAAGGTCAGGGCGGCGTCCATCTCGACGTCGTCGAGTCCGAGGCCCTCGAGCGCCTGAAGTTCGTGCTCGTATTTGGCCATGAGTCCGGGGCCGAGCGGGGGCCGGCTGGTGGAGACCTCGGCGATCCAGGGGTGCCGCGTGACCAGGTCACGGTTCTCCTGGGCGACGGCGGCCAGGCGCTCGCGCCACGGCAGGCCGGACAGGTCGCCGCGGGGCATCTGCAGGTAGACCGTGTCGAGCATCAGGTCGAGCAGCTCGGCCTTGCCCGGCACGTAGGTGTAAAGCGACATCGGCACCACCCCCAGGACCTGGGCGATCGCGCGCATGGTGACTGAGCCCAGGCCGTCGGCGTCGGCCAGGGCGATCGCGGCGGCGGCGACCCGCTCGACGCTCAGTCCCGGGCGCGGTCCGCGCCGGGTGTCCGCCGGTCCGGGCTCGCGCCAGAGCAGCTGCAGGGTGCGGGCGGGGTCGCCGGCGCTGGTGCGTTCGGTGGGCATGGGAACATTCTCTCGCTGATTCGCGTTGTACGCAGTACATTGTACGGCGTACATTATTAATGACCCGTCGCCCAGCCCGAGGAGCCCTCCCGTGCAGATCACCGCCTCCGCCGTGTCCCTCAACGTCGCCGACGTGCCCGCCTCGGCGGCCTTCCTGATCAGCCACTTCGGCTTCCGGCAGGAGATGGCCGCAGACGGCTTCGCCTCCCTGGCCCGCGAGGACGCCGGGATGAACGTCGTCTTCCTGCGCCGCGGCCTGCCCGTGCTGCCCGCCGACCAGCGCGACACTCACGCCGCCGGCCTGATCCTCGCGTTCGTCGTCGAGGACCTCGAGGCTGAGCTGGCCCGCCTGCGCGCGGAGGGTGTGGCCATCACCATGCCACTGCGCGAGGAACCCTGGGGCGAGCGCTCGTTCCAGGTCACCGACCCCAATGGCGTCATCGTCCAGCTCCTCGACTGGAACGCGCCCGCCCGTGACTAACCGCCCGCTCAAGCGCATCCGGCGCCCCAGGACCCGGCGAGGCTGGCTGATCACCATCGCCGTCGGCGGCGCCATCCTCGCCCTCAAGCTCACCGTCGGCCTCGCCGCTCTCGCCCTGGTCGTGCACCTGCTAAAGCACTGACCATCAACCTTCCGAACGAGCCGTGGTGCGTCTCCCACGCCCCCCGCATCACCCATGCGGCGCGAGAGAGCTTCGGCGACGCGAGAGAGCCTCAGCTCGCGGTGAGCCTATCGGCGGCGGTGCGGGCGGCGCCGGCCGTGCGGTGCAGGAAATCGGCCAGGAGCTGGAGGTCCTCCTCGTCGTACCCGGCGCAGATCTCGTCCAGGGCGGTGTTCATTCCGGAGTCGACGAGGTAGAGGCGGAGGATTTCCCCGCCGCGGCCCCGGGCCGCGGCGACGACGACGCCGCGGCGGTCGGCGGGGTCACGGTCGCGCTCGATCCAGCCGCCGCGTTCGAGCCGGTCCAAGATGCCGGTCATGGTGGCGGGGTGCAGTCCGGTCTGACGAGCCAGGGCGCTCGGGCTGAGCGGGCCGTACCTGGTGATGACGTCAAGGCACTCCAGGTCGGCGGACTTGAGGTCCAGGCGCGTGCCGACGCTGTGGTTGAGCAGCGACAGCTGGGCGCCCAGGTCTCGCAGCGACTCCTTGATCGCGCGGTTCAGCCGTCCGTGCCGCGGGGCCGCGTCCGCATCCCCAGATAGTATCGATTCCATATGATATGATCTCCGTATAATATGATCCTCGGAGTAAATCTACCGGAACGCAACAGGCCTGGAAAGGCGAACACGATGAAACTCACCATCCTCGGCGCGACGGGCGCCACCGGAACCTGCCTGACCAGCCAGGCGCTCGCCGCCGGTCACGAGGTCACCGCGGTGGTCCGCGATCCCGCCCGCCTGGCCGGGCCGGCCCATCCCGGGCTGCGGGTCGTCACCGCCGACGTGATGGACCCCGCCGCCATCGCCCCGGCCATCGAAGGCGCCGACGCCGTCATCTCCGCGGTCGGCCCGCGCGGCACCGGCCCCACCACCGTCATCACCGACAGCGTGCGCAGCATCATCGCGGCCATGGACAAGACCGGTACCCGGCGGCTCTTGCAGGTCAGCGGTTCCATCGTCGCCGACGAAGGCGAAAGCCCCTATCTGCGCTACCTGGTCAAGCCCGTGGCCAGGCGCACCTTCCTGCGCCATGTCTGTGCCGACATGCGCCGCGGCGAGGACGAGCTCCGCGACAGCGACCTGGACTGGACGATCTTCCGGCCGCCCGCGCTGACCGGCAAAGCCGCCACCGGCGCCTACCGCACCGCGATCGACCGCAACCTGCCGCACGGATTCACCGTCTCCCGCGCCGACCTGGCCGCCTGCATGCTCGCCACGCTCGGCGACCCGGCCACCGTGCACCGCCACCTAGCCATCGCCAGCTAACACCGCAGTTAGTACTGCAGTTAATACTGCAGTCCCGATCCCGGGTTCCGGGGCCGCAGCACCGGCCTTGGCCTGGTTGCGCACCGCCCGGAAGCGCTGCTGGGCGCCTTGTTTGGTGAGTCCGTAGCACGAGCCGATCTCACTCCACGTGGCACCGGCCTTGCGGGCGGCCTCGACCTGGGCGGCCTCCAGTTCCTCGGCCGCTTCTCGCAGCTGCCGGGCAGCGTCGAGCCGGCTCATCGGTTCGGCGGCGACGTCGAGAGCGCCGAGCGCCGCGGTGATCCGCCTGACCAGACTCTTGGAGGCCATCCTCACAGCGTATCGACAACCAGCTCCGGTCAATGATATGTTGACGCGCCGGCTGCCGGGGCTGCGCCGGTATACGGTCAGCCGCGACGTCGCGGCCGTCCGCGGCGCGCCGTACTACCTGGTCGCCGAGCTGGACTGGGACACCATGTACGAGCTGAGTGCCGCGTTCGCCTCGCCGCCGGGCCTCGCCGCCGCCGAAGACGCCGGCCGCCTCCAGGAGCTAGCCCCGGTCCGTAGCATGATCTTTGCCGCGGACAATGTCCTCTAGAAGCGCATGACCTGGGGTTGCTGGTTTGTCACGTTGGCGGTCCGGTCCGGTCCGGTCCGGTCCGGTCCGGTCTGGCGCTGGCCGGCAGGTGAGCCGGGGAAAGCTCTCACCGGGATGACGCCGCTGGTGGCGGCGGTGACGATCGGGCGTGCCCGGCGCCGCGTCCGCGGGACGGGCGGCCGCCGGAGCGTCTGGCGTGGGCGATGAGGCAGGCGGGGCAGCGCAGGACCCGGGGCTTGGCGTCGCCTGGCATAAATCGAACAAAGATCATGGTAAGTTAAGGCTTCGTGAAGACTTTTGGGTACTATGATTCACAAAAGTCTCCACCAAGCCAGAATCTCCCACCGAACGGTCGCGCTGGACCGAAACGGGAGTGATCTTGGGGCGCGGATGGGGCGGTGATGACGCGTGGTGTCCCACGAGCCGACGCTGTAAGCGGATCGTGCGGGGCCGGCTTCCCTGGACGGGCGCACTGGCGGACGGCACGCGGTGCACCATCGTCAGCCGTCCCCGGCCTCGGCACCCCGGCAGGCCTCGGCACGCAGGTTCATTCGTTTCTGGCGACTTCGGGTCCGGTGATGCGGGCCAGCAGCGGGAAGGTGGCCGCGATGATGCCGAGGGCGGCCAGGATCCCGCCCGCGGTGAGGAGGTAGTAGGGGGCGCCGGGCGCGACCATCGGGTGCTGCATCTCCAGGGAGGCGTACATCGCGGTGGCGCCGAACCCGGTGCCGATCGCGACGGCGGCGGCGGCGAGCAGCGGGACGGCGCTTTCCAGCGCGACGACGCGGCGCAGCATGGCGAGCCGGGCGCCGGTGAGGCGCAGCATGCTGAACGGCCGCTTGCGGTCGGCGAGCCCGGCCGCGATGCCCGCGGCCAGCGTGCAGCCGGCGATCGGCAGGCTGACCAGGATCATCGTGTTCGCGAGCTGCTGGTAACCGCTGTTGGTGGGATTGGACTGCGCGATCAGCTCGCCGACGGTGGACGGCGCGCCGTCGCCGAGATAGGCGGCGTAGCCGGGTGCGTTTTCCAGCACGGTCCTGGCCTGTTCGACCGCGGCCACGGTGCCGTTCGTGGCCACGTTGATGGCGTCCACGCCGAGGCGGTCCAGCCGGGTGGCCTGGATGTTCGCGGCCGGCCAGGTGATCGGAGTGGCGTCCACGCCGTACAGGGGACCGGCGAAACCGTCGGCCGGGAACGCCGCCGCCCTCGCCCCGGCGGGGCAGCGGCCCAAGGCCGGAACCGCCGCGAGCTGCGCGCACGAGACCACCCCGGCCGGGGTGGGCTGCGAGCCAGCGCCCGGGTAGGGGATCGTGCCGAGGACTGTCGCGGGGATGGTGAGTCCCGGGTCCGCGCGGACCACGACCACCCCCTGGACGCCGTGAATCCCGTTCAGCTCCGCCGCGAGCGGCGCGGCGGGCGCGGCGGCCGCGGCCGGTCCCGTGCTTGGCGGGGACGCGGAGCTGGGCGGCTGGCCCGCCAGCTGGTCCGTCAGCACGTTCGTTTCCACGGCGCTGATCTTCAGCGTGAGTTGCTGGGCGTTCCAGGTGGTGATGCCCACCACGGCCACGGGAGCTGCGCCGGGGTGTGCCCGATGATGATGACCAGTGAGTCGGGCGACGGCAGCGCGGCGTCGCCGATCACCCCGGCCAGGCGGCCGGGGTAGCGGCCGGCCAGCTGGTCCGCTGGGGTGGACCGCAGCAGCGCCGCCAGCGCGGGCGAGGCGTAGTACTGGCCAGGGCCCGGGTCACGGGCGATGCCCGGCGGCACCGGGGCCGAGGCGCCGGTGGCGGCCACGTCGAACCGGCTGATCGTCTGGCCGTCGAAGGTGTCGCCGCCGGGGTGCCACCACAGCGGGGCGATGCCCGCCGGCGCGGGTTCCCGGGGCACGGACGAGGTGCCTGTCCAGAACCAGGCGTGGCGGTTGTTCCAGGTGACGGCCGCGTTGGTCGCGGCCACGGCGGCCAGCAGCAGGCCGACGCCCACGCCGACCGCGGCGGCCAGGACGAGCAGCCGGGTGAGCGCCTCGCGGCCGCCGCTGACCGCCAGCCGCAGCCCGAGCCAGATCACGGCTTGGCCCCGGTCAGCGTGCTGACCTCGCCGTCCCTGACGACGACCTCCCGGTCGGCGTAGGCGGCGATCCGGGCGTCGTGGGTGACCAGGATGACGGTGGTGCCGTGCTCGCGGGCGGCGTCGGTGAGCAGTTCCATCACCAGTTCGCCGGACACCGAGTCCAGCGACCCGGTCGGCTCGTCGGCGAATAGCACCTCAGGCCCGGCGACCAGGGCGCGGGCCAGCGCGACGCGCTGGGCCTGGCCGCCGGACAGCTCCCCGGACCTGCGGTGCTCGAGCCCGTCCAGGCCGAGCGGGCCGAACCACTTCCTGGCCGTCGTCGTCGCCGGGCCGCGGCGGGTGCCGGACAGCAGCAGGGGCAGGGCGACGTTCTGTTCGGCGGTCAGCTCGGGGACCAGCTGGCCGGACTGGAACACGAACCCGAACCGGTCCCGGCGCAGCGCGCTGCGCCGGTCGTCGCTCAGGGTGTCCAGCCGCTGCCCGGCGAACCAGACCTCCCCGTCATCCGGGGTCAGGATGCCCGCCAGGCAGTGCAGCAAGGTGGACTTGCCCGATCCGCTCGGCCCCATGACCGCGACGACCTCGCCCCGGCGGACGGACAGCGAGGCGCCGCGCAGCGCCGGCGTGCTGCCGAACGAAAGGACCAGGTTCCGCGCCTCGACGATGTTCGTGATGCGGCTGCCCGCGGCCGCGGGGAGGTCCGCGGTCATGGCCGCACCGCCCGCGCGAGCAGGTCGAGCCGGGCCGCGGCGTGGTCGATCCATCGCAGGTCAGCCTCCAGTCGGTAGAGCGCGTGATCGGCCAGGAGCACCCCGAGCGGGTCCCGTCCCGCTTGAGCTCGGTGAGCTCGCGCATCCGCTGCAGGTGCGCGGCGCGCTGGAGGTTCAGGTAGCCGTGGCCGGCCGGTCGAGCATCAGGGCGAGCACCACCTTGGCGAACAGGTCGCTGGTCAGGTCCGGCTCCGACGGGACCGGCTCGGCCAGCCACCGCTCCACATCGGAGATGCCGGCCTCGGTGATGACGTACCGGCGGCGTTCGGGCCCGGCCTCCTGCTCGACCGGCCCGGCGACCGCCTTCCCGTCCCTGGCCAGCCGGGACAGGGTCGCGTACACCTGGCTGTAACGCAGCGGCCTGCCCCGGCCGAAGTACGCGTCGTAGTCCCGTTTCAGGTCGTATCCGTGGCTTGGCCCCCGCTCAAGCAGGCCAAGCAGTGTCAGTGGAACGCTCATATCCGAGAGAATACTCTAAGAGTATTCTCTCGGGTAGTAGTTTCTGGCCTGAGCCCTCGCAGGCCGTGCGCGGGCCAATCTGTCGCTTGGCGGCCGTCGGCCGCATCGGTGATACGGATAAAGGCATGCAACCTCGGCTGCTGCTGGTCCATAGCCCGCTGGTCGGCTGCGGGACCTGGGTGCCCATCGCCGGTGACCTGGCCGCAGACCGATACACGGTCACCGTGCCCGACCTGGCGGGCACGGTCGCGGCGGGGCCGCCGTATCACCTGCGCCAGGCCCAGGTGATCGCCGAGAGCGCAGCCGGCCAGCCCGCGATCCTCATCGGGCACAGCCGGGCGGGGCCACTGCTGGCCACGGCCGGGACGATGCTGGGAGAGAAGGTCCGGGGCTACGTCTTCGTCGACGCCCGGCTGCCGGCGCCGGGGCGCTCATGGCTGGAGACCGGGTCGCCCGATCTCGCGGCCCGGCTGCGTGACCTGGCCGACTCGCAGGGCTGGCTGCCGCCGTGGTCGCAGTGGTGGGGCGAGGAGGAACTGGCGGCGCTGCTGCCTGACCCGGCGGTCCGGCGGCATTTCGCAGCGGAGTGTCCCCGGCTGCCGATGGCCATGTTCGAGGAAAGCTATCCGCCCGCACCAGGGTGGCCCACCGCCCCCGGCGGCTATCTCCAGCTCAGCGAGGCATACCAAGACGAGGCGGACAGGGCCCGTCGACCTCGGCTGGCCGGTAGGACAGCGACTCAGCCACCACCTCGCGCTGCTGACCGAGCCCGGCCAGGTCGCCCGCGAGCTACGCAAGCTGATCAGCCCGCCCTCAATTGCGCAATCCGGGTTAAGCGCGTCCGCCGCGGCTTCGGCCGCGCCCAGGCATTTCCGAAGGGAGATGACGTCGAACGCCGCGAACAGCCCGGCCGAGGACCAGGAAGGTCTTCCTGGCGAGGGGGTGCTTCTCCGGCGGTCCGTGGGGTATCAGCCGGTACCGGCCCGGCACGGGGCTGTATCTGTATTCCTCGCTGCCGAAGTCGCGGACTGGCTGTGCGGTCATGACGACCTCCCGTGGCTGTTATCACCCCCACACTCTCGCCCTCCGGCAGCCATCGGGGTTCCCGGCCAGGTGCGGAACGGTTGTGACCAAGATCGCTGTCAGTCGGCGCTGCGCTGAAGTTGCCACGCTGCCTCGAGCGCATCCTCAATGGCACCAGCGTCGCCTCGAGCGAGATCAGCGACAACCATCATGTGTTTGATGTACCGGGTCGGGACGCTGAAGGTCTCGGGAAATTGCCGCAGCGCAGAGTCGCGGTAGTCGAAATCGGCGCGGATCACCACATGCACGTCGTCGAGTTAGGAGAGCAACGCGGACCTGGGCGCGATCCGGCTGGCGGGTTCGGCGACCCAGCGGCGCATCGGAGGGGGAGCCAGGCCAGTCGCGCGCCATCCGGGCTGCCGGGCCAATGTCCGGTACCGTTGAACTTATGAGCGTGCAACCGGCAAGGCACCCGGATCCGGCCGACGTACGAGGTGATCCATCTCGGCGGAGAGACCGCCGCCATCGTTCCGCTCGCCGGGCTGCGGCGGCCCCGGGCGGTGGAGCGGCACGCTTCGCGAGAGGCCTTGGAACAGGCGGAGATCGAGTCCACTCTCGCGGCGCATGACGAGTGGGTCACCGCGGGATGTCCCGGCGCACGGTCACATGAGGCTGTCACCGAGTGGCTGATGACTAGCCGCCTACCACTTCGCCGCCCTCAGCCACGCCTGCCACTCTCACCCCTACGAGCTAGCCCCCACCGCCGCCGAACTAACCGGCTGGCTCGACCAAGCCGCCCCGCTCGTGACCCAGCTCCAAACCGCGAACACCACCCGCCTCGCCTGACACACCCGTGCCGTGCGCCCCGCTCTGAAGCGACACCGATGGTCCATCGCGGTTGCCCGAGCAACCCTATGGTCCTTCGATGTGGGTCAGGTTCGGGGTCCTGCCCCGGCGAAGCTGTTAAAAGCGGGGCGAACGTTACCTGACACCCCACAAGCGACCAGAGAGACGCCGAACGCCCCGAACAGCCGGTCGAGGACCAGGAAGGCCTTCCTGGCGGTGTGGTGCTTCTCGCGCGGCCGGGCCAGCCACGAGGACCCGCGGTACTCGACCCCCGTCCGCTACGACGAGCCGACCTGAGACCGTTCCGCCGATCAAATCTTTATGCCGAACGGACCATGGCATCACCCCAACGCCAGCCCATTCGCATCCCTTGGCTACCGTTGCGGGCCTGGCGACCGCCCTCGCCGCCCCGCAGACCGGGGCTACCGGCCCTGCGGGGCGTCTGGCCACACGTGCCGCAGGGTCCGTTCGGCCCAGTCATCGGGTATGTCTGAGGTGGCGATATACCGTGCGTAGAACGAGCCGGTCAGCATGCTGGCCAGGACGTCAGCGTCTGCTGAGTCCGGCAGTTCCCCGGAGCTGATGCCCTCGGCCAGGGCCCGGCGCAGCGCGGCCCGGCGCGGCTCGACCAGACGGTGGCGGAAGGCGGCGAGCAATTCCGGATGACGGTGCTCTTCGGCCAGCAGCGTGCCGACCACCGCCATGGAGTTCTGGCGCAGCAGGTTGGCGCGGAAGTTCCGCAGGACCGCGAGGGCGCGGCCGCGGGGCGGTCCTGACTCGGCGGGCAGGCTCTCGACCCGCAGCGAGTCGATGACCGCGACGGCCACGCCGACCTTGTTGCGGAACCTGCGGCGCACGGCGGGGACGGTCGTGCCGGCGGCGGCCGCTACTGACTCCAGGGACATCCCGGCGTAGCCGGCCTGGCGAAGCTGCTGCTCGGCCGCGGCCAGGATCGCCCGGTCCAGCTCGGGGTCTCTCGGCCGCCCCGCAGGACGCGCTTCGGTAGGTCTCACTCACATCCTCCTGACGGACATTATATTCTGGTGTCCTATCGGAACGTAAATCCCCCAGGAGGCCTCCCGTGACCGCCGACCCGATCCCCCGATCCCCCCGATCCCCCCGACCGCAGTGGTCCGCGTCTCACGCGGCAACTTCGATCCCGCCCGGTTCCCAGAGGTCCAGGAGATGACCGTCGCGACCGGCCGCTACCTGATTCCGGCGATCAAGAAACTGCCCGGCCTGATCAGTTACCACGCGGGCACCTCGCCCGATGGCTCCATGGTCCATGTCAGCATCTGGGAGTCCGACGAGCACGCACAGCAGATCCGCCGGCTCAAGGAGATGATCGTGGATGCCCGGCACGAAGCCGAGAAGGCCGGCGCTGACCTTCATCCCTATCGTCAACTACCCGATCGACTGGACCATCTGACCGCTCCGATCGTCTGTTGCTAGCGAGCATCGCCGCCCGGACGTTCCTCGAACTCGATGGTCACCGTCGACCATCGTTCGGCGAGGGATCCGGCGATCGGACGCTGAGCGATCACTATCCAGGTACCGGGCCAGGTCAGCGCGGCGAGAGGCGGACCGTCAAGATCTGCCGAGGTAACCACCACGCCGCTGTTGTGGCCCGCATCCCGCGCGTCGCGGACCGTCATGCCGACCAGGAGCGGCACCGTGACTCGCGCGACCTTCGGAGACTCCGCGTCCATGATCCGCACCTTACTCCCGGCGAGGTCGCCTGATAGCCCGGCCGAGTCCAAGGATCACCCGCGCGGGGACGCGGCGTGAGAAGGGTACTCGATGTGCCATAGGTACCCCTCTACGGGATGCGATGGCGCTTCGAGTACCTCGTGTGCAGTCCCCAGCGGGGCCGCCGGGGCGGGTGCAGCGGGTGGGACGTCAGGGATGGCGCCAGGTTGAACGGCACCTCCCTAGGCACCGGATCGGCGTACCGCAAACTACCCTCCGATCGCAGACATCAGCCACCGCAACAAGCGGCCCCCTCTAGTCAGTACGCTGACGACGTGGCATCGAAGAAACGGCCTTCCGGGAAGGGCAAAGGTCCCCGTCAGGGGATCAGCGGCAACCCGCAGCGGCGAGCCGAGCAACTGGCTCAGCGGGAGGGGGAACCGCAAGGTAACCCGCTGCATGACCTCGCCTACGCCCTGGCCGGCGGGGCCGAACCCGCCCCCTGGTGGGGCGAGTCCCATCGGCGGATTCTCGCCGCCGCCCGCGCTGTTGCCTGGCCGTCTCGTCCTGTCGACCTGGAAACGCAAGCCTGCCGAATCGTGGGCGACGAATTCTACGCGCGGTTTAACTCAGGGCAGTCCGGGCTGCACCCGTTCCAGTGGCTGCGCGAGCTGGCGGAGAAGACCGGGGCGGCGCTGCGGACGTCGGTGGCCGACGGCACCGGCGACTGGCAGCGGCTATGGCCGCTGCTGTACGGGCTGGCGGTGACGGCACCGCCCGGCGACACCGAGAGCGAGACCGCGAAGCTGGCCCGCGCGAGCTTCCCCGGCATCAAGGACCCCTACGTGACCACGCTGGCCGAAGCGGGCCAAGCCGCCAAGCTGCTGGCAGACCGAGGGCTGGTTTCCGGCACCGGGTACTCCGCTGACGGCTGCCGGCCAACCGGGGATCCCCTAATCGCGCGCGATGCGTACGGCAGCCGCTTCTTGGTCGTGGCCCCGTTCGGCTACGACGGGGCGGCGCTAGACCACTGGTACGCATGGGACATCGACGCGTGCTGGATCCTCAACGTCGTCGGAGCCGGGGCGTTCGACACGGCGCAGGACGCGCTGGCTGAATGGCAGCACGCCGTCGGGGCCGCCGCCGGGACGGCGCTGTCGCCGGCCCCGCCCGAGACGACCTCCGGGCTGCTGGCATCCTGCCTGCAGACTGGGCCGCTGTCGGACATGCTGGAGGGAAGCGAGCCCCGGGAACTCATCCGGGAGTACTACCGGCTCCGGCGCCGCGCCCGCGTCCTCGTCGGCGTCACGGCCGCGGACGCCGACGAGGTCTCGCCCGGCAGCGGCGACTCCGGCGCGGTGCGCGACGCGTTCCTGGACTGGTACCGGGCACGGCACGACGATGTTCCTCATGACACGGCCGACGCAGCAGCCTTGATCCTCTACGAGTGGGGACCGCAGCCGCACCCCGAGGGGCGCCCGAGCTACTCCTGCTCACCACACCGTATCGAGATGGCCGCGCACCTGATCCGTCACGGCTACTTCCCGGACGCCGCCAACGCGGCGCTGCGCCTGCTGCCGGAATGGACGCAATGGTGCATCGAGCAGAGCGGGCTCGACGCCGGCTTCGCGGCCCGGTCCCGTGCCGCCGCTCGCACCGAGGCCGCGGCGCTCGTCGACGAGGAGGCCCACGGTCCGGCCCTCAGGCAGGACGAGGCGCCGTTCCGCCGCCAGGAATGAACGGGCGCGGCTGCCTAGAAGGATCGGCGGCCGGCTGGTCAGCGCCGGCGGTGACGCGTTTGCTCCCGGTGGCAGCTATTCGGCGCGGTGCCACGCGCGTTCAGCGGGATCCCAGGTCGCCGTGTCGATGATGGAGCCGGTGATGACCGGGTCCGCGAAGTCCTTGAGCGAGTCGAGAGCATGACCGAACTGTTCGGGAAGAGTCTCGATGAGCTGGAGTTTGCGCCGCCATGAGGCCCACCTTGGCTGACCGATTTCGGCCGATTTCGGCCTACCCGTCGAGCGCGTCATCCAGCCCGGCGAGTTCGACGTGCCGATAGTCCGCGACGGCCTGCAGTGCCTGCCGTATTTCTCCCGCCCTGAACCCTACCCACCTACAGCCATGCTGAACAGGATTACGTACAGAGCTAATCGCGAAGTCACGTGCCGGAACGTCCGCTGGTACGCGTGCGGGGTCACGTGGTTGATCCGGGTGAAGTGGGTACGCAGCTGGTGGGCGGAGCCGAAGCCGCACAGGCTCGCGATGCGCTCCACGGTCTCGCCGGTGTTCTCGAGCAGGTCCTGCGCGCGGCGGACTCGCTCGGCGCACAGCCACTGCAGCGGCGTGGTCCCGGTCGTCTCGCGGAACCGCCGGGCGTAGGTGCGCGGGCTCATCATGGCCTGGCGGGCGAGTTCCTCGACCGTCAGCGGCAGCTCGAGGTGCTCCCTGGCCCAGTCCAGCGATGAGCCGAGGCCCTGGGAACCGGCGGCGGGCACCGGCTGCTCGACGTACTGGGCCTGCCCGCCTTCCCGGTGCGGCGGCATGACCAACCGCCGGGCGAGCGTGTTCGCGATCCTGGTGCCATGGTCCGTTCGGACGATGTGCAGGCACAGGTCCAGGCCCGCTGCCGATCCGGCCGAGGTAAGAATCTGACCGTCGTCGGTGTACAGCACGTTCGGCTCGACCTTGACGGCGGGCCATCGCCGGGTGAGCTCGCCGGCGTGCATCCAGTGGGTGCTGACGGTGCGGCCATCGAGCAGCCCGGCGGCGGCGAGGATGAAGGCGCCGGTACAGATGGAGGCAATCCGCGCACCACGGTCATAGGCGGTGCGCAGGGCCTGCAGCAGCGCTTCAGGCAACTCGCGCTGCCGGTCGGCGCAGCCAGGAATGATCACCGTGTCCGCCTGGCTCAGCTCATCCAGCCCGAACGCGCCGTCGAAGATCAGCCCCTCGGCGGTGCGGACCGGGCCGTCCTGGACAGAGCACAACTGCAGCTCGTACCACCAGGGTACGGGGAAGTCCTCCCGGTCGGGCTCGAAGACCTCGCACGCGATGGCCAGCTCGAACATCGGCAAGCCCGGGGTAACGGGGATAGCAATCCGATGCATGGCAGTAATTTACCTCAAGTTGTCGATTCTGCCACTCGTGGTACCGACCTGACGGGTCAAGGATGGAAACATGCCTGACAACAACGCCGCAGCCGCTACCCGCAGCCGAGTCCTGAGCTGGATCGCGCTGGGAGTCGTCTACGTGGTCTGGGGATCGACCTACCTGGCCATCCGCGTCGGGGTCGGGCACCTGCCGCCGCTGTTGTTCGCCGGGACCCGGTACGTGATAGCAGGCGCGCTGCTGTACCCCATCGCCCGGCGGGCAGCGGCCCGCAGCCAGGCATCGGCCCAGGACAGAATCAGGCCGGGCGCCAGGGCCTGGCTGGCCGGCGCGGTCGTCGGCATCGTGCTGCTCTTCGCCGGCAACGGCGGCGTGACCGTCGGGGAGACGACGCTGCCCTCTGGCTTCGCCGCCATCCTGGTGGCGACGGTGCCGCTCTGGATGATCCTGTTCGCCTGGCCCATGCAGCATCAGCGCGTCACCTTCCGCGCCGCGGCCGCCCTCGCGGTAGGCCTCGGCGGGGTGATCATCCTGGTCGGCGGCAGCACGGCATCGGGTCATATCTCGGGCGTGATCATCGTGCTCGGCGCGGCGGCCGCCTGGGGCTTCGGGTCAGTCCTGAGCCACCGGCTCGCTGTGCCGAGCCACGCGATGCTCGCCGCCGCCATCGAGATGCTGGCCGGCGGCGTGGTCCTGCTGGCGGCGGGCGCCAGTTCCGGCGAGCTCTCCCGCGTCCACTGGTCCGCGATCCCGGCCACGTCCTGGATCGCCCTGGCCTACCTCATCGGTCCCGGCTCGATTCTGGCCTTCACCGCCTACGGCTACGCCCTGTCCCACCTGCCCGTGACCACCGTCTCCACCTACGCCTACGTCAACCCCGTCGTCGCGGTGCTGGCCGGGATCGTGCTCCTCGGCGAGCAGTTCACCTGGCGCGAAGGACTCGGCGCGGCCCTCGTGCTGGCCTCCGTCGTCATCACCTTGCGCCGGTCCCGCAGCTCGTCACGCCCGGCGCCCGCCCATGACGCCGAGCTGCCGGAGGCGGAGCAGCTCCCGGAGGACGCCGGCGCACTCACCCGCCGCTAGGGCTAGAAGGCGCTCCGGTCGTCGCTGCGGTCGTCGGTGACCAGGTGGGCGTCATAGACCCCCGCGCGAGCCAGCCGCCGCCACGGACGGGCCTTGGTGACGGCAATGTCGATGGATTCCGGCCGGTTGTCGATGTCGGCGATGGCGATCGCAGGCTGCCCATCGCCTGGGCACCGTGCGGCCCAGCTGCCGTCCGGAGCGATGGTCCCCGCGGGTGCGGCGGCGCTGTGCTGCCCGGACATCGCGAAGCTGATCCACAGGCTGTTGGTGGCGGCGTGGGCCTGCGCCTCGGTGGCGAAGGCAGCTGCCCCTTCGGGGGTCTGGCCTGGCCCGGTCGAGGAGAACAGGACGCCATCGACATCGAGGCGCTCGCGCTCGCACGCGGCGCTTGAGGTTCCTGTTGGCTGTCATCCGGTCTCGTCCACGCCTCGGCCACAGCTTCCCCAGCAAGCCTGCCCGAGACGAACGGACCAGGATAGCGACCCGAGATCAGGAGTCCCTTTGCCTCGATAACAGACCGGGCTGGGGCAGGCCAGCGGAGGTTCGGCGTGGGCCACGCCACATTCATATTGGCCAGGCCGCAGGTGCATGTCAACCACCGAAACGTCCCAGCGGCCGAAGGTCGCCCTTGACGCGAGCTATCAAAGTGATATCATTTTATTAGGTAGCCGGTACAGCCGGGCACCGAAGCCCACAGGAGGCACCGAATGTACGCACAGGATCACGACACCGTTCCCTCGTCACGGCCGTCCACCGCCAGCCTGACGGCGCCGGCTCCCTGGAGTCCACCCCACACTTCTGGGCACCCCAGCCGCGCCACCCTGCGAACCCGCCCGCGCATTCAGCGCGCCCTCATCCGGTCCTGGGAGTACATCCAGCCCGTCCGGGTCACCTTCCTCGTCATCCGAGTGCTGGTCGTGCTGTGGATGATCGTGCTCAGCGCGATACTTTTGTCGGCGGCCGTTGCCTGGGGCTGGATTCTGATTCCTGCCGCAGTGGCCGTGTTCGCGGTTAGCTTCTGGGTGTTCAGCACCGCCGCGAAAGGGTGGCCGGTGGTGCAGGCATGAGTCCCAGACCCTTACCATCAAGGCCCAGGCCTAGGATTGTCCCCTGACCTGGGCCTTTGTCTGCCGGTTACCATCACCAACGGCGGCTCACCCGATGCCGACGGTCTGCCGCTCAGGCTCGATCACGGCGACGACGCGCTCCTGTTCCCGGGGGTAGGGCTGACCGGTGTACTTGACGGCCAGCTGGTCGATGATTTCCCACGCCGCATCGCCCTCGATCCATTCGGTGACTCGCCCGCGGATCACGACGGGCTCGAACGGGTTATCAGCGGGTGCGATGGATAGCGCCACTCGCGGGTCGCGGCGCAGGTTGCGTGCTTTGCGCGAGCCCGGACCGGTGAGGAAGACGATCCGGTCGCCGTGGGCGCCGATCCAGAGGGGAACGGTATGGGGCGAGCCGTCCGGCAGGACGGTGGCGAGGTGAGCGATCGAGGTGCCGTCGAGTACGCGGCGCACGTCGGGGTCAAGCATGTGTGTGCTCCTTCAGCGGGTTGTTGACGCGAGATCCTTTCAAAGTTTCTTCAAGAGACTCCATCACCGTAACAGCTACCGTTCCTTAAAGGAACCCCGACGTGTTATATTGATCCCATGCAGCGCACGGACTTCGGCGAGATGGCGTGCTCGATCGCGCGCACGCTCGACGTCATCGGCGAGCCCTGGTCACCGCTGGTCTTGCGCGACGTGTTCGTCGGGTTCACCCGGTTCGAACAGATCCAGGCCGACCTCGGCATCTCACGCAAGGTCCTGACCGAGCGGCTGAACCACCTCGTCGAACAGGGGGTGCTCAAGCGCCGGCCCTACGACCGGCGCCCCCGGTACGAGTACCTGCTGACCGAGAAGGGCACCGAGCTCGTCGACCTGCTGATGGTGATGGTCGGCTGGGGTGACAAGTGGCTCGCCGGGCAGGCCGGCCCGCCGGTGCTGTACCGCCACCACGCATGCGGCCAGGTCAGCCAGGTCGACCTGCGCTGTGCCCACTGCGGCGAGCCGATGCACGCGGCCGACGTCGACCTTCTTCCCGGACCCGGTGCCGCGGTATAACCCGGCCGCGCGGGCCCGAGCCGACTGCCGTCATATTCATCCCGAACGAACCGTGGTGCGTGCCCCGGAATCAGCCGACCTAGCATCGGGCCGTACCCGGGTTCGTAAGGCCGTCTTCTGATCGTCGTGGGCAAGCCCTCCGCTTAGCGCACGTTCGATCCGATCCAGCCGCTCGGTAATCTCCGCCCACTCCGGTGAGGAGCCGCCGCGGGCGGCGAGCTCAAGGATCGCCCGCACGTATGTGGTGTAACGCACATGCTTGGTTCGCGCCTGCTGCTTGAGCTGGTCGATCACGTCGGCAGGCAAGCGGAGGGAGGTAGTGGCCATCGGCTGCGGCTCGACCCAGTCGCCGTTGTCCATTTCCGTGCTGGTGTCGTGGGTGTCGTAGTACTCGGCCAGCCGGTCGAGTTCCGCCGCTGGCCGGGGGAGCTGCTCGTAATGCTTCGTCATGGTCATCGTGCCTTCCTGTGGAAGGTCTTCTTCTCGGCGTTGGTCATGTCGCGGGCGGTGACGATGAAGGCTTCCTCGCCTTCCGCGATGGCGACTACGAACAAGTAGCGGCCTGCATAGGTGCGGCCATAAATCAACGTTGTGCCCTCGCGTCCCGGAACGGACCAGTATGGGTGCTCCAGGACCGCCTCACGCACCTCGTTCAAGGTGACGTCATGAGCCGCTATGTGGCCTGCGGACCAGTCGCTGTCCCGGACCTTTCCTAACCCGGGCTCATTGTAATGCATTCGCATTGCGTCGTCGAAGGCAAGCCCTGAGCTCCCGGCCCAGACTCCCCATGTTCCGTGCGGAACGGCCCTGGTAATGCAGCCTCTGCCGCACAAGCCGTTGCTGCTGCTGTGGCTGTTCGGCCAGTTCACGGCGACCGGCAGCAGCGCCGCCAGCTACCAGCCCGGCCGCGGCCCGGCCGCGAGTCGACCGGCCGCTGGACTGCCTCATTCATTGCTGGTATCACCTGTCGTCAACGGCACGGCGCTGTCATTGCGGTCTTCGATCCAGCGGCGGGATACCCTGCCTGCGGTGCCTCGAACCGCGTGACCGGAGGAGTCGATGCTGGGATGACGGCAGGGCGGCCGATGCCCACGCAGGACGACGTGCTCGGGTACTTCAGCACGCTGTCGAACTGGGGACGGTGGGGCGACGAAGACGAGCTCGGAACCCTGAACCACATCACCGACGACGTCCGGCTGGCGGCGGCGCGGGCCGTGCGCCACGGCCGGAGCGTGTCCTGCGCCTGGGAGGTTGCCGTACCGGGAGACATGGAGCGGTCGACGACGACGTGCCCGTGCGCCGCCGACATGCCGGGTGCCGAGAACATGCCGGTGCCCGCCTTCCACGCCGACCGGCGCTGGGGCTTTTCGTCGGAACGGCTCGGCATCACGTTCCACGGCAACACCCTCACCCACGTCGACTCGCCGTGCCACATCTTCTGGGACGGCACGATGTACAACGGGCGGTCGCACTCGCTGGTGGACGCCGCCACGGGATCGGCGTGGGCGGCCGTCACGGCGGCGGCGAACGGGATTATCACGCGTGGTGTCCTGCTGGACATTGCGAGGGCCCGCGGTGTGCCGTGGCTGGAACCGGGGCAGGGCGTGTTTCCCGGCGATCTCGAGGAGGCCGAGCGTCGCCAGGGTGTCCGGGTGCGATCCGGCGACGCGGTACTCCTGCGGACCGGCTACGGCCGCGTCCGGCACGAGTCCGGTGCGGCCAGCGGTTTCGCCCAGGCCGGCTGGCACGCGTCCTGCCTGCCGTGGCTCCATGAACGCGACGTCGCGCTGATCGGCGCTGACACCCCCCAGGACGTCCAGCCGTCGGGGTACGAAGACGTGCTGATGCCGGTTCACGCCGTGAGTCTGGTCGCGATGGGTCTGTGGCTGCTCGACAACTGCGACCTGGAGGTGTGCGCGGCAACGGCTGCCGAGCTCGGCCAGTGGGACTTCCACCTCGCGGTCGCGCCGGTCCGCTTCGCCGGCACGTCCGGCAGCCCGGTCAACCCGATCGCCACATTCTGACGCCGGTTCACAAAAACAAACACCCCTAATGCCGAACGGACCGCGGTTCGTCCGTCCCGTTCCCCGTTCCGCCCCGATGTCCACCACGATTCATCTGCTCGCTATGGCCCGGTCATATGGCCTTCGGCCAGCACCACAGCCCGTACCTGATGACCCCGGAACAGCTCAGGCGAGCCCATGACCCGGTGGGCCTGCTGGCGCCGAGGTTCTGGCAGAACGTGCCCTCGGTCTACGGCCCGCTCGCCACCGCGGCCCAGTGGGCCGCATCCGAACTGGGCGGCACCTCGGCGGCGGTCACCATCTTCTGGCTGAAGGTGTGGAACGCCCTGGCGTTCATCGCGGTCGTGCTCACCCTGGACTGGCTGACGCGCACCCGGCCCGTAATGCGGGCCCGGGCGCACCTACTGTGGTCCGTGAACCCGCTGATGCTGTGGGCGGTGATGGCGGGCGGTCATGTCGACGGGTTCGCCGCCGGGTTCGCCGTGCTGGCGCTGGCCGTCCTGGGCCGGACCGCGGTCCTGGCCCGTGAACCTGGTCGCATCGGCCCGGTCCGCGCGTTCGGTTCCGGAGTGCTGCTGGGCGCCGCGACCGCGGCCAAGGCGCCGTTCGTGCTGTTCGGCCTCGGCCTGGCCTGGGTGGCCCGCAGGTCACCGCGCACCCTGGCGGCGGCGGGCGCGGGCGGTGCGGTCGTGCTCGCGGCGGGGTACCTGACGGCGGGCCGCGGCGCGGTGGCCGACACGGTCCAGCGCGGCTACGGTGCCGCCGGTGACAACCTCTGGCAGGTGCCGTACCGCCTGCTCGGCTTCAGCCCGCCGTTCCGGCATCTCACCCTGATCGCCGCGCTGGCCTTCACCGCGCTCGGCGTCCTGCTGATCCGGCGCCCGCCTCCCGGCGCGCCTGACCTGCCGCTGATCTGGCCGGTCCTGGCCGCCGTGTTGGCGTGGACCTTCACCTCACCGCTGCAGCGCCCGTGGTTCGACGTGCTGATCTTCGTGCCGTTGGTGTTCGTGCCGGCGTCCCGGCTCGACTGGGTGGTCCTGGCCCGCGCCATAGCGGGCGGCATCGCCTACATCCCAGGCGTCGTCGTAGGCCACTTGCATCCCCCCTGGCTAGAAGCCGACTACACCACGGTGGTCAAAGTAGTAGCCCCGAGCGGCCGCCTCCTCGCCCTCGCCGCCCTGGTCGTGCTATGCCTAACCGGCGCCTGGCACCGCCGGCCGCCATCACGTGAAGCCGTCACCCCGCCCCTGCCGGACCTAGCGGCTCACCGGTGACAAGGGGGAGGACGTTCGTGCGCGACGAGGTCCTCGATGAGCGATATGAAGTCGCACTCAAGTGCATCGCATTCGGAGGCGGAAGCCGCTAGGAACGTCGCCCCGACCTTGCCGCAGCGCTCCAGTGACGGCCATAGATGCGGGATCACGCCGTGCCCGGTTTGCGGATTGAACGCGACATCCGGGGATAGCTTCAGTCTATCGATCAGAGTCTCCGCTCGAGACGCCTATATAGCGAGAGGAAATGATGCCGTCGGTTCCCTTGTAGTAGATCTCGCGGCCTGACCTGTCGGTTAGCGTGCCCGATGAGTTCCAGTCTCCGGCTACGACCGCACGAGCGGTCCGATGCGGGTGCGTAGTGCCGGTCTGCCGCAAGTTAATCTCGGTCGCGTAGATTCATGTCGGGTGCTGTCGAAGCCGGAAACCACGGCGATGAAATCGACACCGACATGGCCAGTGACGCCAAGGGCCGCCAGCTGAGTCAAGACCTTGCGGGCAGGCCTCCATCACCAGGGTCCGGTACACCGGACTGGCCGGGAACCGGCAGCCGATGTAATCTCCGGAACTACCGAGCAACTGGTCGTGTACGCCAAGAAACGTGACGTCTACCCGGCCATCCCGGTCGCGGCGCAGGTACCCGAGCGCACTAGGGTAACGCAGGGCCTGCCTTCGGCCCGCTGCCGATGACCTGTTCCGGATCGCGCCGACCGAGGTGACCTACTCTGCGTAATCGGCGGCGCAGACCCCCGCGGCACACGGACGCAATGCCCTATCCAGAGCCGATGCGGTAAGAGGAGCGGGAAGTTCAGTGGTGTCGATGACGCATTCCCATGTCCACTGCCAAACCCGTGGTCGGTTTTCACCATCCACCGGCCATGACCGAACCGTCGTGTCAGGTCGTTCAAGTGTCGCGGCAAGGCTGGCGATAGTCTTGTCAGGCTGGTACGAGCCGGGCGGATGGCGGACATCGGTCTGGTGGAACATCTGGCGGCTGCCGGACTTGGTTCCCCAGGTGAGAAGCGTTGGCTCCGCATCGATCAGGTCGATTCCGAGTCGGTCTGCCAGTTCGCCATCCGCGGACTTGATGCAGAAGCACGAAAGCCCTTCAACGTAATGCCCGTGCTCGCGCGCATGCCAACGTGGATCGCAACCGCGCGAGTAGCGAGGATACTGGCCAGGACCTTCTCGCTGAGATGCATATCACGTGCGTCATCGATCTCGATGAGCGCGTGCCTGGACTGGCTGTCCCGCGCCTGAGCGGGCAAGAGCGTGAACAGATAGTCCAGGACACCGCTTCCGAGCCGCGGTGCCTGCAGCATGATGAGAGCGAGATCGCGTTCGGTACCGAAGGTGAGCGACTCCCAGATCCCGCGGGAGAAGGACAGCCAGCGGCACACCCCGAAAGCCATCTCTGCTGCGGCGAACTCCTGCGATGGGCATGCCACCCGAAGCCGCAGACGCCTACGCTGTGCCAGCACCTGGTCTAGCCGGTCCAGCGGCGCTTGCCACTCGTCAGCTGGCGCCCACGGGGACGCAGGCGGATGATCCTGGTCGAGGGCCCAGTCAAGCGCGGCCTCCACGTGCAGCAGTGTCGTGTCGAACACCGGCAGCGGGCAATTGGCCTTGTTGAGGAGCAAGCCGATTTCCGTGCAGCCCAGGATGACGGCCTCAGCACCGCGCGTTGCGAGCGACCCGACGATCTCCAGATAGGCATCTCTGGAGTGGTCTAGGACCTTGCCGAGACACAGCTCGGTATAGATGACCTGGTGGACTATGTCCCGTTCGTCCTCGTCGGGAATTAGGACGTCAAAGCCGCGCTTAACGAGTCGGGACTTATAGAACTCCTGTTCCATGGTGTAGCGTGTCCCGAGCAGGCCTACGGTACGGTATCCGGCTTGCTCGAGTGGCCGCGCGGTGCCGTCGGCGATGTGCAAGACGGGGATCGAGACTGCATCTCGGATGGCGTCGTAGACACGATGCATGGTATTGGTGCACAGGACCACGCACTCTGCCCCTCCCAGTTCTAGACCGCGCGCGTGGCGGCGAGGTACTTGCCCGCCTGGACCCAGTCCCCACGCTCCTGCATGCGCTCGACGTCTGCGAAATCGACGGAGCTAAGCAAGCAGGAGGCCGAGTGTAGCCCACCGAGGCGATCGCGGACTCCGCGGTTAAGCTCCTGATAGTACGTGACTGTCGACTCCCAGCTCATGCCACCGAGGAGCCCGATCATCTTCATCGTGTGTACCCCCAAACTAATGCGAGTTAATTGTAACCGACGGGCGAAGCTGCCGGCGGCAATATCTGGACAAGCCGGGCTAGAACGTGGCTAAGCCGACGCTCGGGACAGCGAAATTGAGCCGAGCGAAGCCGGTGAAGCTCTGTCCAAAAACGGTACCATCCTGCAAGATGACATTCTGGTGTTTAGCCAAGTAACCGACGGGATCAGAGTGAACGGCGTTACCGCGGAGGTCTGATCCACGCGAAGTAGGTAGCCTGCGGTGGCGTGTAACCGCAACCGCTCGCCAGCAACGCTTCCGTAACTAGGCTGCGGTTTCGGCTCAGCTGCAGTCGGAAGGCGTCCAGCCAAGAGCTCGCATGCCGACCACGCCGCGATGGTTGCTTCGATCCCCAGGATTCCCGCCCCACTTCTCAAGTGCCATGGCAGCTCCCGGAACCGGCGCAAAAGGACAGAACTGCCGAAATGTCCCACAGCGCAACGCAAGCCCGGTATGTTGAAACTCTTCGCGGCGGAAGTGAACACGATGGTGCGGTCGGCGGCCCCGTCCAATGCCGCGATAGAGCGGTGGGACGTCTCGTATGTCATGTCGTGATGGATCTCATCGGCGAAGATCACCGATCCGTGCCGGTCCGCCAGCGCGGCAAGCGCGCCCAGCTGGCCGACGCCGAATTGCCTCCCGGTCGGATTGTGCGGGTTGCAGAGCACAATGACAGCTACCCGCTCTGCTGGCAGCAGTGCTTCCGGTCGGGATTTCCTCGCTGTCTTCGGCGCCCACCGGCACGACCATTGCCCTGCGGTCGAGACTTTCTATGGAGCGCAAGATCGGGGGATAAGTCGGCTCGTGGACAAGTACCCGGTCGCCAGGTCTGCTGAAGGCGAGGATGGCACAGCACAAAGCCTGCATGACCTGCGCGCATACTTCGACGCGCCCAGGATCGACCGGCACGTCGAACTTGCTTCGCATGCGGTCGGCGAAGACCTCCGCGAGCCGCGCAGGACCGCCTCGAGCGGAATCGAAGTCGGGATACCCCAGGTCCGAACGGGTGACCGCGGTGACGAGTGCCTCGCGAATCGGCTCGGCCACGGCGAAGTCCGCCTCGGCGACATCCACCGGCACAAGACCAGGTCCGGCGCGACTCCATTTCAAGCTCCGCCGCACGTGCAGCTCCGATTCTGTCAGCGGCACTAGCGAATGGCTATTCTCATGGAGCTACCGATCCGCTCGGGCTCAACCGGCTGACGAACTCGGTAACCTGGAGCTTAGTGACGACACGCACGTGAGCGCCTGGGGGGATGTCATTGGATATGCGCGCGCCGGGATCGATCTGGCAGTCGTCGCCGATTGTCATCGGGCCGAATACCCACACGTCACCCGCCAGTACCACGCGATTCCGATCGTCGGGTGACGTCGCTCGCCGGCGCTATACGGGCCGCCTATCCGTCGGCAGCCCAGGGTCACGTTCTGCAGAAGTAGCAGTCGTCTCCGACCCGCGCTTGCTCGCCTATCACTGTTCCCCAGCCGTGGTCGATGATCATCCGACGGCCGATGGAAGCCGCCGGGTGAATCTCCACCCCCGTCCGCGCCTTGGCTTCCTCGGCTATACATCGCGCTGCGCAGACGATGTCGGCGTTGGCCCGGAACCCATCACGTGCAGGAAATCCGAGGCTATGGATCGCGTGTGCGACTCGGTACGCCAGCAGTGCGTGGAAGCTCAGATAGCTGCTCCAGACGTAGTCTGGTCCGTCCCTCGCGGCGCTGTCCCTGGCCGCGAGCGCTTGAAGATCTTCGAGAACTGCTGGCATGGCGGAAGCCGCGGCTTGCCGTACGGGGCCAGGGCTCACCTTCGCATAAGCCAGCATGCGGCAAGATGCTGGCGATCAGTGAGTCCACTTCAGTCCAGATGCGCTTGTTTAAGTCAGGACGCATAGTCTTCCCCCCTGTCGAAAAGCAACGTCACGTAGATTGAGTCGTCCTGGCGCCGGTGGACGATCGCAGTGAGCGGAGCGCGGCGAAGTTGGCGAGGCTGCTTGGCCCGACATCGAAGCGATGCCTGGCCAGGAGGTAGTCCTGCGCGTCCGCAGCCTGCTCGGCGGTCACCGGGATCACGTCGTCCAGGTCCGCGACGTCGAAGAACGGAGCCGGCTGACCCACCGCGATTCCCTGGAACGGGTGATCGTTATAGACGCCCGCCTTCAGGTCGCAGTTCGGCGGCTGGACCCCGATCTTGCGCACCCTGGAGAACCATCTCTCCAGGGCGGCGCTGACACCGCGCATCGTCGCGCCGGTGCCTAGACCGCAGACGAGGACGATAGTCGCCTCGGAATCGACACCATAGGACCTGAGCTGGTCCGCGATCTCAGGCCCGGTGCACAGTTCGTGCGTCCGAGGATTCGCGGGGTTGCCGAACTGGTCAAGGTAGTGGTAGCGGTCTCCGTCGCGCCGCAGGATCTCGGCGATCGCCTCGCCGTTGTCCCGGCACCCCGGGAACGTGACGTCACGATCTAGCACGTTCGCGCCGAAACGCCGGGCCATCGACTTCTTCGCGGCCGAGTAGCCGGGATCGGTGACCAGCGTCAGCGAATACCCGCGGACCCTGGACTCGATGGCCAGGCTGACACCAAGGTTCCCGCCGGTGCGTTCCAGCAAGACCCGGCTCGCCGTACCCCCGATATAACCCCTGGCCTCCGCGTCGTCAACCAGACTGCGAGCGACTCGCGCCTTGTGGCTTCGGCCGGGATGGAGGAACTCGCATTTCAGGTAAATTCCCTGCGGATCCATGATCATTGGAGTAGGGAATTCGCTCCTCCGCATAATAGCATTACTACCCCGCATAATAGAGAGTGTAAGCGGCGTATGGAGGCTGTCAACAGCTTAGGCATCGTTCCGCAACGACCCAAGAATTTGCTCTGCTCGGATGGTGCGCGGATGCTGCGGGCCTAGAAGCTGAATGAATCCGGAGAGAACAGCCTCACCATCAGCAACAGCTTCTTCGTACTGCCCCACAGAATGGAGCATAACTGCGAGGTTGGAAAGGCTGGTAAGCGTCGATGGATGGCTGGGACCGTGCAAGGCGGTGAAGCCAGCCAGCACGGCCTCCTGCTCCTTGCGGGCTCGCTCGAAGTGGCCCTGAGAATGCAGTGTCACGGCCAGGTTCTCCCGGCAGGTGAGGGTCGACGGGTGCGTCAGGCCCAGGATCCTGCTGAAACCGGTCACTACCTGTGCCTGCTCGGCGGCCGCCTCGTCGATACGGCCCAGCGAGAACATCATGGAAGCCAGATAGCTACGGCTGGTCAGGGTGGAAGGGTGATCATCGCCGAACGTCCGCCTGAATCCCTCGATCACCTGACGATGCTCGCGTTCTGCCTCCGTGACCCGGTCGAGCGCCTGGAGTACCACCGCGTGATTCGAGAGGCAGGTGAGGGTCGAGGGGTGGTCCCGGCCCAGGACCCGAGAGAAGCCAGCGATGGTTTCGCTGTGGGCGCTCTCGGCGGCCGAAACTTCGCCGATGGCGTGCTGCACCACGGCGAGGTTCGACAAGGCGGTCAGGGTGGTCGGATGAACTGAGCCGAGCACTCGCCGGAGCCTTTCGTATACCGACCTGTGCAACTCGACCGCCTCGCGCAGCCGTTCCGGCGCATGCAAGACCAGCGTGGGGCTGCCTTTGCTAGTTAGCGCGTCCGGCCGATCTGGCCCGAAGACCCTCGTGGAGGTGTCGAGTACGGTCCGGTGCTCCGCCTCGGCGTCCTCGAGTCGGCCGAGCGACGCCAGGACGGCCGCAGTGTTGACCGAGCCCGGTGTCCCGTCGGCGTCCGCTGCCGTCGGCAGCGTGTCGTACGCGCGCAGCACCTGGCAGTGCATCTGCTCAGCTTCGTCGAATCGCCCCAGGTCATGCAGGACCATGGCCAGGTTGTTCCGGTTAGTCAGCGTCGCCGGGTGGTCAGCTCCCAGGGTTCGCGCGCGTACCTCGTGCACAATGCGGTGCTCGGACTCTGCTTCCGCGAGGCGGCCAAGGTCGTGCAGGACCAGCGCCAGGTTGTTCCGGCTGGCCAGTGTTCCGGGATCGTCTGGCCCGAGGGTCGCCAGCCTGGCCCGCAATACCGCGCGGTGTTCGCGTTCGGCCTCTTCGAGCCTCCCCATGACCCGTAGGACCGCGGCGTAATGACCCCAGGCCGCTAGTGCGGGCTCGCTGTCGGCGCCCGACGCGGCCGTGCGGGCCATCCGCGCCATCGCGTAGGCGTCCAGGGCGATCTGATAGCGGGCGTGGACTCGCGCGGTGGTGCCGACCCGCATGATCTCGGCGGTGTCGGCACTGTTCAGGCACGCCCTCAGCACGGAGTCGGACACCGGCGAGGTCGCCGTCCGTGAGACTTCGTCGACCAGGTAGTCGAATACCTCGACGTTGCCGCCCTCCACCTCGGTGAGTAGCGCCGTGGTCTGCCATACGGTGGTCGCCCACCGCCACGCGCTCTCCTCGGTCTCTCCCGTGACGCGCGCGCCGCCGCGTACCGGCAGGTGCTCACCGACTAGCTGGCTCAGCAGGGCGCGGGGCAGCGGACCGGTGAGTCCGGCACGCCGGCAGTCCACCGCGGCGGCGCACAGAGCCGCACCGCGCACGTGCTCACCGCCTTCCCTCGCGGCCTGCCATCGCGCTACGAGCTCTGGACCCGCCGCCAGGTACTCGGCGAAACCGAACCTCTCCGCGTGCCGCAGTGCCTCGGCGATGCGTTCGTCGAGCTGCGCGCGCGTCTTGGCCCGGTGCTGCTCGGACTCGGAGAACATCCGCGGTAGGTCGATGCGCTTGGCGAGTGCCAGCGTGGCCAGGATGTCGCGGCCCACGATCCTGGAACCTTGATCGGTGCTGTCGTATTTACCAAGTTCCGCTGACCGGATGGTCGCGACGAGGTAGTGCTTGCGCCCGCTGGTCAGCTGGAAGACCGTACTGGGCGTTATTCCTCCGTCTCCCAGGAAGCGTTCGAGATCATCGAGGAACAGCACGGCGTGGCGCATCTGCTCTAGCTGCGAGATCACGGAGTCGAGGGCTTTCCTCTCCTGGACCGCCACCAGCGTGTGGTCGGGGAGGGCAGCGGCTACCGCCTCGAACGCGGTACGCGATTTGCCAGCGGTGGAGTCACCGGCGATCAGCACAAAACCCGGGGCCGCGAGGAACTCACGCAAATCGGCGTCGATGTCGCGCGGGACGTAAAGCGGCTGGCTGGCAGCACCCGCATGAGCTTCGGCGGGAATCCCGGCCGGGAGACGCCTGGCGGGATGGACCCCCAGGACCGTCGGATCGCTGACGTTGCGGACAAGCGGAAGCCGGTTGTTGACCATCATGCAACCACCCCGGAGCGCCACCTGGTCGCGTCGATCTCGCCGCAGCAGTTCGATCAGCGAGTCTCTCCAGTAGGTGACAAAGATGGCGAAGATCGCCGCCATCGCGGCGGAAGCGGCCAGGACGAGCGGTGCCTTGACTCTTGCGGCCGCGAGAATCGTGGGCAGCGCGACAGCTAGTGCTGCCACGACAGCGAGCACAACAGCTCTTAAGCGCCGCATCATGAAATCCTCGTGATAACTAGGGGAGCATCCCAACAGCGGGCGTCAGGAGCCCCGACCCCACGCCGCAGCGCCCGCACCGCGCTGTCCACACCCAAAGTCAGCAATAAGGCCTTTTTATACTGCTCCATCGAAATGATCCTAATAGACAACCGGCAGATGCGATAACCAGACGCGGAATATAACTTGATAAATAGTGCTTTCACTTCCCCCGTATTCGTGCGCTGTGGGCACGTGGGCATCACAATTTTCAAAACACTCATATCGGTAAATAACCGTACTTTTGCCGTCGCTCGGCTGGTATTTAATTAGGAAGATCCGGTTATCGAAGCCGCCGCGCGCCAGCAGACGTTCGTCCCGCTGCCTGACCTGTCGTTCCCCTACGCGGCGGCCCTGCCCACTGGAACCTGGTCCAGCTGTCCTGGGGCGTGCGCCGCGGCACCCGCCTGATGTCGTTCGTTTACCGGCATCGGGACAAGCCGGGTGGCCGTGCCGCCTACCTCTTCGCCGCGCTCAGCCACGCCTGCCACTATCACCCCAACGAGCTAGCCCCCCCGCGGCCGAACTAAACCGGCGGCCACGACCAAGCCGTCCAGATCGTGACCCAGCTCCAGACCGCGACCGCTGCCCGCTCAGTCACTGAATCTATGCCGAACGGCCCACAATGTCAGCCCGGCCCAGACTCCCCATGTTCCGTGCGGAACGGCCCCGGTCGTGGCAGCCTCGACTGATGACTCGCGACGAGCTGATGGCGCGGCTGGCCGGGCTGCGACAGGCCCAAGTCGGCCAGGTCAGGGTGCCGCACAAGCCGTTGCTGCTGTTGTGGCTGTTCGGCCAGTTCGCGGCGACCGGCAGCAGCTCCGCCAGCTACCAGCAGGCGGAGGAGCCCGTCAGCCAGCTGATCAACGATTTCGGCCCGCCCGTCGCCAGTCCAGCCGCGGCCCGGCAGCGAGCGGCCATGCCGTTCGTTCACCTGGAACGAGAGCTGTGGGATCTGCGCGACGCGACCGGCAGCGTAATCGGCCCGGATGCCCCCGAACGCCGCGGCTGGCTGCTGGAGCGAGGAGCGGTAGGCCGTCTGCATGCTCCCGTGGAACGGCTCCTGGCCGACCCGCGAACTCTAGCGGCGGCCGCCCGGCTGCTCCTGGACCGGCACTTCACCCCCGTCCTGGCCGACCTGATCTGCGCGGCGGTCGACCTAGACGTGCCCGCCCTCGACCTAGCCGGCCACGACGAGGCCCCCGGTGCCGGCCATCCACGGCAGCGCCGCCGCGGCTTCGCCGAGGAGGTCCTGCGCGCATACGCTTACCAGTGCGCGATGTGCGGGTACGACGGGGCACTCGGCCGCCATCCCGTCGGCATCGAGGCGGCGCACGTCCGATGGCACAGCCAGCGCGGCCCCGACGAGCTACCGAACGCGCTGGCCCTGTGCGCGCTGCACCACGCGCTGTTCGACCTGGGTGTCCTGGGCATCACCGAGGAGCGGCAGATCCGCGTGTCCAGCCTGTACGTGGCCAGGAGCGAAGCGGGCCGAGCCGTGGACGCCCTCGCAGGCAAGCCACTGCTGATCCCGCGGCCGCGCCAGCCCGCCGTGGACGTCGTGTACATCACCTGGCATCACCAGCAGGTCTTCAAGGGCCACCGCGCCGGAGCAGAATAAGCGAACACGCGCCCTGCGGTTTGTTGTCATGCCCATGGAGGAGACATGGATATCCGGTCAGGACAGAAACTTATCTGGCAGAACAAAGTGGCCAAAAGGT
>CAWEFK010000043.1:0-30057 GCA_963808315.1 uncultured Actinomycetes bacterium | reverse complement strand
AGCTCGGTCTCCGCGTCAGCCGCAGCGCGGATCGCGGCATGTGCTGCCTCGGCGGCCGGCCACAGAGCAGCGAGCGCCACCCGGTAGGCGCCAAGCCCGTCCCGCACCGCGGCAAGCTCTTCGGTGTCCGCAGGCAGGCCGACATCGGCCGCGAATTCCGCCGCCCGCAGCTGCGCGGCCGCCAGTTCACCGTGGCGCTGCTGGAGCTTCGCGATGGCTTCGGCATGGTCAGTGCGCGCCTGGGCCAGCTGGTCTCGCCGCCCGGCGGCTTTGGTGTGCGCCTCGCGCACCCCGTCATCCGGTGGCACACGGCGGTGCTCGTCCGCGAGGCGGTCCTGCCGTGCCGCTATCTCCGCCCGCTCCGCGTCGAGCCGCTCGATCTCCGCCCGCTCCGCGTCGAGCTCCTGCTCGAGCTGCTCGATCCGCGTCCGCCGCGCGGCCTCCCGCGCCCCCTCGCCGATGTAGCCGGCCCGGTCCTTGTGCCAGGCGCCGCTTAGCACCCCGTTAGACCACCGCCCGTCCGTGGTCACCCAGGCCGCGTCACGGCCGCCGGTCCCGGGCTCACGTCCGATAGCACTCAGAACGGAAGTGACTGACACCTCATCCAACGCCGCGGCCTGCGGATCGGCCCTGTCGATCGCGGCCATAAGCAGGCCGGCGCACGATGCCCCGGCCACGGGGGTAAGCCCGGAAACCACGGTCACGTCCCCGTCGACGAGGTTCCCGTCGGGCGTCACCCACGCGTCGAGTATCCCCGCCGCTTCGAGTGCGGCCTCCAGCCCGGCGCGTTCGTCCTCGGCCAGGCTCGTCGCGAAGTCGGTCACCTTCCACAGCGGCGCGCCGGGGCGGCCGTCGCGAACGCCTGGCGCCCGCGTGTGCGGGGCCGACGGGGCATCGTGGCCGCCCGCGCGCAGCCGGCCGATCTGCTCCGCCAGCTCGCCCGCCCGCGTTACGTGCCTGGTCCGCTGACTGCCGAGCTGCCCGGCCAGCTGGCCAAGCTCGGCGCCGGTCACCCGGACGGCGTCGTCGATGGTCGCGACCGCGGGGTTCGCACCCTCGCCGGCCAGGCCCCAGGATTCCAGGGCGGCGACCAGTTCGTCGGGATCGGCTATCCGCAACTCGACCAGGCCGCTCAGGTACGAGCGGTAGCCGGCCAAGATCAGCCGCATCCGTTCCTCTACCGTCAGGTCCGCGGCCGTGACCCGGTCTGCCGCGGTCTGGACGTCAGCCGACAGCCTGCCTTCCGCTTCCTGCGCAGCCTGCAGGTGCCCGCGCGTGCGGGCGACGTCGGCGAGCAGCCGGTCCAGCTGCGCGACGGCCCGCGCCTGCTGGTCGGCGATGGCCTGGGCGTCCCGCCTGACCTGGGCGAGAATGTCCGCCGCGGGTGACTCGGGGGCCGCCAGGTAGGCGGCGACCGTGCGGTCCTCGCCGTCGAGCGCCGTGACCGCGATCTGGTGCTGCCTGGTGCAGCTAGCGTCGGCGGCCGTAGCCTCAGCCTCGCGTAGGGCCTGGGCGAGTTTGTCCCGTCCGGCGCCGGCCCGGTGCGCGGTTTGGGTGGCCCGGTCTGCGTACCGCCTGACCTGGCCTGCGTGCCGGTCCCGGTCGGCCTCTTGGACGCCTGCCGCTTTCTCCTTGCGGTCGGCGTCCTGGCCGAGCTGGTCGAGCCGCTCGGCGTCCCGCATCGCGGGATCGGCCTGCAGCGCGTCTCGGCGCGCTTGGAGCTCGGTGCGTCGCTCGTCCAGTTCTGTGAGCTCGCGCCGCGCTTCGTCCAGCTGCTGCTGGGCGGCAGCGAAGGCTTCCTCGGCGGCGGTGAAATCCTTGCTGAGGTTCTCGTACTTCGCCGTCGTCTGCCTCGGCCCGGCGGCCTTGCGCTTGGCCGCCACCTTGGCATAACGGCGGTAGTGGCCGAGGAAGGCGGTGGCCGCGTCCTGTGCCTCGGACAAAGAGCCCAGCGCTTCGCGCTCCTCGTCGAGACCGCGGAACGCCTCCGCCACGGTTGTCACGAGCCCGGGGCTGAGCGGGGGCAGCGCCTCGGTGAGCGCCCGGGACAGCAGCTTCTCATCTGGCTTCTTCGACAGTTGCGGCTGGCGCAGCTGAACGAGCAGGTTGACCAGGGCATCGTAGCGGTGTGGTCCGAGGCCGAACAGGTGCTCGTCCACCGCCCGGCGGTAGTCGGCCGCCCGGTCATAGACGAACCCGTGCTGGCCGATCTCCTCCCGCAGCTTCTCCCTGGTGAGCGGGACACGGCTGTCGGGTAGCAGCTGCAGCTCAGCACCAGGGCGCTGGCTGGTGACGAAGAACCAGTGCCGGGCGATGCCACGCCCGGCGACGGCCTTCAGCCCGCAACCGATCGTCCAGAATTCCTCGGTGTCGTCGGCACCCCTGCGGCCGAACTCCAGCCAGGTGTAGCCGAGGCGTTCGGAGCTAGGGTGCTTTCCGCCGAGCAGCAGGTTCCACTCCATCCGCTTCTGCCGGTCGCCGTCGGGCTCCACCCGGTGCGCCGCCAGGTCGCCGTCGAGCAGGAACGGCAGTGTGAGCGCGAGCACCTTGGACTTGCCGGTTCCGTTGTTGCCGCGCAGCAGCAGACGGCCGTCGTGAAACCAGAACTCTTCCTGGTCGTAGTAGAACATGTCGACCAGGCCGGCCCGCAGGGGCTTCCACCGCTCAGAAGATGGTGCTGGCAGCATCGGCTGACGCCTTTCTGGTGGGCTCGCGGATGGTGGGTTCGGCGAGGGCGAAGCGTGCGATGGCCGGGCGGCTGCGGATCATGGTGCCGGTGCCGTTGAGGGCGGCCTCGATGTCGACCTCGATGAGGCGGAGGGCGGCGAGTTTCTCCAGCGCCACCTTGAGCAGCTCGATCTCCGCGCCGGGATCGGTGACGCCCTTGCGCCAGTAGCCCGCGTGCGCCCGCGCCACCTTCCGGACGAACGCGAGCAGCTCGGTCCGCGGAGTTCGTGCCCGGCCCGCCAGGTACTCGGCGACGAGGAGCGTGACGTGCCCGTCGGTGCGCTGCTCGGGCATCCGCACGTCGGTGAGCTCGTCGTCCGGGTCCACCATGGCGATGCCTTCGGCGCGCAGCTCCGCCAGCAGCCCGGTGGCCTCGCTGATCCGCCCGGTGATGTTGTGCCGCTGGGCCACCAGGTAAGCACGCTCGTCTTCGGTCAGCTCGTCGTAGTAAACCACCGGATCGTCAAGCAGCCGTCGGGTCAGCACCCTGCGCAGCGCCTGGTTACGCAGCTCGTCGGTCTCGGCGACCGGCTCGGCGGTCAGCTCCGCGAGCCGTGCCTCGAACACTGCCGCGGTGATGGTCGACGGGCCCCTGCTGCCGGCGAGCAGCACGCCGAGTACCGGCCGTCGCACGTCGTACAGCACATCAGCGCCCGCCGACAGATACGCGTCCTCGTCCCCGGCGACCCGGCTGAGCACGCCCCAGGCGAGCAGCAGCCGGACCACGGCCACGAGGTCGGCGCGGTCGCTCCTGCTTTCCAGGGTCAGCGTGAACCCGGTAGCCGCCAGGTGCGGTTCGGCGGCGGCGGTGAGCATGTCGTCGGCGAGGCTGCCGAGCGTGGTCTGCGCGTCGGCGCGGGCGAGCGCGGACAAAGCCAGGCAGAGGGCGACGTAACGTCGGCGGCCGAACGGCTCCCGGTTGTGTCCGCGGGCGGGATGGGTAGCGTCGCCGGCCAGCGGGGCGGTCTTGAACAGCCGTGCCGTTTCCGCGTCCGCGACCAGCCGCCAGCCCGTCTCCCGGCGCAGCCAGCCGCCGAGCGCCGGCAGGTGCCGCCGGACCAGCATGAGCGACTCGGCGTCGTCGGCGGCGACAAGCAGCGGCTTGGCGAGCAGGGCGCGGAGGGCGGCTTGGCGCTGCGCCTGCTCCTCGGCTGGGATCACGGCACCAGGTCCGTGATCTCGATGACGTGCTCGGGACCGATGAGCATCCCGTCCTCGGTCTTGATGGTGGCCTCGCCGCCGTCTGGGACCAGACGCAGCCGCACCCCGAGGCTGCCGTCGCTAGTGACCGTCTTCACCTCGGTGTCGCCGGGCGCGCGGGCCGCGAGTGCGTCGCCGAGCAGGCTGAGAAAGAGGCGGAACGCCCTCGGGTCGAGCAGGTCCAGGTCGGATAGCAGCGTCGGCCCGCTGGTGCGCAGCCGCCGTCGTGCCTCGGCGGTCTCCGTGGCCTCCTGCTCCGCCTGGGCGCGCAGGATCTCCCTGGCCGCGGAGCGGTCCTTCACCTGGCTGGGCTGGCCGCGCCGCTCGTAGCTCCCGGTCTTCCTGAGCTGCGGCGAAATCCGGATCGGCGGTGCCTGCGCCCACGCCGTCCCGGCCGGCACGTTTTCCCACTCATCCGCGGTGTCACCGGTGACGGACAGATGCCGAGCGGGACACAGGCCGAACGCTGCCCGCCACAGCCGGTGAGCCGCCGCGTCGTCCGGCGCCTCGGCGAACCACCGGGCCAGCGCCGCGAAGTCCGCCGACCTGTCCGACCGGCCGGAACGCCGCTCGTTAAGCAGGCCGACCGTGTCGACGAGCTGCTTGATCGCGGTCACGGCCGCCTGCCGCAGCAGCCTGGCCTGGGATGGGTGTCCCGCGTCGCGCGAGGTGAACCAGTCGTCTAGGCCGCGCCACCGGTTTCGCCACGCGTCGAGTGCCTGCTCCTCCTCGTGGGCCAGCGCCTCGGTCGCGTCCGCCCCATCCGGGGCCGCGTCGGCGGCCTCACGCCTGGCGGCGACCGCCAGCAGCCGCTCGTGGCCGGCGGCTTCCAGGTCAGCGAGCAGGACCGCGATCTGGGCACCAGAGTTGGCGAGGTCGGCGATGAACCGGTTGATGTAGTCGATGAGCCGTTCCTTGTACGCGATGAAGCCGTCGACGTCGCCGTCGGAGAAGTCGATCGCGCGCCGCAACGCGGACATGAACGCTTGCGCGTTATCGGCCAGTGAGGAGAACCGCTCCGCTACCGATAGCAGCAGCAGGTGGATCTTGCCCGGATCGGGATCGTCCTGGATGGCCAGCACGAGCAGCGCCTGGAGCTGGCCGGCGATGTCGGCCAGGGCAACCGACTGGAGCTGGCCGCGCCGGCCGATCGCGTCTTCGTAGAACGCGATCGCCTGCTCGGCCGCCTGTCCTTCGGCCGTGAGCTGGTACAGCGACCGCTTGCGGTGAAAGTCCTCCACTGTGGTGACGCGACTGGTGTCGACGTCGGCCCGCAGGTTGCCCCACCTCACCAGCTGATCAAGCGCCTCGGTCAGCTGGTCATCGGCATCGACCCGCAGCTCCGCGGCGATGTCCTCCGGGCGCAGGTGCACGATGAAGTGCTCCTTGGCCCGCGCGAAGGCCCGGAGCAGGCGCCGGTACTGCTCGGCGTGCGGGACGCCGAGATGGGTGAAAGGCTGCGCGACGGGAGTTTCGCCCTCCGGCTTCCCCCGGCCGCGCGCCGGTGAGACCACTTCGTCAACCACGCGTACATCGTGCCGCACGCCACCGACAAAACCGCACCTGTTGTGGCGGCCAGGGTGTACGCGAGGAAGTCGAAGTGCCATCGCATCCCCTAGAAGGGGTGCTATGGCACATCGAGTACCTTCTCCCGTCGCGCTTAAGTGGCAGGGGAGCTGCCGATTAGACACCTCCCCTGGGGGTAGCGCGGTGTGACCGATCACCTGGTCACATGGCTGGCCGGACGGTAGGGCCCGAAGGAGCCCAAGGACTGCGGCCCCGGGCCCTGGCGCTGCGGCCGATCTTATTCGTCCCACAAGCGGAGGTGCAGATGAGCGAGCAAACCAAGCAGGCCGGGCAGGTGGTCGTGGTCACCGGGTCCAGCGGCGGTATCGGGCGGGCCACGGCGCTGGCCTTCGCCGCTCGCGGAGCGAAGGTGGCCCTGCTGGCCCGGGGTGAGGTCGGCCTGGACGGCGCGGCCCGCGACGTCGAACAGGCGGGCGGGGTGGCTCTGCCGATCCCGACCGATGTGGCCGACCCGGATCAGGTCGAAGCGGCCGCAGCGCAGGCCGAACAGGCCCTCGGCCCCATTGACGTCTGGGTCAACGTGGCCTTCACCTCGGTCTTCGCCCCGTTCAAGGACATCAAGCCGGCCGAGTACAAGCGGGTCACCGAGGTGAGCTACCTCGGCTACGTCTACGGCACGATGGCCGCGCTCAACCGCATGCTTCCCCGGGACGCCGGCACCATCGTCCAGGTCGGCTCGGCCCTGGCTTACCGTGGCATCCCGCTGCAAAGCGCCTACTGCGGTGCCAAGCACGCCATCCAGGGCTTCAACGAGTCACTGCGCTGCGAGCTGCTGCATGACAAGAGCAACATCCATGTCACGATGGTGCAGATGCCGGCGGTCAACACGCCGCAGTTCGACTGGGTGCTGTCCCGGCTGCCGAAGCCGGCCCAGCCGGTGCCGCCGATCTACCAGCCGGAGGTGGCGGCCCACGGAGTCCTGTACGCCGCCGATCACCCCGAGCGGCGGGAGTACTGGGTGGGCGGAAGCACAGCGGCTACGCTCGCGGCCAACGCGGTCGCTCCCGGGATACTCGACCGCTACCTGGCTCGCACCGGGTTCTCCTCTCAGCAGGACGACCGGCCTGAGCCGTCATCCCATCCCGTCAACCTGTGGAAACCCGCTGACGGTCCGGCTGGTCACGACTACACCGCGCACGGCAGCTTCGACGCCGGCGCCAAGTCGCGGAGCGTTCAGCTATGGGCGTCGCAGCACCACGGCCTGCTCGGCGGCGTCGTCCTCGGGATGGCCGGGGCGGTCGCCGCCACGGCCCTCGGCCGGCGCGGGCGGCGGTGAGCGCCCTGCTGGCCGGCTGCGGGCCGCGTACGGTGCCGTCCAGCTGCTGCTTCCGGCCTACTCCGCCGAGCAACTGCTTGGCGGCCCCCTCGAGCCGCCCGGCCTGGCCTGTGTCCGCGTGCTAGGCGCTCGCCAGCTCGCCCAGGCCGGGCTGAGCGTGGCCGCTCCGAGCGCACCGCTGCTCAAGCTCGGGGCGCAGACCGACGCGGCCCACGCGCTGACCATGGCCGCACTCGCCCTGGCCGGCCCGAAGTGGCGGCGTCCGGCGCTGGTCAGCGGTCTGACCGCCGCCGCGTTCGCGATCGGCGGTGCCCTGGCCGCACGCCGGGCCGCCGCTAGCGGGAACCGCGTGCCCCGACGCTAGCGGCGTTCGGCAAATCGTAATATCCTGAACTCAGGCAGCAACACGCCTGCCCGCTTCCGAGCTGTTCGGCCCGCGCCAGAGCGGCAACGAGGACAAGGGGCCAGGCTTCGCGTGTACCGGACTCAGCTCATGGTCTGACGGGCGGGCTGGCGCGGGCGGCACTGCCGGGAGAAGCGATCATGACGCGGGACAAGGCCGCTAAGAAGGCGGCCCGTGACCGAGCGGCTGAAACGGGCGAGCGATACACCAAGGCGCGACGGGCGGTCGAAGCCGGACACGAGGCTCAGCGGGCCTCGGAGCCCCAGCTCGCCGAGGGCTCACCGGATTCCGTACCCGAGGACCAGGCACGATGGTGGCGGGCGTACGTGCTGGCCGAGAACGACCGCGTCGATGAACTTCGCCGGCATGCCGAGGCGGGAGACGACCACGCGCGGCGCCAGCTGGCCAGTTGGCTGTCCGACCGGCGCCAGATCGACGAGGCCATGACGATGATCCGTCCGCTGGCCGACGCTGACGACGACACCGCTCAGCTCTGGCTGGCTCGCTGGCTGGCCGAGCGCGACGATGCGGACGAACTGCGGCGGCGGGCCGGGACAGGCGACGCTCACGCCCGGTGGAACCTGGCCAGCTGGCTGGCCGGTCAGGGCCGCCTGGACGAACTGGGCGACCTGCTGACTGCGTACCCGGAACTGCTCGCATCGAACTGGGAACCCACGGCCGGCCACGATCTCATGCAGGTGCTTCGCCTGAAGGCGGATTTCGGAGACGACCACGCCCGGCAACGCCTGGACCACTGGCTGGCCAGGCTGCGGGAGCGGGCTCAGGCGGGGGATGAGTATGCCGAGCAAGCGCTGGCCGACTGGCAGGACCCGTAAGGCGGAGCCTCGGGCGGCCTGGCCGGCGAGTTGCAGATAGTACTCGTAGGCCTGGTTGACTTCCTCGCGCTCCTCGGTGGCGAGCAGGTCGAGGAGCAGTCCGCGGGCCACGGCGAGGTGCAGGCGCGCCTGGACCCGGGCCCTGGCCTCGTCGGTTCCTGCCTTGACCAGTTCGCCGGCCAGCCCGTCGATCCACCGGTGCACGGCCGCCTCGACGAAGCCCTCGGTGCCCGGCCGCCCGAAGAGCGCGTGCGTGTACAACTCGAAGAACAGCCGTTCCCACGGCCAGGCCGCCGGGTCGGTGAAGTGCTGGAAAAGCTCCCGGGGGTCCTTCCAGCGGTCCAGTGCGCCGGCCACGGCCTCGTTGATCTCGTTGCTGATCGCGACGAGCAGACCCTCCGAGGATCCGAAGTGATACAGCAGCATGCGGTGGCTGGTGCCGATGGCCGCCGCGATCTGGCGCAGGCTCTGGCCGACGATCCCGCCGCGCAATGCCTGCTCCACCGCGGCTGCGAGCAGCCGTTCCCGCGCTTGCGAAGGAGCCATGCCTGACTGTACCATCTGGAACATGTTCCAGATGGTACAGAAAGGAGCGGGTCATGAGCCGGCTGGATGTGTGTGCTGAACGAACGGCACGGGCGACGCCGGAGGCGGTGTGGGCACTCGTCTCGGATGTCACCCGTTATCCCCAATGGGGCCCGTGGCGCGCCGCCGAGTACCGGCGCCCAGGTGAGGCCTCGCCGCGCGGACCGGGTGCCGTCCAGTGGTTGCAGTCCTCGCGCCGCTACTTCCTGCGCTACCCGGTCTCGGTCGAGAAGATCCTGGCGGTCGAGGAGGGCCGGCTGCTCGCCTACACCGTCGTCGGCGGCATCCCGGTTCGCAACTACCGGGCAGAGGTGACCCTCACCCCGACTGACGACGGTACGCATATCCGATGGGCCGCTAGCTGGGATGCGACTACTCGTGGCCGGCTTGTCTGGCGGGGTCTGCGCACGTTGTACCCCCAGATCGTGGAAGCCCTGGCCACCGCCGCCGAGCGCGGCGGCGGCTCACTCCCTGGGTAGCAGCCCGCTGAGATCTGGCGGGCACACCTCGTGGATCCACTGGCCGCCCGGCAGTCGCCGCGTATCCTGGCCCGCGGCGATGACCGTCTTGCACCGCGCACAGACCTGGCCGGGGGCGTGCGCCTCGTTGTCGTCTGGCTCGAGATACTCCACCTCCTGTTCCTCACGGTCGTGCTCCTCGATCTCGCGCTCGGCCACGCCCTCGCGACCCGTCGGCCGCTCGTCCCCGGACCGCTGCCGCAGCAGCTCTTCCTCGCTGTACTCGGGCGGTATCGTCATCGGGGCTCCTTAGCTGTCGGTGAACGCAGGCATATCATCTTTCTTTCACGATTTCACCAAGCCGTGGCGATCTGCCACCCGATGGCCGCCGACGATATCGGCGCCGTGGCTCTCCAGAAGCAGTTCATCACCAGGCCTCGTCAATCGCTCCTGCCTCGTGGCCGAGCCCCCTGTCCGGCTGACTCTACGGGCAGCGATGGAGCTAAAAAAAGCGTTCTATTAAGAAAATCAATATTGGTCTCTTGAAAATTGAAGATACATCAGGTAGAACTTGATATATGGCAGACGGGGCGATGGACTGGCAGGAGCTCACCAACCTGACCCGGGGTCAGCCGTTCGTCGTCGAGCGGGTGCGCCTGGCAGGCAGCCACGTCGCGATCGAGGGCGAGTTCGAGCTACCGCAACTGGCTCAGCTCAACGTCGCGGACCAGGTCTTCGTCACGGCGTTCGTGCGGTGCCACGGTTCCATCAAGGAGATGGAGCGGATCTTCGGGGTGAGCTACCCGACGATCAAATCCCGGCTGAACCGGATCACGCAGATGCTCGACTTCGTCGAGATCGACCCGGCGCCGTCGCGGGCTGACATCATCGACCGGCTGCGCCGCGGCGAGATCACCGCACAGCAGGCATTGTCCGAGCTGGAGGGCCGCACGTGATGCCGCACCTGCTGACCATACGGGTCAAACGCCCGGATGGTCGTCCCATCCGGATCTGGGTCCCGGTACTCCCCGTGGTGCTCGTGTTCTCACCGGCCCTACTCCTGGCCGCGCTGGTGGCGGCCGGGCCCTGTTTCGCGTACCGCGTCAGCGTGGTGCGCGCGCTCAGCATCAGCTGGCGCCTCGTCTCGGCGTTGCCCGGCACCCGGGTCGACGTCGAGCAGGGCCGTACGGCTGTGCTCGTGACTATCCGATAGAAGAGGGTTCCGATGAACGAACAGCGTAAGGACGTCCTCGGCATGCTGGCCGAAGGCAAGATCACCGCCGAGGAGGCGGAGCAGCTCATAGCCGCGATGGAGCGGGACCAGCCGCCGCCGGCGTCGAATCTCGAGGCCCGGCCGAAGGCCAGGGCGAAGTACCTGCGGGTGGTGGTGGACACCGTCGAGAACGGCGAGCCGGCCCGGGTCAACGTACGGGTGCCGCTGCAGCTGCTGCGGGCCGGCGTACAGCTGGCGGCCCTTATCCCGGCGCAGGCACTGGGCAAGGCCAACACCGAACTGAACAAGTCCGGCGTGCCGCTCGACCTGACGCAGCTCAAGCCCGAACAGCTCGAGGCGCTCGTGGAACACCTCGACGAGGTAACCGTGGAGGTCGATCAGCCCGATGCCAAAGTGCGTGTCTTCTGCGAGTGAGCGCCGTCCGATCGGCGGACCCAAGGGGTTCAGCCGCTGAGAGTCGCTGGCCACTTCAGGGGTCTGCCGAACCAGCAGGAGAGCGCCTCTCGCAGCGCCGGCGCGGCGGTGGCCTCGGGTTCGCCGATGGTCGAGGCCCAGGCGATATAGGCGTCCGGGCGGATCAGGAAGACGTCGGCGGCCCGGCGATCTGTGTCGGCGGTGCAGATGTCGACCCGATGCTCCCAGTCCCTGGCGACCGCGCGGAGGTCTGTGCGGTGGGCGAGGTCCAGGAGGATGGGCCGGGCCGTGTGCATGAGTTCCGCGACGCTAGTAGTGCCCTGGTCAGTGGTGAGGGTGAGGTCGGGTGCGAAGGTGCCGGCCAGGGTGTGCGGGCCGGGGCCAGGCATCGGGTAGCGGATGTCGGTGCCGGCGATCAGCGCTCCGATGCGGCGCAAGGGCTGCTCGTCGGCGAGCAGTTCGCCGAAGAGCTCCCGGAGCGCTTCGGCGGCCGGGTCCTGTCCGCGCCGCAGGGCCACCTGGGCCTGGGTCTGCAGCAGCGCACGCGCGCCGGCGAAGTGGCGCTCACCGTGATACGTGTCAAGCAGGCCGGCCGGCGCCCAGCCGCGGATGGCGGCGGCTAGCTTCCAAGCCAGGTTGACCGCGTCGAGCATGCCGACGTTGATGCCGATGCCCGTGGCGGGAAACTGATGAGCCGCATCCCCAGCCAGCAGGATCCGCCCGTCGCGGTACCACTGCGCCTGCCGGGCCTGGAACCCGTAACGTGACAGCCGGGTCACTTCTCCCAAGGGCAGCTCCGCACCGAGCACGCGCCGGATGCTGGCCTGGAACTCGGCCAGGGTCATCGGCGTGTCATCATCGGCCCCCGCGCCCTCATCCTCGGTCGTCTGGACGAGCAGCCCCCCGGGGGTAAGCCGCCCGAACGCGAACACGCCGCGGTCTGTCCGGGTGAAACCCGGACGGAGCCGGCCCAGCCCGGGGACATCGATGTCGCCGTTGTCCAGCCGGGTCACCGAATCGGCCAAGGTGGCCTGGCCCAGCCGGTTGACCTCCGGATAAGTGGTGCCGGGGAACGGGATCCCGGCGCACGCACGGACTGCGCTGTGCGCGCCGTCGCAGCCCGCCAGGTAACGCGCGGTCACCTGGTACGGGCCGTCCGGGCCGCGCACCTCCGCGGTCGCCGTGACGTCGTCCTGGCTTACCCCGCTCACCTCGTGTCCGCGGCGTATGTCGGCGCCGGACTCGCGGGCACGGTCGTCGAGCAGGCGCTCGAGTCGTAGCTGCGGGAGACCCAGCGCCCGGATCGGAGGATCGGCCAGGGATGAGAAGTCCACCTGCACGCCGCCAAACGGGGCCTGCGGAGCCGTGTGGAGGGGGCCGTTACTGGCCGCTTCGACCCGGTCTAGCAGGCCCCGGTAGCGCAGCAGTTCCAGGATCTGCCCGTTAAAGCCGTTGGCCTTCGGAGTCCCCTGAAGCCGCGACCGTCGCTCCAGGACCAGCGGCCGCACTCCGGTCAGGCACAACTCACCAGCCAGCATCAGGCCGACCGGGCCGGCGCCCACGATGATCACGTCGGTGTCCACCACTGGTCTCATCCTAATGTCTATCGAGGTGGCGCACCGAGGTCCCCCCGCGAGCCACCCAAGCGCTGTGTAGCGCCTTCAGCGGCGAGCTTCCGTCCTCCTGCGGCGTGCCGGAACCGGGCGCGGGGAGCTGGTCCCGTCCAGCTACGCGTTCCTGGGCCTGGGCGATGGCCCAGGCGGCGTTGACCAGGCCGATGTGGCTGAAGGCCTGCGGGAAGTTGCCGATCATCTCGCCGCTGTCCGGGTCGACCTCCTCGGCCAGCAGGCCCACGTCGTTGATGGCCGCCACGGCGCGTTCGAACGTCGCGGTGGCCTGGTCCAGCTCTCCGGCCAGCGCCTGCGCGTGCGCCAGCCAGAACGTGCAGAGCAGGAAGGTTCCCTCCTGGCCGGCCAGGCCGTCATGAGCCAGGTAGCGGTACACCAGGCCACGCTCGTCGGTCAGCCGGGCGGCGATCGCGTCAATGGTCGCCTTCATCCTGGGGTCGTCTCCGGGCAGGAAACCAGTGATCGCCAGCATCAGGCCGGACGCGTCAAGATCTTCGCTGCCGAAGACCTGGGTGAAGGCACCGGCCCGGTCGTTCCAGCCGCGGGAGTCGATGGCCGCGCGGATCTCGTCGCGGGCAGCGGCCCACTGCGGCGACCGGTCGGCCGCGCCGAGCTGCGGGGCGAGGGCGATCGCCCGGTCGAGCGCGACCCAGCACATGAGCTTGGAGTACAGGAAGTCCCGTGGCTGGCCGCGGATTTCCCATATTCCCTGGTCCTTCTCGTTCCACCGGCTCGCGGCCGCGTCCGCCGCGGCGGCGAGGAACTGCTGGGTGACCGGGTCGAGCTCACCCAGCTGCTCGGCCAGCCGCTGCGCGGCACCGAGCAGCTCACCGTACACGTCGAGCTGGCGCTGGAGCCACGCCCCGTTGCCGACCCGCACCGGCCGGCTATCCCGCCATCCGGCCAGGTGCGGCAGCTCCCGTTCGGAAAGGTCGTGCTCGCCGCCGACCCCGAACATGATCTGCAGGTCCTTGCCTTGCCGTAGCGCCTGCAGGACCCGGCCGGAATGATGTACCAGGTCGCGCCAGGGACCCTTATAGGCCTGGTGCAGGGCGGACCAGGACCGCCATCCCGCTATGGTGTCTTGCAGCCGGTCGTCGATCTGGCCGGCGTCCCAGGCGGCCTGCGGCGGCTCCCACATCACTCCGTACGCCAGGGCGAAGCTCAGGCTCTGCCCGGCGACCAGGTGCAGGTGCGCGGTGGCGGTGTCGCCGGCGACCTGCAGCAGGCCGGCGCGGACAGCAGGAGCCTGCTGGCGCCGCCACGGGCGGCGATGCCTCCGGCCACCGCTTCCAGGATCGGGTGGATCAGGCCGTATTCGGGACGCGGCGCGTAGCTGACATCGACGTCGATCTCCCCAGCGGTGCACCTCAGCCGGCGCAGCAGGACTCCCGGCGATCCAGCGCCCAGGTGGTGGCCGCGGTCGTTGCGGCCCACCGCCATGGCGTCGGTCAGGACCGCGGTGCCTGCTTGCGCCGAGAAGGTGGTCTCCAGGGTCATGGTCTGGTCGACGTAGGCGCGGCTGGCCTGGAAGTCGCCGGCAGGCCGGATCGCGAAGTGACCGCCATCGGGGTCAAGGGTGCGGGCGAATACAGCCGGGGAGTCGAAACGCGGCCAGCATAGCCAGTCCACCGAGCCGGCCCGGCTGACCAGCGCAGCCGAGTGGCAGTCCGACAGCAGGGCGTAGTCACCTATCGGCAAGCTGGTCATCTCGGCCTCGGGCCGGGATTCCGCGGGTCGTCTTCCGGGTTCAGGTATTCGAGGCTGATCTAGTTGATGGGTGCTCATCGCCGCGAACCTCCCGGACTCGGTGACGAATGGACCTGCTCCGTTAGGTTCACTGTCCGGCTCGGGCGCGGCCCGTCGCGCCTATGGAAAGCCCTGGCCCGGTGACAGACCAGGGTACCGACTGGGGTGCTTACGGGCGCGACGGAACGGCTCCGGGCGCGACCGTACTACGACAAGGTCGTCGCGCCCGCGACGCCATCGAGAGGCGGTCATCCGTGCGTCCTGACATCAGACCTGGGGGCGTCTTCCCTGATTACACTCTGCCGGACCACACCGGCACGGCGCGTAGCCTCAGCGAGCTTCAGGGCCGCGATCCGCTGATCCTCACCCTGGCGCGCGGCAACTACTGCCCTAAGGAGCACCAGCAGCATCTCGAGCTGGCGGCTAACTACGCGAAGGTCGCGGTGGCCTACACCCAGATCGCCACTATCGCCACCGATGAGCACCACACCCTGCAGGAGTTCCGCGCGTCCGTAGGCGCCCAGTGGACCTTCCTGTCCGATCCCGGCCGGACCGTCCAGCAGGACCTGGACATCGCCGAGTACACCGACCCCGAGCATAACCCGATGATCCCGCACACCCTGGTGCTCAAGCCGGGGCTGGTCATTCACAGTGTCTATAACGGCTACTGGTTCTGGGGCCGCCCGTCGTTCGACGACCTGTGGCATGACCTGCGCGCCGCCACCAGCGAGATCCGGCCGGACTGGGACCTGAGCTCCCCGGGGCTCCGCGAGGCCTGGGACGCGGGCGACTACTCGCACTTCCACGGCTGGGACCGGCGGCTCGGCATGGTGACGCTCACGTGGTCCGATGACGCCGGAGCCGTCGTCCGGGAGGTGGCGGCACTGACCGGACGGCCGTTCGGCGGCAACCTCGTTCTCACCGAAGACCAGCACCGTCGCCTTGACCAGGCCCTTGAGGCCGGCTTGCGGATCTTCTCGTTTATGTGGGGTGATCCCGGCGGCTACATCGAGCCCGTGCACGCCGCCGGGGGAGTGGTCCTGCACACGGTCGGGAGCGCCGAGGAGGCACGGCGGGCGGTCGCGTCCGGCGTGGACGTGGTCGTCGCGCAGGGCTGGGAGGCCGGCGGGCATGTGTGGGGGAGCGTCGCGACGCTGCCGTTGGTGCCTGCCGTGGTGGACGCGGTGGCGCCGGTGCCGGTGATCGCCGCGGGCGGCATCGGTGACGCCCGCGGCGTCGCGGCGGTGCTCGCCCTGGGTGCCCAGGCCGCCTGGCTGGGCACGCGGTTCCTGCTGGCCACCGAGATGCCGATCCACGAGGACTACCGGCGCGCGCTGATAGCCGCGGCCGAGACCGATCCGCAGTTGTACCCGAACCTGTACGAGGTGGGGTGGCCCGATTCTCCGCACCGCGCGCTCCGCAACTCAACGGCCAAGGCGTGGGAGGCCGCAGGCCGCCCCCCGCTCGCGCAGCGGCCAGGAGCGGGTGAGGTGATCGCGCACTTCGCCTCCGGCGAAGCGATCGTTCGTTACGAGCCAGCGCCGCCGATGGTCGGGACCACCGGTGAGATCGAGGCGCTCTCGATGTGGGCTGGACAAGATGTCGCACTCGCCAGGAAGTCACAGTCAGCGGCGGACATCGTGACCGAGCTCACCTCCCGCCTGTAACCCGAGGAGATGCCGACATGCTTCACCCCCGCCGATCAATGACCGCGCCTCTGCCGGGCTGACTACGAGATCGTGAAGGTCGCCGCCCACCTCGAGTCGACCGGACTGGTCGATCCCGCCCACCTTCACCGGCTCGAAGCCGGCCGTCCGGATCAACCGCTCGACTTCCTCGCCGGCCCGGTCGTCGTCGGTCGCGTAGAAGAGGGCCGCCGGCTCCGGTGACCGGTGGCCGGCGGACTCGAAGAGATCACCCGACAGGCTGCCAAACGCCATGGCCAGGCGGGCCCCGGCCGGCAACCACCCGGCTATGACCTCGCCAGAGGATTGCCCTTCCGGCAGGAGACGTGAGACGTTACCTTGCGCGTCGGCGCTGACCGGGTTGCTCGGAACGACCGTGAGCTTGCCGGCCAGCGCGTCGGCGATCTCCGCTATGACCCCCTTCAGCACGGTAAACCGCAGCGCGAGGACGACGGCATCGGCGCCCCGCAACGCGTCGCGGTTGTCGGCGGCGACGACCGCAGCGCGACCGATCCGTGCCGCCAGCGTTCGTGCCGACTCGTTGTCGGCGCTCGCGAGCCGCAGGGTTTCGCCGCCCGAGGCAAGCAGGCGGGCGATGACCGATCCGATCCCCCCGGTGCCGATGACGGCGGTGGTCATGACTCCCCGCGAGACGTGGTCGACGGCCAGTGGGCGGGTGTCCAGTCACCCTCTGGGTCCGTGGTCTGCCCCACTTCGATCAGGTGACCGTCGGGATCGCGGATGTAGCAGCGGATCTCGTACTGGTGCTGTTTGGGCGGGGTGAGGAAATGAGCACCCCGGGCGCTCCATTCGGCGTATACGGCCTTGATGTCCTTGACCCGGATATTGAGGAAGCTGCTGACCCGGTCGGGATCGCGCGGCGTCTCCAGGGTGACCGCGGGCTTGTCGTCGGTCGGGCCTCCCCCGACATTGATGATGATCCAGGTGTTGGCTAGTGCGACATAAGTCAGCCCTCCGGGCCCGGAGAAGGCCACCCTGCCGCCGAGTACTTCGGTGTAGAAGCGCCGGGAGCGCTCGACATCCTCCGAGACGATGAAGTGGGCCAGCACGATTCCCTCTGGGGGCGGTGGGAACTCGGCCATCTGGTACCTCCACTGGTTGGTTCTTAAATCCTGGTCAGCGCAGCGACTTGAACGCGGCGCGCATCTCGGCGGCGAACAGGTCCGGCTGTTCCCAGGCGGCGAAGTGGCCGCCCCGGTCGAGCTTGTGATAGTAGATGAGGTTGTGCGGATACGCGCGCTCGGCCCAGCTTCGCGGGGCTTGGTAGAGGCGGGCCGAGGAAACCCCGGTGTTGACATAGAAGTTACTCAGTTCCTCGTACGCGCCTTTTTCCCCGGCGGACAGATCCGATGGCGGCGGGTCGCCGCGCTGAACCGCCTTGTTGATGGCGGCTGGAGCGGTCCCAGGCATGTTGGAGTGAATGCCGAGCAACTCCGGTGCGGCCTGGATACCCATCGTCTGCGTGACGGCCGCACCCCCAGTCGCCGCCCTGCGCCACCGACGGAATCACCAGATGGAACGCCTCCGCCGCGCTCGCGCCGTGTGCGGTGGGATTGGTGAGCGGCTCGATGATCTTCAGCTGTTCGATGACCGAGCCAGGCCAGCCGTGTGTGACGATCAGTGGCAGCGCGTCCTCGTGCGGGGAGCGGACGTGGATGAAATGAATGTCAAGCTGGTCGATCTCGGTCATGAAGTGCGGCAGGGCGTTGAGTTTCGCCTCGCACTTGCGCCAGTCGTAGTCTGTCCCCCTGGTCGCGTTTACGCGCCTGCGCAGCTCGGCGACCTCCTCGTCAGGAAAATCGACACGGAAGGGGCGGACTTCAGGTTCGCTGGACATGGGATCTCCTCTTCTCCAGCGGCACAGCTGATACTGCTCCACCATCGCCGGCCGGGCGGGTGCGTCGCGCCCGTGACCTCCCTGGCCTTACCCCTGGTCGTGGTCGGGGATCGCCTCGGCCGCGTAGACAGCGTGCTCAGGGCCGCCTGCGTGAGAGGGTGAGCTCATGGCGACTTCGGGGCAGCAGGCCGGCGCTCTGCTGTCGGTCAATGTGGGGATGCCGCGGGACGTGACCTGGCACGGCAGGACGGTGCACACGGCGGTGTGGAAGAAGGCGGTCGCCGGGCCGCAGATGGCCCGGCGGCTCAACATCGACGGTGACGGGCAGGGTGACCTGGCTGGGCACGGCGGCGAGCAGCGGGCGGTGTTCGTCTACCAGATCGAGTCCTACCGGTACTGGCAGAAACAGCTAAACCGGGATGACTTCACCTTCGGGCAGTTCGGGGAGAACTTCACCGTGCAGGGACTGGCCGACGAGCAGGTGTGCATCGGCGACCGGTACCAGATCGGCGGCGCGGTTTTCGAGGTAACCCAGCCGCGGGTCACCTGCTACCGGGTAGGCATCCGGATGGATGATCCCCAGATACCCGCGCTGCTTGTTTCCCATCACCGGCCCGGATTCTATCTCCGCGTGCTGACCGAGGGCGCGGTGCAGGCCGGGCAGGAGATCATCAAGGTTGCCTCCGGCCCGGAAGGCATGACGGTCGCGGAGATGGACGCCCTGCTGTACCTGCCCGGGCATCCCCGGCAGCAGTTGCTGCGCGCGCTGCGTATCCCGGCGCTCAGCGGCGGGTGGAAAGCCTCGTTCCAGGAGATGCTCGGCCAGACCGGGCAGGCCGCCGGCAACGCGGGCCTGACCGAGGCAAGCCCGCCGCCGGCGTGGCCCGGGTTCCGGCCGCTCGCCGTGACCGGAATCGGGCGGGAGAGCGAGACGGTGATCTCGTTGCAGCTGGCCGATCCCGGGGGCGGCAGCGTGCCGCCCGCCCTGCCCGGACAGTTCCTGACCGTGCGCCTGCGCCCTGACCCGGCCCAGCCGCCGCTGCTGCGCAGCTACTCGCTGTCGGGGCCCCCGGGCGCCCGCGACTACCGCATCAGTGTCAAGCGGGAGTCTCGCGGCGCCGCCAGTCAGTTCCTGCACACCCGGGTGCGGGCGGGTGACCTGCTGGAGACGGCCGCGCCGCGCGGCACCTTCACCCTGCGCCCGGGTCAGACGCCGGTTCTGCTGATCAGCGCGGGTATCGGCGCGACCCCGGTGCTGGCCATGCTGCATGCGCTGGCCGCGGCCCGGTCCACCCGGGACATCTGGTGGCTGCACGGCGCGCGCCGCCGCGCCGATGAGCCGTTCGCGGCCGAATCCCGCGCCCTGCTGGCCGCGCTTCCCCGCGCGCACCGGCACATTTGCTACAGCAGCCCTGGTCCTGATGACGTCCAGGGCCGCGACTACGACACGGCGGGCCGCCTGTCGGCGCCGGTCCTCGCCGCCCTGGACCTGCCCCGCGACGCCGATGCTTACCTGTGCGGACCCCTTGCGTTCATGGCGGATGTGTCCGCCGCCCTGGCCGCGGACGGTATTCAGGCGGCAGGCATCCGCACCGAGGTCTTCGGCGCCGGGCCCGCGCTGACACCAGGCATCGCAGCCGCGGCCGCCCGCCGGCCGCACCCGCCCGCCGGCCAGCCAGGCAGCGGCCCCCTGGTCGCGTTCGCGCGCAGCAACCTGAGCGCGCGCTGGGACCCCGGCTACGCCAGCCTGCTCGAGTTCGCCGAAGCCTGCGACGTACCGGTGCGCTGGTCATGCCGCATCGGAGTGTGCCACACCTGCGAGACGGCCGTCATGTCAGGAACGGTCCGCTACGCCCCCGCACCGGTCGATGACCCCGCCGACGGCAGCGTGCTGATCTGCTGCTCGCAGCCACGCGACGACCTGGTCCTGGACCTGTGACCCACCCGCTAACCGCCGGATCGCCGGCAGGCCGGGCGGTCACGGGATGGTGAGTACCGGGTAGGGCGACTCGTGCAGCAGCCGGACCGGGACCGAGCCGATGACCCGGTGCGGGACATGATGAGAGCGGCCGGTCACGATAATGGGTGTGCCGGCGGGCTCGGCGGCGGCGTACACGCCGGCCGCGTCAAGAATCGCCTCTGGCGGCGATTCCTGGCGGCGCTCGAACGTGTGCGGCGCGCCTGCCGCGGCGGCGATCTCCTCAGCGGCCCCGGCCACGCTGGCGGCCTTCTCGGCGCGGGCCTCGTCCATCTCGGCGCGGGCGAATCCGGACAGGTCGCTGTCGATGAGCTCGTGGTCGGCATAGATGACGTGCAGGGCACCAGGGCGGGTCCTGAGGAGGTTCGCGCCCCAGGTGAGTGCCCGGCGTGCGGGCTCGGAGTCATCGAAACCGACGACCAGGGTGATGGGCTGCGCCGCCTGGGGAGCTAGGACGGCGACGGGGGAGTCGCCTGGCCGCGCGGCTACCGGTCCGGCCGGGACCAGCGGTGGCACGGGTGCTGTCCGTGCGGGAGCAGGACTCCGCAGCGCCGTGACCACGATCAGGCCGCCGATGCCGCCCATCGCCCAGGCGGCCAGGGTCCAGAGGTACGCGGTGGTGGCGTGGCCGCCGAAGTAGACGACATCGCGGATGGTGCTGGCCGCTGCTCCTAGCGGCAGGACAGGGCTGAGGACGCGCAGGAAGCCGGGTGTGAAGCTGGCCAGGTTGGCCGGTCCGCCGCTGGCCGGGATCCCGAACACGATGAACGCCAGGACGGCCAGGGCGACCAGGGGCGGCCGGATCCGTGCCAGTACGGCTGTGGGGGCCGCCACGGCCAGCGAGAACAACGCGACAATGCCGGCGATCGCGGCGTAGTTGCCCAGGCCGGCGATGCCGTCCGCGATCGCCGCGGCGACCGCCCCGCTGACGACGGCCGCGGCCACGGGCGCGGTGACAGACCAGGCACGCGGGGCGCGGCGGAATGCCAGGGCCGACGCCGAGCCCGCGGCCAGGCTGGGGATCAGCGCGCTGAGGACGAGGAACCAGGACGACAGTGCCTGCGTGTCACTGGCCCGGGGCGGGACCACGTCCGACACTGTGAGCTGACGTCCGGACCGTGCCGCCACGGCGGTGAAAGCCCCGGTGAGGGCCTGCGCCGGGCCGGTGCCACCGGCCTGGGTGACGAGCAGTCGCAGGTGCGCCCCGGAGGCAACAAGCGCGCCGTCGACCTCACGCTGCGCGATCCCGGTCGTTGCGCTGGCGTCGCTGTGGTAACTGCGGAAGCGGAAAGCCCCCGGGGCGGCGCGATCCAGGGCGTCCTCGACCTGCCGGGTCACCGAAGCGGACGCGACGATGCCGACGGGCAGGTCATGCGGTGCCGGCTGATGGAAAGCGCTGAGGGTCAGCGCGACGAAGATCGCGGCGAAGGCCGCACTGGCCACGACGAACCCCGCGAACGCGCGGTACCGCCGGCTCATCGCCGGCTCCTCAGCCGCGCCAGGGGCGTTCGACGTTTACCGGCAGGAGATCTTCCACCTGCTGCTTGGTGATGTTGAGCTGGGCAACGTCCACCACCCCGGTGACGGTGCCGATCGGGATGACCACGTCCTTGCGGCCAAGCACATGCCCCTCTTGCAGCAGCACGTGGCTCACGTGGTGGTTAGCCAGGTCGACGACAAGCCCCTCGACCCGCCCGACCTCGCCGTCGGTGGCGTAGACGCGCTTGCCGCGGCGCACGTCGACCTCGCCCGGGGGCAGGGAACCGTAGGCGCCTGCGGCTCGCCCTCTCGCGGGACGAGCCGGCCCAGGCCGGGCCGGCGCACCGGTTCGACCACCAGGTGGGTGACGGCCCGCGCGACCGGGTCAACGACCACGCGGATCACCTTGCCGCAGACCCCATCGGCACACTTGGCGTCTGCCCCGATCCTGAAGGGTGTTTCTGCCATCGGTCACGCCTCTCGTTCAGATGCGCCGGCGAGTTGATGCTGCTGTCCACGGTCGCACTCGGTCTCCTTCGGTCGCGCCCGTGGAAGACCCTGGCCGGTGCCCTGTTCCGCGGTTCCCCGGCGCCCAGGGTGCCTGGGCCCGGGGAGCCCGACCGCCCGCGAGTTGTCAGTGGCCGGCGATCTGGCCGCCGTCGATGTGCAGGATCTCCCCGGTGATGAACGGCGATGCCTCCAGGAACAAGATGCCGTCGACGACGTCGCTGACCTGGCCGACGCGGCCGAGCGGCGGAAGCTTGTCGCCGAGTCCTTCGTAGCTTTCCGGTGCGTGCATCGACGTCTGGATGATGCCCGGCGAGACCGCGTTGACCCGGATGCCGCGGGAGGCGTACTCGACGGCCAGTGACCGGGTGGCCGAGGCCAGGCCGCCCTTGGTCAGCGCAGCCAGGACCTCAGGCACGCCAGAGTTCGCGACCTCCGCGAGGGTGGCCGAGACGTTGACCACGTGGCCGCCGTCCCGCTTCAGCATCTCGGCGATGACCCGCTGGGTCAGCCAGAAGAATCCACTGAGGTTGACGCCGGTGACCAGGGCGTAGTCCTCGGCGGTGTAGTCGGTGAACGGCTTGGAGAGGTAGACGCCAGCGTTGTTGACGAGCGTGTCGATCCGGCCGAACCGCTCCAGCGCCGCGCCGACGATCCGGTCGGCGGTAGCGGGGTCGGCGATGTCGCCCTCGACGGTGAGCACGTCCGGATCCTCGGCCGGCTTCATCGCGCGGGCGTTGGCGGCCACGCTCCAGCCTTGCCGGCGGTAGGCCGCGACCACGCCCGCGCCGATGCCCTGGGAACCGCCGGTGATGATGGCGACCTTCTGGCCATTCTCGCTCATGGCGTTCCCGTCGGTACCGTCGCCGGGTCGCTCGGGTGCCGGGTGAGCGGCGTGGTCTCGTCGGTCATCCAGGAGTCAAGCGGCAGCGACTTCAAGATCGTCGCCAGCTCGGCTGGGTCCTTAGCGTTCCATAGGCCCAGCGCGCGCGACTCGCCCGGCAACCTCCACAGCCGCAGCAGGTGTCCCTGTCCGGCCAGTTCCCTGGCGCGCTGCGCCTCGCGCGTCTCGGTGTCGGCCACGGTCTGGTTAGCCGTGCCGTTCGGGATGCCGATGGTGAACACGGTCAGGAACTCGGTGCCTTCCCCGCTGGACGGCACAGCCGGATCGTTCGGATGCGGCGAGAGCGGGGTGACCTCGTCGGTGCGCCACACCCGCAGCGGCATCGAGGCGAGGACCTCGGCGAGCTGGCCGTCGTCGGCGGCGGCGAACAGCCCGAGCGTGCGCCATTCGCCTGGCCGCAGCGGCGGCCGCCATAGCCGGAGCACGTGCCCCTGCGCCGCGAGCTCGCGCGTGTGGGCGGCCTCCCGCGCGCGGACGTCGTCTACGGCTTGCTCCGGTGTTCCGTCCGGGACGTGGGTGGTCATGGTGACGAGGTACTCCATTGCTGGTTCCTCCCCGGCTCCGGTCTTCCTAGCTGAAGGTGACGTTGGTGACGTCGACGGCGACCGAAACCGAATCCCGGACGGGGGAGCCGTCGGGGTTGCGGACGTAGACCCGGCGACGGGTGGGGACCATGATTCCGTCGAAGTCGCGGTACTCCGAGGGGTAGTGCACCGCGGGACCCCCGCCCAGGAGGTCCACGCTGTAGTCGAGCCTGGCGCAGCAGCCCGGCGTCGTCGAAGTAATAGGTCTGCCTGCGGGTGTGCGCCACGATGGTGTCCGGGTAGGTGACCAGCAAGGCGCGCCAGCTCTGCCCGTCCTCGCGCCACGGCTCGACCTCGGAGGTGTCGAAGTCGTCGCGGGCGAACAGGAACGGCGCCACGAAGTAGTTCCAGTTGGCCTCGCTGGCGAAGTAGGCCACCTGGAACTCGTCCCACGGTGAGAAGCGCGTCGTCCCGACGAACGACGCGGCCGGGTCGCTCCGGGCGGCAATCAGCTGGCCGTCGGTCGTCTCGACGGTCTGCCGGTGCGGTTCCCAGGTGGTGTACCGCCCCGGCCCGGAGAACGGGGTAATGGTCATCCGCTGCTCGCGGGTCTCGCCCTCAAGCACGACCCGGTCCAGCGGGCCGCCTGGGTGGCCCTTCAGCGCCCAGATCGCGCCGGTGATCGAGGCGGCCGCCCGGAACCGGGAGATCTGCTCCCAGCGCTGAAGGCCGCCGTGTCCCTCGATAGCCAGCTTCAGCAGCTCGTTCATTCCGATCATGCTCCCTCGGTGAGTCGCTGACCCGCGGCCGGTGTCACGGCGAATCCGCGGCGGCGGGCTGGCGGGCGGCGGTGATCTGGCCGTGGAGCGCTTTCAGCGCGTCGACGTAGATCTCGGAGAAGGTGGGGAAGGGCTGGATAACGTCGCGCAGCACCGGCAGGGGCACCTGGGCGCGGATGGCCAGCGTGGCCTGCTGCAGCCACTCGCCGGCCTTGGGGCCGAGCGCGTGGGCGCCGGTCAGCTGGTCGCCGTCGGAGAGCAGGGTCAGGAACCCGTTGGAGCTGGCGTATTCGTGGGTGTAAGTGGCCGTCTTCGCCACCTCGGACAGCTGGACGGTCGCGCTGAACCGGGCCTGCGTGGCGCCGACGGAGGCGGCTTGCGGGTCGGTGTAGATCACGTCCGGGATGGCCTGGTAGTTGGCCTCGCGAGGCTCGCCGAGAATGTTCGCGGCGACGACCTCGCCCTGGTACTTGCCGACATGGGTCAGCAGCCGCACGCCGGTGACATCGCCGACGGCCCACAGCCGGTCCCCGGCGTGCAGGTGCGCGTCGACGTCGAGGCCGTGCGGGCCGGCGGTGGCGCCGACGGTCTCCAGGCCCTCGGGCATCCGCGGGCGGCGGCCCGTGGCGGCGAGAATGTGGTCGCCGCGCAGCTCGCGACCGTCCTCGAGCGTCAGCACGTAGTCCTCGCCTTCGCGCCGCGCGGCCGTCGCGCGGACGCCGAGGATGAGCTCGATGCCGTCGCGGCGCAGGACCTCGCCGAGCGCGTCGCCCAGCGGCGCGGGCTCCCGGGCCAGGACATGCGCGGCCGCCTCGACCAGGGCCACCTCGCCGCCGAGGCGGCGCACGGCCTGGGCCATCTCGGCGCCGACGGGCCCGCCGCCGAGAATCAGCAGGCGCCGCGGGACGGCCTTCATGCCGGTCACCTCGCGGTTGGACCAGACACCTTCCATCTCGCGCAGGCCCGGGACGGGCGGCACGACCGGATCCGAGCCGGTCGCCACGACGACGTGCCGGGCGGTGTGCCGGACGCCGTCGACCTCGACCACGCCCGCCCCGGCGAGACGGCCGGTCCCGCGCAGCAGCGCGATGCCCTTGCCTGCCAGCCAGCGCTCCTGCCCGGTGTCGGAGTAGCCGGAGACCATGAAGTCGCGGTAGGCGAGCGCGGCCTCGACGTTGACCTCAGCGCTGGCCCCCACCTCGCGCGCTTCGGTGACCGCCTCGCCGGGGCGCAGCAGCGTCTTGGACGGGATGCACGCGTAGTAGGAGCACTCGCCCCCGACCAGCTGACGCTCGACCAGGGCCACCCGCAGGCCGCCCTCGGCCAGTGCTCCGGCGCAGTGCTCGCCCGGCGAGCCGCCGCCGAGGACGATGACGTCGTAGTCGCTGCTCATCTGCTCGCTCACTTTCTGTGCGGATGTGCGGTCACCGGCCAGGAAGGCGGGTGGTGACCTCCTGCACGAACCACTCGTTGCCGTCCGGATCGCCCGGTCACACGCCCGGCGGTCCCGGCGTGGTGGAACACCCCGCCGGCGTCGTGGAAGACCTCGCTCACATCGGCACCGCGCTCGGTCAGCTCGGTCCGGGCCGCCTCGATGTCGGTCACGACCAGCTGCAGGCCCTGCGCCGATCCCGGCGTGGCCGAGGTGACCCCGGTCCCGAAGATGACCGAGCACGGCGAGCCGGGCGGGGTCAGCTGGACCACCCGGAAGTCCTCGCCCGTGACGAAGTCGGCGTCCAGCCGCCAGCCCAGTGCCTGGTAAAAACCCTTGGCCTTGTCAACGTCGGAGCGGGCAGCACCACGACCTCGAGTTTCATGTCCATAACCGTTGCTCCCTTCATACCGCCTGATTAGTCGTAGTGCCACCCTCGGGCCTGGACCCAGCCAATCGCGCCCGTGGAAGACCCTGGTCCGTACCAGGCACGCGGTCCGGACTCAGGCAGAGCTCTGCTAGGTGGGCATGGCCTGGCCGCCCGGCATCAGGCAGCGCCCCGCGCAGCTGTCGTCGCGAGCTGATGCCGAGCTTGGCGAAGACCTTGCGCAGGTGCCACTCCACGGTGCGCGGGCTGAGGAACAGCTGGGTGCTGATCTCCGGATTCGACAGCCCGTCCCGGGCGAGCCGGGCGATCTGCGCCTCCTGCGCGGTGAGGTCGCCCGTCGTGGAGGCCCTCCGCTTGCGCACGGTCTCCCCGGTGGCCAGCAGCTCGCGGCGGGCGCGCTCGGCGAACCCCTCGACCCCTATCGCGGTCAGCATCTCGTGGGCCTCGCGGAGGTGCTCGCGTGCGTCTATGCGCCTGCCCGCGCGGCGCAACCACTCGCCGTAGAGCAGGTGAGCCCGGGCCAGTTCCGGGCGGAGCTGGGTCCGGCCGAGCCGCTCGATCGCCTCGTGATAAAGCTTTTCCGCGACCGCGCCCTCGCTCACCAGCGCATGTGATCGGGCCTCGATGCCCAGGCCGAAGTCGGTACCTCCGGGCCGCGTCGTTTCCGTCAGCCGCGCAAGCGCCTGGGCGGCAAGCTCGCTGTGGCCACAGCGCGTTGCGGCCTCGACCAGTTCGGGAAGCGCCCACATGGACATGTAGAGCGCCGGCGTCTCGGCGCTGGCGTACTGGGCCGCCGCCAGCGCGTCGGCGTATCGGCCCAGGCCGTTGTTCAGGACCGCGGCCGCCCAGTGTGCATAGGTCGCTGCGATTCCCTGGCCGCTGGCGGCCGCCTCGGCGATGGTGGCCTCGATCAGCGGGGCAGCCTCGGCCTGGTCACCCCGCAGGGACGCCATCAGCATCGCGGCGAATGGCGCACTGCGAGCCCCGGTCGCCGCGCAGACCGCTGCGGTCTCCGCGATCAGGGCCGCCGCCGCCGCGAAGTCGCCGCGCCAGGCGGCGTCGGTGCCCAGCGAGCCTAGGTCGAAGGGCAGCTGGTCGAGTGCGCCGGCGTCACGGGCGAGCTGGACCTGCCGGACCAGGATCGCGCGCCAGCGGACGTCGTCCCACAACGCGCTGGCGGCCGCCCGACCCAGCCAGCCCCACCTGATCCCTTCTTCGACGGAGACGTCGGCGCTGGCAAAAGCGCTTGCGGCTTGCCGCAAGGCTGGTGCCGCTACGGCCGCCCCCTCGGTCACCAGCAGCGTCAGGCTGTCCAGGATCAGGTCGGCCAGATCGGGAGGGCGTGGCAGGCGAGGCAGGGTCCGCGCGGCCTGGGAGACCTCAACCAGATCGCCGGCCCCGGCGAAGCGCCCGGCGAACAGCGCGGCCATCCAGGCGCTCATATACGTCTCGCGCGCCAGCTCGGGGTCGAGCGACTCGAGCCGCTTGGCTGCCTTGAGCAGCAGCGGGGAAGCGTCACTGCCCAGGCCCGAGGCAAACGTGATCTGCCCGCGGAGCAAGTCCATCCGGGCGCTGGAGAACTCATCGAGCGGTCCGGACTCCGCCCTGGCCAGCAAGTCGAGAGCCTTGTCGAACGCGCCAGCCTGGGTGTTGGCCTGCGCCGCCGCCAGCGTGCGCTCGGCTCGGCGCCCTGGCTCGGCCGTCAGCATCACCGAGCGCTCCAGGAAGGCCGCGGCTGCGGCCAGGCCCCCGCGGGCCCGCGCCCGCCCGGCCGACCGCTCGAGCTCCGCCGCGGCCTCCTCGTCAGGACCGGACGTCGCCTGCGCCAGGTGCCAGGCCCGTCGATCGGGATCAGTCTGCGCGTCGGTCGCCTCGGCCAGCGCGGCATGCACCTTCCGCCGATCGCCGGGTGAGATCGCCCGGTAGGCGGCCGAGCGCATCAGTGGATGACGAAACACCACCTGTCCGCCGATTCCTCCGATATCGAGGAGCTCGGTTTCCTCCGCCTGCTCGGCCACCTCGACAGCCAGTCCCAGGCGCCCGGCGGCCCTGCGCACGAGGGCCGGGTCACCGGTGGGATCGGCCGCTGCGACCGCGAGCAGCAGCCGGGTCGGTTCGGGCAGGCTCTCGGCTCGTCTCAGGAAGTTTTCCCTGATCCGGCCCGGCAATGGCAGTACCTCAGGCAACCCGAAGCCGCCGGCCAGCTCGGCCGGCGAACACCCGCGCGGCAGCTCAAGCAGCGCCAGCGGGTTTCCTCGCGTCTCGGCCACGATCCGGTCAGCCACCCGCTCATCCAGTGGCCATCGGACCACCGAGCCCAGCAGCTCTCGCGCGTCCGCATGGCGCAGGCCGTCCACCGCAAGCTCGGGCAGCCCGCGCAGGTCAGCGCCCGGCTCACGGGCGGCGAAGATCACCAGTACGGCCTCGGCCAGGAGCCTGCGCGCCGCGAACGTCAGTACCTGCACCGAAGCCCGGTCCAGCCACTGCACGTCATCCACCACGCACACCAGCGGCTGGTCCCCGGCCACCTCCGCGAGCAGGCTCAGTACCGCCAGGCCGACCAGGAACCGATCCGGTGCGGGACCTGCTTCCAGGCCGAACGCGACCCTGAGGGCATCCCGTTGCGGGCCAGGCAGCTGGCCGAGCCGGTCAAGCATCGGCCCGCACAGCTGATGCAGCCCGGCGAACGCGAGCTCCATCTCCGATTCCACCCCGGCCGCACGCGCGCAGGTCAACTCCGGGGCCGACGCGACCGCGTAGTCAAGCAGAGCCGTCTTGCCTACCCCGGCCTCACCCCGCACTACGAGCACGGCACTGCGCCCGTCGCGCACCCCTTCGAGCAGTTCGTCCAGCACGGCGCACTCGGCCCGACGTCCGCGCAGCATGGTCAGCCGGCCCGGTACGCTGCGGTGACGGCCGCATATGCGGCGTCAGGCTGGATAGGGTCATCGCGTAGATCCGTGTCTGCCATGGCGCAGGCAACTCCTTTGGGATTCCTCATAGCCGAGCTGGGGCTCACGCCAGCGCGGCAGGCGCCAGCGCTCAGCTAAGACCTAGCCAACGAACTCCAGCAAGACCAGCCTGGCCGGGATGTACTCGCGAACCAATGGAGCGCTCTTCAGCGTCTGGGCTCAGGTGCTCCAGCAGCCGGCATGGGGTTATCCCCACGCCGGGAAGTGCGGTTGTGGGGTTCACCCGATTGCCGGCTCGCCCGTCAGCCGCCATCATCCTTGTGTGGGATACCTGATCCTGATCGTCGACGACAGCCCGCGCTTCCAGGCGACCGCGGCGGAATTGCTCGCGGCCTGGGGTTTCGAGCTGTTCGACGTGGCTGCGGACGGACCGCAGGCGCTGGCCGCCGTGGCCGGGAGATGCCCGGACGGGATCCTGCTTGACGTCAACCTTCCCGGACCGGATGGCTTTGCGGTGGCAACTTCGCTGGCCGCCGCCTGCCCGGTGGCGAAGATCGTGCTGACCTCCACCGATGCCGATTGTGCTCCGCCCCAGGTCCTGGCCACCTCGGCCGCGGTAGCGTTCGTGCCTAAGCAGGAGCTCGCTGTCACCAACCTCCGCGCGCTTTTCGCCGCCTGAGCCGGGTGCTGGACGGGATCAGGCCCGCAGGTAGGTGAGCACAGCCAGCACGCGACGGTGCTGATCCGGTGACTGGTGCAGGCCGAGCTTGTCGAAGATGCCGGTCACGTGCCGCTCCACGGCGGCCACCGTCACCACCAGTTCGTGCGCGATGCCGTTATTGGAGCGGCCCTCCGCGATCAGCGCAAGCACCTGGCGCTCTCGCGGCGTCAGGGCATCGAGCGGACCTGCCTGCCGCTTGCGGCCGACCAGTCGCGCCACCACATCGGGATCGAGGACAGACCCGCCATCAGCGACGCGGCGGACGGCGTCGGTGAATATGCCCAGATCGCCGACTTTCTCCTTCAGCAGGTAGCCGACGCCTTGCGCGCCGTCGGCGACGAGATCGAACGCGTAGCTGTCTTCCAGGAACTGGGACAGGATCAGGACACCTGCTCCCGGACGGTCGGCACGGATCCGAAGGGCCGCCCGGAGCCCGTCATCAGTATGATCCGGCGGCATCTGGATGTCGGCGATGACAACGTCCGGGCCGTATACGCCAGCCATCCGGACCAGGTCGCGTGCGTCGTCCGTCGTGCCTACCACGTCGAATCCGCTGTCCGCCAGGACGTGCACGATCCCTTCCCTGACGAAGGGCTGGTCCTCGCCCACGACGATCCGGATCCGCTCAGACTGGCCCACGTTGCCACGGTATTCCTCCTGCGCGGGCGAATGCCATAGGTCAGGCCACGACGGGATCACGGCTCGCGGCGAGGAGCACGCGAGGCGCCCTCCGCCGTTACCCGGCTGGGTAGAGGTTAGGCGGCCCCAGGTAGGGGAAACCGGCGAGCAGCGA
>CAWEFK010000042.1:0-100258 GCA_963808315.1 uncultured Actinomycetes bacterium | reverse complement strand
CGGGGTTCCCCTGAAAGCGTGGACACATCGTGTGGGCTGATCTTGCCTTTGGTCCCGCTTCTGATAGCTGCCATGTAACCGCCGGAGCGCAGGGGGTGTCCAGGTGGAGGCATCCTCTGTCAACCCTCGGGTGACGATGATCTTGAGTTACCGTGACCGCCTGGCTGGGTGGGGTCAGGCTGCGGTGGAGATGGCTGCGCTGAGGGCCCGGTTGCGGTTGGCGGCGTGGACGGTCTCGTCGTAGGGCACGTTCTTGGTGAGGCAGTGCCAGAGGACCTCGAGCCAGCGGTTGCCGAGCGCTCGCAGGGCTGAGTGGTGGTTCTTGCCGCGGGCGCGCTGGGCGTCGTAGAACTCCCTGGCCCAGGCGGAGCGGCGCAGGCTGGCGAACGCCCACTTGTGCACGGCGTCGGCCAGGTAGCGGTTGCAGGCGAGCCGGTGGGCCACGACCAGGTCACGCTTGCCGGAGCGGCGGGTGACCGGTGCGCGCCCGGCATAGCATTGCAGTGAGTTCGGCGTGGTGAACTGCCCGATGTGCTCGCCGATCTCTCCGGCGATCCTGGCGGCGAGACGGTAACCGAGGCCGGGAAAGCTCAGGTAGATCTCGCCGCCAGGAAACGCTTGCCCCGGCTGGTCCTCCGGCAGCTCGCCGGGGGTGCCGAGCAGAAGCCCGCCCATCTGTTTCTCCCAGGCCCGCCGTTGCGCGTCGATGAGCAACAGCTGGCGGGCGGTGAGCCGGATCGTGTCGATCTTGGCCCGGACCAGGTGCTCTGGCGCGGTGAAGTGGTCTTCGGCGAGCGCTGCGGCGATCCGGTCGGCGAAGCGCTGCAGGTAGCCGGTGCGCTGCGCACGGCCGAATTCGATGATCTCCTCGCGGCTGGCCGCGGCCAGTGCCTGGGCGGTCGGCCAGCGTTCGAGCAGCCGCAGGATCCGGGTTGCGCCCAGATCCTCGCCAGCGATGGCCAGCGCCGCGGGAAAGGTGACGATCAGGTCGGCGCGCAGCCGGTTGAGCAACCGCCGTTCGTCGCGGCAGGCCCGCTCGTCGTCACGGGCGATGGACCGGAGCTCGCCGCCGGCCTGGTCATGAGGGATCAGCTGCCTCAGCCCGGCGTGGCGGTCCAGGGCGAGCAGGCAGCAGATCCGCGCGTCCTCGGCGTCGTCCTTCTTGCGGGCCGGCCCCGCAGGCGCGACACCAGCTCCGGGTTGACCGGCAGCACCGTATACCCGGCTCCCACCAGCGCCTCAACCAGCAGGCCGTGACGGGTCTCGATCACCACCCGCACCTCAGCCGGGTCGGCCTCCAGCCCAGCGATCCGCTCCATCAAAGCCGACACCGCCGCCGGGCGGTGCTCCACCCGCAGCACCGAGATGACTCCCGCACCCGGGCTGCCGAGCGCCACCAGATGAAACTCTTCCGCCCAGTCGATCCCTACTCCCAGCACATCACCCTCCCCTTGTCCTCGACTGCCGGTAACACACCACGTGCGGGGAGAAGCGCGGTCCGGGCAGCGCCGGCCGCGCAGTCCGCGGGAGGCGCCGCGCCGTGCTGATAGACAGTCCTCAGGGGACGGCAACCTCGTGGGCGTCAGGCCTCCAGGGCCATCCCCCGGGGACGCCGTCTCCATTAAGTCCTCGAAGGACAAGCGCCCGAAGCGTTCCCCAGGGGAAGACTCTCACCAGGAGGGTAGAGGTATCAGCCCCCGCAGGCGGGATGCCCTCAGGCAGCCGGCTGTGGAGGAACGACCTGGATTCCGCCGAGCACCGGCCGATACTCGGGAGCGGGGAAGCGGGAGTCATGTCAGGCCGCCTTCCCGGCCTGGAGGGTTTTCTCGTACTCCACCGGTGGCATCATCCGCAGCGCTGAATGCCGGCGGTGGTGGTTGTAATCGTCGATCCACGCCGGGATCCGGGCCCGCGCCGCGGCCTTGGTGGCGAAGTGCTCTATGGAGCGCAGCTCAAATTCCAGCGTGGAGTGCCAGGACTCGATGACCGCATTGTCGAGTGCGGATCCGGGCCGGCCCATCGACTGGCGGATGCTCAGCCGCCCGCAGGCCGCCCGGATGGTCCTGGCCGTGTATTCCGCGAGTTCAACCGGTCGTTGCAACACCGGGCTGTTGGAGCGAGCGTAGCTGTTCCGCGAAGACTTCGGCGGGTGTCTTCCAGCCGAGGATTTTGCGGGGCCGGTTGTTGATCGCCAGAGCGACAGCTTCGAGGTCCTCGGCTGACCACCGGGACAGGTCGGTTCCTTTCGGGAAGTACTGGCGGAGCAGGCCGTTCGTGTTCTCGTTCGTTGGCCGCTGCCACGGCGAGTGCGGGTCGGCGAAGAACACCCTCGTGCCGGTGCCGAACGCGAACTGGGCATGGCCGGAGAGTTCTTTCCCGCGATCCCAGGTGAGGGTCTTGCGCAGCTGCCCGGGCAGCTGCATCATCGACGCCGTCAGCGCGGCGTTCATCGCGACGGCGCCGTAACCGCCGAGAGAGGGTCCGTTCTTCACCGGTGGCTTCTCGCCCCAGCCCTCGATCCGGGGCAGGTGGACCAGGATCGTTGACCGGCTGCTGCGCTCGACGAGCGTGCCGATCGCCGACCGGCCCGTCCCGATGATCAGGTCTCCTTCCCAGTGCCCGGGGACTGCGCGGTCGGCGGCCTCGGCGGGCCGTTCGCTGATCACGACGTCTGCGGTGACATGGCCTTGCGGCTTGTTCCGCGACCGTGCCCGTGGTTCCCGCAGCGCCCGGCCCGTGCGCAGGCACGCCACCAGCTCCCGTTTGAGCGCGCCACGCCCCTCGATGAACAGTGCCTGGTAGATCGCCTCATGGCTGATGCGCATGGACTCATCATCGGGGAACTCGACCTTGAGCCGGTTGCTGATCTGCTCCGGGCTCCACGCCGTCGCCCATCGCCTGTCCTGCCGGTGCGGCTTGTTCAGTCCCTTCCACGCGGGCGTCTTCGGCCCGGCCACGATCGTGCCGTCGGGCCGGCGGACGCTGCCCGACAGCCGCTCCCGCACGTACTGACGCAACCTGTCGTTGCCTGCGAGCTTCGCTGTCTTCGGACGCTTCGCGGCCTGCTGCGCTTTCCATTGCGCCACCACGGCGCGGTAGACGCGCTTCCCGCTCCTGGTCGCCGCGTTGCGGCGCAGCTCGCGCGAGATCGTCCCCGGGTCACGGCCGAGCCGGCGGGCGATCTCTCGCACCCCGATGTCCTGGGCACGCAGCAGCGCGAACTCCTCACGCTCAGCGAACGACAAGTAGCGGCCCGTCGGCTCGGCCAGGCTCAGTGGCGGCATCCCGCCAGCGTGCCGGAACCAGCGCGCCCCGACCGGCCACGACACGCCCACCGACTCCGCAGCCTCGACCGTCGTCATCCCGCCAGCGATCAGCCGCCAAAACTCCCGCTGCACCGCACGTGAGGGCTCAGGCCGGCCCGGTGACCGCATCGGCGGCCGCAACGCCCGATCCGCCGCCCACTGCCGCCGAGCACCCGCGGGCGCCTGCGGCATCTGCTTCCTGCTCGCCCCCATCGCACACCTCCGTGATCGAGGTGTTGCGACGACCAGTTGAATCCGCCTTCGCTGCCCTGATCGGTGTGCATGATGACGCCGGGACCTGACCGCCGCGCACTGTCACGGCCATGGCCAGGGCGCCGTAGGCCAGCTGCGCGTCGTGATGCTCGCCCAGGGCAAACCCGAGCACCCGGCGTGAGGCCATGTCCAGGACCGAGGCCAGGTAGAGCTTGCCCTCATCCGTCGGGACCTCGGTGCCGTCGCCGTACCACTTCTGGTTGATCCCGGTGGCGGGGAAGTCCCGCTTGACCAGGTCCGGTGCCCGCCAGCGGCCTTTCCCAGGCCGGGTCGTGCTGCGCCGGCGTCGTTTGCGCCGCGCCGCCAGACCCTGGTCACGCATGAGCGCAGCGACGGTATTCTCGCTTACCCGCCACCCAGCATCGCGCAGGTCAGCGGTGATCCGCGGCGACCCGTACTTGCCCTCATGCGCCGCGAACAGGCGCGCGACCTCGGCTTTGAGACGTTCCCGCCGCTGCGACCGCGGCGGCAGCTGACCGTCCCTGTGCTTGTAGAACCAGGATCGGGATACTCCCAGCGCCCGGCAGGCCACCGCATGCGGGATGCCGTCCTGCGCCCTCCGGGCGGCGATCAGCGCGGCCACGGCTACCGCCCCATCGCGTCTTTCACCCAGAGGGCCACGCTGCGTTTGAGGACATCGCGCTCCATCGCCAGCTCGGCGTTCTCCCGCCGCACTGACGCGGGCGCCCGGTGGTAGTCGGGAGGCGAGTTGCCGTGCCCACGGTGCGTCGGGTCATTGTTGGCGTGCATGGGTCTCTAGGGAGCCTGCAAGCACTGCGGTACGCCGCGAACGAAGCCCGGCAGCGGGACGTGCCGTTGGTGCCGGTGACCGCCTGGGTCCCGCCCGGCGGAGACCTGGCGGAACGGCGGCACGCCTCGCCGCACCTGCGCAAGCTCTGGCGGGAGGATGCCGTCAGGCGGCAGCAGGCGGCGTTCGAGGACGGCCTCGGCGGGTTGTTTCCCGCCGAGCTGCGGGTCGAGCCGCTGGTGGCGCGGGGAGAAACGGGTCCGGTGCTGGTCGACACCGCCGACCAGCCGGATGACCTGCTGATCGTGGGCACCGGACGACGGGCCGGCCTGGGCCGGATGCTGCACCGCTCGGTCAGCCGCTACTGCCTGGCGCACGCGAAGTGCCCGGTGCTCACCGTCCCTCCGTCGGCGCTGATGACCGAGATGAGCCGCGGCCTGCGCGCCTGGCCGCTGCGCAGGCACGCGCTGATCCCCGACACCCCGGAGATCTAGGTCCCTCAGCCGGGGTGAACGGCCGGGGCCGGGGTGGCCGGCCGGGGTGGCCGCATGGGTTCTGTTAGGAACCGGACTACTGGCGCATGCGTCACGTGAGGGTCGTTTCCGCGGGTGATTCCTGGGACTTAACTGAGTTTTGCCTAGGAGCAGCGATGCCCGGGCGAGCTCCACCACTAGCGGCACACCACTAGGAGTCACCGTGTGGGACCTGTTCTATGTCGGCCTGACGATCGTCGTCTTCGCCGTCCTCCTCCTCGTCTTGAAGGGAATTGAGACCTTTGAGCGCTGAGAACTGGATCGGCCTGATCGGTGGCGTCCTGCTGACGATCTACCTATTCGTGGCCCTCGTCCTTCCTGAGAGGTTCTGATGAATTCCGCGCTTGCGGGCTGGCTGCAGTTCCTGCTGCTGTTCGCGGCCCTGGCGGCGTGCTACATCCCGGTCGGCAATTACATCGCGCACGTCTTCACCGACACCAAGCACTGGCGGATCGAGCGCGGCATCTACAAGCTGACCGGCATCGACCCGGAAGCGGACATGCGGTGGACCGCCTACGTCCGCTCCATCCTGGCCTTCTCGCTGGTCTGCGTGCTGTTCGTGTATCTCATCGAGCGGACCCAGCACTGGCTGTTCTGGGTGGTCGGAATGGCGAACGTCACGCCGGACACGGCGTGGAACACGGCGGTCTCGTTCACCACCAACACCAACTGGCAGAACTACGCCGGCGAAGCCACCATGAGCTACCTGACCCAGCAGAGCGCGCTGATGGTGCAGCAGTTCATGTCGGCCGCGGTCGGCCTGGCCGTCGCGATCGCCATGATCCGCGGCTTCACCCGGTCCCGGACCGACCGGCTGGGCAACTTCTGGGTCGACGTGACCCGCGGGGTTATCCGGCTGCTGCTGCCGATCGCGGTCATCGGCTGCCTGATCCTGGTGGCGGGAGGTGTGATCGAGAACCTGGCCAGCTACCACACGATCACCACGCTGTCCGGCGCCCACCAGACCATCCCCGGCGGCACGGTGGCCTCCCAGGAGGTCATCAAGGACCTGGGCAACAACGGCGGCGGTTGGTTCAACACCAACTCGGCCCACCCGTTCGAGAACCCCAACCCGTTCACGAACATCTTCGAGATCTTCCTGCTGTTGCTGATCCCGTTCGCCACGCCGCGGGCGTTCGGCAAGATGGTCGGCGACAACAAGCAGGGCTACGCGCTGGTCGCCGCGATGGTGATCATCTGGGCCGCGGCGGTCGGCGGGATCAGCTTGTTCGAGACGCTGCACGGCGGCGCGGGCCCGATGCTGGCGCATGGCGCCGCCGAGGGGACCGAGGTGAGGTTCGGCACGCCCGGATGCTCGTTGTTCGCGTCGTCCACCACGGTGACCTCGACCGGCGCGGTGAACTGCTTCCATGATTCGCTGACGCCGTTCGGCGGCGGGATCGCGCTGTTCGACATCGCGCTCGGCGAGATCGCGCCCGGCGGCATCGGGGCCGGCATGTACGGCATCTTGGTCCTGGCCATGGTCACGGTGTTCGTGGCCGGGCTGATGGTCGGCCGGACGCCCGAGTACATCGGCAAGAAGATCCGGCCCGCCGAGATGAAGTACGCGTCGCTGTACTTCCTGACCCTGCCGGTGATCATCCTGACCATGTCGGCGATCGCGATCGGCACGCACTGGGGCCAGAGCGCGATCTTCAATCCCGGCTCGCACGGGCTGTCCGAGATCGTGTACGCGTACGCCTCCCAGGCCAACAACAACGGCTCGGCCTTCGCGGGCCTGGGCACGGGAGCCACGTTCTACCAGATCACCGGCGGCATCACGATGCTGCTTGGCCGGTTCGCACCGGAGATCTTCGCCCTGGGCCTGGCCGGGTCGCTGGCCAGACAGGCACCGACACCGGCGAGCGCCGGGACGCTGGATACGAGAACGCCGCTGTTCGTCGGCATGCTCGTCGGCGTGATCCTCATCCTCGTCGGCCTGACCTACTTCCCCGCGCTCGCGCTGGGACCGTTCGCAGAAGGACTTCATTGATGTCTGTGACAACTATTTCCCCCGGGGGACGACCCCCCGGTGACCCCCCGCACGAGGGGGCTACCCGCCCCCCCGTACCCCCCCGGCGCGTCGGCGGCGGCCTGCTCGACCCCAAGATGCTGTGGAAGTCGACCCCGGACGCGCTGGCGAAGCTGGACCCCAGGGTCCAGCTCAAGAACCCGGTCATGTTCGTGGTCGAGGTCGGCGCCGTGCTGTGCATGTACACGGCCATCCGTACGCCGTCCGCGTTCAACTGGACCATCGTGGTCTGGCTCTGGCTGACCGTGGTCTTCGCCAACCTGGCCGAGGCGGTGGCCGAGGGGCGTGGCAAGGCCCAGGCCGAGACGCTGCGCCGGGCCAAGCGGGAGACGATGGCCCGCAGGCTGGTTTCCTGGCAGCCCGGGGCTTCGGCTTCTGCCTTGCGGGAGGAGTCGGTGCCCGGCACGGCACTGACCCTCGGCGACTACGTGGTGGTCGAGGCCGGGCAGGTCATCCCAGGAGACGGGGACGTGATCGAGGGCGTCGCGTCGGTGGACGAATCGGCCATCACCGGCGAGTCCGCACCGGTCATCAGGGAATCCGGTGGCGACCGTTCGGCCGTGACGGGCGGCACCACGGTGCTGTCGGACCGGATCGTGGTTCGGATCACGTCGCGACCCGGTGAGACGTTCATCGACCGGATGATCGCCCTGGTCGAGGGGGCCAAGCGGCAGAAGACGCCGAACGAGATCGCGCTGAACATCCTGCTGGCCGCGCTGACCATCATCTTCATGCTGGCGGTGATCTCGCTGCAGCCGATGGCGTTCTACTCCAAGGCGCCGCAGACGCTGGTGATCCTGGTCGCCCTGCTGGTGGCGCTGATCCCGACCACGATCGGCGCGCTGCTTTCCGCGATCGGCATCGCCGGCATGGACCGGCTGGTCCAGCGCAATGTGCTGGCCATGTCCGGCCGTGCGGTCGAGGCGGCCGGGGACGTGAACACCCTGCTGCTGGACAAGACCGGCACCATCACCATCGGCAACCGGCAGGCGACGGAGTTCCTGCCCGTGGGCGGGGTCCTCGAGTCCGAACTCGCCGACGCGGCGCAGCTGTCATCGATGGCGGACTACACGCCGGAGGGCCGTTCCATCGTGGTGCTCGCCAAGGATTCCTATGGGCTGCGTGAGCGGCCTTCCGGCGAGCTGGCCGGGGCTTCGTTCGTCGAGTTCACCGCGCAGACCAGGATGAGCGGCATCGACCTCGACCCGTCTTCCGACGGGCGCGAGGTGCGCAAGGGCGCGGCCGCGTCGGTGGCCCAGTGGATCAGGGACAACGGCGGGACCGTGCCCGACGACCTAGGCCCGGTGGTGGACCGCATCTCGGCCCTGGGCGGTACCCCGCTCGTGGTGGCCGAGCGGGCCGGCGACCGCGCCCGGGCCCTCGGCGTGATCTACCTCAAGGACATCGTCAAGGAGGGCATCGCCGAGCGGTTCGCCGAGATGCGCAAGATGGGCATCAGGACCGTCATGATCACCGGCGACAACCCGCTGACGGCCAAGGCCATCGCGGACGAGTCCGGCGTGGACGACTTCCTGGCCGAGGCGACGCCGGAAGACAAGATGGCGCTGATCTCCAAGGAGCAGGAGGGCGGCAAGCTGGTCGCGATGACCGGCGACGGCACCAACGACGCCCCGGCGCTGGCCCAGGCCGACGTCGGCGTGGCCATGAACACCGGCACCTCGGCCGCCAAGGAGGCCGGGAACATGGTGGACCTGGACTCCAACCCGACCAAGCTCATCGAGATCGTCGAGATCGGCAAGCAGTTGCTGATCACCCGGGGCGCGCTGACCACGTTCTCGATCACCAACGACGTGGCCAAGTACTTCGCCATCATCCCGGCCATGTTCTCTTCGGTGATCCCGGACCTGGGCAAACTCAACATCCTGCACCTGTACAGCCCGAAATCGGCGATCACCTCGGCGATCATCTTCAACGCGCTGATCATCGTGGCGCTGATCCCGCTGGCGCTGCGCGGCGTGCGGTACAAGCCCGCCTCCGCGCAGTCGATGCTGCGCCGGAACCTGGTGGTCTACGGCATCGGCGGGCTCATCATCCCGTTCATAGGCATCTGGGCCATCGACCTGATCGTCCAGCTCATTCCCGGATTCGGAAAGTGACCGGCATGAACCGCCTTCCCGTCATCGTCAGACAGCACATCGCGGGGTTCCGCATGCTGCTGGTGTTCACCGTGGTCTGCGGGTTCATCTACCCGCTGGTCATGCTGGGCGTCTCCCAGCTGGCCTTCCATCGGCAGGCCAACGGCTCGCTGGTGTCCTACAACGGTCACGTGGTGGGATCCAGCCTGCTCTGCCAGGAGTTCGTCGACGCCAAGGGCAACCCGCTGCCGCAGTACTTCCAGCCGCGGCCGTCGGACGCGGTCGTCAGCGGCGAGAAGAACGACTACGGCTGCGACCCGCTCTACTCCGCGGCCTCCAACCTGGGCCCGACCAACCCGGCCGAGATCACCGACATCACCGAGCAGCAGAAGGCAATCTCCGCGTTCGACCACGTGCCGGTCGCTTCGATACCGGCCGATGCGGTGACGGCGTCGGGTTCGGGACTTGACCCGGACATCTCGCCCGCGAACGCCGCCATCCAGGTCGAACGGGTGGCCGCGGCCAGGCACCTGCCGGTGGCCGAGGTCAGCGCCCTCGTGGCCGAGTTCACCCAGGGCCGGACGCTCGGATTCCTCGGCGAACCGCGGGTGGACGTCCTCACCCTGAACATCGCGCTCGACCAGCTGTCCGCCAAGTCCGGCTGAGCCTGTCGTGGGGTCCGTGGCACCCGACCTGGTTCACCAGAGCGAGATCCTGATCGTCGAGGATCAACCCGAGCTGGTCCGCGCGCTGCGCATTAACCTGCGCGCCCGGCACTACGACGTGCTGACCGCGCGGACCGGCCGGGAGGCCCTGGCGGTAGCCGCGAGCCACCCGCCCGACGCGATCATCCTCGACCTCGGCCTGCCCGACATCGACGGCACCGAGGTCATCGTGGAGCTGCGCCGCTGGTACCGGGCGCCGATCATCGTACTGTCCGGGCGAACCAGCCCCGGCGACAAGATCGGCGCCCTGGACGTCGGGGCCGACGACTACGTGACCAAGCCGTTCGCGATGGCCGAGCTGCTCGCCCGGCTGCGCGCCGCGCTGCGCCGCGACGAAGGCGAGCCCGACCGGGACCGGCCGCACCAGATCACGATCGGCCACTGGCTGGTCGACCCTACCGCGCACCAGGTCAGGCGGGCGCCAGACGATGACAGCGCGGTCGCGGAGGGGGCTGTGGCGCAGGGGGTGACGCTCCGGCTGACGCCCACTGAATGGCGCATGCTGGCCATCTTGCTTGACCGTCCCGGCCAGCTCGTGGCGTCCGCACAGATCCTGACCACGGTCTGGGGTCCGGGGTTCGAGCAGCGCACCAACTATCTCCGCTTTCACATGGCCCGGTTGCGCCGCAAGCTGGAAGACGACCCGTCTCGTCCCCGCCACCTGCTCACAGAACCCGGCATGGGCTACCGTTACCAGCCGTGAACCGGCCGCCGCGACGGATCAGCGGTATGGCTCGGGCTGGCTTCGGCTGCGACTTGGCAACTTTCCCGCGCATCGACGGTACGCGGTTCGCCGACTATGCCGCAAAATGTGAAGCGCAGGACTAACCCAGGTGGCCCAGGCAGATGACATGAGCGCACCAGCTGGGTGAACGGTGCCGCAGGTTAACCTGACCTGGGCTGAGGGGACGAAGATGAAGGCGCTGGGCACAGACGACCCGCGCATGATCGGCGGTTACCGGTTGCGAGGCCAGCTCGGCACGGGCGGAATGGGGCGGGTCTACCTCGGGCTTTCGCCCGGGGGGCGTGCGGTGGCCATCAAGGTCGTCCATCCCGACCTGGCCCGCGACAGCGAATTCCTGCGCCGGTTCGGCCAGGAGGTCGCCGCGGCTCGTGCGGTCAGCGGTATCTACACCGCGCCGGTAGTGGCGAGCGGGCTGGAGGAGCATCCCCCGTGGCTAGCCACCGCCTTCGTGCCCGGTCCCTCCCTCGACCAGGTCGTCAGCGAGCATGGGCCGATGCCCGAGCCTGCCCTGTGGCCGCTGCTGGCGGGCCTGATCGAGGCCTTGCAGGCGATACACGCCTGTGGCGTCGTGCACCGCGACCTCAAGCCCGCCAACGTGCTGCTCGCCGCCGACGGTCCCCGGGTCATCGACTTCGGGATCTCCCGCGCCGCCGACGGGACCGCGCTGACCGTGGCCGGCACGGTATTCGGCACGCCCGGTTACATGTCACCTGAGCAGGCCGAAGGAAAGGCCGCCGGACCCGCCAGCGACGTGTTCGCGCTCGGCTGCGTGATCGCCTACGCGGCGACTGGCGCGGGTCCGTTCGGCTCGGGTACCGCGGCCGCCGTCCTGTACCGGGTCGTCCACGGCGAGCCGGCCCTGGACGGGATGCCGCCGCAGCTGCGCGAGGTGGTCGCCGCCTGCCTGGCCAAAGACCCCGGCGCGCGCCCGACACTGCTTGCCTTGGCCGCCACGATCGCCCACGGAATGCACGCGACCGGGCCGTCCGCGGTGGCCTTCTGGCCGCGGTCGGTGGCCGGCCTCATCGGCGCCTACCAAGCCAGACTGGAGCAGGAAACCCGGACCGGCGACGCGGGCGCGGGGCAGGAGTTTTCCTGGGCCACGCCAGAGTATCCGCAGACCGCGCCGTCGAACCCGGGAAACGGGCCGCAGCGGCCACCTCAGCGCCCCGGGGCAGCCGGGGTCTCAACCTCTGGGGCAGCCGGGGTCTCAAGCCCCGGGCCAGCCGGGCCAGCCGGGGTCTCAACCCCAGGGCCAGCCGGGGTCTCAACCCGTTCCGCAGAGCTATCCTCAGCCGCGGGGCTATACCAGCACACAAACGCCGCAAGGACCGCAAGGCCCGCAAGGCCCGCAAGGACCGCAAGGCGCCTGGAGGCCTCCGGCGTCACAAGCACCACGGGCTTCTCAAGCATGGCAAGCATCTCAAGCGTCGCCTCCGGCCCCCCGCGGTTATCTGCCTGGCGACGGCAGATCTCCCGCGAGCGCGGCACCGGCGAGCTTTCCGCCGTCTTATGAGCTGGGATCACGCGGGCCGATCACGCCGATGCCCGGCACCATGGTGACCGCGGTCAGGCTGATGTACGCGGGCGCGGTCTTTGCGCTGGTGTACGCGATCGGCTTCGTCGCGGTCGTCAGCGGCAGCATTAAGAACCATCCCAACGGGACCCTGGCCCGGGACGGGTTGGCCGTGATCGCGGTCCCGGTGATCCTGGTCTCCCTGGTGGAGATCGCGCTCTGGCTGTGGGTCGCACGAGGCTGCAGGAACAGGAGGAACGGGGCCAGGGTGACTGGCACGGTCCTGTTCGGCGTCCATACGCTCGGCGCGCTCGGCGTCTTGGCTTCGGACTCCAACATCGGCCTGGCCAAACTGCTGACCGTAATCAGCTGGCTGATCGCCTGCAGCGCGGTGGTGTTCCTCTGGCGGCGGCCATCCAGTGCGTTCTTCGCGGCTTCCAACCCGATGAACCGGGCAAGCGTGCGCCGGTAGAGGCGGTCGCATTGCCCAGCGACCGGGGAGCAAGCGCCGGGGTGCCCTGCGGAGGTGTCCCGGCCCGCTTATCCGCCGGGTGAGCCAGCTGCAAAATACCGGTAATCGTTCTTGTGTGTCACTGATGCCCTTCTGAGGGGGTCGCTGACACACAGTAAATTCGAAACATGCCGCTTAGGGATGCGAAGGGCCTAGTGGTGCTGGAGAGGCCGTGTGCCTGCCTTCTGGAATCGGGTGTGGTGGCCGGGGCGTTAAGGGGGTCGGGCGGGCGGGTAGGCGCTGATTCTGAACTCTGAGCGGACTCAACGTAACGTGACAGCCTCGGTCGGCCGGCGCAAGGTGCAGATTTCCGCCTCGGGCGTATGGATAGCGTTAGCAACCCTGCCTTTAGTTCCTGACCTGGTGAGAGTGCTTCACAATGAAGTCAGCGGCTCACGAAAGAAGCTGGCTCGATATGCGAGAAGGAAACAGGCCGGAGATGGTGGACAGCGATGCCCGGGCCGGGTCCGGAGCGGCGGAGCAGCCGGGGGCCCGGGCCTCGAACAGACCCACGGACGGACATGCGGTCGAGTCGGCCGGGGATTCCAGGGTCCGGCCGGGTCGCGGGCAACTGCGGATATATCTCGGGTCCGCGGCGGGCGTCGGCAAGACCTACGCCATGCTGGGCGAGGGACACCGCCGGGCCGAGCGCGGCGCGGACGTGGTGGTGGCGTTCGCGGAGGCGCACGGGCGCCCGCAGACCGAGGCCTTGCTGGACGGCCTGGAAGTTATCCCGCGGGCCACGCGGGAGTACCGCGGGGCGACCTTCGAAGAGATGGACCTGGACGCGGTGCTCGCCCGGCGGCCCGAGGTCGCCCTGGTGGACGAGTTCGCGCACACCAACGTGCCCGGCTCCCGCAACGGGAAACGGTGGCAGGACGTCGAGGAGCTTCTCGACGCCGGGATCGAGGTGATCTCCGCCGTCAACATCCAGCACCTCGAATCGCTCAACGACGTGGTGGAGAAGATCACCGGCGTGCCCCAGCGGGAGACGGTCCCCGATGCGGTCGTGCGGGCGGCCGACCAGGTCGAGATGGTCGACATGACGGCGGAGGCGCTGCGCCGCCGGATGGCACACGGGAACATCTACCCGCCGGAGAAGATCGACGCCGCTCTCACCCACTACTTCCGCACCGGGAACCTCTCCGCGCTGCGCGAACTCGCCCTGCTCTGGCTGGCCGACAAGGTCGACGACGGGCTGCAGCGCTACCGCGCCGAGCACAAGATCAAGGGCGCCTGGGAGGCCAGGGAGCGGGTGGTGGTCGCGCTGACCGGCGGCCCGGAAGGCCGGACCCTGATCAGGCGGGCCGCGAGGATCGCCGCCCGCTCGGCCGGCGGTGACCTGCTGGCGGTGCACGTCACCAAGTCCGACGGCCTGACCGGCGCGGATCCGGCCGCACTGGCCAGCCAGCGGCAGCTGGCCGAGTCCGTGGGCGGCACCTACCACCAGGTGGTCGGGGACAATATCGCCGAGGCCCTGCTCGCCTTCGCCCGGGCCGAGAACGCCACCCAGCTCGTGCTCGGCGCCAGCCGCCGCTCGTGGCTCACCGTCATACTCACCGGCCCCGGCATCGGTTCCAAGACCATCAAGGGCTCCGGCGACATCGACGTGCACATCGTCACCCACGGGCACATGGGCCGGGGGCGCGGGCTGCCGCGGCCCCGTGGCGCGATCACCCGGCGCCGGAAGCTGGCCGGCTACCTGCTGGCCGCGGGGCTCACACCGGTGCTGACCATCGTGCTGGCCAGCCTGCGCAGTAGCGTCAACCTCACCAGCGACGTGCTGATGTTCCTGGTCGCGGTGATCCTGGTCGCCCTGCTCGGCGGGTTCGCCCCGGCCCTGCTGGCCGCCCTCGCCGGCTCGGCGCTGCTCAACTACTACTTCACCCCGCCCATCCACCAGTGGACGATCGCGCAGGCGAACAACGCCCTGGCGCTGGCCGTCTTCGTCGTCGTCGCGCTGCTGGTCAGCTCGGTGGTCGACATCGCGGCCCGGCGGACCAAGCAGGCGGCCCGGGCCAACGCCGAATCCGAGCTGCTCGCCACCACGGCCGGCAGCGTGCTGCGCGGCCAGCAGGGCCTGAGCGCGCTGCTCGACCGGATCAGGGAAGCGTTCGGCATGGATTCGGTCACGCTGCTCGAGCGCACCGCCGCCGATGGCCCGCCGGCCGCCCACGACGCCGTCCGCGAAGCCGTCCGCGGCGCCAGGAGCATGTCGGGCAGCTGGCACGTCGTGGCCAGCCGAGGCGAGCCGGCCGTCAGGGCACCGCAGGAAGCCGACGTGGAGGTGCCGGTGGCCGACACCCTGTCTCTCGCCCTGCGCGGCCGGACGCTGCCGGCCGCGGACCGGCGCGTGCTCGGCGCGTTCGCCTCCTACGCCGCCGTCGCCCTGGACCAGCAGCGGTTGACCGCCGAAGCCCAGGCGGCCAAGCCGATCGCGGCCGCCGACCGGATGCGGACGGCGCTGCTGGCCGCGGTGAGCCACGACCTGCGCACCCCGCTGGCGTCGGCCAAAGCCGCCGTGACCAGCCTGCGGTCCCGTGACGTGGACTGGGCGGCGGAGGACCACGACGAACTGCTCGCCACCGCCGACGAGTCGCTGGACCGGCTGACCCACCTCGTCGACAACCTGCTGGACATGAGCAGACTGCAGGCGGGCGCGCTGTCATTGTTCCCGCGCCCGGCCGGGCTGGAGGAGATCGTGTCGCGAGCGCTCGACAACCTGGACCCGGCGGCCAGGGGCATCACGGTCGACATCGGCGAATCGCTGCCGGAGATCAACGTCGACCCGGCGATCCTGGAACGCGTCATCGTGAACCTGACGGAAAACGCGCTCCGCTACTCGCCGCCGGGCCGGCCGCCGCTGCTGGCGGCCAGTTCGCTGGGCGACCGGGTAGAGCTGCGGGTCGTCGACCGCGGCCCGGGCATACCCGAGGCGGACCGTGACCGCATGTTCGTGCCGTTCCAGCGGCTCGGCGACACCGACAACACCACCGGAGTCGGCCTCGGCCTAGCGCTGTCGCGCGGACTGACCGAAGCGATGGGCGGGACGCTCACCGCGGACGACACGCCCGGCGGGGGGCTGACCATGACGGTGTCCCTGCCGGTCTGCCAGACGGATTATCAGTGCGAGCCGGGGCAACGGGAACGCGAGACGGCAGGGGAGAACGGGTCATGACGACAGTCCTGGTCGTCGACGACGAACCGCAGATCCTGCGGGCGCTGCGCATCAACCTGAGGGCGCGCGACTACGACGTGCACGTCGCGGCCACCGGCACCGAGGCGCTCGAGGTGGCCGGGCGCCATCCGCCCGATCTGGTGATCCTCGACCTCGGCCTGCCCGACCTGGACGGCACCGAGGTCATCCAGGGACTGCGCGGCTGGACCAAGGCGCCCATTATCGTGCTGTCCGGGCGAGCCGACAGCAGCGACAAGGTCGAGGCGCTCGACGCGGGCGCCGATGACTACATCACCAAGCCGTTCGGCGTGGAGGAACTGCTCGCCCGGATGCGTGCCGCCGTCCGGCGCACCAGGTCGGCCGAGGACCTGCCCAGGATCCAGCTCGGTCAGCTGGTTATCGACCTGGCCGCCAAGCGCGTCACCCGGCAGGCACCGGTCCCGGCCGGGGCGGGTACCGGAACCGCGACCGGGACCGAGGACATCAGGCTCACGCCGACCGAGTGGCACCTGCTCGAGGTGCTGCTCCGTAATCCGGGCAAGCTGCTCACCCGCAATCAGCTGCTGACCGAGGTGTGGGGCCCCGGATACGCCGACGCGACCGGCAACCTGCGCCTGTACATGGCCCAGCTGCGCCGCAAACTCGAGCCAGACTCGGCCCGCCCCCGCTGGCTGATCACCGAACCCGGCATGGGCTACCGCTACCAGCCCAGCCCCGACGGCAATCCCTCATGAATACGACCGCGCGGAACTAATCCTTGGTAAATATAATCGAAAAAGAACAACTACGATGGACCATTGATGTTGCGGACACAACACCAATGGACCATCGTTGTGGTCAGATTCGGGGGCTCTGCCCCGAGGAGCGCGGGAAGCGGGGCGAGGAGGAAGCCGGGCTACCAGGGGAAGGGCTGGCCGTCGCGGGTCAGGGTCCCGGTGGGGCCGCCGTTGGGAATCGTGATCGCCCAGATGACGCTGGCCGCGGCCTGAGCCAGCGTCCGGCCCTCCGGGTGGCTTTCGCTGGCGGGCCAGCCGGGGCAGACCGCGTTGACCAGGATGCCGTCCCTGGCCAGCTCCGCGGCCAGCAGCCGGGTGAGCGCGTTAAGGCCGGCCTTGGAGACGCCGTACGCGGGTGAGCCGCCGGTCATCGCCGCGATCGAGCCGCCCTCGCTGCTCACGTTGACGATCCTCGGGCGCGTGCTTGACCGCAGCAGCGGCAGCAGCGCCTCGATCACCCGCCAGGGCCCGAACAGGTTGACGTCGATCGCCTCCGCCACCGTGCCGAGGTCGGCGTTGCTCGCCATCGCCCAGCGGTCGTACATGGTCGCGGCGTTGTTCACGATGACATCGGCGCGACCGAATCGCTCCTTGACCCACTCCGCCGCGGCGGCGACGCTGACGGAGTTGTCCACCTCGAGCTGGCAGGCCACGATCCGGGCGCCCTCCGGATCGAGCTCCTTGGCGGCCAGCTCCCCCTTCCGCAGGTCCCGGGAGCCGAGCACCACCGCGAACCCGAGCAGGGCCAGCTGGCGGCATACCTCGCGCCCCACACCGCGGTTACCGCCAGTAACCACAGCCACCGGAAGATCAGCGTACACACGCATCACCAGCGTTGGCCATGACCGCGACGATTCCCATGGCTGTCATCTTGCCATCCACCGATCACCGTACTGGCCCACAATTACCCAATCGTCGCCTTCCTTTACCGAACGGCCCGTTACCCGGACGGCGCTGGCGGGGAGCCCGCCGGCGGAGCAACCTGAATCGCGTCCGCGGCCCCGCCCGCCGCGATCTGCTCGAGCCGGTAGCGAAGGCGGCACAGCACCACGTTGGTCGTGCCGCGCCTGATCGCCCGGTCCAGGATCACGCCGCGCTGGTTGAACAGCAGGTAATACCAGAACTTCTTCGGTTGCACCTCGGGGATAAGCACCACCAGGCGGTGGGACTTGTCCTGGGCCTCGAGCTGGCAAAGGTACTTCACGATGGGATGGGCGATCGAGCGGTGCACGGTGCGCAGCGTGATCAACGGGACGTTCGGGTGCCATTCCTCCCAGCGCTGACGGAACGACACATCGGCGGCCTCGTCCTCGGGGTCGGCGAAGACCACGGTCACCGCGACCACCTCATCGCCGAGCGAAAGCGCGGTGGAGATCCCCTCGGACACCAGCCGCGACATCCCCGCCACCGGCACCACGACGAGGGAGGCCCGCTTGGACGGCGGCGCCGGCATCTGGCCGAGCCCGAGCAGCGCGCCGATCCGGTCGTAGGTGCGGTGCACCCGGCCGAACAGCAGCACCAGGCCCGGGATGACGAGCACGATCAGCCAGGCGCCTGAGGTGAACTTGCTGACCAGTTCGATGACCGTGGTCACCGCGGTCAGCGCCGCCCCCACGCCGTTGACGACGGCCCTGGCGGTCCAGCCACGGGTCCGTTCGGTACTCCAGTGCCTGACCATGCCAACCTGGGACAGGGTGAAACCCACGAACACCCCGACGGCGAACAGCGGGACCAGCGTCAGCGTGTCTCCCTTGGCCGCCACCAGCAGGGCCGCGGCCAGCACGGCCAGCACCACCACGCCGGTCCTGTGGACCTGCCGGTCCGCGCGCAGGCCGAACATGTGCGGCAGGAAGTTGTCCTTGGCCAGCAGCGCGGTCAGCACCGGCAGGCCGCCGAACGAGGTGTTGGCGGCCAGCGCGAGCAGCACCATGGTGATCAGCTGGATGGCGTAAAAGATGACGTTGTGGCCGAGCGAGGCCTCGGTGAGCTGGGCCAGCACCGTCGTGGTCGAGTGCGGGACCACGGAGAACTTGCGGATCAGCACGCCCAGGCCGATCAGCATCGCGCCGAGTAGGAGGCCGAGCCAGACCTCGGTGTGCTGGGCCCGGCGCGCTCGGGGCTGGCGGAACTCGGGCACGGCGTTCGCGATCGCCTCCACCCCGGTCAGCGCCGAGCAGCCGGAAGCGAACGCCTTGAGCACCAGCAAGATGCCGACGGCCTCGGTGGAGGGCCCGAGGTGATGGCGAGCGCGCCCAGGCACAGCCAGACGGAGGCGCACGGTTGCCAGTGATCAGGCCAGCGAGCCGCGACCACTCGTAAAGCGAGGGAAACGCCGAGGTGAGAGCCGCGATGCCCGCCGACACGCCGACCGCGGCGTTGAGCACGTAGTCGACGATCAGCGACGCGGCGGCGACCAGGCTGGGCTGCGTGCCCAGGTGCGCCTTGGACACCGCGTACGCGCCGCCGCCGTTCGGGAAGGCCGCGATCACCTGGCGGTAGGACGCCACCAGCGCGGTCAGCAGGATGATGATCGCGCCCGTCACCGGCAGCGAATAGCGCATCCCCGCGGCCCCCGCCGCGACCAGCACGACCAGGATGGCTTCCGGGCCGTAGGCGACCGAGGACAGTGCGTCCAGGGATAGCGCGGCCAGGCCCTCGACGGCGGTCAGCCGGTGCTGCTCGTCATGGTCCACGGCAACGCTGGGCGCGGGCGCGGTCGTCATACCGACAGCATGTCACCGGCGCCGGGCTGAGCGGGGAACGGAGGATTGCCCCGCAGGTAACGCCACCGCGATGACGACGATCACGATCACGATGACGGCGATGACGACGGTGACCAAAATGGCCGGAGATGCGGGTGAGCGTCGCCGGGCGCGTCGGCGCGAGGCGGGTGCCTCGTCGTCCCCGCGTTCGACAAAGGCCCGGAACCGTCCGGTACTCGCACTCGGATCCTGCTCGAACTCCGACATGACGTTTAACCTATCTATTGTGGCAGTTCAACTGCCTACAACCTGCTTCTAAGTCAGTACAGAGTCAGGGGAGCTGACATGGCACTTGCTGTCAACCGTACAGGCGTGATCTTCAAGAAGTGCGACTTGTCGAATCATCGTCCCGAGACTGTCAAGCAGTGTATAAGCGGCAACTGTCAGCACACCTGCCCGCCGGACACCACGGACAAGTGCAAGCACGCCTGGACGTTGCGCTACTGGGTCAACGGCAGGCAGCTTGAGAAGTCGTTCAAGGACCAGATACGTAACGGGCGGGTCAGCTATGGCTCTGGCCGTAAGCTCGCCCAGGACTTCCAGCTCAAGCTCACCGTGGACAAACGGTCGGGCGACATCACGTTCGCTACCCACGGGCAAACCGGCAAGCAGAGCTTCGATGAGGCAACCGAAGCCTTCATCTCGTGCCTGCCCATCGGCGACAACAGCAAGCGCCACTACCGGAGCGTGTACCGCACGCATGTCAAGCCCAGGTTTGGCGACATGACGCTAGCTCAGGTGGCAAACGACCGGGACGGCGTGATGAACCTGCTCGTGGTCACCATGAAGGATCTGAGCAACGCGCCTCGCCAGCATGCGCGGCATGTCATCGTGGGCACCGTTGATGAGGCAGTGAAGGCGGGCAGGCTGAGCAGACACCGCCTTGACGGCATTGAGCTTGCCGACAGCGGCCGATACTCCCGTAAGAACTTCGTGTTCCCGACCTACGAGCAAGTCATGTTCGTGGCGGACGGCGGCTACAACCCGGATACCAAACGGACCGTGGCCGGCGCGGGACTATGCGTGTGGCTCATGCGCGCCTGCGGCCTGCGCATCGAAGAGGCGCTAGCGGTAGGCAAGGAAGACTTTATCGAGGACGGCACCGTCCTGCGGGTGGCATGGCAGTCGTCGAGGGATGGCAGGACGCGGGAGCCGCTCAAGCACCGCAAGAGGGGCGAGTACCGAGATGTACCCGTGCCATCATGGCTGTGGGAGATGGTTCAGGACATGTCCGATGCGCCTCTCATCCCCGGCAATGGGAAGCTCTTCCAGCAGTACGGCACTATCCTCTCCCGGTTCACGCACGCTGCTGAGGTGGCGGGTATCGCCGACGGGTTCACGCCGCACTCGCTGCGGCACGCCTACGCTTCCGCAATGCTCGCGCGGGGTGTTCAGATCACCGAGCTTGCCCACTACCTTGGGCACCGGGACATCAACGTGACGCATCAGGTGTACGGGCATCTGCTGCCGTCTGCCGCCAAGCGGGCTGTAGCAGCGCTAGACGCCGAGTTCGCCGATTGGAGCAACAGCTAGTACATCGGATATAACTCACCGCTAAAGAGTTCACGACAGCCACTAACCTTGATACGCCCAGGTCGGCGACCGTTTTTGGCAGGCCGTCGCGAGCTATTACCAACAGAAGTTAAGACTATTACCCATGATTGGAAAATATCTATAATGTCTCTTAGCGAAGATGCCAAGCGTACTATCGGTAACTTGCATTTTGGTACTCACGCTCCCATTCTGGGACCGAGCTGTGCGAGTTCAGCTTGCGCGTCTACAGCCAGTCCAAGACCGGACGGTACTGACGGTAGCTGCTATTAAGCGCTGCCAAAAAGGGAAAGGTACCGCTGAGGACACAGCCTTGGCCGAGGCTTTTTCTGAAATGCTCGATAACCGGGTTGAAGGCCCAATAGTATATGGTACGCAGGATAGAGTAGACGCTATCTTTCTGTTGCTGGCGGTGCGCTCGATTCTTACAATGGCCGATCGTATCGTTAATCTATTGAAGCCGCTGAAAGAAGAGACGGAAGCTGCGCAAGCTCGAAACAAATTCTCTTCCAGATACGGCCATGTAGGCTATCTGCGTGATGTCACTCTACATAATGATGCTTATATGGTAGGAGAAGGCAGCCGGAAAGATTTGATTAAAGATCCTAGTATCGGGGTCGGTGTTTCGGAAGATGAAAAAGGATTCATCCTGATCATCTGGGCTGGGCACGAGCTTCCATTTGCTTGAAGCGGCGCAGGCGGCTCTTACTCTTTCTACTGATTTGACCCGACTCTTCGGGATAGGCCTTCTCAGGCCTAGACTAACGTCCTTGCTCCTGCTGTCAACCTGAGTCATACGGCACCAGCCGACTCTGCATCGCTGGTTTTCACCGGCGACGGGGCGAAATGTGCTATTAAGCACGTCTTGGTTGTCGACAACGCGGGTAGGCGCTGGGAAGCTCGACAGAGTAAGGGAACCCCGCTAGGCGTATACGCTGGTACAGTCGGCTCTGGCCAGTATTTCCTGTGGATTGGCAGAATGCACTAGAGCGGAAGGTTTCGAAATTTGAAGAGCAGAGCGAAAGGCCGGATTCGAAGTATACGCACACAACAGGCCTCGATTACTGACAAGTAGGATCGTTGCTTTAAGGCTTAACATTAGACCGCCTGACGTTCGATCCATGCATATACTTCACGCTCTCTCCATCGTAGATGCTTTCCGATTCTGTATGCCGGTAGTCCCCATTCTCTCCACCGGTCGCGAAGTGTTCGCTCAGGGACAGCGAGGATTGCGGCGACATCGCGCGAAGATAGCAGGCGGTTGGAACCGCCTAGCGTTCCTTTTTGCAGGGCCGTGTGCCGCCCGCTGCGTGGCTGATGGGCTTCGGTCCCGCGTCCCGACCGCCCCTCGTCGTTGCCTAGGGTAGCCGGGTGCCAGGTGAGTGCAAGTGCAAGTGCAACGGCTGTCAGTGCCGCTATACGTGCAGACACGTGCGACGCTTGCACTTGCACTTTGCACTCCCGGTTACGGAGAGTCATAACGCTGCCCGCCAGTGGCCGCGTACTGTCTGGACTGCCTCGCCGCGTTCGGCGAGCTGCTTGAGGCGGTAGAAGACCCAACGCCGGCTCATCCCGGTAATAGTGATTAGTTCGCTTACCGGAATTCCCTCCAAGGGCGCGGTGGAAAGCGCGGCCCAGAGCATGGCATTCGCGTCTGGGTGCTCCTTTGATGGTTCCCCCGTGCCAGCCTCGGTGGTGTACGTTTCAGCCTCGTATGTCATCTCGGTTGCTGCGCACGAGATGTCGTCAAGTTGGCGCGGTACTTGTGCGTGGTGGGCTGCGGTGTAAGCGACTGCCTCGTCTGTCACGAGGTAGGCGCGGGCGCGGCGGGGAATGTCGTGCGCGGGCGCGGAGATCAGGAATTTGCCGGGTGCGTTGAGCTTGTGCGCGTTCCAGCCAGCGGTGAGCATTCCCTGACCTAGGACCAGGTCCACGTCTCGCGGCTCTCGGACACGGAAGCATATCCGCATGTCCATTTGTGACCGAACGGCACCTTGGCCCATGGCCTTCTGTGTTGGCCGTTGGGTAGCGGCTACTAGCGTCACGGCAAGGGCTCGGCCGAGGCGAGCTATCGAGTCGGTGTAGTCCATCGCGTCGGGAGACTGCTCGGCCAGCTCGGCGTACTCATCAATTTTGCCGAACGATCTTAATGTAAACGTCGTGCTGACCTGGGCTTTTACGTCTCGGACATGTGTGTGACGTTAGCGGCGCCGGAGTGTTCTCTGCGGCTGTCGCTGCTCAGGACGGCTGCACGGACGCGCCTTCGCCGGCGAGGAGGGACTCGGCGAGGTCGGCTTCGAGACGGGCGATGCGGGTGTCGAGGAACCGGTTGTTCTCGCGGGCGGCCTTGAGCCGCTCGGTGAGCTGCTGATTATCCGTGATGAGCTGCCGGTTTTCCTGGCGGAGCGTCCGGTTCTCGATGGTGATCCTCTCGACGGCGTCGGCGGGGAGGTCGATTTCGAGGTCGCGGATGCGGCCCAGGAGCTTGCCGATCTGGTCGCGCTGCTTGCTGATCTCGGCATATGCGGTCTTGAGTGCGTCCTCGGCGTTGAGTGCGCGGTCCTTCCACGGGCCGGCCTGGTCGGCGTCGTGGCGGCGGCTCGCCGCTGCGGCTGCAGCTGGATAATCGGCAGCGGCGTCAGCGAGGAGCTTCCTGGCGTGCTCGTTCTGGTAGAGGAAAGTACGGGACACCTCTGCCCGGCGTGCGACCATGGCCGTCTGGACCGGGATGTGGTCGCGGCGCATCTGGCGGAGCGCGTCGCGGACGCGGTGGAGCATCTGCTCGGTGCTGTTCCGCCTGGCCTGTATGGCGGCCTCGGTGCGGCCCGGGTCGCTGCTCATCGGGTGTTCTGTTCCTGGCTGGTGAGGGCGGCCAGGTCGCTGGCCCGGAAGTTCACGGCCCAGATCCGCTGGAAGTAGTCCTGGGGCCGGCGCAGGTCCAGGGCGAGGGCCTGGTCCAGGAGCCCGAGCCCGGCGAGGGCTTTCTCCAGGCCCTCGATGGCGCGTGCGGTCGGCTCGAACGCCTTGTGCAGGAAGTCGGCCACCTCGTCGGTGGGGGCCCGTTCGGCGAGCGATCGCCATTGCTCCTGCTTACGCCGCCAATACAGGAGGTCCGCGCCGGACAGGACGAACTTGTCGCAGTTGGCGCAGTCCAGGTTCCACGGGCAGGCGCCCCCGTTGACGACGGGCTGCCAGGTGCAGAACCCTCCCTCGGCCGGGGTGCTGCGGCGGGACAGGTCCAGGGCCAGCGCCATGGCCTCCTGCCGGGAGATCGCCGTCGTGGTACTGGACAGCAGGTCGCCGGGGCTGGCCGAGCCGGGACCGGCGACCCAGACGGCGTTCAGGAGGTCGTCCAGGTCGGAGTGGGAGACCTTGGCGTAATGCTCAGCCATCCGGTCACTCACATGCCCCAGGTACCTGCGGATGTGGGCCAGGCTCGCCCCGGCTGACAGCAGCTTGGTGGCCAGGGTGTGACGAGCTTGATGGGCGACGTTCCCGCCGAGGTCGAGGCTGTCGAGCCAGCCCTTGAACCCGGCGTTGAAGAGCCTGTAAGAGATCGGCTCCTCCTCGGCGGGGTTGCAGACCCTGGTGGGGAACAGCGCGATCCGGACGCGTTCCGCAGCTGTGGGATGGCGTCCGTGCCGGTGCTCGAACCGGGTCAGGGTCTTGCGGCGGCGGACGTCGATGCGGGCGTAGAGGTATTCGGGGATGCGGATGCCCTCGTTGCAGTTGCCGACCTTGGTCTGGTCGTGCCAGAGCATCGGCAGGCCTCGGTAGCGGCCGATGCAGTCGACCTTCAGCGTGAGGATCTCGTTGCAGCGGCGCCCGGTATAGACGATCGCCTCCCAGGCGTCCCGCAGCCCGTTGTCGTTGGGGTCGAGCTTGTCCAGTTCCCGGAGGCTGGCTTCGTCGGCCAGGGCCCGGGCGACGTCGTCGGTGAAGGGATTGCGGGACCGCTGAGGGTTGGGGCCGGCGTTGGGGAAAACGGTGATGAACCCCCGGTCCAGGCCGATCTGGCCGGCGTGGCCGGTCTCCAGCGCCCAGAACATGACCCGGCGGCCGTAGTTGAAGACGACCTGGAGGGTCACATCACTGATGTAGGACGGCTTCCCGTCGGCGCGGACCGTGGCCAGCGATTTCAGGCCGTGCCGCTGCCGGTTCCGCAGGTCGGCAGCGAACCGCTGCGCGTGCTCCGCCCGCAGCGCACGGGGGTCGTGACCGCCGCCGGGGGCGTCGATCTCCAGGAAGGCGCTCAGCTCGGTGCAGGCCCGCCGGGTGTAGTCGAGTGGCAGGCGGCTGCGGGGGCACCGGGGCGAGCGGAGGATCTCGGCCAGATGCTCCCAGAGCAGGTCACGCAGCCACCGCTGGGAGACATCGGTGAGGCTGTAGTAACTCCTGGTGCGGGGAAAGCGGCGGCCGAAGTGGCTGGTTTCGAGGTAGCCAGCCTCCTTGGCGTCGGCAGGGGTGCAGTAGATGCAGCGCAGTCCGTCGGCGATCTCCGCGAACACCAGCCGGATACGGGGATCGTAGCCCTGGCTGATGCCAGCGAACTCCGCCAGCGAGGCCATCCCGGTGGCCCGGCACAGGTCGGCGGCCCGCTGGATGAAGCTCAGCTGCCATACCCCTCGCTTCTTGATCTGAGCGTGCTGATGAAGCCCCCACTGGATCTCCGCCTTGATCAGCGGCCGCAGCCCTCTCAGATTGATCAGCCCGTGCCGGTAGACCGGGGCAGCCGTCGCGCACCACCTGATGAACCCCGCCTCACCGGCATACCGGGCAGGCCCGTCTGGGTCCTCTGGCTGAGGCTTCAGGAGCCAGGCGCCGCCCTGCCGCCGGTCCTTTCTGTAACGCTGCAGGTGGCAGCGGCACAGGCTCGCCTCCGACACCAGTTCAGTGCAGACCTCGACCTGGCACTCGCCGGAGCCGGGGAACGGCGTCTGCTCGCTCAGCCACTCCTGCAGCGCCTGGTTCGCGGGCTGGCCCGCGCCACGCCAGCGGGCCACGTGGGTTGTGCAGAGCGCCACGCCCCGTTGCCGGGACGGCCGGCCAGGGCAGATCATGCAGGGCACCGGCGAGATGCCCGCCGGGGCCGGCCTGGACTGGCCGCGGCGAGGAAGGCCGCCCGGCTGCTGCCTGCATCCCGTGCCCCGTGCCACTCGGGCTCATGCTCTCGGCACAGTCCTCCGCCCCGGTTCCTGACGTGCCCGCAGCCGCTCACGGCGCATTCCCAGCCATAGACCGGATGCTGGGGCGGGATCGTGATCAGGTCGCTGCGGTAGAGCGGGTCGAACCCCGGTGCCTCGATCAGTGCCGTCAGCAGCTCCAGCCGGTCCCGCCTGGCCCGGCTAGCGGTCCGTTCGGTCTCCAGGACCTTCAGCCCGGTCATGACTCGCCCCAGACCCGGTCGAGCGCCGCCATGAACACCGGATCGTGGAGGTCAGTGTGGCCGTAGGTCTCCTCGACGGTCTTGGCCGAGGCCCAGCCGCCCGCGTCCCGCGCGAGCAGGGTGTTGCCGTTCGAGGCGTCGAGAACCGCGGTCGCGAATCCGTGCCGCATGGCGTGGGGGTTCGTCCGGCCCAGGCCCAGCCGCCTGCCGGCCCGGCCCATCATCTGCCGGACCCCGCGGTCGACAGCGGCTCGCCCCGCTGCGGGCCCTTCAGTTGGACCAGCAGCATCCCGTGGGCAGCATCCGCCGGATACGAGGTGGTCAGGTACTCGAAGTAAGCGTGGATCATTGCCGGGCTCGCCCGCCGGATCAGCCCGCCGCGCACGACGCCGTCCTCGATCACCCACGGCTGCTTGGTCTTGGCCCGGCTCCCGTTCGGGTTGGCCTCGCGATGGCAGATGTGAACGTGCGGCGTGACGCAATCGCCGCAGTCCGCCTTCTCCCGCAGGTGAAGGTCGACCAGGTGCAGGCCGCACAGCTCGCCGACGCGGAACCCTCCATCGCCCAGCCAGGTCACGATCATCTTGTTCCGCGGCGACCGCAGGTCATCGATCAGTATCTCCCGCGCGCCGTCGGCGAGCATCTTCGGATGCCGCCGCCGCACGGCCTGCGCCGGCCGCAGCGGGTTCGCCGGAAGCTCCCGGGCCACGTGCCCTAGGAACATCCGCCGCCGGTCGGCCCTCGACGGCAGCCGACTGCGGTCCAGCTCGCTCGCCAGCCCCAGATTGGCTCCCTGCGCCCCCTGGAACTGGTAAAACCGCTTCAGGCACGCCGCCACGCTGTCCAGCGAGCTCTGCGAGTACGGCTCCTTCCCCGCCCGCCACGGCCTGCCGTACGGCCCGGCGTACTCCGCGCCGAGAGCCGCCATATACCGGCTCAGGTCCCGCATCGTCACCGTCTCCGGCACGAGACATTCGAAGTCCAGCCACCGCAGATGATCCACCAGCAAGTACGCATACGCGCGGTCCGTCCCGCCGTTGCAGGTAAACAGGAACCCATCGCCCAGCCGGTGCACCTCGCCGTCCGGGTGCAGGATCGTGTATCCGACCCGCCCCGACGGGAACACCACCTCCTGCACCCGCAAGTCACCGATAACCGGCTTCTTCCCCACAGCCACCCCCCGACGGCCACGACGACGTCCTGTACGTCGAAGGCCGTCAGGTTAAGCGATCCGAAAGCCAGTAAGGGGAAGCCACGCCGACATCCCGTACACGATCCCTAGCGTTCGGTTAGATCGATGATGATGATCAGCGCGGGCATTTCCGAGGATGGTTCCCAGGTGCGCCGACCGTGCTCGGCGAGGTATTCGGCGCGAGCCTGGAGAATCGCGACCGCGTCGCGGAGCAATGTGGCTGCTTGCTCCGGGGTGGTTGCGAGCCGGTCAATGCAGTCCTGCCACGGGCCAAGTTCCATTCCCTTCTTGAGATCGATAGCCCAGATGATGACATCTTGGCAGGCAGTAAGGTTCCCCATCAGTACGTTGAGGCCACCGCTCTTGCCCGAGCCTGTCGTCCGGCAAACAGAGCATGCCGGCGCAGCAAGAGCACGCGACAGGGTACCGCGTCCTCGAATGGCCCTAGCTCGATCGGCTCCGTTATCGACCTGGTGGACGGACCAGGCCACGGAATAGCGTCCGCGTGAGGGTCGGTGTCGAGCACGCGCAACTCGAAACGGTTGGCTAGGTCGTCGGGCGTGGGGTAAACGCGCACCGATCCGCGGAAGGTTCCTAGACCTGACTCGATCGCGGGAATCCGCGCGGTGACATCGGCGATGGTCTGTCCCCGCGCGAGACGGAACCTTGCGCGCCATCCCCATACATCCACGGTGGCGGACATGACCTCAGAACCGATGAGGCCGATTGCTCGGGCGACATCCGGCCACGCCGCGAGCTTGCGTTCTACGCGGACCTTCGCGCGCCGGCGCCGGTGGGCCCACCATGGCACGCCGAGAACCATCGTGCCGATCCCCAGGACTCGCGGAAGCGGTGACGTGAACGGTCCCAGCAGAGTTGCCAAGGCGAGCCAGCCGCCAATCGTGACGGTTGCCGTCGCCGCGTAGGCGCGTTCTGCGATAGGCGCGAGTCCGAACCTTGAGCCGAAGATCACGGCCACTCCCCCGGCCACCGTGGAGCCGATCAGGATGAGTGCCCACCACTTCGCCAACGTGGCGTGCGTCCAACAGGCCGTGACGAGCGTCATCGCGGCGATCCCGAGGGGCGTCAGCTCGGAACGGTAGCGCCAGGCGAACCGGGCAAGGATCATGCCAACGGGAGCCGGGAACTGGCTTGAGTCGGTGTTGACGAACATCATCGGCTGCATTCCGCTGCGGCGAATCTGACGGGCTTGCCGGCGCACCCGGCGATAGCTAGTCACCGTTACCCCCTTTACGCGCCCTGGAGCGGTTCTGAGACGCGCTCAGCTCGTCGCGGACGTAGTACAGGGGGTCCGGCTCTCCATCGCGCTGTGCGCTGATCGTGGCGCGCATCGCGGCAAGCGCGTTCGCGTACCAGAGCCGCGCGGCAGCCAGCTCGGCGGACAGTCGGGTTACCTCGGTGGCCAGGTCTCGCGCATCGGTCAGAGCGGCGTCAACGAGCTGCCATGCGACCGACAGGGTTGGCGTCGCGCTTGCGAATCCCGAGACCACATCGCGCGCGGCCTGATTGCGGTTCATGACTTCCGGAATGTCGATCGCTGAATACAGAACACTTTTCGGGCTCTTCGAACTTAACCGGGATGGAGTTTCTGGCCGGTTACCTGGCGTGTTCTCCGGACGGTTGCGGTGGGTGATGGGCGTCTTATGCCGCGGGTGCAGGAGATGCGGACGCGCCTGCGCTGATTCGCCGGGTTACGGAATCCGTATGCGAGGCGGGCTTCGAGTTTGGCGAGCCGGTTCAGGCTTTCGGAGGTGGCGTTCGTGATCCCGGTCAGGACCGCGCAGACGATCTCGTCCTCCCACCGGGAGATGGTCCGCGCGAGGCTGAGCAGCTCGGGGATGTCGTCGTTGCAGGCACACCAGTCGTAGAAGGCGGCCAGCCGGTCCCGGACGTTGCGCTCGCACGGCTTGGAGCCGGTGACGCGGGCGCGCAGGTTCAGGGCGTGGCGGAGTTTCTCCTTGGCGATCCAGGCGGCGGCGATGTCCTGCCCGGCCGGGTCCGCCTGCAGGATGCCGGTGACCTTGGCGAACTGGACGGGTGATAGGTGCTCCAGGTTGCGTACCAGCAGGTTCTTGATGCCGTACTCGGGGTCACCGGACCGGCCGCGGCGCCCGTACTTGCCGCGGACTACACGGCGCCGCACGTCGCCGGTCATCTTGACGGCCAGGTGGACGACGTGGAACAAGTCCACGGCGATCTGTGCGCCCGGCAGCATCCGGCGCACCGCGGAGGCGTAGATGGAGCACATGTCGATCGCCACGACCCGGATCGCGTCCCGCCAGGCCGGGGCGGCCTGCGCCAGCCAGTACGCGGCGTCATCAGCGGTCCGGCCCTCCACCTGCCCCAGCAGCCCCTGCCCGCCGGACAGGTCAAAGAAGCAGGTGTGCCACCGGTCTGCCAGCAGCAGGTATTCCCCGGTATCCGCCTCCAGCCTCCACCGGGCCGGCCACGGCGGTGCTCGTCGATGCCCAGGTGCGCCACCGGCGCGGGGGCCTGATCCAGCACCGGGTCCGCCGCGGCGGCGAACGCGTCATGCGCCACCGGCCACGACACCCCGGCATGCCGGGCCGCCTCCGCCGGGGTGATCCCGCGCTCGGCGACCTCGGTCCCGGCCTGCTCCCGCAGCCGCCGCATGAGCCGGCACCGCGGCGGCACCTGCGGCACCCGCTCGGTGAACGTCTTGCGCGCGCAGCCTGGCGCCTCGCATTTCCAGCGGCACTTGACCCACCACACCGCCACCGGGTCACCGCCCCGGCGGACATCCCGCGGCCGGGCCAGCACCGTGTCATGCCGGCGGCCTGAGACCGATCCGCAGTCCGGGCACGCCGCCGCGGCCGGATAATCGGTGACCGCCCATACCTCCACTGTGCCGTCCGGCAGCGCCTGCGCATCGGTAACCTGCAGGCCATCCACGCCGAACAGCACAGACGCCGTATCCTGGAACACGATGCCCGCGGCTTTCTGATGATCTTGAAGTCCTTGGTAAGACCCAAGATCGTAGGAGCCGCGGGCTCCCTGTTCACGGCGGCACGCCGTACGCACATCAGGCCACCCGGACCAGGCAAGACGTAAGCGCCCAGCGCGTTCAGTAACACCTCGGGATCACTCAAAGTCATCAGGCGGCAACGACGTCCCGGTTAACTTCGAAGGCCCACTTTTCGGCATCTCGCATCACCCCCTTTCCGGAGGACTGGAGCCACTGAATGATTCCGGCAATAAAGCTCCGGATTTGTGGCGCGGCGCTGGTTGCGGCGATCAGGAATCCGAGTAGCGCGCAGACGACCGCGTGCCAGACCCGCAATCCCAGGTACCGGTAGGCAACGTAGATGACAACCGCGACTAGCGCGATGAGCGGAATCGAGACGGTCATTCGGTATCAGCCCTTCCGGCCGCGCATGCGGCGGTTCGCGGACTTGCGGGAACGCCACGCCTTGCGCCGCATCCAACGGAACCGGGCGCGGCGCTTCTCACAGTCGAATTCGTTGCGTGGCGGGTGGAAATGACCGCGGCTGAAAGGTCGGTAATCCTGCTCATCGGCCCTCCCCCATATCGTGAGGTGAGTCGTAGCCGCGCGAGCCGGCTAGCAACTGGCGAGCGAACGCCTCGGAGGCGCTGCCGGGTCGGCCGGTCAGGCGCTTGCAGTGATCACCTCGGCGTATGCCGATGATGACCGCGAGCAGTCCCCCCGCGAATACCGTGCTCAGGAGAGCGACAGAACCAAGGATGAGGTTGATCAGCATCGCTATTCGCCCCTCTGGTTGTCGCGGGCGCTGTGGGGGATCGCCACGGCGCGGTACTGCACCGGGCCGAAGTCGCGAACCGCGCTGTAATGTCCGCGTGGGCTGTCAGCGTCGCTTGCGTCCGAGCCGATCAGCTCAGCGATTGTGTCGATCTCGGCGAACATCTCCGCGTCACTCGCCTCGGTCGGGAACACGAGCACATCGGCCCGCCATGGCACGGGAACATCGGCGTTCTGATCGAGAAAATTCGCGAGGCCGCGCAATCCGGCAATCAGCCGAGCCCGTTCCTCATCGTTTCCGTAATAGTTCATCCGGCATAACATCCTTCGGAGTCTTGGAGGTGTTCCTTCCATGTCTCCGATTTCACCGTGTGCCGGCTTGATTGCCCATGCACTGGCAATGCAGTAGCAATGCAATTAATCGAGAGGAAAGTGTCATGAGCATGCAACTACAGTGCAACTACAATGCAAAAGAGCACCTGGCAGTTACGCCCCGGTGGCGAGCGTCCGTAACGACCCGCAGTCAGCAACAGCGACCGAGGCGGCCGGCGTCATCGACCATCAGGGCGACGAGCGCCGTTGGGAAGTCAGGACTTACTAGCCGCTGACCGCTCGCGGCGACGGTGGACGAACGGGACCAGCCACCACCAGCCAGCGCCGGTCAGCAGCCAGAGAACGCCGATTACGAGCGTCCACCACTTCCCGCTGACAGCGCCACCGACGACCCCCGCGACGCCGAACAGCGTGTAAAAGATCGCGATGGCGCGCCTAATACTTTTTTCCACGTGCTCCACCTGCCCCGCGACGACGTATCCAACCCGGGCACTTTGAGCTGCCAACCCTACGCTCAGCTGGCTGAATGCAATGAACTGATCGAAGGGGCGGCGGGAACCACCCGCACGATGCGCGACACGCTGGGTTGCGGCGGAACAAAATCGTCCCCGGTAATTCGGGTGATCTCAGACCACGAGAAGCCGGGTCCGAGCTGATCTAGGTCTGTTGACTCCCCCACCGCGAGAACGGCCACCCGAAATGTCAAATCAGGTATAAGGCCGAGTAGAGATTCAGTCACCGTGTTAGGCAAATTCCCGATAAGTACATCGAACGACATCAAGCGGATCATCTCCAGAGCGTCGCCCTGCACTACGTTGGCATGTGGCACGTTCTGGCGAAGGTACCCGATGAGCCGGTCGTCGAGTTCGACAAGCGTCAGGCTTCTTGATTTCGGTAGCTCTCGGGCGACTGTGCCGATCCCGGCTCCCACTTCAAGGACATCGTCTTCGGCTCGGATGCCCGCTGCCGATATCAGCTTTGACAGCTTTTCGACGGAAACAAGGAAATGCTGCTGGAGGTTTGGGTCGGCATTCGCGGCGATTTCACGGTCAGTTGGCATAGTACGGGCTCTCGTCTAGTACGGCAGCCGCACTTTGCTAGCTGGCCAGGGCGTAGTCCCGCTTTAGCCGTGCGCGCTGGTGGTGCCAGCGTGCTCGGGCCTGGTGGCGGCGCGTCCAGGCGTCCCAGTGGATGACGTGTCCTGGCGGGAGGGGCCGCGTGGTGAGGACGGCGAGCAGCCGCGTGATTTCCGGGATGGTCAGCGGGATCATGCCAGGCTCTGCCGGCGGGGCCTGGTCAGGGGCGGCTGGCGGCGGGGCCTGGGTGCTGGTGCGTCCGCGGAGCCGGGCGGCGGTGACGGCGCAGACCGCGAGGGCGGCCATGACTAGCACCGTGTGGCGGGCGATCGCGGTGTAGAGCCTGACCTGCGACTGGTCCAGGCCGAAGCAGTCCTTGCCGAAGGCGAAATTTTCTTCCGCGGGCCACCTCAGCCCTGCCGCCTTGATCAGCCGCGGCGTGGTGAGCAGCTGGCCTTCGGGGACGTAGCAGTAATGGAAGGCCAGCTCGCCGCTTGCCAGGTGGCGGCGGACCAGCAGGTGGTGGCGCGGGGAAGCGGTCCCGATCTGCGTCCAGGCATACCACCGCTGGCCTTTGGAGCCCTGCCCGGCGGAGCGGACCTCCCACTGCCGCCTGTCCGTCACCAGCTGTTTTACTGCCTGCGCGCAGGTGAGCTTGGTCCCGCCGGCCAGCGTGACCGGGAAGCTGGAGGCAACTCGCAGCACATAGGCCTGCCCGTGGTCTTCGAGGAACTCCCGCAGCTGGGTGCTGCTGCCGTACACCTCGTCGCCGCAGATGAAATCGAAGCTGACCCCGTCGGCGTACGCGTCCGCGCAGATATCGATCGCCAGCTGCCCTTTGGTGCGGAACCGCAGGTCAGGAGGCAAGCCGGTGACCAGTGACGTCACCGGGTCGCTGATGTGCTCGCGCGGTATCCACTGCCGGGCGCCGATCAGCGCGTGCCCGGTACCCTCCCGCACATACGCCAGGTGCACGGTGTTGATGCCGTTCGCGACCCGGCCCGCGCATCCCAGGTACTGCCTCTTGACGCCGGCCGTGCCAGCGCCGTGCTTTTCCTGCCCGGTCTCATCCAGCGCCCCGGCCGTCATCCCGCCCGCCCGGCGGATCCGCCGGGCGGCATCATCTAGCCCGGCCACCGCGAACCGGCGCACCACGCTCATCGCCGCCACCTCATCCCAGCTGGCATGATTCAGCAGCCGCTGCGTCTTGTCCGGGGCCCGGTCCCCCGCATGCCGGGCGATACTCCACCCGTTCACCCGCGGCAGCCCGCCTGCCAGCGCCGCCACGTACTTGCCCGCCTGCAGCCACACCTGCGTCCGGGCAAAGCACGGCCGCAGCCCCTCCAGCAGCCCAGCCCGTTCCCGCAGCGCCAGCCCCACGCTTATCCTGACGGCAGCAGTCGCCTTCGGTTTTGTTGTCTTCACACACACTTGATCGCAAGGCGGCTGCCCCTTATGCCCCAGATCACTCAGCCGCCGTTCCCGCAGGTCACGGCAGCAAGTGCGGCTGCCGTACTAGGGCTGCACTCAACACCGAAAACTGTTCCCGAAAACCAGAAGGCACCGTGCCGCGCTTTGCCAATTGACCAGGTATGCCACGCAGGATAACTGCCGTGCGCGTTGATGCCACATCTCTTGAGAGTGGAATCAGTTGCCGGACTGTCCGCTCCGCGGCTTCCCAAGTTTCGTTGTCTACCTGCGATTGCAACAGATAAGCTCGGTGCAGGTACTGACTTCGTATTTCATCGGTCGGCGTCGCCATGACTGACCGCTCAAAGTCGTCAATCGCCTTGCTGGCAAGCCCGAGGTCACGCTGCACCATGGCCTCATGCCAGGCCAGCTCACGGTCGTCAATCCACCAGGCCCAGGCAGGATCGGTGTCCCTCACCCCGGCCAGGTACAGTTCACGGACTTCCGGTAGAAGCCTGAGGGCGCTTTCGTCTCCGCTTTGCGCCAGTGCGCGAGCCTTGCGCGTAAGGAAAAGCGCCTTTATTCGAGGGGAGAGCGTGTAGTCACCCTCCAGAACCGACCGGGCAATCTGGAGTGCCTCCCTCGGGCGCCCCTCGGCGGCGGCGTGCATGCTTGAATTCTGGAGCGTTAGAAGCTCCACCGTTTTGTCGCCGGCCAGCCGCGTGAAATATAGCGACTCATTGTTCATCCGCCGGCAAAGGTCATGAGCTTCGGCATCGTAAGCAAGCCATCCGACAACTTCGGCTAGTTCTCCCGCCGAGTGCAAGTCACGCTCAAGCCTCGGATCATAACTACCCGTGCCAAGCTGGTCGCGCAGATTCCGGAAGAACCTAGTCGAAAGTCTGAGAAGGTCCGCACCACCAAATCGGTTATCCAGCGCCACTATTTCGTGAATATGGGCTTTTATCGACTCTAGAAGTTCGGAACCTTCAACTTCTGAGTTGCTTGTGGCATTAAGCGATTCTTGAAATGATTCCAGGGGATCAGGTTCTTGCTTGCTGCCTTCCGTCTCGCTGATCAGGAGAGCGAACTGAGCCTTAACTCGATCTGGGGCATGCTCAAGCGCCGCGTCGAGGATTTCCTGTATCGCCGACCGAGGGATAACCCCGGGGTTACCACGCCAGTTGGCGACGGTACGGGCAGAAACGCCCAGATGATCAGCGAATGACTCGTTGGTCATGCGGAAGGCTTGCCGCAGTAGATCGGCCTGATGACCTGACCATGTCGCGATTACCTGCATGCAGCGACTACCGGAGAAGCGGTCAGCACCCGTAGCCACGCTACGATCCGCGTCGGCCCCTCGTCCGTCTGGACAGCGCGCGGACACGGTGAACAGAACGCCCGCACGGTGGCGGGTGACCCTGTCATGTGGCGCGCTACCCGTTCCCTTTGGTCGCTCGCCGTCGCTAACAGTGTGCCTGACTTCTCACACTATGTAGTGATACGGATGGAAAGCGTCATCGGTTCACCGGGCCGACCTGGGTGTCTTGGAAGTTACGTAGCTGCCACGGTTGGGGACGGTATAGATCAACCCTTCCTCGCGCAGCACGCCAACCGCACGCCGTGCCGTAGTCCTCGCGACCTCGAACTCTTCGACCAGCTCGCTCTCGGTTGGTATCCGCGTGTCCGGTCGGTACTGGCCCGAGTCGATACGCCGACGAATGATCTCCGCGATCTGCCGGTACGGCGGAACCGGGGCGATCGGGTCAATACGGTCAGCCCGCCCATCTGTCACATACACAACTTTAGTTGTACAGGTCTAACTTCACACACATCAGTCCGCACAGCGTCAACGTCACACGTGTATAGACAGGCCGATACAAGGCCCTGTAGGCTGCTGGACGCTGGCAGGGTCGTTCGGTCGCTCGTTTGCGCGCAACCGTTCCCAGCGACCCTGCCGGCCGCTGATCGTGAGCCGCGCGCACGGGTGGGTCCTACAACTTGCGCGGCGCGAGGTATTCACGATGAACGCTGACGCGAGCAACCCCGCGCTGCACTTCGGGCGCGAGGTGCAGCGCGCAAGGGTCGCGGCGGGCATGACGCTTGCCGAGATAGGGCGTATCGCCGGGTACCACAAGAGCCAGGTCTCTCGGGTCGAGCGCGGTGTCCGGGCACCCACTAAGAAGTTCGCGCAGATGTGTGACCTCGTGTTTCCCCAGCGTGGCGGCTGGTTCCTCCGCTTCTATGAGGACAGCCGGCAGTGGTCAGCCATGCCGCCATGGTTCCGCAACTGGATCGAGCATGAACAGCGCGCGGTCAACCTGCGAATCTGGCAGCCCTCGTCACTGTCCGGGCTTGCGCAGACCGAGGCGTACGCACTGGCGCAACTGCAAACGTTCCCCGGTGCCACCACAGGCCAAGTCGCGGAACGACTCCGCGCGCGGATGGCCCGGCAGACGATCCTTACCCGCGAAATGCCCGCCGCGCCGATGGTGTGGTTTCTGGTTGACGAGGCTGCGTTGCGTCGTCGCACAGGAAGCCCGCTGATCATGGCCGATCAGCTCGAACGCCTGCTTGACCTCGCCGAACTGCCGAACGTCACAGTTCAGGTAGTCCCCAACGTCGCGCACGCCGAACTGACCGGAGGCTTCGCTCTGGCCGAGGCGGCGACCGGATCAGCGGCGTATATTGAAACCGCGCTGACCGGCCAGGTATTCGAGGACTCTCGGGTGATCCTCGAACTGTCGGGCCGGTTTGATGCGCTCAGAACCGAAGCTCTGCGAGGCACCGAAAGCCTCTGCCTGATCGAAGAGGGTGCACGCGAATGGAGACAGCAGGCAACTGGCGTACCGCCACCTACTCAGGTGCGAACGGCGGCGAGTGCGTAGAAGTCGCCAATGCCGCCGACGCGATCATGGTGCGCGACACCAAGAATCGCGAGGGCAGCACCCTGAGCGTGCCCGCCAGCGCGTGGCGAGCCTTCATCGCGGAGATGAAGTGACCACGCTCTAGACCGAAGCACGTACTCGCGGGGCATCCCCCATTTGGGGGATGCCCCGTCTTGGTCTCCGGGTGTTGTCCGCGAAGTTGCCAACCACGGCAACGGTTGCCAGATGCCAGCCGACAACCACCATGCGCACCCTTGAGCGTGCACGCTGCTACCACGCAGGCACGAAAGGGGGCGCAAGCCCGTGCGAACACAGCCGCCCAGGACACCCGAGACGATCACCTTCGAACGCGATTACCCCGGCCGCGCTGATCAGGTGCGCCATGTCCGCCGTGACGTAGCTAAGCATCTGGGCGAATGTCCGGTTACTAATGACGCGATGCTTATCGCGTCCGAGTTCGCCACCAATGCCGCCCTGCACAGCCGGTCACGCGGCGGCCACTTCACGATCCGCGTGAAACTGCACGGCGATTACGTACGGCTGGAATGCCAGGACGCGGGCGGGGCCTGGCGAGGCAGGCGGCACACCGCTGACCGGCCCCATGGGCTGGACATCGTGGAAGCGCTGACCGGGCCTGACCGTTGGGGCGCCGAGCGTACCCCCGACGATACCCGCGTGGTGTGGGCAACGCTCGAATGGTCCTGACGCACGGAGGATGTGTCGACAATGACGGACACCTGGGAAACGACAGCAAGGACGGCAGCGAACACGATGCTCCGCTACCCGGACAAGATCTCGGACGGGCTTGAGGCGGAACTGTACGCACTGCTGGAGAAACTCGATACCGCCAAAGCGGGGCAATCTGAGAGCACGAAGTGAGCACGCGGGTCAAAGGTGCCGAGCCGCCCATCATCCTGATCACGGCCAAGGCCACCTTTGCCGCCGGGACGGAGTGCCTGATGCTGACCGTCATAGAGGAAAGCGGGAACCTGTGGCGCTACACCCTGTCCGCGCCGAAGAACAGCCGCCTGGTCTACGGCAAGATCATCGTGGCCGGTCACATGGCCGCCCTACGCCGGGCCGCTGAGATCTGCGCAGACGGCTACCAGCCCGGCAGCACCGAGCGAGGCCTGCTGGAGCAGTTCGTCGCTGACCATGCCAACCCATAAGCCCTCGTGCAGGCTCCCCGTTGCCCTGATCTGGGCAGGACCAGGTACAACGGATGTGAGCAGGCGCCCCTCGTCAGTCATGAGAAAGTCAGGGTTACCAGCGGCCGTAATCGCCTAAAATGGACAAAACACACGACGTCTTGACCACGGCAAGAAATTTACTTAAATGGCTTGAACAGCGGTTACAGCATTTTAATCCGCATTTTGGTTGGTTGCGGTTGAAGGCTAGACAAACTCCGACATGAGCACGACTGTAGCTGTTCAGCCCGGTTTCGATGGCCAGAACCGCCATGATCCCGTCATCGCGCCGGCACCAGCGCGTCGGTGCCCGGGTCCCGGTCGACCAACCGCGACAGCACGATCACGCTCCGGGTCCTGACCACGAAGGGCTCGGCGCGGATCCGCTCCATCACGTCCTCGAAGTGCCTGACGTCGGCGGCCCTGATGTGGACCAGGGCATCGGCCTCGCCGGTCACCGTGCACGCGTCCACCACCTCGGGGTAACGCCGCACGCCCACGGCGATCTCCTCCGGGGAGGTTCGGCCGCCGCAGAACAGCTCCACGTACGCCTCGGTCGTCCAGCCCATGGCCGCGGGATCTACCCGGGCGGAGAAGCCGGTGATCGCCCCGGCGGCCAGCAGCCGGTCGACCCGGCGCTTCACCGCCGGAGCGGACAGCCCGACCTCGTTACCGATCACGGCGTAGCTAGCCCGGGCGTTCCTGATCAGCGCGGTGACGATCCGCGCGTCGATGCTGTCCACACCCAGCGGATCGTACACCGGGCGCGCAGCGCCTCTTGCGCGCAGCGCCCCCGGGCGTAGCCTCGGACGGTCCCGGGCAAAAAGATGAGGCTCGACGTCCCGCTTTCGCCGAGCCTCACTCATTCAGACGCGAAGCCCGACGTGCCGGTTGACGCGGCTCGCGCAAAACGTGGCAACTTATTGTCGGCGTTTCGCGGCGGTGGCCGGCGGCGCGGCCGGAGGGATCCGGCGCGGGCGCGCCGGGCCGCTGTATGGTGCGAGGCAACGGCCGGTCCGGTACCACTGAGGCGGGAGAAACGGCATGGAGGAAAGCACGGAACGAACGGCCCGTGGCATGTACGGACCCGATGTCACGTTCCTCGGGGTGCCGCGCGCCGAGCTCGACGCGCTGGACGGACTCGACGTCGTGTTCATCGGCGCGCCGTTCGACGCCGGCGCCTCCTACCGCGCCGGGGCCAGGTTCGGCCCGCAGGCCATCCGGGCCACCGACTACCTGCCGCACGACGGGTCCCGGCCGCACCTCGCGCTCGGCGTGGACCCGCTGGCCGACCTGCGGGTCGGCGACGTCGGGGACGTGCTGATGCCACCCGGCGAGATGGAAGAGTCGCTGCGGCGGCTGGAGTCCGCCGTGCAGGCCGTGGCGTCGGCGGGCGCCATACCGGTGATCCTGGGCGGCGATCACACCGTCACCCTGCCCGACGCCACCGGGGTGGCCAGGCACGTGGGCTGGGGCCGGGTGTCGCTGATCCACTTCGACGCGCACGCCGACACCGGGGACACCCAGTTCGGCTCGCTGTACGGGCACGGCACGCCGATGCGACGGCTGATCGAGTCGGGGGCGGTCCGGGGCGACCGGTTCCTGCAGATCGGGCTGCGCGGCTACTGGCCCGAGCCGCCGACGCTGGCCTGGATGGCCGAACAGCGGATGCGCTCGTTCGAGATGACCGAGGTGGTGGCGCGGGGGCTGGACGAATGCCTGGAGGAGGCGTTCGAGATCGCCACCTCGGACTGCGAGGGAGTCTTCCTGTCGGTCGACGTCGACGTGGTCGACCCGGGGATGGCGCCGGGGACCGGCACGCCGGAACCCGGCGGGCTCACCGCCCGGCAGCTGCTCGACGCGGTACGGCGGATCGCCATGTCGCTGCCGCTGGCCGGGCTGGACGTGGTGGAGGTCTCGCCGCCGTACGACCACGCCGAGGTGACCGCGTTCCTGGCCAACCGGGTGGTGCTCGAGGCGCTGTCCGGCATCGCCTGGCGGCGGCGGGAGCAGGCCGGAACGCCGGTCCGGCGGCCGGAGGCGCCGCTGCTCGAGGGCCGGTAGTGGGGGCGGCCGTGGAGACGGTAGGGGGGCGGTCGGTTAAGTGCTGCCGTGGGGGCGGTCGTCCTGAACTGGGCCGATGAGTCGGAAATAGTCCTGACTTAGCACGCTGGGCGGACCGATCGGCAGGATCTATAGTCGGTGCATGCTCGACGTGACGAGGCTACGTGTGCTGGTGGCGGTGGCTCGGTATGGTTCGGTCACGGCGGCCGCGCGAGCCTTGAACTATGCGCAGCCTTCGGTGAGCCATCACCTGGCCCGGCTGGAGGCCGAAACTGGGACCAAGCTGATCCAGCGGGCGGGCCGGGGCATCAGGCTCACCGACGCCGGGCGGCTGCTGGCCGAACGCGGCGCCGAGGTGATCGGCCGGCTGGACGCCGCGGAGAACGAGCTAGCCGCCTACACCGGGCTGCGCGCGGGCCGGCTGCGGCTGGCCGCGTTCCCCTCCGCGCTCGGCACCATCGTGCCCGCCGCCGCGGCGATGCTGCGCGGGCACTCCGACCGCGTTGACCTGCGGCTGACCGAGGCGGAACCGCCCGAGGCGCTGCGCATGCTCCGGGCCGGGTACGTCGACATGGCGCTGGTGTTCCGCTATTCCCCAGAGCCTGCCGGAACTGCCGGAACTGCCGGGGCCATCGGGGCCGCCGGGGCGGCCGGGGCTGAGGAGGCGGGCGAGGTTATGGGGCGGGTGAGGCGAGTGTGGCGGGTGAGGCGACGTCTGGCGGTCTGCGCCTGGCGGACGACGAGGACGAGATCGACACCACCGAGGGCCTGCGCGAACGGCTCCTGCTCGACGAGCCTGTGCACCTGGTGACCTCCGTGCACGACACCGAACCGCCGCCCGCCGACCTGGCCAGGTACGCCCGCCATCGCTGGATCGCGGGCTGCGACCGGTGCCGGGCCAACCTGCTCAGGCAGTGCGCGCTGGCCGGCTTCACCCCGAAGATCGCGTTCACCACCGACGACTACATCGCCGTCCAGGCCCTGGTCGCGGCCGAGCTTGGCGTGTCCACGCTGCCCGGGCTCTGCCTGCGCGCCGCGCGCCACCCGGGGATCAAGACCGTCCCGCTGCCCGGCGCCCGCCGGTACGTCTACGCGGTGCGGTACGGCGACCCGCCCGACCCGCCCGCGGTGCAAGCGCTGATGGACGTGCTGCGCACCGCGGCCATGGCGCCGTCCCGCGCGGCGGCTGGCTAAGCGCCGGACGTAACCCGGCTCGAGGTGCCCGGGTAACCGCCACCCGGAAGGGCACCGGTTCCTTCGCGATCGGCGTTCGCCCGGTTACTCGGTGCGGTAAAGGTCACGCCCGGCGAAGGGTCAGCCCCCGCGAACACCACCCGCCTCGCCTGCCACACCCGTGCCGGGCGCTCCCGCTCGGCAGCGACACCGATGGTCCATCGCGGTTGTCCTGGCAACTGTCCTGGCAACACCGATGGTCCTACGTAGTGGGTCAGGTTCAGGGTCCTGCCCCAGCGAAGCTGCTGGAAGCGGGGCGAACGTTACCTGCCACGGCACTAGATCTGGTCAGATGGAGTCATGGCGAACGGAACGCGGCACAGCGGCCGGTGGACTCTGGAGGACCGTTTCGCGTCCCCCTGGCACTACCTGCCGGTCGAGGTGCCGCCGGGGACGGCCGGGCTGCGGGTCGAGCTGGAGTACGAGCGGGCCGGCGGCGCGGTGCTCGACCTCGGCTGTCTCGATCCGCACGGGTTCCGCGGCTGGTCGGGCGGCGCCCGGGAGTCCTTCGTGATCACCCGCGACGGTGCCACACCCGGCTACCTGCCCGGCGAGGTCGAGACCGGGACGTGGCAGGTCATGATCGGCGTGCACCGGGTCCCGCCGGACGGAGTGCGGTATCAGCTGACCGCCGAGGCGTGGCCGGCCGCCGCGGGCCTGCCCTTGGTGCCGCCCGTTCCGCCCGCGCCGCCGCCCAGGGACCGGCCGGCCCGGCGGGTGCTGCCGGCCAGCGCGGGGCGGCGTTGGCTCGCGGGCGACCTGCACGCCCACACCGTGCACTCCGACGGCGTGCTGACCGTCTCCGAGCTCGCCGTCCTCGCGGTCGAACGAGGCTTGGACTTCCTCGCGGTCACCGACCACAACACCGTCAGCCACCACGCCGAGCTGCCCGCCGCGGCGCGGCGTTACGGGATCACGCTGATTCCCGGGCAGGAGGTGACGACCGATCGCGGGCATGCCGGAGCGTTCGGCGACCTTGGCTGGATCGACTTCCGCCGGGAGCCCGATGACTGGCTGGACGCCACCGAAGCGGGCGGCGGCCTGCTGTCGGTCAACCATCCGTTCGCCGGCGAGGTGAGCTGGGTACACCCGATGCGCCGCCGGCCGCCGCTGCTCGAGGTCTGGCACTGGAGCTGGCTCGACCTGCGCTGGTCCACCCCGCTGGCCTGGTGGCAGGCGTGGGACCCCACGGCGATCCCGGTGGGCGGCAGCGACTGGCACCGGCCGGGATCCGACGCCCCGCTCGGCCAGCCGACCACCTGGGTGCAGTGCGCGGGCGACGAGCCAGGCGACGTGCTCGACGGCCTGCGGGCCGGCCTGGTCGCGATCTCGGCCGGGCGCGACGGCCCGGTGCTGCTGCGCCACGACGGCGACCTCGTCGCCGTGGACGCCGACGGCATGACGCTGGCCGGGCCGCAGGGACCGTGCGCCCGGATCCGCGGCGAGCTGGCCCGGCTGCCCGGCGTGGCCGGGACGCACCGTCTACTCGACGCCCACGGAGCCACCCAGGCGCTCACCCCTTAGCGGCTGGCGGGACGGCCGCTAGGAGTCAGGACGCCGCGCGCTCGGTCAGCAGGTCAAGGCGGGCCCGCAGGAGCGCACGGTGGGCGACCACGTCGTCGACCTGGTCGGGCTGTTCGGGGCACTCCCCCGCGTTGATGGCACGCTCGAGACGAACGCGGGCCTCGGCGACGTCCATCGCCTCGAACATCACCAGGGGATCATGGCCGGCCGCCTGCTCGGTGTCGGCGCGCAGCCCGGCTCCCTTGGCCACCCACGCGTCCTTGATCTTGCCGCCGCGCCCGTGATCGATCAGCACGCTCACGGCATGCTGCCTGTCGCCGTAGGCGAAGGTCATCGTCAGCGACTCCTGACGTCCGCCGACGTCGGCGTAGTGCCAGCAGTCACGGACCTGCGGCTGGCCCACCTCCCCGGCCCAGCTGGGATCGGCCACGCCGTGAGCGCGCAGCCGCGCCGCGCCCTGCCCGGCCGCGGCGCGCAGGGCCGGCGACCCGACCGCGGCCAAGACGCACAGCAAGGCCAGGGCCTCCGGAGTGCGGGCCGCCTCGGCGGCGGGAACCAGCGAGCTGGTGAGTGCGCCCGTGAGCGAGGCCTGTCCCGCGGTGGAGGAGGACAGCGCGCCGATCAGGTCGGACCCCCACAGTTCCGCGTCGACCGGGTCGTCGAGCTGGTCCAGCACATCGCGCGCCTCGATCAGCACGCCACCGAAGGTGTCCGTCACCTCGACGGGGGCGAAAAGGCTGGCTATATCGGGCTCTCGGCGATCGTCCGCGCTCATCCGTGCAGGATAAGCGAGAGCTCACCGCCGCGGGACGTCGTCTTAGCTGTTCGGCTCGACCTTCACGGCATCAAGCAACCTTTCATAGGCGGCCAGGTCAACGTGGTTCCGGCCGTCCAGGCCGCCAGGGACCCTGGCGCCTCCGACGGCCAGGGCCAGCGCGTGCCTGAGCCGGTCAGGCCAGGACCAGCCGAGCAATTGCCCAGGCACCAGGCCCGCCACCAGCGCGCCCCGGCCCGGCGGGTACGCCAGGTCGAGTTCGGTGGCCGCGATCCGGGCTGTCCATCCCCCGGCGGCGGTGACCGCGCGTACCTCATGACCCGTGGTGACGGCCGCCGCTCCGGCGCCAAGCCGCAGCAGGGCGCGGCCCAGATCCGGGTCGGCCGAACTTGTCTCGGCCACGACCAGATCCGGACCGTGCCCGACGGCGTGCTTAAGCTCCTCGCCGCCCGCATCCAGGATCACCGGCACGCCGGCCTCGGCCGCGTAGGTCACCAGCGACCCGTAAATATCCGGCGGCAGCCCGTCAGGAAGGCTGCCGCACAGCACGACGGCCGCCGCACCCGCCAGCAGGCGGCGGTAGTCCGCCGCGAACCGGCCGAGCTCCTCGGTGGTGATGTACGGGCCCGGCTCCCCGAACCGCAGGGTGGGACTGGAGGGACCAGCGAAACGGAAGAGACGCCGGGATTCGCCGCGGATCAGCGTGAACGCGGTCGGCACTCCTGATTTGGCGAGATCCTCCCTGATCAGCTCGCCGGATACACCGCCCGCGAGCCCGGCGGCGAGCACGTCGTGGCCGAAGGCGCGCAGCACCCTGGCCACCGTCACGCCGCGGCCGCCGGCCCGGTAGCCGGGCTTGGAGACCGGCCAGGTGTCCTCGGCGCCGATGTCGCCCACGGCGTAGTCAACGCGTAGGGCGGCGTTGAGCGCGACCGTGACGATCACGTCCCCGCTCATGCCTCGACGCCTCCCGCTGACTCATACTGGGTCCGTTCGGGCATACTACGCGCGCCGGGCAGGCACCAGCTTTCCCCGGGCGGGACCTGGACGCTAACCCGGCGCGCCGCGGCGACGGGATGCCGGTCAGGACTCCAGGAACACGGGCAGGTATTCCAGGCCGCGCAGGGTCGAGCCGGGCGAACGGTAGACGGGCGGGCCGGCCTGCCGCAACCCGGGGAACCGGCGCAGCAACCGCGGGAACAAGACTTCACCCTGCTTGATCGCCAGGTAGGCCCCCAGGCAGTAGTGCGGTCCGGCCCCGAAGCTGAGCGAGGGGACCCGTTCCCTCGTCACGTCGAACGCCTCGGGTTCCTTGACCAGAGCCGGATCCCGGTTGGCCGCCGCGACCAGTCCGAGGATCAGGCTGCCCTCGGGAATCTGGGTGCCTTCGAGTTCGGCTGGTGCCAGCGCGGCCCGGACGACGAGCTGCACGGGTGGCTCGTAGCGCAAGATCTCCTCGACCGCCTGCGGCGCGAGGTCGGCCGAGCCGGCGACCAGGCGAGCCTGCTCGGGATGGTCGAGCAGCAGCTTGGTGCCGAGCCCGACCATGCTGGCGGGCGAGTCGAAGCCAGCCCCGAAGAGCAGCACCGCGGCGCCAAGCCGCTCCTGCTCATCGGCACCGGCGTGGCCCGCGGCCACCCTCGCCAGCAGGTTGTCCTCGGCCTGCCCGCCCGGGCCGGTCACGATCGCGGCCAGCCGGCCGACGAGCTCCGCTCCGGCCGAGACGACGACACGATGCTGCTCGGCCGTGGCGAACTGCTCGAAGACCGAACCAGCCTGCCGGGCTAGCTGCCCGAGCCGGATCGCCTCGTCATCCGCGATCGAGAGCAGACGGCCCAAGGACAGCGACGCGAAGGGCATCGCCAGGTGTTCTATCAGGTCCACCGGTCCGCTCCCGTGCTCGGCCAGGCGGTCCACCAGCAGGTCGGCGACCCGGCCGAGCTCGCCCCTGAACGCGCCTATCTGCCGGGTGGAGAAATGCGGCGACGCGGCCTGCCGGCGCTCTCGGTGATCCGGGCCGGCTCGGAACACCATCGAGCGGTACAGGCAGCGGGTGAACGCGTTGTCGCGCCAGCCCGGCCGCAGCGTGTCGAGGTGCGTGTGGGTCGGCGGCCCGAAGCTGGGATCACGCAGCAGCGTGGAACAGCTGGCGTAGGTGCTGACCAGGTAGCCGACCGGCATGCCGGGAAACCGGATGGGCAGCAGCGGCGCCGTGTCGCGCAGCCGGGCGTACAGCGGATACGGGTCCGCCAGCGGGGCAGGCCTGATCAGCCGCAGGAAGATCCGCAGCGCTTCGGCGTCGGCCGGTCCGGCGTTCGGCCCGGTCACCTCGCCCCCGTCACGAGCTCGTCTTCGCCGGTTATGGTGGCGGCCGTGGTGGTGTCGGCCCAGAAGTTCACCAGGACGGCCGCCAGCGACCCGGGCTGCTCCATGTTGGGGCTGTGCGAGGCCTTCTCGATGATCACGTGACCGGCGCTGAGGCGGCTGGCCATCTCCGCGTACTCGTCCACCGACCACAGGCGGCGGTCCCGCTTGCCGTGCACCACCAGGGAAGGGATGCCGACCGCGATGAGCTCGGCACTGCGATCAGGCTCATCCGCCATCGACTCCGCGGCCCCGGTCACCCACTGCGGGTTCATGGTGGCGAGCTTGGCGTGCCAGAACTCCCGCATGATCGTGTCGTCCTTGGCGAGCAGCGTCTTGACCAGCGGCCAGAGCGCTATCGTGCCGCCGTTGGCGTGGATCTGGGCCAATCCGGAGAGCATGGCCTGATGCTTGCGCTCGCGCATGCTGGGTCCGCACCCCACCAGGGTCAAGCTGCGGGCGATGGCGGGCTGCTGCAGCACCGCGGACCGCGCCACGAATCCGCCCAGGCAGTGCCCGATGACGTGCGCGGGCTGCCCCGAGCTCACCGAGTTGGCCACGGCCACCAGATCGTCGGCCATCTCCGAGATCGTGTAGCCGACCTCGCCCTGATGCAGGCCGAGCTGGCCGGAGTAGTCATAGGCCCAACCGCGGAACCCCGCCTCGGCCAGCAGCGAGAGCAGCTCGCGATAGTCCTCCTTGGTGCCGAAGAACCCGCTGACCATGACCACGTCAACACCGTTGTCACGGTCAGGGTCCGGTCGGCCACGCAAGGTCAGAGCCGTTCGGCCGGAAGTCTTGATGAGCTGCCGTTCCACCCGCTCAGGCAGCGGGAGTTCGATCATGCGTCCACCACGACGCTTGCCAGGCGGGAAATGGCCTCGCCGATGCCGTCCTCGGCCCGGACCTGGGCGCCGAGCTCGGCCGCGCGCTCCGCCAGCTGCCGGTCACCGAGCGCACGGTTCAGCGCGGCCGCGAAGCTGGCACCGGTCAGGGCCCGGGCCGGCCTGCCCGGGGGCGCCACCCCCAGGCTGGTCATCCGTCGCGACCAGAACGGCTGGTCGATGCCGAACGGCCAGATAACTTGAGGCCGACCCGCCACAATCGCGGCCCCGACCGTGCCCGCCCCGCCGTGGTGCACGATCGCGCGCATGCGCGGGAAGAGCCAGTCATGCGGCGCGTTCCGCAGGACCAGGAACTGGCTCGCGGGCAGCATGCGCCGCAGCACCGGGCTCAGCGACGCCACCACCGCGCGGGTGCCGGCCTGACCGGCCGCCGCGATCATGGCCTCCGCCAGGCGCTCCGGATGAGGGCTGGGCATGCTGCCGAAACCGATGTAGACGACGGGATCGCCACGGTCGACAAACTCGGCCAGCCGACGCGGCGGTGACCAGCCAGGCGCGGTCGGCAGCAGCCAGTAGCCGGTGATGTGCGCCGTGGACGGCCAGTCAGCCGGACGCGGGACGACGTGGGCGCTGAACGAGTGCAGCACGGTGACCGGTGCGCCGTCCGGGGACCGGAGCGGATCGTGCCGGCCGCGCCGCGGCGGCAGCTTCGGCCCGTCTCGGCGCCAGCGATCGATATCGCGCCGGCACCACAGGCCGGCCAGGTGCCTGGCCGCGCGGTACGACGGCCGGTTGACGATCCTGGGCGCTTGGCCCGGCCAGGCCGCGGACAAGAATTCTCCGGTCGGCACCAGGACCGGATTCGGCTGAGCCACCACGGCCGGCACGCCGAGCATCTCGGCCAGGTGCTGACCGAGGGGCAGGACCGGATGGTGCACGACGATATCGGCGTCCGCGCGGGCCGCGGCGGCGGCGGCGCCGGGCAGTACCGCGGCCGCCCGCCGGCCCATCGTCTGGCAGAACCGCGCCAGGTGCGAAAGCCCGTAGCGGTCGGCTAGCAGCGCACCGACCTCGCTCATATCGAGGTCGAGCGGCGCGAAGGGTACGCCGTGGGCGGCCGCCAGCTCGCCGAACATGGCGGGAGCGGCGAGCACGGCGTCGTGCCCGCTCGCCCGCAGTCCGGCGGCGAGCGCGACGAACGGCTGGACATCGCCTCGCGAGCCCACCGTCAGCACAAATGCCCTCATCGCCGGCCTACCCCCATCAGGCTTAACCCTAGTCGTCACTAATTGAAGTTTAACTATTACCGATAGTCAGCGACGGGAGGCAGTCAATTATTAACTTTGTTACGGACGTGTTTGGTGAGGGTCGCGGGGCCGTCTAGGGTGGGGCCGCCTACGCGGGGCCGTCTAGGGTGGGGCCGCCCACGCGGGCCGCCTAGGTGGCCAGCGCGGTCACGATGTCCGCGACCTGGTCCGGGGCGAGCTCACACGTGCTGTCCCCGACGGCCAGCTCCAGCCGCACCACGTCCGGGTCGGCGGTGGCCGACGCGCGCGGGAAGGTCCAGGTCCCCTGCTCCCGGGCCAGCCCGGCGGCCGCCGCGACGAACGCTTCCGGCGTGGTGTGCAGCAGCAGGTGCATCATCGGTGTCTGCGGCGGGTCCGGCACCACCCGCACCCCGGGCACCCCGGCCAGCGCGGCCGCGATGGCCCTGGCGTGCCGCAGGTACCCCGGCATCAGCGGCAGACGCCGCCGTAGGCTGCTCAGCGCCGAGGCCGCGCCGGGCCACAGGCCGAACAGGGTTCCGCCCATCCGCTGCCGCCACTCCTGCACCTCGGCGATCACATCCTCCGGGCCGGCCAGGCAGCAGCCAGGCAGCGCGCCGAGACCCTTGTAGAACGACACGTACACGGTGTCGAACAGTGCCGCGATCTCGGCGTGCGGCCGTTCGTACCCGGCCGCGGACTCCCACAGCCGGGCCCCGTCCAGATGCACCGCCGCGCCGCGGTCCCGGGCCCAGTCGGTCTGCGCTTCCAGGTCCTGGAAGGCCGGCTGCTGGCCGCCCAGGTCGCGTTGCGGCAGCTCGATGACGAGCGCCGCCGGCCATTCTCCGATGGCCGTCAGGTCCGCCAGGGCCAGCAGCTGGTCGGCGTCCCCGGCCGCCGGCCGGTCAGGCCATGCAGCCGCGCCATGGCCTGCCCCTCGTGCCGGTCCAGGTGGCACATGGGGTGGTACACCACGGTCCGGCGCTGGCGCCGGTCCGCGTGCACCCGCAGCACCGACTGCTGGGCCATGATCCCGCTGGGCAGGTACAGCGCGGCGGGCTTGCCGAGCAGGTCGGCGACCTCAGTTTCCAGCTCGGCCACCACGCCACCATCGCCGTACCGGTCGGGTACCGTGTCCGCCGGGATGCTGGCCAGCAGCTGGGCCGGCACCACCGGCCCGTGCCCGGCCAGGAACCGGGTGCACGTATCACGCAGCTCCGGGGCCACCTCAGCGTCGAAAGGCGAAGCGATGAAGGGCATCTCTCATTATCAGGGTTCGGACCTGTCCGGGGAGAGGGGTCGTACGGCCATTAGTCCGGGGAACCGGGCCCGGCCTCGCGCCCTGTGCTGCCTACGGCTCGGCCCATTGGACCCTCGCGTTATCCTCGCCTCATCCGCGTCCGCGAATCACTTTCGTTTCAGCCAGCCAAGGATTTTCGTGGAGCATTTTGGCTTGATAGTGACTTTTGTGCATTATAGTACCCAAAAGTCTTCACTAAGCTTAAATATCCCACGATAAGTGTTCGAGTTACGCGGATGGCGTGGCCGGGGACGCCGTGGCGGCGTGACGGCGTGAACCTGGACTTTTTAGCGAGTCCGGCAGAAGCAGGCGGCCAGGTGGTCGTTCACGATGCCGCAAGCCTGCATGGTCGCGTAGGCGGTGACCGGCCCGGTGAAGATGAAACCGTGCCGCTTGAGCTCGGCACTGAGCGCCTTCGACGCCGGGGTCGACGACGGGACCTCGGCCAGCGTGCGCGGCGGCGGGTTTTGCTCGCCGGCGTACTTCCACACCAGCGCGGTCAGCCCATCCGGCAGGTCCAGGGCGGCCCGGGCGTTGGAGATCACCGCGTTAATCTTCGCCCGGTTTCGCACGATGCCCGCATCGGCCAGCAACCGGGCGACATCGGCCTCGCCGAATTCGGCGACCGCCGAGGCGTCGAAACCGGCGAAGGCAGCCCGGAAGTTCTCGCGCTTGCGCAAGATGGTCAGCCAGGACAGGCCGGACTGGAAACCCTCCAGGCATAGCCGCTCGAAGATGGCCGTATCGCCGCGGACCGGGCGGCCCCATTCCTCATCGTGGTAGGCGATGTATTCGGGAGCGCTCAAACCCCAGGGGCAACGCAGTTGACCGTCCGGACCCGGGACCGGGCCCTGCTCCGGCGCGGCCGCCGGGGTGCCGGCGACGGCTGGCGGGGGCCGGCGACGGCTGGCGGCTCGCTCACCAGCTCTGCTCCTCCGCCACGGCGTGCGCGTCGTCGTCGGGTTGGGAGGGAACCACAGGGTTCGGCTGGGTGCTGGTCACCGCGGGGTTCGGCTGGGTGCTTGGATACCTGGATTCGTGCTCGTCTAGGTCAGCCGGCGCCGCGGCCCGCGGCCACGGGGCCGCTGGCGGCCCTAGATCACCTGACGAGGCCTCGGCATCGGCTTTGGCCTGCCGCAATGCCTCTTCGCGCGCGGCCTCCTCCTGCTGGGCCCACCAGCCGTGCGCATCGTAGGCGCTTTGCGGGCCCGGCACGTCGTGCGCGGAAACCGGCGGGGCTTCTGCGGGCTGAGTCGCCCCGGCAGGAAGCACGGCCTCGCGGGGCTGGCTGATCTCTTGGGGCTGGGTGACCTCTTGGGGCTGGGTGACATCGAGGGGCGGAGGGGCCTCGGGGGGGCGTGAGGCGACCAGGACCCATGGAGGCTGGCTGGCTTGAGGAGCCTGCTGGGGGGTGCGGCTCGCGAGCTGCTGCTGCAGGTAGGCGATCGTGATGTCGCGGTCGCGCATGGCGCGGGCGATCTGGTCCAGGGCCTCGTCCGTGGCCTGCACGTTGTAACCCCACAAGGCCGTCGGCGGACGCAGCAGGGCGATGTCGGGCGCGGAGACCGGGCCGAGGTCAAGCGGCGCGTAATCGGGAAATTCGGGGGCCAGCTCCCCGCCTCGGCCGGTGGCAGCGAAGAAGACGCCACCGAGCACGACGACGGCCGCGATGAGGAAGACAACGAGCACATATGAATCGTGCCATGCTCGACCCGTGATGTCGCATCCGTGGGGGCACTCCGGCCAAATCTTGATGCTGGCTCCGGTCACGACCGTCGCCGAAGCGGTGGCGGCCGCCGCGGCCGGAGCGAACCTGGTCGATGTCGGCGACCAGGACGAGCTAATCCCGGTCATCAGGGACACCGGTCGTGACCTGCGTATCAGCGGGCGCCGCGCGGGCGCCGACATCGTCCGTGATGCCGCCCTGGCGGCCCGCACCGGAGCCGGCCTGATCTGCCCGGATCCGGACGCGGCGGCTCGCGCGGTCCGGGGCGGGGTCACCGCGGAGCGCATTGTCGTGGCGGTCGGCCCGGCTGGGATGGCCGCCGCCGCCGGGTCCGGATGGACGGTGCTGGTCGACGTGGACGAGGGGGTCGATTCGCCCGCCGGGACGGCGGCGGTCGCGGCGGTATGCACCTGGCTTGGCGCGAGCGTGATCCGCACCCGCTACGTCGCCGGGGTCCGCCGGAGCGTTGACATGACCGCATCCATCCTCGGCCGCCAGCCGGCCTGGCGCTGGACGCTACGCGGGCTGGGCTTAACCTGGGGCCGGGCGGGCGGTTTGGCTGCCCCGGCCGAAGCCGTTGTGGGCCTCGCGGATGATCGCGACCACCTCGTCGGCCTCGTCGGCCACGCTGATCAGCGAGAACTCCCCGGGACCGATGTTGGCCCGGGCGAGCATCGTGTCCTGAATCCAGTTCAGCAGTCCGGACCAGTAGGCGTGGCCGACGAGCACGATCGGAAATTTGGTGATCTTGCCGGTGGCGACCAGGGTCAGCGCCTCGAACAGCTCGTCCATCGTGCCGAAACCGCCGGGCAGCACCACGAAGGCCTGGGAGTACTTGATGAAGACGGTCTTCCTGACGAAGAAGTAGCGGAACTCGACCCCGACCTCCACGTAGTCGTTCAGGCCCATTTCCGCGGGCAGCTCGATACCCAGGCCCACCGAGACCCCGCCGGCCTTGACCGCGCCCTTGTTGGCGGCCTCCATGATCCCGGGACCGCCCCCGGTGATGACCGCGTAGCCGGCTTCGACCAGGCAGGAGGCAATGCGTTCGGCGGTCTCGTACTCCTGGCTGCCCCGGGCGGTCCGGGCCGAGCCGAAGACCGAGACCGCGGGCCCGAGCTCGGCCAGCAGGCCGAACCCCTCCACGAACTCGGCCTGAATTCGCATCACCCGCCAGGGGTCGGTGTGCACCCAGTCGGCGGGACCGCGTCGGTCCAGCAGTCGTTGATCAGTCGTAGTCGCCGGTATCTGGTCGCCGCGCAGCGTGACGGGTCCCTGGCGTCGGATCCGTCGATGCGGCTCTGAATTTCCGTTCATTGTCTCCCTAAGGTAATCATCCCGGCCGGCTACTCAGCGCCGCCACGCAGTGATTTCGGTCCCCCGCCGCCGAAGGTTCAACCAGAGCGGCACGCGGGGGCGGCACGCGGGCGCGGGGCTTAGCGCTACGGTTCGGGCGGTACGGTCTGATGCTGTGCCGCCCAACCGGAACGGGCCGCGACGAGCAGCCATCATCGGCACCGCTTTCCTGCTGCTCCTGGCGGTAGCCGGTTACCTCATCTACCACAGCTTCCTGCGGGCCGGCCCGATCGCCGCGCCGCCGGGCTGCCAGGCGGGCAACGGCGGGCAGGCCATCGGCCTGCAATCCGATCAGGCGGACATCGCGGCCACCATCGCGGGCGTCGCGGCCCGGCACAAGCTGCCGCGGCAGGCGGTCGTCATCGCCTACGCCGCCGCGCTGCAGGAGTCGCAACTGCACAACCTGGACTACGGCGACCGCGACTCCGTCGGCGTCTTCCAGCAGCGACCCTCGCAGGGCTGGGGCCCGGCCCGCGACCTGGAGAACCCGATCTACGCCACCACCAAGTTCTTCGACGCCCTCGTCCGGGTGCACGGCTACGCCACGATGTCGGTCCAGGCGGCGGCCCAGGCCGTGCAGCACAGCGCGGACGGATCCGCCTACGGGCAGTGGACGACGCTGGCGGCGCAGCTGGCCGGCTACTTCACCGGCAGCCCGCCGCACGACGTGTCCTGCTGGTACGCGCCGGCGCCTGAAGGCGAACCTGGCGGCCGCGGAGCAGGGACTGACCCAGACGTTCGGGCCCCAGGGGCGGGAGGGGGTGCTGACCGGGATCAGCACGGATCGTTCGGGCCATAATGGAGAGGGAAGCGTCGCGGTCGTGCACGTCCAGCGGGCCCGGGCCTGGACGGTGGCCGCCTGGCTGGTGGCGCACGCCCAGGACTTCGGGGTCAGCGAAGTGCGGTATGCCGGTTATGAGTGGCAAGCGGCGGATGGCAGTATGGGCTGGCAGGCAATCACGACGAAGAATGATCCACCGCGCGGCAGTATTGTCGCAGGCTGAAGCGGCACCGGCCAAGGAGCCGCCATACTGTGATGGCAGCAGGACCAGAACGACGACAGGAGCCCACCCGTGACCTACATCATCGCGCAGCCCTGCGTTGATGTGCTTGACAAGGCATGCATCGAGGAATGCCCAGTTGACTGCATCTACGAGGGCGACCGGATGCTTTATATCCACCCGGACGAGTGCGTGGATTGCGGGGCTTGCGAACCCGTCTGCCCGGTCGAAGCGATCTACTACGAAGACGACGTGCCGGAGCAGTGGAAGGAGTACTACAAGGTCAACGTGGACTTCTTCGAAGACCTCGGGTCTCCGGGGGGCGCCTCGAAGACCGGCAAGCTCGGCAAGGACCACCCGGTGGTGACGGCGCTGCCGCCGCAAGCCGCGCCGGAGTGACGCTCGCGGGCCGGCTACCCGCTTTCACCTGGGACCGGATCGCGCCGCTGCGGGAGGCGGCCGGCCTGCATCCGGACGGCCCGGTGGATTTGTCCATGGGCACGCCCGTCGATCCGGTGCCCGACGTTATTCGCGCGGCCCTGGCCGCGGCCTCCGACGCCCCCGGGTACCCGGCGACCCGGGGGACACCGCGGTTGCGCAGCGCGGCCGCGGGGTGGCTGGCGCGCGCGCACGACGTTTCCGTCTCACCGGACGACGTGCTGCCGGTCATCGGAACCAAGGAGTTCATCGCCTGGCTCCCGGTCATGCTGGGGCTAGGCGCCGGCGACGTGGTGGTGCACCCCGAGCTGGCGTATCCCACCTACGACATCGGCGCGCGGCTGGCCGGGGCGACGGCGCTGGCGTCTGATGGGCCGCTGATGGGGCCGGGGCCGGCTTCGGCGTCGGCTTCGGCTTCGGGGTCGGCTTCGGGGTCGGCTTCGGCTTCGGGGGGGCGCGTTGGGCTGGTGTGGCTGAACTCGCCGTCCAATCCGACCGGGCGGGTGCTCAGTGCGGCGCAGCTGCGCGCGGCCGTGGTGTGGGCCCGGGCGCACGGGGCGGTGCTGGCTTCTGACGAGTGCTACCTCCCGCTGGGCGGGGAGGCATCTCCGGTGTCCGTGCTGCATCCCGACGTGTGCGGCGGATCGCGGGACGGGGTGCTGGCCGTCCACTCGCTGTCCAAGCGCTCGAACCTGGCCGGTTACCGGGCCGGCTTCGTGACCGGCGACCCGGCCCTGGTCGCGGACCTGCTGGCGATAGCGAAGCAGGCCGGGATGATCGTGCCGGGTCCGGTGCAGGCGGCGATGACGGCCGCGCTTGACGACGACGAGCACGCTGGGGCGCAGCGGATGCGTTACGGGGAGCGGCGTTCGGTGCTGAGGGAGGCTTTCACCTCGGCCGGATGGCGGGTGGACCACTCGGAGGCGGGGCTGTACCTGTGGGTGACCCACCCGGCGCACGACTGCTGGTCGGCGGCCGAATGGCTGGCCGCGGCGGGCGGCATCCTGGTCGCGCCCGGCGAGCTTTACGGGCCCGCCGGGGCGCGGCACGTGCGGGTGGCGCTGACGGCCACCGACGAGCGGATCGCCGCCGCCGCCAAGCGGCTGACCGGGCTGCCGGCCTAAGCCACGGCCGACCGGCTTAAGCCACGGCCGGGCTGCCGGCCTAAGCCACGGCCGACGGGACGGCGCGGTCGACTAGGGCGTCGATGGCGGCGAGGGCGTCGGCCAGGCTCTGGTCCTCGGCGGCGCCGAGGTCGAGCGGGATCATCGCCGGGGACTCCCGGGCCAGGGTCAGCTCGGTGTCAATGAACACCGCGTCGCTGACGCCGAGCGTGCTCAGCGCGTGTCGCAGCCACGGCTCGCGGTGATCCCAGCCGTGCCGCGGGGTGCCCGGCTGGTAACCGCCGCCGCGGGCCGTCACCACCACGAACTCCTTGTCGCCGAGCTGTCCCGCGGTCGCGGGTGAGACGATCCGGTCGAACCAGGCCTTGAACGTGCTCGGCGGCCCGAAGTTGTAGAGCGGCATGCCGATCAGGACGGTGTCGGCCGCGAGGAGCTCGCCGACCAGCTTCTCCCCCAGGGCGCTGGCCGCGGCCTGGTCGGCGGTGCGGTCGGCGGCGGGGACGAACCCGGCCGAGAAGGCGGCGTGATCCAGGTGGGGCACCGGGTCTGCGGCCAGGTCGCGGTAGGTGACGAGACCGTCCGGGTGCTGCGCCCGCCAGCGCTCGGCGTAGCGGGCGGACAGCTGACGACTGCGGGATCCCTCGATGCGCAGGGACGAGTCGATATGCAGAAGGTGGCTCATGGATAGAGTGTATATCACCAATCATTGGTGAATCACAAATGATTGACGCCAGGTATAGTCTTTTGCTATGGCGGAAGCGCGGGCGGCAGAGGCGGGGGCGGCCGACGCGCGGGCAGAGGCGGCCGAGGCTGGGGCCGAGGCGGGGGTCGAGCAGCAGCTGCTGCCCCTGCTTGATCACCTCGCCCGGGTGGGGCGGCGCGCGGCCGAGGCTTCGATGCCGCCGGCGGCCTTCGGCCCCGGCACCTCATCGCGCTGACCCTGCTCAGCGAGCACGGGCCGGCCGGCCAGCAGGGGCTGGCCGAGGCGCTCAGCCTGGATCCGAGCAACGTCGTCGGGCTGCTCAACGAGCTCGAGGAGCGCGGGCTGATCACCCGCCGCCGCGATCCCGCCGACCGCCGCCGCCACATCGTCGAGCTGTCGCCGGCCGGCGCCGGTGAGCTGTGCCTGGCCCAGGTCCGGCTCGGCCGGGTCGAGGACGCCCTGTTCAGCGAGCTGTCCGCGGCGGAGCGGGCGACGCTGTACCGGCTGCTCGCCCGGGTGGTCGACGCGGCCGGGGGGAAGGCTTCCGCTTGCGGCGTGGAGGAGGAGCTGCCGCCCTGTCCGGCGTGACGAGGCTTGATCAGGCGCGGGCGGATTCAGCAAACAGCTCGTCGGTGATCGGAGGGATCGTCATCTTCTGGCACCTGCTATTTCCGCTAATAGCTGTCGTGTCACCGGTGGTCGCACTGTTCGTCCTCTACTGGATTATCCGCCTCGCTGTCTGCCACGGGATCGAGGATGCGCGGCGTCGCCGCGAGCACCAGGCGACCGAACGGGCTGGCTGGGATCCCGCTAGGCGATGAGCCGCATCGCCACTTCGATGGCGGCCGGGGAGCTTAAGGAAGCACCCCCGGCTGGGGCCGTTTCATGATCGTGGTCAGAAACTGGCAAATCTTGCCAAGAACTGCCCACGATCCTGATTGACACCGGAGATGTCGGCTCGGGCCGCCCCCGGTGCTGGGCCAACCCCCAGCGAAGCCGCCGGAAGCGGGACGAACGCTACCTTAGGTGGCGCTAGTGCGCTGAGGGGCTGAGTCTGAGGGGGCTGAGCCTGAGGGGGCCGGGCTCAGGCATCCGCGGGCTTGGCCGGCGAGGCCCCGAGCAGCCGGAGAACAGCCTCCTCGACCGCACCTTGGGTAGCGAGGGAGCCCGCTTCGGTGTCGCCGAGGTGCTCCAGGGCGTCCACGATGGTGTCGCCGCGGTGGTACCTCTCAATGACGCGCGGGTCGATGTAGGAGGCGCGGCATACCGCTGGGGTGTTGCCCAGGTACTGCGAGACCTCCGTGACCACCCGGGAGATGGCACGCTTGCGGCCGGAGACGGACGCCCGCGGCACCGGCGAGACCGCCAGCCCCACCGCCGCGAGCACGGTTGCGTTCCAGGTACGGAAGTCCTTGGCGCTGACGTCCAGGCCGGTCAGGTCCTTCAGGTAGTCGTTGATATCCGCGCTGTGCAGGTCGTGCCAGCTCCCGTTGCGGTAGTAGGCGAACAGTGCGTCACCCTTGGCCGCACGGGACTTCAGCGCCCGGATGACCCGGCTGACCTGCGGGTCGGCGACCGCCTGGACCCGCTCGAGGCTGCCCTTGGCCAGGTAGCTGAACTGGATCTCGCCCCGCGAGAAGCGGACGTGTTCTCGGCGCAAGGTGGCAAGCCCATACGTCCCGTTGTCTTCGGCGTACCGTTCCCCGCCGACTCGAAAGAAGCCGAGGTCGAGCAGGCGCACCGCGGCGGCACGGACCCGTTCCCTGGTCAGGCCGCGTCCGTCCAGTTCGGCGAGGATGATCTTGCGTGCGTCTGGCAGCGCGGCGGCGAACTCGAGCACGTGGTCATGCTTGGCCTTGTCGCGTTTCTCCCGCCAGCGCGGATGATAGAGGTACTGCCTGCGCCCGGCGGCGTCGAAGCCCACGGCCTGGATATGCCCGTTCGGCCACGGGCAGATCCACACTTCCTGCCAGGCGGGCGGGATGGCGAGGTCCTTGATACGGGCCAGATCCTCGGGATGTATCGCCTGACCATCGGCGTCCAGATAGCGGAAACCCCGGCCTGAGCGCAGCCGCCGGATGCCACGCCCGGTCAGGTCGCTGCGCCTCAGCCGCACCGAAGTTGTCCGCCCGCTGGCCAGCCCGGCCTCCCCTCGTCCGCTGCCCGCGCACCACCGCCGGATGCAACGGACCCCTCTCCTACCCCGTGACCAACGGGCAAACGCACTTGGGGTCAGCGGTGACCGAGTGACGCCAGGCTCTATCGATGCTGTCAAATTAATTGGGAGACGAGCGACGCGTCTGGCGATGCGCGGCGGCAGAGCGGACGGCGGACCTCCCGGTGGCGCCCACTAACCCCGCTTCGGTCGTCATTGTCCGTCACTGATGCCCGCTGTCCCGATGGCCTCGCCCGCCCCGGCTGTCTCGCCCCCTCGGGGCTCTCCTGTGATCGTGGATCGTTACTGCCCCCATAGGGTGGGCAAGTATCCACGATAATTCGAATTCCTGGACGAGAGTCCGGTTTGGGGCTTTTGTGCGGTGGGCGGAGCTTGGGCGGCCCCGCTCACGTCGCGGTGATGCAGCGAGGGCCGGCATGTTTCCGGTTTGGTGCCGGACGCGCAACCAGCAGAAGATCACTACCAGCAGACTCGTTGTTCCCTAAAAATCTGACCTACATCCGCTGTGGCTGGTGGGGCGGGCAGTACGCGTGTGCCTGTGGTGGAGTCGGCCGGGACCGGGGCAGCCGGGCACGTTCCTACCGGGCACGCTCGGCCCGGGCACGCTCGGCCCGGGCACGCTCGGCCCGGGCAATGCTGCCTCGCGGCTTGGCGGTCGGCAGGCACGCTGCTGACGGGCACGTGGGTGCGGTGGAGCTGCCGGGACCTTAATGAGGTTGGAACAAAGTCGAAACGAAGCGGGAAATGAACAACGAATCACCACTTAATGGCATTATTACGCAATGATTTATGGCTTAGACGCATGATCGACGCATGTTTTCTTAACCGGCCAGGCCCTACCCTGGGCTCATGATCACAACGGATCGCGCGCTGGGCGGCCCGCGCCGGCGCCAGGCGACCGGGCGCGGCTACCTGATGTGCCCGCCGGAACACTTCGCCGTCAGCTACGCCATCAACCCGTGGATGGACCCGGACACGCCGACCGACGCGGCCAAGGCCATGCGGCAGTGGGACGAGCTCCGCCAGGTCTACCTCGAACTCGGCCACGACGTGCGGACGATCGAACCGGTGGCCGGTCTCCCCGACATGGTGTTCGCCGCCAACGGCGCCACCGTGATCGGCGGAACGGTCCTGGGCGCGCGGTTCCTCTACCCGCAGCGTGCCCGGGAGGCCGATGCGTACCTGGACTGGTTCCGCGACAGCGGCTACTCCGACGTGCGGATCCCGGATCACGTCAACGAGGGTGAGGGAGACATCCTGTTCACCGGCCGGGTGGTGCTGGCCGGATACGGCTTCCGCTCCGATGCGGCCGCCGCGGCCGAACTCGGTCGCGTTTTCGGGCGGCCCGTGGTGAGCCTGCGCCTGGTCGACCCGCGCTTCTACCATCTGGACACGGCGCTGTGCGTGCTGGACGCTGATACTGCCATGTACTACCCGGCGGCGTTCGACGACGCCGGGCGGGCGGCCATCGCCGATCAGTTCGCCGAACTGATCGAGGCGAAGGACGAAGACGCCGAGGTCCTCGGCCTGAACGCGGTCAGCGACGGCCGGCACGTCGTCCTGCCGGTCCAGGCGCGAGGACTGGCCGCCCAACTCAGCCAGCACGGGTTCGCACCCGTCGGCGTTGACCTGTCCGAGCTGCTCAAGGGCGGCGGCGGACCCAAGTGCTGCACTCTTGAGCTACGGAGCTGAACATGACGGAAACAATGACCAGCTTCATGAAACTGACCAGCGAGTACGGCGCGCATAACTACCACCCGCTACCCGTCGTCGCCGCCGAGGCGCAGGGCGCCTGGGTCACCGACGTCGAGGGGCGCCGCTACCTGGACATGCTGGCCGCTTACTCGGCGCTGAATTTCGGCCACAGGCACCCGCGGCTGATCGCCGCGGCGCAGCGCCAGCTCGAGCACCTGACGCTGGTGAGCCGCGCGTTCGACCACGACCAGTTCGGCCCGTTCTGCGCCGAGCTAGCCGAGCTGGCCAGCATGGACGTCGTGTTGCCGATGAACACCGGGGCGGAGGCGGTCGAGACCGCGATCAAGGTCGCGCGCAAGTGGGGCTACACGGTCAAGGGCGTCCCCGCGGACCAGGCCGTGATCATCGTGTTCGGCGGGAACTTCCACGGCCGCACCACCACGATCGTCAGCTTCTCCACCGACGAGGACTCGCGGGCCGACTTCGGGCCGTACACGCCCGGATTCCGCATCGTCCCCTACGGTGACCTGGACGCGCTGACCGCGGCCGTCGGCGAGCTCGGCGAGCGGGTCGTCGCCGTGCTGGTCGAGCCGATCCAGGGTGAGGCCGGGGTCGTCGTGCCGCCGGCCGGATTCCTCGCCGGGATCAGGGAGCTGTGCACCCAGCACGGCATCTTGATGATCGCGGACGAGATCCAGTCCGGGCTCGGCCGCACCGGCTTCACCTTCGCCTGCACCGCGGAGAACGTCGTGCCCGACGCCTACCTGCTCGGCAAGGCCCTCGGAGGCGGCATCGTGCCGGTCTCCGCGATGGTGTCCAGCTGGCCGGTGCTCGGCGTGCTGCAGCCCGGGCAGCACGGGTCCACGTTCGCCGGCAACCCGCTAGCCTGCGCCGTGGGCCGGGAGGTCATCGCGATGCTGCGGACCGGGGAGTACCAGGCCCAGGCGGCGGTGCTCGGGACGCGGATGCACGCGCGGCTCGGCGCGCTGCCCGCCGACGTGGTGCGCAGCGTCCACGGCCGCGGCCTGTGGGCGGGCATCGAGTTCACCTCGCTGCCGGGCCGCGAGGTCTGCGAACGGCTCGCCGCGCACGGCGTGCTGGCCAAGGAAACGCACGGCAACGTGATCCGGCTGGCGCCGCCGCTGGTCATCAGCTCAGAAGATCTCGACTGGGGGCTCGACCGGATCGAAGCCGCGGTGCGCTAGCCGCCTGGTTGCAGGCGGCGGTAGGCGCCGGCGTAGTGGATCAGCGGGCCGCGGGACGGCGGTCCGGCCGGCCGGCTCAGCGCGATGACCTGGCCGACGATGATGCTGTGATCACCGCCGCCGTGCACGGCGGTGGTCCGGCACTCCAGCGCGGCCAGCGCACCGTCGAGCACGGGCGCGCCGGTGGCGGGCCCCGGGTGGTGTGCCACCCCGTCCAGCTGCCCGGGCAGCGGGCGGCCCCGGACGGCCAGCCAGCTCGCGGTGTCCTCCGCGTCCTCGGCCAGGATGGAAATCGCCCACGACCCGGCCGCGACGACCGCGTCGTGAAAGCGGGCGATCCGCTCCGCGCAGAACAGCACGAGGGGCGGTTCCAGCGACACCGAGGTGAACGCGCTGACGGTCATCGCGTGGCCTGCGCTGGTGGTGACGACGACGATGCCACCGGCAAACTGGGCGGTGGCCTGGCGGAACGAGGCCTGATCGACGTCGCTCACCGCCGGAACCCGTAGCGGAACGAGACGGCCACCGCGATCACCGCGCTGATCGTGCCGCCGTACAGGTACCACTCCCCCGAGGTCGACGCGGTGATGATGACGCTGCCGTTCGCGACCGGCATGGACAGCACGAAGGACGCGACGATCCAGCCGATGGCGGGCACCAGCGCGCCGCTGACCGCCCGCATGCCCCACCCCGCCAGCAGGCAGGTCACGAGCAGCGCGACGCAGAACGCGAGCGCGCCCAGCGGCACGGACCCGGCCGTCCGGCTGTACTGGAAGCTGCCGATCATGCCTTCCACCGCGCCGAGCAGGAACAGCACGAGGTAGACAGCGCCGGTGAGCACCGGATTCGTTCGGCGCTTACCGGTCGGGACGTTCATGGCAGCAGGCTACTGGCCCGGTCAGAACAGGTCCGTCTCGCGGCCCCCCGGGACGGAGGCTGCCGGGGGGCCGGGCCGGCCAGCCGGGTGTAGTACTCGACCCCGAGGGCGCGCTGCCTGATCTGGTTGGACAGCGCGAAATACGGGGGCGACACGGTGATCTGCGTCGCGTGCGCGCGCATGGCCGCCAGCTTGTCGTCGAGGTAGCCGGTCGCGTCGATCTCGGTGGTCAGCGGTGGCGGAATCGGGCGCCGCCGTGGCGTAGAACTTGGCGGGCGCGCCCGGGCCGCCCGCGCCCGCGAGCTCGAAGGCACGCCAGGCGACCCGGTGCGCCTGGATGTGATCGGGATGCCCGTAGCAGCCGTTGGCGTCGTAGGTCACCAGGACCTGCGGCCGGACCTCGCGGATGATGCCGAGCAGCGCGGCCGCGGCCTCGTCCACGTCGGCCCGCCAGAAGCAGCGCGGATCGTCGTTGGCCGGGGTGCCCATCATGCCCGAGTCGCGCCACCGGCCCGGGCCGCCGAGGAACCGGTGGTCGGTCACGCCGAGCGCGGCACAGGCGGCGGCGAGCTCGCCGATCCGGTACTCCCCCAGCCGGTCTTCGCGGTCCGCGGCCAGGTGCGCCAGCGACGGCGGGATGATCTCGCCGAGCTCGCCCAGCGTGCAGGTGACCAGCGTGACCTGTGCCCCCTCGGCGGCGTACTTCGCCATCGTCGCGCCGGTGCCGATGGACTCGTCGTCCGGGTGCGCGTGCACAAGCAGCAACCGCCGCCCGGGCGCGCGGTCGTCGGGCGCAGTCATGCCCGCGAGCCTATCGGGACCCGGGAGCTACGGAACTGGCAAGATTCTCCTCATGACCGACAGTTTCCCGCGCCAGGAGGCCAGGACCCGGCGGTTCACGCTCGGCGTGCCGCGCGCGTTCCGCATCTCACCCGACGGCGGCCGGGTCGTCTACCTGCGCACCCGGAGCGGCACCGACCCGGTGACCTGCCTGTGGGTGCTGGACGTCGGCATCCGGGCCCGAACGGCTGGCGGTCGACCCGAGGACGCTGGGCGGGAGGAGGAGAACCTGCCCGCCGGCCGAACGGGCCCGCCGGGAACGCGTCCGGGAACAGGCGGGCGGCATCGTCGCCTACGGCTGCGACGCCGACCTCACGGTCGCCTGCTTCGCCTGGTCCGGGCGGGTCTGGGCGGTCGACCTGACCAGCGCGGAGGCGACGGCGCGGGAGGTGCCCGGGCTGGAGATCCCGGCCCGGGGCCCGGCGCTGGAACCCAGGCCCGACCCCGCCGGCGCGCGGCTGGCGTACGTCCAGGCCGGGGCGCTGCGCGTCACCGGGCTGGACGGGCCGGACCGGACACCCCGGAGCAGGTCATCGCGGATCCGCAGGGCGCGCAGCGGGTGACGTTCGGGCTGGCCGAGTTCATCGCGGCCGAGGAGATGGACAGGTACCGCGGCTACTGGTGGTCCCCGGACGGTACGGCGCTGCTTGTCGCGCGGGTGGACGAGACGCCGGTCGAGCGGTGGCACATCGCCGATCCCGCCCACCCGGAACGGCCGCCCGCCGAGGTGGCCTATCCCGGCCGCGGGCACCCCCAACGCCGAGGTGTCCCTGCTGCTGGCCCGGCTGGACGGCACGTCCGTGCCGGTCGACACCGACCGCGCCGCGTTCCCCTACCTGGTCACCGCCTGCTGGCAGGACGGTCACGACCCGCTGGTCGTGGTGCAGAGCCGGGACCAGCGCACGATGCGGATACTCGGCGGTCGACGCCGGCACCGGGCGGGCCAGCGTGCTGCGCGAGGACACCGACCCGCAGTGGCTGGACATCGTCCCCGGCCTGCCCGCCTGGACCGGCGACGGCCGGATCGTCTGGACCGGCGACGACGGCGACACCCGCCGCCTGCTGCTCATCAGCCCCGACGGGACGGTGCCGGTCACCCCGCCGGGCCTGCAGGTGCGCGGCGTCGTCGGCGTCGACGGCGACACCGTGCTGTTCCAGGCGTCGGCCGAGCAGACGGAAATCGGCCTGTGGAGCTACGGACCCGACGGGCTGAGCCGCTCAGCGAGGGTGACGGCGTCGCGGCGGGCCTCCGCGCGGGCGGCACCACGGTGATCAGCGCCCGCGGTCTTGACCACGACGGGGCCACCGTCCGGGTGTACCGCGACGGCCAGCCGGCGGTCAGCCTGCGCAACGAGGCCGAACGGCCGGCGCTGCCCGCGCCCCGCCCGGTGCTGCTGACCGCCGGGCCGCGGGAGATCCGCACCGCGGTGCTGTTCCCGTCCTGGCACCAGCCCGGCCAGGGCCCGCTGCCGGTCCTGCTCGACCCGTACGGCGGACCGGGGGCCCAGCGCGTGGTCAAGTCCCGCGGGGCGTACCTCACCTCGCAGTGGTTCGCCGAGCAGGGTTTCGCGGTGGTGATCGCGGACGGCCGCGGCACGCCGGGCCGCGGCCCGCGGTGGGACCGCGCGATCGCCGGGGACCTGGCCACGCCGGCGCTCGAGGACCAGGTCGACGCGCTGCACGCCGCGGCCGGCCGCTTCGGCGACCTGGACACCGGGCGGGTGGCGATCCGGGGCTGGTCGTTCGGCGGGTATCTGGCCGCGCTGGCGGTGCTGCGACGGCCCGACGTGTTCCACGCGGCGGTGGCGGGCGCCCCGGTCACCGACTGGCGCCTGTACGACACCCACTACACCGAGCGCTACCTCGGGCTCCCGGACACCGACCCGGACCCTACCAGCGGTCCTCGCTGATGTCCTCGGTGACCGCGGGGATGACCCCGCGGCCGCTGATGCTGATCCACGGGCTGGCCGACGACAACGTGGTGGTGGCGCACACGCTGCGCCTGTCCGGCGCGCTGCTGGCGGCCGGCTACCCGCACACGGTGCTGCCGCTGACCGGCGTCACCCACATGGCGTCGCAGGAGACGGTGGCGGAGAACCTGCTCCTGCTCCAGCTCGACTTCCTCCGCCAGGCGCTGCGGCCGGACCGCGAGCCGGCGGAACCTGAGTCACGTGCTCATCACTAGGCCACTTCGCCCGGGATTGCTCCGTTAGGATTCAGTCCAGGCTGGGCCAGCCGCATACGAGCGGAGGAGCAAGGACGTGGTGCAAGTAGCAGCAGGCGGTGGCGGCGGTGAGTTCACCGGGATCGACCCAGGGGCATTTGGTCACCTGGCCAGCTCGGTCTCCTCCAGCCTGGGCAACGCCCAGCCGCTGGCCAGCTACTACCTGAGCCGGTTCGGCGCGCTCGGCGTGGACACCGGCGCGGTCACGGCGCTGCTCCAGGACTACAGCTGGGCCCAGGGCCAGGAGCCGATGCTGCACCGCCGTTACACCCTGGCGAGCGCGCTTGACCAGTCGCCGGACAACTACCTCGGCAACATGACGAGCGCGGGCGCGGGCAACCTGCAGTACCCCACCTCGCAGGCGGCCCAGCAGGCCGGGGCCAAGGTGGCCCAGGAGTACCAGGACGGCAAGATCTCCTTCAAGCAGTTCATGTCCCGGCTCGGACAGGACGACCCCGACTTCGACACCGGCGCGGTCCGCACGCTCGGCACCCACGGGATGGAGGACGTGGAATCGCAGCTTAACCTGGGCTCCGGCAGCCCCAGCCCGTACCTCAAGACCGTCGCGGTCGCGGTCTCGGCGGCGCTGGCAGGAGGGTTCCGCTTCAACCTGTCGACCAAGTCCGACGACGCCCCGACCAACTTCGACCTGCTGGCCAACCTGCTCCCGGACGCCACCTACCCGCCGGAGACGCTGGTCAGCCTGGCCAGCCTGGCCAACTGGGACGGCCCTATGACCACCGGACCGACGCAGGTCAAGGCGGTGCTGACCGCGCTCGCCCGGAGCCCGGAGGCCTCCGCCCTGTACATCCACGGGTTTCCCGGCGCGCACGACGGCACGCCGTTTGGTCAGTACCTCGGCAGCGGGAACTGGAACCTGTCCCGGTACGGGTCGCTGTACGCCCAGATCGTCACGTCCGGCACGGTCGGCGCCAAGACCATCGACCCGAAGCTGTCCGCCGCGAACGTGACCGCGCTGGTGCTGTACTACTCGGGCCACTCCCCTGAGCACACCATCGGGCCCGTCCAGCAGGCCTACGCGAAGATCATCGCCTCGTACTGGCCGGACCTGCAGGCCTCGATCTCGGACCCGTACTACGTCAAGTCCGCGGACGGGGTCTCGCTGAGCGCGGCTCAGTGGCGGGCGTTCATCGGCGAGTCCATGCAGAATCCGAACGCGGCGGTGAACCTGCTGCACCTCAGCGCGACCGAAGCCGCCCTGCTCGCCTACCACGAGCCGAACAACCCCGAGGCCCAGCACGCCAGCGGCCTGATCAACGGCTTCTTCGGGTCCGAGGCGCAGAGCGTCTACCAGGGCAAGATGAACCAGCTCCAGCAGGAGCAGGCGGGCTGGGACAAGGCGGCGGACCTGTTCGTCGGCATCGCGCTCGACCCGGAGGGTGCCGCCACCACCGTGCTCAGCACCGTCGTCACCGGCCTGGCCGAGTCCGCGGTCAACTCGGTGGTGAACGCGTCCAGCCCCACCCTGAAACCGCCGGACCAGGTGACCTGGCAGCAGGAGTGGTGGACCGCCGCGGCCGAGGCCTACCAGAACGACCCCACGCTCGCCAACCGGGCTCAGGGCATTGCCCGGCAGTACCACATCGGTTCGTTCCTGACCCCGCAGGGAACGCTGGTGCAGCACCCCACCCTGGCCCAGCAGCAGGCCTACAACAGCTGGCTGAAGGATCCGGTGGTGGCGACGGCCACGGATAAGAAGTACCAGGCCATAGACCAGGGCCGGCTCGACGGCGAGACCGGCGGGTCGTGACGATGTCCGGCCGGATCGCGACGGCCGCCGCGACGGCCGCCGCGGCGCCGGCGGCGGCCTGCGTGCTCGGCGCCGGCGTCGGCCTGGCCGCGTGCAGCAGCGGTTCGAGCAGCAGCCAGGACGGGACGGCGGCCGCCGACCAGACCAGGGAGCAGGTCGCGAGCGCGTTCTGGCAGTTGGACAACTCGCTCCGCGGGGGCAGCCTGAGCACCGGCGGGACGGGCCGGTTCTCCGGCTGCGCCAACTCCGCGGCTGATTCGCTGGTCTACGCGGTCGAGGCGGGGGTGCAGCCCGCGCGGGGGGCCACGCCGACCCAGGCCGCGTTCGCCACCTCGCTCCTGCAAGGGTTCGCCGCGGCCGGCTGGAAGCTGTCGCAGGCCGGCCCGGCCACCTACACGGCCACGCGCGACGGCGTGTCGGTCCGGCTTCAGGTGTTCGCCGCCAGCGGCGGCACGAGCGGCCAGTTCATCGTGCAGAGCGGCTGCGTGAACGTGGGCAGCGCCGCGCACCAGATCATCACCGACTACAGCGGCGACGCGACCGACGACTACCCGCAGGGGTCCGCGTCGGCCAAGCCCGTCCCGACCACCTTTCCGACACCCCCGGGAGAATGACCATGTCCGCTCTCGTCCCGAATCCGCTGTACGAGGACCTGTCCAACCTGTACAGCCAGTTGCAGGGCGACGCGTCGACACTGTCGTCGCCGCTGAAGGCGGCCGTGCAGCAGATGGCCGGCGGCACCGGTGACTGCTGGACCGGCCCGGAGGCGGAGGCCTGGGCCGGTGAGCTGTCCGGCCGCTCCGGGGACTGCGCCCGGCAGGTCAACAACATGCTCGACGCGATCTCGACCTTGATGGCCTCGACGCCGAAGGAGGTCACCCAGCAGCAGGCGATGAACATCGGCCGGATGCTGTCGATGGAGGCGCGGGGCTTCTGAGCGGCTACCGCTAACCGCCGTCGGGCGGGGTGCCGTCGGGCGGGGTGAAGGAGAACTGGCCGTCGGGGCCGGGGGTGAATGGGCGGGTCTGGACGACCGCGCCGAGGTTCAGCGGGCCGTAGATGTGCGGGTACGGCAGGTCCTGGCCGGGCACCGGCTCGTAGCGGACGTCGGCGTCCACCCGGTCCGGATCGATGACGAGCAGCAGCAGGTCAGGCTGGCCCCGGTAGAACGCGTTGGCCACCCGGGCCACCTGCGGGGCCGACGAGGCGTGGATGAACCCCTCCTGCGCCAGGGTCCGGTCCAGCGTCGACATCGTGTACTGGCCGTCCCGCTGCGCCTGCGCCCAGGCGGCGGCGGTCGCGATGTGGTAGATGAACGTCACCGGCCGGGAGTGTAGCCAGGGTCACACGCACGATGAGGTCTCGGTCACTGCATTCGGTGGACGGAAGGGAATAAGTTCAGTAGACACACGCGAAAAGGCCGGCTTGCCCGGCGGGCGGCGCGTGGCGTTAGGCTTACGATCGAAGCAGCGAGGACGCTGAGGATGACACAGGCACCGGAAGCGCCAGGCAGAACCCGGGCGCAAATCTCCGAACGCACATTCCGCAAAGACCCCTGGTGGCAGGCACCGCGCCTCACGGCGACCCTGCTCACGATCTGGGTCGGCTACGCCACGGTGCGGGTCTTCACCGGGCACTGGTATTACGTGCCCAAGGACCACTACCTGACCCCGTTCTACTCGCCGTGCGTCAGCGGCGAATGCGTGCCGGGCTCGAGCACCCTGGGCCACTGGATCCCGGCGGTGCCGCCGATCATCCCCTACGCGTTCGTGGCGCTGGTGTTCGTGCTCGGCTTCCGGACCACGTGCTACTACTACCGGCGGGCCTACTACAAGGCGTTCTGGCGCTCGCCGGCCGCCTGCGCGGTGCGCGAGCCGCACGCCAAGTACACCGGCGAGACCAGGTTCCCGCTGATCGGGCAGAACCTGCACCGCTACTTCTTCTACATGGCCATCCTCATCGCGATCCTGCTCAGCTACGACGTGACGCAGGCGTTCCGCGGGCCGGACGGGGACTTCGGGTTCGGCATCGGGTCGCTGATCCTGCTGGCCAACGCGATCCTGCTGTGGGGTTACACGCTGGGCTGCCACTCGTGCCGGCACATCACCGCCGGCCGGCTGAAGAACTTCTCCTCCCACCCGGTCAGGTACTGGGCCTGGACGAAGTTCTCCTGGCTGAACGCCCGGCACATGCAGTTCGCCTGGATCACGCTGGGCACGCTGATGCTGAGCGACCTGTACATCATGCTGGTGGCCAGCGGCGCATTCGCAGACCCAAGAATCTTTAATTAACCGAACGGGCAGTGGTTATGAGCGACGCAGAAATCACCGGCGACGAGGTGGTTGTCAACGACGCGGCGGCGACCAGCGCCGCGATTCCCGGCAGCGAGCCGGTGCGGCGCGCCGACCGCTACACCTACGACGTGGTGGTCGTCGGCGCGGGCGGCTCCGGGCTGCGAGCGGCGATCGAGGCCCGGCTGCAGGGCAAGAAGACCGCGATCATTTCCAAGTCCTTGTTCGGCAAGGCGCACACGGTGATGGCCGAGGGCGGCTGCGCGGCCTCGATGGGAAACGCGAACCCGAACGACAACTGGCAGGTCCACTTCCGCGACACGATGCGCGGCGGCAAGTTCCTGAACAACTGGCGGATGGCCGAGCTGCACGCCAAGGAGGCCCCGGACCGGGTCTGGGAGCTCGAGGCGTGGGGCGCGCTGTTCGACCGGACCAAGGACGGCAAGATCAGCCAGCGGAACTTCGGCGGGCACGAGTACCCGCGGCTGGCGCACGTCGGGGACCGGACCGGGCTGGAGATCATCCGCACGCTGCAGCAGAAGGTCGTGGCCATGCAGCAGGCGGACGCGGTCGAGTTCGGCGACCCCGAAGCGATGATCAAGGTCTACGCCGAGACCACGATCACCGAGTTGATCAAGGACGGCGGCAAGATCGCCGGAGCGTTCGGCTACTTCCGTGACACCGGCCGGTTCGTGCTGTTCGAGGCGCCCGCGGTGGTGCTCGCGACCGGCGGCATCGGCAAGACCTACAAGGTCACCTCCAACTCGTGGGAGTACACCGGCGACGGCCACGCGCTGGCGCTGCGGGCCGGGGCCAAGCTGCTGAACATGGAGTTCGTCCAGCTGCACCCGACCGGGATGGTGTGGCCGCCGTCGGTGCGCGGCCTGCTCGTCACCGAGTCGGTGCGCGGCGACGGCGGCGTGCTGCGCAACTCCGAGAGCAAGCGGTTCATGTTCAACTACGTGCCCGACGTGTTCCGCGCAGTACGCGGAGACCGAGGAAGAGGCCGACCGCTGGTACGACCGACCCGGACCACAACCGGCGGCCGCCGGAGCTGCTGCCCCGGGACGAGGTGGCCCGGTCGATCAACTCCGAGGTCAAGGCCGGCCGCGGGTCGCCGCACGGCGGCGTCTTCCTGGACGTGTCCACCCGGATGCCCGCCGAGGAGATCATGCGGCGGCTGCCGTCGATGCATCACCAGTTCAAGGAGCTGGCCGACGTCGACATCACCAAGGAGCCGATGGAGGTCGGACCGACCTGCCACTACGTGATGGGCGGGGTGGAGGTGGACCCGGCCACCGGGGCCGCCTCGGTGCCCGGCCTGTTCGCGGTGGGCGAGGTGTCCGGCGGCATGCACGGGTCCAACCGGCTCGGCGGCAACTCGCTGTCGGACCTGCTGGTGTTCGGCCGCCGGGCCGGCGCAGGCGCCGCCGAGTACGTGTCCGCGCTGGCGTCCCGGCCGGTGGTCGCCGAGACCGACCTGGCCGCGGCGGCGGCCGTGGCGCTCGCGCCGCTGGAGCGGGCGGACGGCGACAGCCCGTACGCCATCCACGCCGAGCTGCAGACGATCATGAACGACCTGGTCGGGCTGATCCGGCGGGAGTCGGAGATGAAGACCGCGCTGGTCGAGCTGGACAAGCTGCGGGCCCGCGAGGCCAAGGTCAGCGCGCCCGGCGGACGGGCCTACAACCCCGGCTGGCACCTGGCCCTGGACCTGCGGAACATGCTGGTGGTCGCGGACTGCGTGGCCCAGGCCGCGCTGGAACGGCAGGAATCGCGCGGCGGCCACGCCCGGGAGGACTACCCGGCCATGTCGCCGGAGTGGCGCAAGGTCAACCTGATCTGCTCGGCCGACGCCGACAGTCGCGTGGAGCTGCACCGGCAGCCGATGGAGCCGATGCGGACCGACCTGCTCGAGCTGTTCGACATCAGCGAGCTGAAAAAGTACATGACGGACGAGGAACTGGCCGGCCTGCCCGGCGCCGCGGACGCTGCCGACGGGCAGAGCGCGGACGAGGCAGCCGCAGAGGAGAAGCACTGATATGGCGTACAAGGCGGCGCTGAAGGTCTGGCGCGGGGACGCGGGCGCCGGGGCGCTCCAGGACTTCCGGTCGAGGTCAACGAGGGCGAGGTCATCCTCGACGTCCTGCACCGGCTGCAGGCCACCGAGGCCAGCGACCTGGCCATCCGGTGGAACTGCAAGGCCGGCAAGTGCGGGTCCTGCTCGATGGAGATCAACGGGCGGCCGCGGCTGGCCTGCATGACCCGGATGTCGATCTTCGAGCCGGAAGAGACGCTGACCATCACGCCGATGCGGACCTTCCCGGTGATCAGGGACCTGGTCACCGACGTGTCGTTCAACTACGCCAAGGCGCGGGAGATCCCGTCGTTCACCCCGCCGCCCGAGGTCAAGCCGGGCGAGTTCCGGATGCAGCAGGTGGACGTCAACCGGTCGCAGGAATTCCGCAAGTGCATCGAATGCTTCCTGTGCCAGAACACCTGCCACGTGATCAGGGACCACGACGAGAACGAGGCCGCGTTCGCCGGGCCCCGGTTCCTGATGCGGATCTCCGAGCTCGAGATGCACCCGGCCGACACCGCCGACCGGCGCGAGATCGCCCAGGACGACTTCGGCCTGGGCTTGTGCAACATCACCAAGTGCTGCACCGAGGTGTGCCCCGAGCACATCAAGATCACCGACAACGCGATCATCCCGATGAAGGAACGGGTGGTCGGCCGCAAGTACGACCCGCTGGTCTGGCTCGGCGCCAAGATCGGCCGCCGGACCGCCAAGGACACCCCGAAGGTGCCCGGCAAGGCCTGACCGCGGCCTCGATCGACGTATGGATGTGGCACCTGCACAGAAGATTGTGCAGGGTGCCACTTCCATGCACAGCCGGGCCGGTGCGCCGACCGGTTTATCAGGCCACCTATGCATAACTTGCAGTGCGGCTTTGTCTGGGTGGCGGCCCGGGTTCGGCGTGGGGGGGGCAGTGCAGCCTGTGAGCTGGGAAAATGATCTTATGGAATGATTTCCCTGTGGCGCGATGACGACCAGGCGTTCTTGATGCCGCCCGTTCTTGAGGCCGCCCGTTAGGAATCCCGCGAAAGGATCAGCCATGGCTGATCCCGGCCGAACGAAGGAAATCGCTTAAGTTCGCGGTAGCGTCAAGTCCTCACCCGGCGGACGGGGCCATCTTCAATAACGCGATGAGCAATATCACCAGCGGGGAGACCGACGCAGTCATCGCCGCGTACGACTTCACCGCGTTCGGCCGGATCATCGACATCGCGGGGGGCCACGGCGGGTTGCTCAGCGCCGTGCTCGCGTCCAGCCCGGGCGCCGCCGGGGTGCTGTTCGATCTGCCGCAGGTGATGGCCATCGCAGCTACAGTCACCTGGGATCGCGGGGTGGCCGGCCGGTGCGAGCTGGTGAGCGGCGACATGTTCACGGCCGTTCGCCTGGCGGCGACGTATATATCCTCAAACGGACCTTGCACGACTGGGACGACGACCGCGCGGCCGGCATCCTTCGCAACTGCCGCGACGCCATGAACGCCGGCGGCCGCATCCTGATCATCGACATGGTCGTCCCGGCTGGAAACGAACCGCACCCGAGCAAGCACTACGACCTGATGATGATGGTAATGCTCGGCGGCCGGGAACGGACCGAAGAAGAGTTCGCGGCGCTGCTCGCCGCGGCCGGTCTCGACCTGGCCCGGATCATCCCGACCCGGTCACCGCTCAGCATCATCGATGCCGTCAGACCGGCGTAGAGCAGGCAGGCTGCCCGTTCGGTCCGTTCCGACCGCCTGCCCGGCCGGTCCCGCAGGGAAGAAAAGGCGAGGGCCAGGCTGTCACGCTGTGCAGTACACCGGCCCGTGATCAAGGCCACCTATCCGCTCTGACATCTGGGCTGACGGTCCCGCCCGTCCCCAGTGGCCTCGCGTGCCCCGGCTGTCTCGTTCGCCCGGTCCCTGCCGGGGCTCTCCTGTGATCGTGGATCATTACCCCTGTCATAGGGGAAGCAAGTATCCACGATAATCCGAATTCCTGTTTGAGAGTCAGGAGTGGCGCTTTGGGGCGGGGGCGAGCTGCGCGGAAACCATTCTGCGACATGCGTGATGGGACTCTCGCGCAGGTGAGAGTCCCTCGTAAGGGTCGGCAGAGCCGGGCCTGGCCAGGCGCTACGTGGTCGCCTTCATCTGGTCCGCGAACATGCGCCACGCGTCGGAGCTGAATCGCAGCATCGGCCCGGTACGGTCCTGCGTGTCACGGACGGCTATAGCGCCATCGGGACTAGCGACTTCCACGCAACCACCGCCGTTCGACGCGCTGTAGCTGGCCTTACGCCAGTTCAAAGCGTCCATCGCTCGCCTGCCTTCGTCAGAAGATCCTGGGTCTGCGTCCACGGTAGCGCGTCCGCGCGCAGGCCATCGAACACGCGGGTAGCACGTGCCAGCAGGCGGCTGCCCACAGCCAGGAGGTGCTGCAGCTGGTCGCCCATGGTGGCCGCGTCGCCTACCTCGCGATACAGCACCGATTCCAGGATCACGACACGGAGCTCGGCGCGGTCAAGCACCGCCTGGCGCGCCAGGCGGACCTTGAGGTTGGCTCTCGGCACTGGCGCTGTCAGGCTTCCACGCCAGCACGGCACTCGCGTACGACTCGATTTGCAGCAGGCCGGGGACGAGCAACGGCTCAAACCAGCGGATCACGCTGGCGCGCGCCTCGATGTCTGCCCATTTCGCGAACCACCCGGGCGGACCCGATCGCGCTTGCTGAGCCAGGGCGGTCAGCGCGTCCAGCCCGGCTCCGGTGGCACCCGCCCACGCCGCGAGTAGCGCGTCACTGGGTGCCGGGTGAGCTGGATTCTCCGCCTTGGTGACCACAGGGCGAGACACGTTCAGCTTCCGCGCAAGTACCGCATGTGAATCGTAGCCAGCGTCAATACGGGACTGGCGAAGCATGCTGGCGAGCTGTTCTCTCGGTGTCGGCATCGTGCGCACCTTCTCGTTACCAGGTCAGCGCTGGTCGGTAAGCGGGTAACTACTGTCGATTCTTGCACCGGCCTGACACGTTGGGTAGCGAGATCAACGCCAGCCGTCCCGCCTAAGGATCGCACCTATGCCACCCACCACCGTCCCTGAGCAGGCGCCGGCCGTAGACCCGCCGAAGCATCCCCTGCCCGCACTGACCACGTTCGAGCTTCACAACTTCCGCCGTCAGCTCGAGAACGCGATCGCGTTCTTCGGCCGCCAGGACCCCGTACCAGCGGCACGGGATGACCTGCGCGCCACCCTCGACGCCGTCACCGCCGAACAGGAATCCCGCGAAAGGCTCACCCATGCCTGATCCCGGCCACGACCTTGACCGGGGACCGGTCACGCCCGGCCCAGCTGGGCAGCGGCCCGCTGGCGTGATGACCACCCCGGATCATCATGACCGCCGGATCGGCCTTCTGTATCGCCCAGGGCTGGAGCAACGTCCAGGGCTGCGGCGCGGTGCCGGGCCGGTCGACCGGGGGCCCGCCCTGGGCGGGCGAGATCCCGCTCCTGCTGATGACCATCGCCTACCTGGGCGTCATCTTGTTCCTGACCTCGCGGCGGTCCCAGGTCACCGGGGGCACGCTGGCCATCGGCGCCGGCACGGGCCTGCTGTTCGGCGTGGTCATGTTCGCGGTGGCACCGCTCGGGCTGACCAGCGACGCCAGCGATCCGTGGCTGCCGGGGTCGACGGCCGATCCGCTGGTGGCGCTGGCCTGGATCCTGCTGTTCGGCGGGCCGGCCGCCGCCGCCGCGCTGGCCGCCTGGCTGCTGCACTGGCTCAACCACGGTCACCAGCTGACCGCCATCGCCGCGTACCGCTACGAGGCCACCGCCAGCTCGGGCGCGGCCATGTACCTCTTCATGTTGATCTGGTTTCCGGTCATCGGGCTGTTGATGAGCGCGCTCGGTGCGGCCTGCACCCCGTCCGGCCGGCCCGCGCCAAGGGAACTGACCGCCTAGGCTCGGGCCGAACCCGACCCGGGCGACCCGGGCGAAGGGAGCTAAACCACGGCAGCTGGATGAAGACACCGTGAAACCAAGCCAGCCAGGGCTCCCTGTCCCGCTACGATAACTGGTGGCCTGGGGCGGGATCTCGGCTTGTTCGCCGCCGGGCCCGGTTGAACGTGGGCGGGACGTGATACCACGGTTCGTTCCGAATTATGGCGTTTGAGCGTTCTGCGTGGGCACGAGGGCTGGCATGTCGCATCTGACGTACGGAGAGGCCGGGATCGTCGGGCTGATCCAGGGCGTGACCGAACTTTTCCCGCTATCCAGCCTGGGCCACAGCGTGCTCATCCCGGCGATCGTCGGCGGGCAGTGGGCCAAGGACCTGAACGTGTCCGCGCCCAATTCGCCGTACCTGGCCTTCATCGTCGGGCTGCACGTCGCGACGGCCATCGCCATGATCATCTATTTCTGGCGGGACTGGGTGCGGATCATCGTGGCCTTCTTCGCCTCGCTCGGCCACTTCGCCCGGCCCGAGCCGGGCACCAGGCGGTGGGAACCGCAGGGCACCGACCAGACGCTCGCCTGGATGCTCATCCTGGCCACCATCCCGGTCGGCATCGCGGGCGCCCTGCTCCAGCACCTGTTCACCCACGTGTTCAGCAAGCCGGCCCTGGTCGCGGGGTTCTTGTTCGTGAACGGGCTGATCCTGCTGGGCGGCGAGCGGCTGCGCCGCCGCGGCGCGGACACCGAGGCGCAGCAGGTGGCCGCGGACGCCGAACGGGCCGCCGAACGGCAGCGGGCCGCGGTGGCGGCCGGAGCCGCCGGGCATGGCCGGAGTGGCCAGCGGCGGGGGACGGCACTCGTCCGGGCAACGGGCGGCGAAACAGCAGCAGGCCAGCGTGGCGGTGGAATCGGACCGGCGGCTGGTCGGCGTCGGCTTCCGCGGCGGCATCATCCTCGGCTCGATGCAGATCTTCGCGCTGCTGCCCGGGATCAGCCGGGACGGCATCGTCATGGTCAGCGGCATGTTCCGCGGGCTATCCCGGCAGGACGCGGCCCGGTTCTCGTTCCTGCTGTCCGCTCCGGTCATCTTCGCGGCCGGCCTGTTCAAGCTGCACGACCTGACCGGGCCGCTGGGTCACGGGATCCGGGAGCAGGTGCTGTTCGGCAGCGTGCTGTCCGGCATCGGCGCCTACCTGGCGCTGCGGTTCCTGGTCCGCTACCTCAGCGACGCCTCGCGCACGCTGACGCCGTTCGCGATCTACTGCCTGGCCGCGGGGCTCGGCAGCGCCATCTACCTCACCGTGAAGTAGCCGTCAGCCGACCGGCTGGCCGGTCGCGCTGATGACGGTGCCGGATTTCGCCCAGGGACGGGTGAAGCCGACCGGGTCACCATCGCCGCCGGCCGAGCTGGCCTTGCCGTACGTCGAGACCCGGATCGGGAAACCGGTCGCGTAGGCCTCGATCATCTCCCCGTTCCCGATCACCAGGCCGACGTGACCCGGTGCGGCGGTGGTGCCGTCAGAACCGGCGAAGAACACCAGGTCACCCGGCTCCACCTGGGACGCAGGGACCCGCACCTCCGGTCGCCCACTGCTCCTCCGAGGTCCGCGCGATGTCGACCCCGGCGGCCCGGTAGGCCATCATGACCAGGCCCGAGCAGTCGAACGCGTCCGGGCCCGGTGCCGCCGAACAGGTACGGCTTGCCGATCTGCTCCTGGGCGTAGGCGATCGCCGCGGACACCGTCTGGTTCGGGCGAGGCTGATGGTGGTCACGGCCCCGGCGGTGACCGCGCAGCCGGCCGCCGTGCTGCTCGACGGCAGCTGCGCGGACACCACGGAGAAGTTGCCGCCCGCGTACGCGCTCGCGTAGTACAGCACGCTCTGCACGTAGGACTGCAGGTGGTTGTAGGCGAAGATGGCCGTCGACGGGTTGGTCTGGACCCCGGCCTGCGAGCAGGTACTTCGCCGCGCCCGCGATCGCGTCGGCGGGGTCGTAGACGTCCGCGTTCGGCCCGCCGTCCTCGTCGGTGGCCACGCCGTTGACCGCCTCGCCGCCCGGGTGGACCGGCAGGCCGCCCCACACGTTCCCGGCCGCGCCGCCGATGCCGATCTGCATCGGGCCGGCCGCGCCGAAGGCGTTCGACCCGCTGTGCACGCCGGGCAGCGTGGTCTGCCCGTTGTCGCTCTCCACCGTGCCGATCCCGGCCAGCAGCGTCCACGGCACGCCGTACTGCTGCCCCGACCTTCTTGTACCAGAACAGGTAGTTGGCCGGGATCGACGTTGGCCTTCGCGCTGCCGGTCGGCTGCCGACCGTCCCGGTCTGCTGACCCGAGCAGCCCGCGCTGGCCGCGAAGAAGGCGTTGCTGCCGATCAGGATGGGTACGGCCAGCAGGCCAAGGCCCATGATGCCCACCAGGCCGATGATGCCGAAGATGAGCATCCGGGGAGCTCGCTGGTCCCTGGCGCTGGCCTGCGTTGCCTCGGTCCGGACCAGGAGCCTGGCTGGTCATGAGTTGCCCGCGGAGGACAGCTCGATGTCGTTAACCTGCCAGCCGCCGCCCGAGCCCGACGACGGTGATCGCGTACTGCGTGCTGCCGTTGCTGGTCTCACCCGAGCTGACCAGGTGCTGCCCGGCCGTGACGACGAACGTCAGGCTGGACGGCCCGAAGGCGCGCAGCGAGGTGATCGTCGCGGTTCCGGTGGAGACCTGCTGCTGGCTCGTCCTGAGGCTGGCCACGCCCGGGCGTGGCGTATTCGGCCTGCAGCTGAGTCGCCAGCTGCCCGGTGATCAGCCCGTTCATCTTGGTCACGTAGGCGCGCGCGCTCTCGGTGTAGGTGAAGGTGTTGTAGTCCACGCCGAACCGCACCGTCACCGCGGCCGCGGCGGCCAGGTCCTGCTGGGTGAACGGCAGCCACGAGTAGATGTTCACGCTCCCGGCCGCGGTGGGCGACACCGTGGACGACCGGGGGGGCCGAGCCCGGCGCGGCGGCCGGAGCTGCCGGCCGCGGCGGGCGTGGTCGGGGTGGAGGTGGCCGCGGGCGTCGTGGCGGCCTGGGCGTGACTGCCGGTGTGGGTCAGCTTGGGCAGCAGGAGCCAGTAGCCGAGCGCGGCGAGCACGACGACGACCAGGGCGAAGACGGCCTTCTGCTGGGCCGGGTTGAGATCCACGGCGGCCGCCCGCTACTTGTCCCGCCGTATCGGGCGCAACCAGAACGGCGTGGCGGGCCGGTCGTCCTTGCCGTCTCCGCTGGTCCGCCTGGCCCTGGCCCTGGGCGCTCTGGCCGCGGCTGGCCGGCGGGCTCGGCCGGGCGGCCGGGTTGGGCCTGGGCGCGGTGCCCGACCGCGATCTGGCCCCCGCACCCGGCCAGCTGCTGGCCGGCCAGGCCGGGCCTGCCTGACCGGGAGCCGCCGCTGCCTCCGCTGCTTCCGCTGCCCCTCCGCTGCCCCCGTTGCTTCTGCTGCCTCCGCTGCCCTCCGCTGCTTCTTCGGCTGCCGCTCCGCTGCTTCGGGTGATGGGCGGCGGCGGATCCGGCGGATCCCGAGCGGCCGCGGGGATGCGGTCGGCCCGGAGGATACGGCCCGCGAGCGCGGGCCCACGGGCCCGGGGGCCGCCGCGCGACCGGCGCCGCGGGACCAGCCCGGACGCCGTCCCGGCGGCCCCGGAAGTCCCGGCCGACCCCGGCGGACCCGGTGGACCCGGAGGCCCCGGCTGATCCGGCCGACCCGTTGGTGGCTGACCGGGGGGGCAGGTCGAGCGGCGGGGCGACCCGGCCGCCGCCGCTGTCCGCCTCGGGCAGGTTCCTGTTGCGCGCCGAGCCGCCGGCCCGCTGACCACGCGGCGGGAACCCGGCTCGCCTCGCCCTCCCCGTCGACCGGGGGCGGGGCGTCGGGCCGCAGCCGCGAGGCGTACGCGTCGCTCGACGCGCTGGCGACCGTGCCGGCCCGGGCCGCGGCCTCCGCCGAGGCCGCCGACCCGGCGGCGGCGCCCGCGACTCGCGCCGCTGGCCACGCCGCGCCGCCATCGCGGCCGCCTGGCCGGGGTTCCGGCGGGCCCACCGGGCGGCCCGGTAGCCCGCCACGCCGGGGACGGCCACGGTCGCGGCGTCCAGCGTCGACCGGCGGAACGTGGAACCCGCCTGGCGCAGGCTGTACTCGGCCCGCTCGCTGGAGCCGATGGTGCCGTAGCCGACGGCGGAGAACAGGTGCTGGAAGGGCTTGCGGTAGATGAAGACCGCCACGGTGACGAGCGCGATCATCAGGATCTTCAGCGCCCAGGGCAGCACCGCGTCGGTGGTCCCCATGATCAGCGAGTAGCAGTAGAGCAGCACGCTCAGCACGATCGCGATCGCGACCTGTTTCATCAGCACGCCGACGAGCATCTCGAACCAGCGGATCGCGATGACCCGGCCGAAGCCTGGGTGCGTGCCGACGATCAGGAAGAACGGCCCGGCCACGAGCAGCAGCAGGAAGCCGAGCTTGAGCACGATCAGCGTCAGCGCGATCAGCAAGATGAGCAGCCCGGCCACCAGCGCGGCGAACACCGCGCCGAAGGCGATCTCCAGCCGGGTGGTCCACTGGTTGCCCTGGAACAGCGGGTAAACGCCGGGATCGTTCTGCTGGATCGAGTTGGCGATACCGGTGTAGGTGGCCTGCTTGGCGCTGATCAGCGCGGTGGTGGGCGTCTCGTTGGACGCGATCGCCTGCGCCCACAGCAGCGACCTGCCGTACTGGCCCACCACGTCTGGAGGTGCCGTTGGTGTTGGTGAACACGGTGCTGCCGAACTCCCCGTACAGCCACGGCTTGCACACCAGGACCGACCACAGCTCGTTGGCGTTCTCGTCCACCAGGCCGTTACCCGAGGTGAACGCGTAGTTGGAGGTGACCTGCGGGTCGCCCGCCTGCACCGGCAGGCAGTTGCTGCTGGCCGGGGCGGGCAGGTTGGAGAACGCGGTGTTGAGCACCTCGGTGGCGCCGTTGGACACCGTCGTCCCGACCCCGGTGAAGTCCGCGGGCCTGCCGATCAGCGCGATCGCGGCCGCGCAGGCCACCACCATCCACAGCGTGCCCTCCAGGGTGCGGCTGGCCCGCTTGCGGACCAGGCCCTGCCAGGCCAGCCAGATCGCGCCGAGGATGACCACGGGCATCAGGTAGGGGAAGTAGATGGCGTTGCCGAGCGCGCTGATCAGGCGGTTCACCGAGTTCTGCAGCCAGGTCAAGATGTTGTTGCCCGCCGCCGACTGATAGACGGTGATCGTCACCCGGTCCAGGGACTTGGCCGCGTCGAAGACCATGCCCGCGACGTTGTTGCCGATCAGCGAGGTCATGTCGGAGCACTGCAGGCCGTGGGCGGCCCAGAACTGGCCGGCGATCCCGTAGCTGTCGTACAGCGTCTTCCCGGCGGCGGCCGTGGCCGGAGGTTCGATCATCGCGTTGATGCCGCCGGTGGCCTGCTCCGGCTGCGGGTACCGAGGGCTCGCAGATGTTGTTCACGGCGCCGACGATCCCGCTCGACCCCGACGCGCACAGCCCGACCAGGCCGCCGATGTCACCGATGCCAGGCACCTGGCACACCCCGCCCGGCAGGGCCGGCGTGACGGCGGCGGTCAGCGTGACGGGAGCGGGTGCGGGTGCGCTGGCGGGTTTCTGGGTCGCGTGGGTGGATTGGGTGGATTGGGTGGATTGGGTGGCGGCCAGGGCGGGGGTGGCGAAGGCGAGCAGCGCCGCGGCGAGCAGGAACACGTGGACAAGCCAGCGCACGGTACGGCGGCGGCGGCCTGACCGCGATTGCGCGCGGTCCCGCTTGCGGGGCTGGAGCGGGGCTAGCGAGATAGCCATCAGGGGGGAGCTCCCGGTTCTGCTGTCTTGTCTTACGACGACGCTTCCGCCGCTCGCGTTCTGACGGCCGACGTGCCTTCGGCCTGGTCGGAAAGTTCGTCCGCGCGGGGAGACCGGCTGGACCTCAGGTCCGACTGGCTCTTGCCCCGGGTGGGGTTGGTGTCGATCCAGTCCCGCAGCTCGTCGGAGACCAGGTCGATCCCGATCCGCCCGGCCCGGTCGTCCAGATCGCGGTAAATGCATTCGCCGTTGCCCAGGGAACGCAGCACGGCCTTGTGTTCCTCGGACGGCGCGACCCCGAGCAGGGACATGACGTTAGCCACCTCGCCGCGTTCGGTCGACCGGAACGCGAAGACTCCGGACAGGCAGTTGGTCACCTGCTCGTTCAGCAGGTCGCCGGCGTTCTGCGAGACCAGGATCAGCGCGGTATTCCTGGACCGGCCCATCCGTGACACCTCGGGCACCAGCTTGGCCCCCTCGGGGGTGGAGGTGATCGCCCAGGCCTCGTCGAGGAAAATCGCCTTCGGAGCCGTTCGGTCGATGCCGTTGAGAAGCTTGCGGGCGAACTGCGACACCAGGTAGAGCAGCGCGACGGACAGCCGCTGCTCGTAGGAGTAGTCGTCCCGGCTGGTGGTGGTGTCGGGCAGCGTGAGGCCGGCCAGCGTGAAGACCGTGGTCCAGCCTTCCGCGTCGATCTGCTGATTGACCGCAGGAGCGAAGCACAGCCGGGCCAGCCGCATCTCCGAGATCGACCGCATGACCGCGCCCGTGTTCTTCCAGGCCGGATCGTCGGCCTGCTCCAGGTGCGTGATGACCTTACCGAGGCTGGGACGTTCGGTTCCAGCCACCGCGCCGACCGCCTGGATCATCGCGCTCTCGCGCTCTTCGCTCATCCTCGGCAGCAGCAGCCTCAGCGTTTCCGTGGCCATCGTGCGCTTCTCGGACAGGTCCACGCCGAACGAGAACGGGTCGAGCAGGCCGGGCGCGGCCGCGCCGAGCGGCAGCACGCGCGCCTTGCGGCCCTGCCGCCGCAGGTACTCGACCAGCGACTCCGCGTCGCCCTTCGGGTCGATCACGGCCACGGTCGCACCGCGCAGCGCCAGCTGATAGATGAGCAGCATGGCCAGCGTCGTCTTCCCGCCGCCTGGCTCGCCGGTAATGGCCACGGCCGTGGGCCGGTTTCGCGCGGCCGCGAGCAGCGGGTCGAAATGCACAACGGAACGCGCCCGGCCTAGCGTCTCGCCGATATAGGGCCCGACCCAGCCACTGCCCGCGTCGGCCCGGTCGCCCAGTTCCACGGTCGCGGTCGGCATTCCGCCCGCGATCGTATAAAGCGGCTGGCGCTGCACGTAGGAGGCCAGCCGAATCCGGTCACCGGGCAGCGATTCGCACAGCAGCGAAAACTGGTCGCCGGTCGAGTTGACCACGTCGATGCCAATATCACGGTAATGCTCGACGACCGCCTCGACCCGCCGGACGCACAGTTCTTTCGTCGGCGCCGCCACGATCAGGCGATGCCAGCCGTAGACAAACGGCAGTCGTTCTTTCGTGATGCCGTGCTCAAGCATCCGGGCCGCGGCGATCTGCTCGGCCAACGCGATCGGCGCCTCCGCGCCCGCCTCGCGAATATGCGCGTCCATGTCACGCGCGTGGGCCAGACGGCGGCTGACGTCCTTGCTTGCCTTGGCCGGCGAAATGAGCTTCATCCGGGAGCTGATCTCGACCGGGAACGGCAGCGAATCGGCGTAATGCAGCCACGGCTCGCCATCGGGGAACGCCATCACATCGGGGAACCTGGCAAAAGAGATAAAAGCCGCGTACGACTCTCCCGACATATGCTCCAGGCCCAGCATGGTGCGCCCGTTGTGGATCTGGCCCTCGAAGAGCATGTCGATCTCACCGGAGCCCCACCGCCTGCGCTTGGTCGCGGACGGCAGCGGCTCGCCCGCTGTTTCCATCAGCGTGTGCCGGACCAGCCAGGCGATCTCACCGGAGGTCGCATGCCGGGCGACCAGCGCGCTTGCGTTCAGCGCCCGGCCCAGCCGCTCAGCCGAGTCGGTCCATTTGACGATTTCGGGCGTGCTAACCGCCTCGTCGTTCAGCCCAAGTCCCTTCTCGCCGTGTGCGTACACGCCACGGAACTGGGACAGCAAGCCGCCCGACAACTGCGCGCGCACCCCGCGCTGGCCCAGCCGGACCCCGAGGTAGATCTCCTTGCCCCAGAAGTCCTTCGCCCAGACGTGCTGGTAGGTCTGCTCCAGGTATTCGCGCCAGCCCGGACCGCCGTCAGAAGTCTCGTCGAGCCCGGTCGCCCACGCGTGCGCCGGGTACGACCGGTGCGCGATGCGCAGGTGCACCTCGGCGTCCTGCATCCTGATCGCGGCCAGCGCGACGGTGATGTTCGTCGCCAGCGCCTCCCGCTCCTCCGGCGTGGTGAACTCATACGACACCGAGGGGATCCGGTAGTACGCCCACGCATGGGTATCCGTGAGCAGAATGCGGTCGTCGAAGTACCTGATGCCCAGCCGGGTGCGGCCCCTCGAGCCCTTAGACCCCTTAGTCCGAGTGCTCACCAGGATTCCTTCCGCTTCCGGGAACGGATGCCCTAGATTCGGCGGCGGCCATGCCCGCGACGAGCACGCCCGCCAGCGCCGTGTAAGCGAGCCTGGTCTGCGGGTGCACGGCCGCGGGCGTCGCGGGCCGGTCCGACGTCGCCAGCTCGCCCGACGTGACGAGCCGGGCCGACAGAAGATCATCCCAGGGGACCCGGACGATGGCCCGGCAACGGCCTCTGGCCACGGATTCGGCCCTGAGCACGTCCGGCATGGTCCGCCTGCTCACCCCGTTGACCACGGTCACGGCGCGGACAGCCAGTCCGGCGTACCCGTGCGTGTTCAGCCATTGCTGGGTGTTGGCCAGCGAGGTCGCCGCGTCCGGACTGGCCGGGGCAACCAGGATCAGCTGGCCGGCCACCGCGAGCAGCCGGGTCAGCCCCGCCGGGGCCGGGTCAATCATGGTCAGCGGATATCGCGCGGCCAGCAGGTCGGCGAGCCGATGATAGTTCTCGACCTCGCCCGTGCGTGGGCGGCCGGATTCCGGCAGGTCGCCGATCACGTCGAGTCGCGCCGCTGCGGCCTCGCTGGGTCGCTGGGCTGGCTCGTGGCCGGCCAGCAGCGCCGCCAGCGAGACGGCCGGGGCGCTGCGGGCAGCGAGCGAGGTGCCGCCCGGGTTCAGGTCAAGGGCCGCGACAGGAACGCCGCGCGCCGCGGCCAGGATATGACCGGTCATCAACGCGGTCACCGTCTGGCCGGCACCCCTGGTGCAGCCAAGCACGACAATCCGGCGCGGGCCGGTCAACGGCAGCCTGGCCCGCTCGCGATCCAGCGTTTCCTGGTCTCGCTTGCCCGGTCCCTGACCACCGGTAACCACCTTCACCTGACGCCGCCAACTGGTGTCACCGCGGCTACCGGGACCGGACAGGGCTCGCTCGATGGACGGCAGCGGCCGGTCCCTTTCGACCCCAACGACCCTGGTCGCTGGAGACGGCAGCGCGGGTTCGATGGGGGCCGAGGGCGCATGGGGGGGCGCGGGGGGTGCTTCCGGCGCGGGGGGCGCGGGGGTTTCTGCCGTGGCGGGTGCGGGGGTTTCTGCCGCGGGGGTTTCTGCCGTGGCGGGCTGCGGGGGTTTCTGCCGTGGCGGGTGCGGGGGTTTCTGCCGCGGGGGGCGCGGGAGTCTCAGCAGCCGGAGGTGCGGTGGGCGGAGATACGACAGCGTCGGGAACGGATACCGGCGAGGCGGATGTGGGGGGAACCGGCGCTGGTGCCGACTCAGGCGCGGGGGCCACGAGGGCTTCCGGGGACGTTTCCGCGGAAACGCGGTCCGGGGACGTCTCCGCGGAAACGCGGTCCGGACGCGGCTGAACGCGCAGGAACCAGCGGGCCCCGGGGTGTGAAGATATCGCTGGCGCCTCGGGGCGGGTGAGAGTCGATGGGGGCGGAGCTGATGCGGACGAGTCGGAGGCCTGTTCGGGCCTGCGGCCCAGGCCAAGCCTGCGCGGGACACCAACCCTTGGCGCCGAACCGGACCGAGGCGCAGGGTTAGCTTCGGGCTCTGCTGGAGTAGCGGGCTCGGGGGAGAAAACGGGTTCTGCTCGGCGGGCGGGGCCAGCCTCGGAGAGAACGCCGGACTCAGGAAGCGGCCCGGCTTCGGGGGACTTGGTCTCAGGAACCTCGGTCTCAGGAACCTCGGCGTCGGGGAACTCGGCGTCGGGGAATGGGCGCACTTCGGGGAAGGCACCGACTTCGGGGAATGGGCCAACATCAGCGGGCCGGTTAAGCCGCGGGAAAGTGCCCGCTCCGAGCGATGGCCAGGATGTGGGGCTGAAGGGTTTGACCTGAGGGTCGTTGAGGTCGCGGGTGGCCGGTTCAGCATCGTGCGAGACCTCAAGAGCCCGCGCGTCCAACCTGTCGGAGCGCCGCGAGTACAGCCACGCGGGGCGCTGAGACGACTCAGGGCGCTGAGCCGGCGTGGAACGCGGAGCCTGCTCGATCCCGTGGATCGGACCGGCATCTGGGACTTGCCCAGCGCCAGAGGCGCCCCCAGCAGGCCCGGTCCGGACCTGCTCGGTGCCTGACTCGCCGACGGGCGCGTGCGCTCGTGTGTCCGGCTCGATGTCCCGCGACCATGGACTGCGAGGCCACGCTCCCTTGGGCTCGCTCCCCTCAGCCTTCGGCTCGCTCCCCTCAGCCCCGGACTCTCTGGCCCCGGACTCTCTGGCCCCGGACCCTCTGGCCCCGGACCCTCTGGCCCCGGACCCTCTGGCCCCGGGTCGCGCTGTCGCGCGCTGCGGTACGGGAACCTGGACCGGCTTCGACGGTAGCTGAGATCCCGCAGCGGGGGCGGTGGCAGATGCAGACGACTGAGCGGTCGGGGACGACTGAGCGGTCGGGGACGTGACAGGGTGGCCGGCAGCCGACGGGCTGGCCTGCCCAACGGACGACGGGAACGCACCCGGTGGGTCAGCGTCCGGCTGGGCCGTACCCAGGTCGGCTGCCCCCAGCGGGGGTGCATCCGGCAACTGGGGCTCCTCCGGCGGGAACATACCCGGCCGGAAGGCTGCTGGGCGGCGGAGCGCTGGCGCTGCTGTTGCCCGTGGGTGGGCGACGTCTCGGCGGGCTCTGACCGAGCGCGCCTTGATTCGCGGCGCCTTAGCTCGCGGTGCTGCTATCGAGGCGGCTACCGCGGCGGCTGCCACTGCCGCGGCGGTCGCGGTCCGGGGCGCGGTCGCGGGCGCGGTTTCGGTTGAGGTCGCGTCGACGGCGGCTTGCTCGGCGGCTTGCTTGGCCAGGTCTGGAGATTTCCTGGCTCTCTTGGGCCGTGCCTTGGGCGGATGCTTGTGCCACACCCGGGCCGTTACAAAAATTTCGTCCTTCTCCGCCAGAGGAGCCATCCGGCACCAGGTCCGCGGCTCGGCAATGTATCGTAGCTGCGAGCTCACAAGCTCCGGCAATCTCTTACTTTCAATGACTGGCCGGGTGGTAAGCCAGGTGAGCACCCCCGGCGGCAGCACATAAAGCCATACCAAATTGTGGTTAAAGGGCAACCCGATCGCAATGAGGAAAATTACATAGGGGACCGTGATCCCCGCGAAAACGGCGATCCAGGTGATGGGCAACGGAGCTGGCAGCCGAAAGTCGTAAAGCTTATAAAGCCGCTTTTCGATCCGCCAGATATTCGTATAAGTGGGAAGATCCACTAGGTGCGCTCTCCTTCGGCCAGAACGGGTTAGTGGACTCCGAGCGCGTTCGCTATGCCCGTGGCTAGCGTCCGCACGATATCTGGCGTGTAGAAAACCACCGCGATCAGTACGGCGAGCACGATGAACTGCACGAATCGCGTGATCTCGCGGGTGAAGAGAAAGAAGATCGCGACGATCCCGACTATGCCGAGGAACAGCGGCCCGAACAGACCCTGCAGGTAGGTAACCAGGTTTTGCGTGCTCAAGGCTACTGGTGCCATCGCAGCGGTGAGGTGACTATACATTAACTGTCCCTTCCGGGATCAAATGACCAGCCATAGAGCGTTGCGGCATGCCACTGGGGCGGGTAGAGGGAGCGGATGTACGGGCACACAGGCTGCCGCGGACACGTGGGGCCACGGCATCCAAGCCCGCTGCCGTGGCAGCGGCGGACATCCGAGGCCTAGTCGGCATGATCGGACGGGCGGGCCGGCAAGCTACGCCCCGAGCACGGGCTGGTACACGGAGAACAGCTGGTCCTAGGCCAACAGCTGATCCTCGGCCACCAGCGTGGCCATGCAGAACAGCCGACCAGGAGGAAGCGGCTCGCCCTCGGAGCGCGGCCCGCCTTCGGGAAACGGCTGGCGCAGGGGGAACGACCGGCCCTTGAGACGCGGCGGCCCCGCTGGGAGCGGCGTGACCTGCCGGAATGGGCCATGGTGGGACAGGACGAGGGCAGCCCGAGGCGGCATGACCGCACGCGGACATGCCGGCGTGAGCCACCGGCGTCCTGGTCATTGGGCTCCCACCGCCTCGATCGACGCGCTGATTTGTTTTACATACCATTTTACGCTGCTTTGTTGAAACACCGACATGCTGTATGTGACCTGGAGTTTTGCCCCGCTCGACTGGCCCTGGGCGAGCGGCTGCCATATGACGTTGACGGTTATCTGACGAGTGCTCCCGCCGGACGGCACGTGCAGGCCGCTGATCGAGTCAAAGGCCATCGTCCCGCCAAGGCCGGCCAGTCGCACGCCGGGGGCGAGGAACCGGCTGAGCGAGGCGCTATCACCGTTACCGTAGGCCTGGAAAAATGCCGGCAGTTCATTCATTAGCCGGCTTTGCGCCACCGGGTCCGAACGCCCGGCGGCTGAGGCGGGCAACGGGATCTGCGCGGGCGCAGGCAGCCAGGCAGGCTCGCCGGTGACCACGACCCCGTTACCCGAGGCCGCCACCGGCACCCCGAGCTCCATCAGCTGGTCGTTGACCGAGGCGAGCAGCGTCACCACCGCGTGCGCAGGATCCTGCACCGTGATGCCCGCGACCTGCTCGGACTGCAGGCTCATCTGGCCGACACCGTTCCAGCCCAGGTCCGGGTCGGCGGCCGCGACGCTGGCCGGAACGAATGCCGCGAGCTGCTGCTCCCGCTGGCCCTGATTCTGCGGATTGAAGTTGAGGTACACCCGCCCGAACTCCGCAGCGTAGGCCTCGGCGAGAGTGACGGGAAACGACCCGGCCGTGGCGGTCGCCGGCCCGGTGCTCGCAGCGGGCGAGGCGGAGCCCTGGTTAAACACAATCGCGGTCACACCGCGGAACGCAATCACCACCAGCGCCGCCCACAACACCATCCGCAACGGCCACAGGAGCCACCTGCCACCGGCGCCGCCCCAGCCGCCGCCAACGGCCGACTCAGACTCAAGAGCCAGCGTGGCGCCGCCCAGCGGATCGATCTCGTCGAGCGCCCGGGGCCGAGGCCGGGGCCGGGTCGAGCCCGGACCCGCCGAAGCGAGATAGTGAACGGCCGATCGCGTTCCGTTACCGGAGTTGGGCACGCGATGCATCACACCTCCGCACGTTTCCGCTCCTGCGGTACAGGAGCGGCCGTCCCTTCGTGCCGGTCTCGCCGTCCATTGTGCGCCATGAAGTCTCTGTTAGGAACCGGCTCGAGCCGATCACCCGGAACATATGCGCGGACAAACAACCAGCAACCTCTGAAACGCGGCGAATACTCAATGAGTTCACCCGGGTTCGGATCGTGGCCGGGCCGCAGCTCCGGACTCATCGCGTCTTACCGAGGGCACACCGCTCGTCGCACGCGGCGAGGAAAGCCAACCTTCTGGCATCACTGCAGCTCACAGACGTAAATACGACGACCACAGGATCGCCCGGCGCTGGGATAAAACCAGTTAGTGCGTTACGCTTGCCGACTTGTTGAAGCAGATCCGATTGGCCAGGACGACCCTCGGTCAGGGTCCTGAACAGGGGAAACGCAATATAGATCCGGTAGGGTATTAACGGGTGCTTACGGCCGCACGGCGGAGGTGACACGCTAGACGTTGAAGCGGTAGTCCGCTTGATTGCGTACCACCCACGGGACCGCGAGCGGGGCTCACGGGACTACGGAGCGGGTGCACGGGACGGCCAGCTGCCGTCGGGGCCATCCTTCGTCGCGAGGGTAATCGGGCGGGGACGCTAGTGCCGTAGCAGTAACGCAGGTTGGATGGGCGGGGGTCACGAGACGGCCGACCGCTGCCGGTCATCCGTTATCGCGGCGGATAGTCGAGTCCACTGAGGCGCAGGTCCTCACCATCCGGGCGCGGGCTCTCGGAAAAAAGAGCCATCGAGAGTAGATATTCGACTATAAGTTCGATAGAATCGATGCATACTTGAACAGGCCAATTTCCGAACGAAGGGTGGCTCGTGCCCAAGGTACCGTTCCCGCGAGGCGGGCAGGATGGCCAGGAGCCGGAGCGCTCCACGCCGCCGCCCGAGCGCAGGGATGGACCGCAGACCCCCTCCCCTACCCCTGTCTCCGAGCCCGGTCCTGTCCCCGCCGAGCCCGGTCCTGTATCCGGGCCCGGCGAAGGCCGGCCGGGCGGAGTCGGGAGGACGGCCCCGGATGCTGGCTGGGACGAGGTTCCGCCTGGCGGGCCGGGGCAGGGCCTGTTCGTATGCCTGCCGGCGGAGAACATGGAGCTGTCCCGGTTCGGCGGTGATGACCAGCGGCCGCCGATGGCGCCGGGTCCGCTGCTGGCCGGGGTGGCGTACGCGGTGGCCGGGAGCGACGGCGCCGGGCTGGCCGGGGTCTCGGAGGATTTCCTGTTCGCGGTGATCTCCGGCGGCCGCCGGATGGCGTCGTGGGCGACGTGGCTGGAGTTCTCCGCGATGCGCGAGCTCGCGCTGCGTCACCCCGCCGTCCCGGCCCGCCCCGCCCGCAAGACCCGTCCCGTCACCCCGGAGCCCGCTGAAGGCCGGACGCAGACCGCCGCTCCTCAGCACCCCCCGGCTAAGCCTGCCGCGCGGAGCCGGCCGGTGTCGCTGCGGGTGGCCGCGAAGCGGCCGGATCCGGTTCCGCCCAGTCCGGCCCGGCTAAGTCCGGATCCGCTGAGCCCGGTGCCGCGGCGGGTAAGCCTGCCGATGACGGGCGGATGCAGTTCGCGGAGTTCGTGGCCGACGAGGTCGCTGCTGACCTGCGGATGACGTGGATGACCGCGGCGGACCGGATCTCCTACGCGGCCACCTTGGCGACCCGGCTCCCGGTCACGTTCGCCGCGATGGGCGCGGGGCTGATCGACCCGGTCCACGCCAAGATCATCTACGAGCAGACCGATATCCTGTCCGCCGCCGACGCGGCCAAGGCCGACCCGGTGCTGGCCGCCGCCGCGCAGCGCAAGACCTACGGCGAGCTCCGCGCCGCCGCCGCCCGGCTGGTCCTGCGGCTCGACCCCGCCTCGGCGGAGCGGCGCAAGCAGAAACGGCGCCAGCAGGACGCCCATGTCCGGCCGTTCCGGGAGGAGTCCGGGAACGCCGGGATGACCGCCCGGGAACTGCCCTGCGATGAGGTGCTGGCCTCCTGGCAGCACGTGCAGCAGCGGGCCCTGGACCTGCGCGCCGCCGGGATGCCCGGCACCTTGCGCGAACTGCGCTGCCGGGCGTACCTGGACCTGCTGCAAGAACGCGACAGCCGCCTGCTGCCCGCACCAGGCCAGGGCCAAGGGCCCGCGGACGGTGACGGCCCGCCGCAGGACCCCGGCCACGGCGGGAACGGCGGCGGCGGGAACGGCGGGGCTGGTCCGGGGCCGGATCGCCCGGCCGGGACCGGCCCGGGCCTTCGTGTCCGCCCGGCCGCCGGTCGGGACACGGGCCCGGTCCTGGCGGCGCTGGTGAACATCACGGTGCCGCTGGCGAGCCAGCCGGGGGAATCCGGGGCACCGGGGGACGTGGGCGGGTTCGGGATCCTGGACGCCGGGACCATGCGCGACCTGCTCGCGGCGGCCGCCCGCAGCCCGCGTACCCGCTGGTGTGTCACCGGCCTGCACCCCGACGGGACCGCCGCCGCCCACGGCTGCGCTCCCGGCCCTCACCCCGAACCACCGGGCCCCGAACCACCCGGCCCGGAACCACCCGGCCCGGAACCGGCAGGCCCGGGATCTCACGTACCACCGGCTGCAGCCGGCCCGGGATCTCACGCACCACCGGGCACAGCCAGCCCCGGCACCACCTGCGACGCCAGCAGCGGGCCGGACCAGCGGCCGCCGCCCGGCACCCGGGCCCGGGACTACCTGCGCAGCCTGGGCGTCCGGCTCGCCCCGGTCGCCCGCGGTAGCTGTGACCACCGGCACGCCGAGGCCGGGTACCGGCCCAGCCGCACGCTGCGGCACCTGGTTAACGCCCGGTCTGCCCGGTGCTGCGCGCCCGGCTGCAGCCGGCCCGCGGCCCGCTGCGACCTGGACCACACCATCGCGTGGGACGCGGGCGGGATCACCTGCGAATGCGACCTGGCTCCGCTGTGCCGCCACCATCACCGGTGCAAGCAGGCCGAAGGGTGGCAGCTCACCCAGCCCGAACCGGGCGTCCTGCTCTGGCGCACCCCGCGCGGCCGGACCTACGCCACCACCCCCACCGAATACTCCCTCGACTAGCCAAAGCGCCCCCACCGTCAACCAACCTGCGACCCGGCAGGAGGCTTCCCGCGGCTGCCACTACCACGAACCCAACCTTTAGCGATGCGGGTGCCTGCTGGCGGCGTGACCAAGCTACGGCGCAGGTGCAGCATCCGGCTGATTCGTCTGGCCCTGCACGCGGACTTCGCGCCTCGTGCGTTCTCCCGGTGGCTGTGTCAACCTGATTTGGCCCCACCTTCTGCTTTGTTTTGGCCCCACCTGAGTGGTCGCGCCGGCCGCGGGGGTGTTGCGGTTCTACTTTGATCTGGCCCCACTGCGGGGTTGGGGGCCAGGAAGTGGGCTGTTGCCGCTGGCGGTGCTGGTGATGTGGCTGGTGAGGGTGCGGCGGTCGGCGCGTTCGGTTTCGAGCTGGGCTTCGGCGCGTTCGGCGCGTTCGCGTTCGGCCTGGGTGAGGGCGTGTGCTGCGGCGAGCTGGGCCTGGCAGCTGTCACGGAGGGCGTCACGTTCGCGGGCGGCGTCGGTGCGAGCTGCCGACGTCTCGTTGCGGGCATCGGTTTCGGCCTGGCGGGCGCGGCTGATCTCGGTTTCGGCGCCGTGCCGGGCCTGGGCGGCAGCGGCGAGCGCGTCGTCACGCTCGCGGGCGCAGCGGTCAGCGTGCGCGCGGGCAGCGGCGGACTGCTTGTCAGCGCGATCGGTGATGGCGCTGATCTGCGCGGCGGTGCCGGTGCGCAGCTGGGTGAGCTCGGCGGCCGCGGTGCGGGCGGTGTCCGCAGCGTCCTGCGCGGCTGCCTGGGCGGCGGCGGTGTCATCGCGGGCGGCGGCGAGGGCCTCGGCGAGGGCGTCTGTTTCCCCGAGTGCCTGGGCTGTCTGGGCGGCGGCGGTGACGGCGGCGGCCTCGGCGCGGCGGCGGGCGGCTTCGGCTTCGGCGACCTGGGCGCGGACAGCGGCGGGGTCCAGGCCGGCGGCCTGCTCTGCGGCGGCACGTGCGTGCACGATGGCCTGGCGCAGGAGAGTCTCCAGGGCGGCGAGCGGATCGGTGCCGCTGGTGACGGGCGCGGCGGCGGGGGCGGGGGTGCGGGCGTCGTTGTGGTAGCGGCGGGCGCAGTCGGTGCTGCAGAACTGCCGGTTCCTGCCGCGGGGCTGGGTGGCGGGCAGCGGGCGGCTGCAGCCGGGACGCTTGCAGATGACGGTGGCGGCGCGTTCGCCGGCGGGCTGGCTGGTCATGACGGGTGCCTTCCTGTCCGGGTGCCCGGGGACAGCTTTTCTTTTCATTTCTGATCGGAGGTGAAATGAAAAGAAAAGCCCCGGGCACGATGTGCGTGTCCGGGGCTGCGCTAGTCGCCGGGTATGTGGCCGGGCGCACCGTGGTGAGCTCTGGCCAGCCAGTTCACGGTCTCTTCGAGTGCGCCGGCCAGGCTGGCGAGGGTGTAGTCGCTGCTGGCGTCGCGCAGGGCGGCGACCCGGGCGCGGCGCCTTCGGCGAGGTCGCTGATCAGGGCGTGCGCGTCGGTGAGCATGAGCATGATGTCGCGGGCGTGCCCGGCGTCGATGCTGATGACGGCCATCTGGTGGTCACTGCCGGGGTAGTGGATTAACGACATGGCCAGATCCTTTCTGCGTGGTGTCAGGTGCTGCTGGCCTGGTGGCGGGCGGCGGCGGTCCGGAGCCGGTAGGAGCCGGCTCCGGTCTGGATGATGTGCGCGTCGTAGGTGAGCCGGTCCACGATCGCGGCGCACAGCCTGGGGTCGGTGAACGCGGCGGCCCATTCGCTGAACGCGGCGTTGGACGCCACCGCGATGGAGTTTTTCTCCTCCCGCTCGGTGAACACCTGGAACAGCAGCTCGGCGCCGCGCCGGTCAAGTTCGATATAGCCCAGTTCGTCCAGGCAGAGAAGGTCGATCCGCCCGTACCGGCCGATCACCCGGGTCAGTGTCCGGTCATCGGCGGCCTCGGCGAGCTCGTTGACCAGCGCGGCGGCGGTGACGTACTTGACCCGGTAGCCGTGCTCGGCGGCGGCGGTGCCCAGCCCGATCAGCAGGTGGCTCTTGCCGGTGCCGGAATCCCCGATCAGCACCAGCGGCTGCCCGGCAGCGACCCACTGGCAGCGGGCCAGGGTCGCGATCAGCGCGGCGGGCACGTCCGGGTTCGCGGCGAAGTCGAAGTTCTCGAGCCGCTTGGCGCGGGGGAACCCGGCCTCGCGGACCAGCCGGGTCTTGCGGCGCATCTCCCGGTCATCGCATTCCAGGGACAGCAGCTCGGTCAGGAACCCCTTGTAGCCGGCCTGCTGGCGGGCCGCGGCGGCAGCGACCTCGCCATGGCGGTCCCGGATCGTGGGCAGCCGCAGCACCCGGCACGCCGTGTCGATCGCCGCGTCCGCCGCGGTGTCGGTCAGCTCATCACGCCTGGCGCTCATCACGCGCCTCCCTTCCCGCCCGGGCGGGCGAGCAGCTGGTCATAGGCAGCCACCGACGGGGCCGGCCGCCCGTCGGCGGGCAGCGGCCCGCGCCGCCGCGGCAGCGTGATCACCGACGCGCCCGCTGGCATCGCGCCGGGCGGCGCCGGTGCCGGCACCTGTCCGCGCCGGCCGGCCGGCCGCGTCAGCGTGCTTGCGGGCCTCCAGGGCGACCGCGTCCGGGGAGCAGGTCCCCGCGTTCAGCGCCGCGGTGATCCCTGCGATCACTGACGCGTCCGGGAGCCGCCGGTGCAGCAGCAGCACCTCGATCAGCGCCCTGGTGCCGGGCCCGTCACCGAGCCGGGTCCGGGCCGCGGACCACAGCGCCTCATGCGCCGGCGTGAACACCCCGGCCTTGCGGGCCTGTGCCAGCGGCACCGACCCGGGCAGCGCACCGGGCTTGCGCACCAGGATCTCCAGGTAATGATCCAGGTCCAGGTGCTCAGCACCGGACGCGGTCAGCCGCGGGTGCACCGCGGTCTTCCGCGACCCGTCATAGACTTCCAGCTCGTTCGCGGTCAGCTGGATCCGGACCCGCTTGCCGATCAGCCGGGCCGGCACCGAATACCGGCACTTGCCGACCGAGATCCGCGCGAACTTGTCCGCCCGCGGCCACAGCACCGTGCCCGTGTCAAACCCGTCGCCTGGCAGCGGTGACAGGAGCAGCTGCTCAGCCGCGAAATCCTCCGCCACGCTCGCAGCCCGGTACCCGATATGACGCCGGTCATCGGTGATATCGTCCTCGGCCAGCCGCGCGTTCAGCTCGCTCAGCGACCCCACGCGGGGGACGGGGACCAGGAACCCGCGGCGGTACCGCCCGATCTCCCCTTCCACCCCGCCCTTCTCATGCGCCCCTTCCACCCCGGGAATGCAGTAAAAAGCCTCGAACCCGGTCTCCCGGGAGTTCAGTAATTCTGAAGCGCAGGAACGTGTGAACCCACGGGTCGTCAGGCGGCGTGGGAGGGAGTGGGCACGTGGGTTCCGCCTGGCTGCAGCAGGTCGAGCAGCGCTTTGATATCTGGCTGGTCTTTTCGCCTGTTCAGCTGCTGTTTGTATGCGAGGACGTCGGTCAGCTGGGCGAACGGCAGCCCCTGGATGATCTCCGCCCGGTCGATCAGGTCATCGGTGTCCCAGTCCGCCGAGATCCATACCGGGGAGAACTGGATGCGGTCGCCCCAGAAGAGCGCCATCGGCGCGCCGCTGATGGCGCCTACCTCGGGGATGCCGCGCTCGGACACGCGCTGCCACGCTGTTCCTCGCGCGACAACGTCAAGGTCATGGATGCCGCGGCGCAATCCGCGCGCCAGCAGAGGACCGCTGCCGAAGATCACAAAGTCACGGCAGTCCAGGTCAAGTTCTGCGATGAGTTTGATCAGGCGGCGGATCAGCCGGTTTTCTGAGAGGGCGGCAGAGCGTGCTGTCTGGTGCATGGTCAGTCCCCGTGACGTTTGTGGCCGCGCGTGTCCGTGAGAGCCAGCGCTGATAGCCGCTTGTGTTCGTCGGCGTGGGACGCGGTGTCCGCCTTTTCGCTGCCGGGACTGCCTGATCCCTCAAGCTGGCCGCACGCGATAATGATGCCCGGCCGCTGATCTGGCTTGGCGTCCTCAAGTGACCTGATGAGGCGACGCGTGCGGAATGCCTGCTCGATCCATGTCCGCAGCACCGATGACAGCGCCCTGGCGACGGTAGCCAGGGCGAGGGCGAGGGCAAGCAGCACGACACGGTCTGTCGCATTCGCGAGCATGTGTGATGGCATCGAGGTGTCCAGGCCTGATCAGGACACGGGTTTGCCGTCTGCGATGTCGCGCAGCACAGCTGGCTGGAGGATGGTGATCACTTGCCTGCCGGTGGCAATGGTGCCCTGGGCCTTGAGCAACCGGACGACCTTCTTGACCGAGTCGAGTTTCTTCGCCCCGATCAGTGCTGCCAGATCGTGCTGACTCAGCCGCAGGACCGTGGTTCCCTCGCGGGCAGGCTCGCCGAGCCCGCCGTCAATCAGCTCGAGGAGCGCCTTGGCAAGCTGGCGCCCGACGGCTAGCTCCGATTCGACGACCTTCCTGGTTGCCTGGTCAGCCCGGTCTGCCCCAGCAGCCCACTGGGCATGCATGGCCCGTGGATGGCCATAGAGAAACCTCAGCCACTCGGCCGCGGGCAGGCAGAGTGCCTCCACGTCATCGAAGGCAATGATGCTTGCAGAGCGCGGCTTCCTGCGGATCGCCGCCATCTCGCCGACGATGTCACCCGGGCCGCGAATGGCGACAATGCGCGGCGGCCGGCCGCCACGACCTTGACATGACCCTTCTTGATCAGGAGGGCGAAGTCACCATGCTCGCCTTCCACGAAGAAAGGTTCTCCTGCCGAGCGAGGAATCGGATGCCCGATGCCTTCCAGCTCGGCCAGCTCCTCATCGGTGACGAGCGGCAGGCTCTGTTCGTATAGCGGGTCCTCCATGTTGTTAAGTGTAATTGGCACCTTAACTATGGTCAACAGGGCTCTCTGCTAGGTCTCGTGCTGCACCTGCATAGCGCAGCCCGGTGCGGGGACCGAAGCCGAAGACAGCGGCCAGGTGGAGCGGGTCGGCGCGGCCGGAGAGGGCTTCTTCGATGATCCGGTCGTCGCGGAGTTGTTCGGCGGTGACGGGCAGGCTGCGGAACAGCCGGTTCATCCAGTACCGGCTGACGGGCTCGCCGGTGTGCGCGGTCTTGCGGGTGACCAGCAGATATGGGCTGGTGGTGGCGGGCCACCGGTGGTTACGGAAGGCGAGGTAGCCGCGGATCGCGGTGGCGGTGAACTCGTCGAGCGGCCGGTCCAGCCCGCCGGGGCCGAGCCGCCGGCCGGGCAGGTCGGCCTGGTCTAGGCGCAGGTGGCGGATCTGGCCTGGCAGCAGCGCGTGCACCCCGGCCAGCGCGACCGCCACCTGCAGCGCGGGATCATCCTTCGCGGCTGCGGCAGTCTCGGTAATAAGGTGGGCGGGAAGCGCGGCGGGGACTGAAGGGTTCCGTCTGCTGACGCGGACGCCGTGAGCGGGGTTGGCGAAGATCAGCCGCTCGGCCTTCAAAGTGCCGAACAGGCTGCGCAGCGTGCTGGCATCCTGAGTCCGGCTGCGGCCGGGCCGCCCGGCAAGCCAGGTCGTGATGTCGGCCCGGTTGACCTGCCGCAACGTGGAATACCGGCCGCTGACCTCATCGAGGAAGCTGCGGATGGCACCCACGTCCCGCGTGATCGTCCGGCGGCTGCGGGGCCGACGGCGGGGCCCGCCGTGACGCCGGAGGTTGAGCCATGTGCCCGTCTCGGCGCGGATCTGCGCGGGCAGCCCGGCGAGCTGCTCATCGAGCCAGGCAGCCAGGGTGTCGGACCGGTCATCCTCCAGCACGCCGACGGCTGCCAGCACATCGGTGATGTGCGGGAACGGCATGGTCCGGGCGGTCAGCTGCCGGACCGTGCTGGCCCGCACCGGCTCGCCCGGCACGTGGACGGCCAGAAGGATCCGCAGGCCGCGCTGGGTCAGGGACAGCGTGCGCGGGGACCATCCGCGCAGCCCGGCGAGGCGTTCGGCCTCGGCGTGCACTCGGCCGGCCATTACCGGGTCGAGGGGAGGGAGCTGGGCGCTGGCGCGGGACAGGTCACGCGGCACGTCGCAGAGGATCAGCTGAACCCACCGGGTGCGGAGCCGGGCAGGCTGCGGCATCGGCGCAGCCGGCGGAGCCGTCACCGGCCTGCAGCTGGCATGGGTGAGCTTGCCGAGGTGAAACCACAGCTGGTGGCCAGTCGCAGCGGCGGCCGACAGGTCAAGCGCCGTCTTATTGGCGGGGCCGGCGATCAGGCTGGCCTGCTTGCGGCATCGCCGGCATATGCCAGCATCCAGGGGCAGGTCACGGCCACATGTCGCGCATGGTCCGGCGTCATGCGTGCTGGCGAAGCTGCGGCAGTTCCTGCACAGCCGCTCGGTCAGCATGCCCCAGGTCAGACAATGATCGCAGCTGCGTAGCCGGGTCGCGCGCGGGTGCCGCCTGCGGCTGCCCGTCGTGGCAGGGGCCATCACACGGGCGGCCCGGAACGCCCGGCGTGCCGACGCCGGATCACCGGCCCGCCGACCGCCGCTGCGGCCGGGGCGTCATCGTCGCCCGGCTGGCCGTGGCGGATCTTGCCGGGCTCGCGGACCAGCAGGTCACCGGGCTCGCAGCCGAGCACCTCGCAGATGACTTCCAGGTCATCGAGCCGGATGGTGACCGGCTGCCCGGACCACAGGTTCGACATCTTCCCGGCGCTGATCACCAGCCCCGCGTCAGCTAGCATCTTTTGCAGCTGCGAGGCTTTCCAGATGTCGCGATGGGCGGCGGCCAGGCGCAGGTTCCACCTCATCGCGGCTCACCGCCCAGCCTGCCGGCGGCGCGGCGCCCGGCCTGCACCCAGGCGTCCTCGACGTGGCTGCGGTGGACGTGGACGTAGATCATCGTGGTGTTGATCCACTCATGCCCGAGTACCTCCTGAACTGCGAAAACGTCCATGCCATTGCGGTAGAGCTCGGAGGCGGCGTAGTGCCGCAGCAGGTGCGGGGTCAGCTTTCCGGCCTGGCCGGGCAGGTGCGCGGCGACCGCCCCGGCCAGGCCAGTGCGCAGCGCGTCGTCGGTGACCGGGCGGCTGGACCCGTCGCCGTGCCGCCGCTCGGACGGGAACAGCGGCGCAGCGGGGTCGTTTACCTGGCCGTCGAACTCCCACCGTGGGCCGCCGGCCCACCATTCCAGCAGGTCCCGGGACCCGTTGATCAGCGGCACCAGCCGGTCTTTCTTCCCCCGCCCGCGGCTGCCCTTGCCGTGCAGCAAGATCTTGCCGAACCGGCCCAGGTCCCAGCACACATCCCTCATCGTCAGCAGGCACAGCTCTGAAACCCGCGGGCCGATCAGGCTGGCCAGCCGCATCGCGGTGTAGTTCCGGGCGGCCGGGGCGTACTTGCGGGCGGTCAGCAAGTCCGTCCGCCAGCCGGTGAACAGCTTGCCGATCTCCCGCTCACCTGGCGGGATGCGCAGCCGCGCGCTGGTCCCGCCGCGCGGCCGGTTCACCTCATCCAGCGGGGACTCCACCATGAACCCGGTGGCGGCGTGGATCGCCGGCTGGTGCCGCAGTTCGAGGAACTCGAAGAACACCGCGAACGCCGCCGCCTTGCGGACTTTCGTGCCCGCGGCCAGGCCCCGCTGGTCGGCGCCGAAGAACCGGTCCAGGTCCCGGGCGGTCATCTCCCACAACGGCCGCCGAACCATTCCCGCAGCCCGACCACCGCCGCCACGTCGGCGCTGATCGTGGTATCGGTGATCCCGGCCGAGGCACGGGCCAGCACGAACTCCGCGAGCAGGTCCTGCTCGAACGCTCCGATCTCGTCGGGGGTCTCCAGCCGTAGCTGCGGCCGGATGTCACGCACTGCGGCCAGCCCCACCCGGCTCCTCCTCTTCAGCTATCACGGAAGACACCACTAATAGCAGAAGAGATATCAGGAATCATGAAGAACTACCACGAATGCCCGAATCGATACCGATGCCCGGATGAGCCCAGGTCAGCCCGCCGCCAGCAGCAACCCGGTAACCAGGAAGCCCAAGGAACTCGCGGGAACAGATTTATACCACGACCTGAACGCAGACCAGCGGACCGTCTCCTTCCTGCCGCGGCCCGTCATCACCTTGGCCACCGCCGGGGACAGGTTGTCATACCGGATATGGCGCCACGGCACCCCGCCGGTCACCTCGAACGCGGTCACGTGCCCTTCCAGGAACGCTTCCTGCGCCTGGCTGGCAAAAACCCGGTGGACCGCCTTCCCCGAGCATGAAAGCCGGTAAGCGAACATGCGACAGGCCGCCGTCTCACCATCAAGCACGATGCTCACCGGCCCGAAATCGACCTCCGCCTCCGCACCCGGCTCCTGGCCTGCGGCACGAACCCCTCCACGCTGCCCGCCGCCGCCCGGTGCGTCCGCCTCCAGCTCCGCCCGCCGGCCCCCGCGTACTGGCACACATACGAATACGACACCGCCGCGTCATGCTCATCACGCAGCCGCTGCCAGATCCGCCGTGACGTATGCCGCTGCTTCCGCGGCGCGTCCAGGTCCTCCCGCAGCATCACGTCGATCAGCCCCGCCACCGCCTCCAGCACCGGAGCCTGCCGCACCGGCACCTTCCGCGGCACCGGTACCGGCGACCCCAGCGCCTCCCGCACCACCCGCCGGTGCACACCATCCTGGCGCGCCAGCGCCCGCACTCCTAAACCAAGCCGCCGGCTGCTCGTCACGGATCTGCGCATACAGCGACACTTTGTCCCGTCCCATCCGCCCCCACCCCGAGCGAAACGACTGAATGTGACCAACTATTCACCCAGACGCACCGCCTGGCCCGGAACCTCCCCGGCGTGTCGCCGCCAGGAAGACCCCGGTGGGGCCAGATCAGAGTGTTACCACCCCGCCGCGCCAGCCCCCGGGTGGGGCCAGATCAAAGTAGAACAGTGGGGCCATTTCAGAGTGCTACAGCCACTCCCGGTTGCCCGGGCGGGCGCCGGGTACGATG
>CAWEFK010000041.1:0-56112 GCA_963808315.1 uncultured Actinomycetes bacterium | reverse complement strand
ATGACCGCATGATAGTAGGTATGCCCTGTGGTAAACATTCACCCCATGCACAAAGGGCGATATAGGTGGCTCGGGTTGATGGCAGTTTTACTGGAAGATGGCGGCTGGTGCGGGGGGCTGCCAGGGGTTTCCGGTGAATATGCTGCGCAGGACGGTCATGATGTCCTGGCCGTGCTTGCGGGCGGTGTCGATGTAGCTGCGGATGCCGAGTCGGTCCTGGGTGGTGTCTTCGCTGGTCAGGCGGCCGGATATCTTCTGCTGGGTTTCAGCGGACGGACGCCGCGCTTGCTGATGTTGTTCGTCGGCCAGATGCGGGTGTCTGCGGTGAACCGGAGCACGGCGTCCTCGCGGTGACGGCAGAATTCCAGCAGCTCGCGGCCGGGGTGCTGTTTCTTGGCGTTCTTCGGGCCGGGGGACGCGGGGGACGGTGGCGGTGGCCAGCTCGACGGTGACGGCCCGGCGGAACTCCAGGGTCAGCAGGCCCGCTGCGGCGGCGGGGATGGCGGGCAGGCCGGCGTCGCGGACGCCGTGCTAGGTATGGATCAGGCTCGACCAGGGCGTTGAGGTCAGCGAAATGGCTGTGGCCCTACGCCACCAGATCACGGTGCTGGAACGGCAACTGGGCACCATCCAGCCCCGGTTCCTCCCCAGCGATAGGGCGTTCCTGGCCGCCCTGCTGCACCGGCCGTCCGGGGCGTCCGCGGACCGCCCGCTCCATCCGCCAGCTGGTGCTGCGCCTGGCACGGGGAGAATCCCTGCTGGGGGCTACCGCCGCATCCACAGCGAACTCCTTGTCCTCGGCATCAAGGTCGCTGCCCATGACCGGGGTCTCCTTACGGTGGTGCGGGCAGGGAGGGCTGGCCGGTGCCGGCCAGCGCGACGGCGGCCAGGGCGCTGATCAGCTCGGCGGCCACCGGTGCCGGGAACCGCCCTGCCTGGCCCGGGACGGCGGCCAAGGGCGCAGGCGTTGCTGGCTGCGGGCTGGTCAGGCTGGCCAGGGCACGCTGCCAGGCGGTGACGCCCTTGCCGGTCAGCACGCCGAACCCGAGCGGGAACGCCCGGGCGCGTGCGTGCAGCGCGGCATGGCGCAGGTGCTCGTAGCGGGCATCGAGCCCGCCGCCGGGGGCGGTGACCTGGCCGGCATCCGGGCGGGAGCCCGGTTCAGCAGCCGCGTGGCCAGGTGAAGGTCGCAGGGACAGGGACGGGTTGTCCTCCTTTTCTTTCCTCGCGGGCCGGCAGGTCAGCGGCTTTTGGAGTACCGCTCCCGGCGGCGGGCCAGCGCCCGCTCAACCGAGCGGGGGTGCACGCGCACGCCGAAGGACTCCTCGATCGGGCCGAGCTGCCCGGGGCGCAGGCCGGGGCCGGGCGGCCAGCTGTTCCTCGGCCCAGGCCAGGATCTGGCCGGCGAGCTTGTGGCCGGCGCGCGGCCCGGGCCGGGCGGCGCCAGCCCTTCTAGCCCGGACTGCTCCAGCGCTGCGGCCGCGGCGTAGTACGCCGGCCGGGAGTAGCCGAACGCCGCCGCGGCCTCGGTGACCGGGGCGCCGCGGCCTGGACCTTGCGCACCATCTCGTACTTGACCTGCACCGCATCCCGGGCGTCGAAGAACTCGCTGGAGCCGAACTCCGGATCGGTCACCTGCTCCGCGTGCGGGTTCAGGCAGCGCGCCTCCGCCAGCGCGGCCTCATCTCGAAAGATTAATGAATTGCCGGAGAGTTGCGTGTTTGCTCTTCTTGCCAAGGAGGCAAAGTCGTGAACGCGAGAAGCGTGCGCGGCTCATCGCGGGGGAAGGTGAACGCTGGAGTACCCCGCCGTAAGCGTCCGGGGGGCCAGGGCCGGGCGACGCACCGTAGGCGGTGCCCCCGGGTGACCGACCGCTTGCGGTGCCCGCCGTATCTGCCCGCCGTCGTGCTCTGCCGCGAGGACCAGGCCGTCGGACACGCGCCAGATGCGCCGTCGCTGGGGAAGGTCACGGCCACGAGGCGGAACGCCGCGCATTGTCTGGGCTGGCCCCTCCAGCCTCAGCCGTGCTTCGCATCCCGCTACGCGGGACGCGCCTGCAGCGCGCCGTTGACCCTGGAGCCTCTGTCAACCCAGCGGGCCTGACGGCGAGGGCCAGGCCGAAGGCCAGGCCCGAAGCACACGCGGCCAACCTCCCGCCGCGTAGGATGCGAGCTATGGAAAAGCCCGACCTTCCAAGCTGGCTTAAGTGGGCCAACCCGGTAATTACGTTTCTCAGTAGAAGAGGTCTACCAATTGGACCGATGGAAGTACTTACCACAACTGGCCGAAGCTCTGGGAAACCTATAAGTAACCCAATATCGGTGCTACCTCTCGACGGCGAACGCTATATTTGCACAGTAGGCGACGTAAGTTGGGTGCGAAATGCACGTGCGAATCCTCGCGTTAGACTCGAGCGCGGCCGACGAAAATATACAGCCTGTCTTGTGGAGGTTCCTGAGTCGGACCGGGCGAGGATACTGCGCGAGTTTCCGGTGAAAATACCAGGCGGAGTGGCTTTCTTCCGTCGTGCGCTCCGCATTAGTGGAACTCCAGAGTCATTTGAGCAAGCCGCAGACCGGTGTCGCGTGTTTCGGATTAGCAGCCAGTCGCTGCCGAGCTAGGCACGTGGGAGCGGTGCAGGAGCAAAGTACAACCACGTCGATCTACAGCGGCTTGAACCGGCCTATAATTTAGCTGTTGCAACCAGCCGCCACGGCATCGGATGGCTCGACGCCCTCACCCGCGCCGCCGAGGGCAGCCCCTGGATCCCCGACACCACATAAATAGGTTCTGGCTCACATTTCGTGATCGTAACGGCTCAGCAGATCGTCGATCGCTTTCCGGCGTGTTTCCATCTGCTCAGCGGACGGCGCAGAGCCAGTACCTCGCGCGCCATGGCGGATGACCCGCCGTTGCCTGGCCGTCGGCCCATGACCGGTGAGCACGTGGCGCAAGGACGAGTGGCACCACCACCTGGTAGCCGCAGTCGATACTGGGTTGACCATTGCGCTTGCGCGACGTCGGATCCGGTTCATCTCGCCTCCTGCTTGAGCACTGCCAGCACGAATTCCATGATCCGCCGATCACGGCGAAGATGCGAGCCGGTGTCGGCGATCACCAGTTCCGCGGCCGTCGGGCCCAACCTGGACCAGGGTCGAGCGCAGGCCGAAGCGATCACGAAATGAGCCAGATCCCATAAACAAATCGGCAAGAAAGCACGGCCAACCCGAGCCGCAACGGGGACCTATCTAGTTACTGGCTGTTTGAACTGCCCTTTCGGCCGTCAACGACCCGCTTGCCCCTAACGATCTTCAATAGCCGGGGTTACTAGGTCTGGTCAACCGGCGGCTGGTGAGCTATGCCGGAAGCATGAGGTATGCCGATGGCGGCGGCCTGGACGCGGCGGAGCGGGCCCGCCGGGAGAAGGTGCGGCTGGCCGCCGCGGAGATGATCGAGGCCGGGGCCGGCGATCAGGAGGTCGCGAAGCGGTTCCGGGTCTCGCGGATGAGCGTGAACCGGTGGCGGCGGGCGCTGACCGCGGGCGGCCGGGAGGCGCTGGCCTCCAAGGGTGCGGCCGGGGCGAAGTGCAAGCTCACCGAGGCGCAGGTCGCCGAGCTGGAGGCGGTGCTGGATACCGGCCCGGCGGCCGCGGGCTACCTGGACCAGTGCTGGACCCTGGCGAGGATCACCGAGCAGGCGTGGCAGCGGTTCGGGGTGGAGTACACGCTGGCCGGGACAGCCGTGCTGCTGCACCGGATCGGCTGGACGGTCCAGGTCCCGGCCCGGCGGGCGGCGGAGCGGGATGAGGAGAAGATCGCCAGGTGGCGGGAGGACACCTGGCCGGTCATAAAAGCACGGCGGCGGACCTGGGCGCCTGGCTCTGCTGGGAAGACGAGTCAGGCCAGGGGCTGAGGCCGCCGAAGGGACGCACCTGGGGAAGGCGCGGCTGCACCCCCGTGGTGAAGGTGACTGGCGGCCATGACACGCGGGTGTCGCTGGCCGCGCTGATCGCGGTCCGGCCCGGGCAGCGGCCGCGGCTGATCTACCGCACCCACCGCGCCCGGCGGGGCGATAAGCGCAAGGGGTTCACCGAACAGGACTACGCCCGCCTCCTCGACGCCGCGCACCAGCAGCTGGGCGGCCCGGTCGTCGTGGTCTGGGACGGGCTGAACACCCATGTCAGCCGGACGATGCGTGAGCTGATCGCCGCCCGGGACTGGCTGACAGTCTTCCAGCTCCCGGCTTACGCGCCGGAACTGAATCCGGTCGAGCCGGTCTGGTCGGTCCTGAAACGGTCGCTGGCCAACCTGGTCAAGCAGGACATCGACCAGCTGACCGTGCTGGTCAAGACCCGGCTGCGGCGGATGCAGTACCAGCCCGGCCTCCTGGAGGGCTTCCTCGCCAAGCCCAGACTCGACCTCACGCCCCTCCAGTAACTTCCACAATTGAAGATCGTTAGATGGCAAAGAGAGGGAAAGCGTGCCCGTTGCGTGTCCGATAGGGGAGTCGGACCCGGTCCTGACGGCTACTCACGGACAGTCGCGGAGCACCGGCCAATGTCCTTGCCTTGAGTGATCATGTGCGGGCTGAGCAGGTGGAACTCGATTTTCCGGACGACGTTGGTGACGCTGGGCTCGCCGGGCTTGCGGGCCGGGAAGTCGCCGGATTTCTTGGTCTTGCGGGGGCTGGCCCGGCCGGGACGGCCGCGGGTGAAGGTGCCCGGGGCGAGGATCTTGAGCAGGAACGTGGCGAACGCGAGATCGGCGTGCTCAGGGGGAAAAAGCCGCGACCGTATCGGTTGCGGCGGCCAGGGCATGCGGGAAGCTGATCTTGCCCGGAGGGATCCCCGCGGCAGCCGCCCCGATCCCGATGATCTTGCAGAGCGCCTGGTACACGGCGAACAGCGCCCACATCTCCTGCTCGACGCCGGCCGGGTCCTTGCTGCGCAGCACCGGCTGCCCCTCACCCATGTCCGTCTTGTGGCGGCCGATGACGGTCTCGCATTCCCACCGGGCCGGGTAGCAGCACGCCAGGTCCAGCGCCGGGTACTCCTGCGGATCCAGCAGGTCGGTGACCAGGCAGAACAGCTCGGAGGTCTCCTCATCCCCGCCGTCGCCGTCTTCCGGTGCCGTGTGCACGGTGTACTCGATGACCCGCACGGTCAGCGGCGGGCCGTCGCTCTTGCGGGGCGGCTTCAGCTCCGCCAGGCAGGTGCCGTCGGCCAGGACCTGGACCGGCTTGAGCGTGAAGGCAGCCGAGGCGCGCCACAAGATGTGCGCCCCGGTGGCCAGGAACTCCCGGGCCAGCGCCCAGGACAGGAACTTGCGGCCGGCCATCACCAGCATCCCCGGCCCGAAGCAGCCGGTCTCCAGCAGGTCGCGGGCCAGCGCCTGCTCGCTGTCCCGGTACGGGCCCATCGACGCCCCCAGCAGGCTCCCCGTCCCGGACTCCGCCGCCGCCAGCCACCGCACCTGCGGGAACGCCCCGTCACGGGCCTGGTTCGACGGGCGGCCGAAATGCGCGGCGCTGGGTTCCTCGTCCGGCACGTCCGACGTCGACCCGTCGATAGACACGACCCGGTGCCCGCAGCAGAACACCCCGGGGGCACCGTCCTCGCCGATCGGCCCGGCGACCTGCTCGAACAGGAACCGGACCGGTGCCGGGCCGAGCTTGCCGCGGCCTCGCGACAGCGAGGAGATGTTCGGCTGCCGCCACCGCCGCCCCTGTCCCGCGTCAACCCAGCCGTCCGGATCCAGACCCTGCCCGGCCAGCAGGTCACCGGCACGCCGCTGGTGATACAGCCCGTCCGCCAGCTTGGCCATCACCTGCCCGTACCCGCAGTTCCGGCCCCGGAACAGCCACAAGGCCAGCACGAAATACATCACCAGCCGCGCCGGCAGCAGCCGGCGCCGCTGCTCCCTGGCCCCGGCCGCGTCCACCGCCGCGTCCACCAGCTCCGGGGTGAAAACCCTGGCCAGCACACCGACCGAGATCCGGTCCGGCAGCCAGCCGTCCGGAGAGAGCCCTTCAGAACCGTCATGCGCCACGAAGCAGTAACGATACCACCTGAAACCTTAAGGCAAGGCCATTGGGAGCACCGGCCAGCCGCCAATGCTGAGCGGTTGCGGGGTTTAGGCTGAGTCCGCCAGACAACATACCGCTAAAGAACGCGGCGCGAGTAACCAACTGAGTAACGATCGCGGCCGACAACGACGGACACCAGCGGACGAGCGTGAACGACACGAACCAGTTCAAAGTGAAGATCCGAAGCATAGACGATATATAAGTATTCTCTGATACAGAAGCGGTCAGGGGCCGACCTCGACGACGGCACTTGGCCACAAAGCGCCAATGCGGTCCGTGCCTGGAGATAATGACATACGCTGTCATTCGCGACACGCTGTAGGTAGGCGTCCCGTAACCGTCACGGTCCGCGGCTTGTAGTACTGCCGAATTCAGCCTTACTGGATCAAGGCGGCTCCGCTGCGCTCCGCCGTGCCTGGCATCGCTCGCGGCGGGCTGCGGCCCCTGGGGGCCGACCCACCGCGGCGGCCCGGGCAAGGCTGTACCAGAGCGAGACGCCGATCAGATGGGTTCGCTCTGTGCTGCACGCCGGTCAAGGCTCCTACTGCCGCACCGCTTCCGGTGCTCGGACGCTGCGCGTCTTGCGCTCCGGGTCGGATTGCCACCGGATAACAGAGATCGGTCGGCGGTGGTCGAGGGGCGGGCTCGGAGCTAACCTGGTTGGGTCCAGCTGGCCCGCGACATCGGGACCGCCGGGGCAGGAGCGGAGCGGTGACCCTTCCACTTCCGGCCGAGCGTGAGATAGCTGTATCCCGTGGGCTATGCGCGAGCCGGGTCCAGCCGTCATCGGGCCTCTGCGGATGTCGCCTCAGATGCCGCCTGACCTGCGGGAACGCTAGTGGCGGCGGGCGTGTGCATGCGGTCCCGGTGGCCATGGGCTGTGCAGGTACGTGTCGTGCAGGACGCGGACACTGTTCCAGGCCCAGGCTGCGACCGAGGGCGGCCTGGCGGGCGGCGTGCCAGGCGCGGCCGTAGGCGGGCTCACGAGGGCCAGACCGACGAGGAGTTCAGCACCCGGCCCGAGTCCTCGATCGAGCAGATCTACCAGGCTTCTGTCCGCACGCAGCCGATCGAGGACGGGAACCACCGTCCGTTTTGACCGTGAAAATCTTTAAGAATTTGGTCATAACGGACGCTGGTTCCCCCTCCGTTGTCCCGCTTCTGGCCCGTTTACCCGGCCGTGCGGGTCAGCCGTACAGGGTCGTCGTCTGGAGCTGCGGGTCGGCGTTGATGTCGGCTTGGGTAAAGCGTTCGGTGATCATCTGGCCGCGGGCGAACAGCGCGGTCTGGTCGGAGTAGTGCGGGGAGTCGGGGTTGGCGGATTCGGAGTAGGTGATGACCGTCCTGGTGCGCGGCCCCTGCGGGGTGAGCTCGGTGGCCATGATGAAGGTCGAGCCGTTGCTGGCATCGGTGCCGACGGCGCTGCCCGCCGGGGTGTTCCCCTCGATGCGGTCGAAGCAGCCTTCGCCTTCTGTGCAGCCGGGCAGCGAGATCCCGGCGTAGTGCTGGACGGCGCCGAGCGTGATGTCCAGCGGAACGCCGTGGGCCTGGAAGTACTCCACGGCGTCGGCCAGCGCCGCCTGCACGGCCGGATCGCCGGTCTTGAGGTCGCGTGGCGTGGTGACCGGCTGGGACGGGTCGAAGGGGACGCTCCACCAGCCGGGCGTGTAGTTGATCGTGCCATAGGCCTGCTGCCACAGCACCTCGCCGCGGCTGTCCACGTCGGCGCGGCCGTTCCAGGCGTTCAGTACCGAGCACGCGGCGCTGACGTTCACCTGCTTGCCGTCGCTGGCGGTCAGCACCGGGTGGGCCTGGCACATCGCGACCACAGCGGTACGGGCCAGGTCGGCGCTATAGTTGCGCTGGCCGAACATGGTTTCCTGGAGGCTGTTGAGCGTAAAGCCGGGCGGGCCGTAACCATCGGTGCCGGCCACCCGCTGGCCGATCATGTCGAGGCTGAGCCGGGGCCGCAGCTCTAGCGCGGCGCGGGTGTCGTAGATAGGCGCATAGCCGGTGAGCGGAGCCCGCGGGTTGACGTACCTGGGGCTGTTGTTGGAGTTGGCCACGTAGTCGGTGCGGGTCAGCTGCGGGTAGTGGCTGGGCCCGAAGATGCCGGGCTCGATCGCGTCCGGATCGCTGCCCCAGCCGCAGGCGGACGTCGAGCCGTTCAGGACGGGGACGGCGCTGTCTCCGCCCCCCACCTGGCCGACCTGGCACCGTTGTTCCAGGGCGGCGGTGACGTGCGGGGCCACCGTGGCGTCGGCGAAGTACACGGTGCCGCTGGTGTCCGTGGCCAGGGTGTAGGTCCAGGGCAGGCCCTGGTAGGTGTCCTGAGCGGCACGAAGCTGGGCGAGGTTTTCCGCTCGTCCCATACCGAGGAATTCATCCACCGAGCGCACGTTGTCGGCCCCGGCGTCGCGTATGGCCAACGCGTTCGACGTCGTCCAGCCGTTCGCGAGCACCGGCCCGTAGACCGAGCTGTACAGGGTTCGGGTGACCGTGGACAGGTTCCCGGCCGCGTCGCGAACCGTGACCCGCACGTCCTGCTTGCCCATAGCCACCGCGTGCCCGTCGACCAGGTAGCTGGTCGGGTCGCCGGGGACCAGGTTCAGCCGGTAGAGGGTGAAACGCGTCGCGTGCGAGGCGGTCAGGGTCCAGGCCGCCCCCGTAGTGTGGCCGAATTCGATCACGGGCGAGCCGTACAGGCTGCCGCCGGACACGTTCAGCACCCCGGGGATGGTGAACTGCACCTGATAGATGCGAGCGTTACCCGTCCAGGGCACGTGCGGGTTGGCCAGCACCATCCCGTCGTGGTTCACGGTTGTGCCGCGACCGAGCGCCCAGCCGTTGCTGGACGCCTTGGCCGCCTGCACCTCCGGCAGTGCCGGCAGTGCCGGTTCCGAAGGCGCAGCCGCTGCGGTCCTCTTCGGGGTCGGAGTGGGTGTGGGAGCCGGAGCCGGCGTTCCGGGGGCGGGCGGGCTCGCCGTGGCGATGGCCTGCTTTTCCATGGACTGCCCGGTGAGCGTGTCGAAGTCATACATGAGCGCCCACACGTCGAGCGCGGTGATCGGGGTGACCCAGGCCTGGCCGCGGCACGTCGGGTCGGGCAGGTGTGCCACCCCGGTGTCGGCCAGGTAGCGGTTGTAGCCCGCGACGTAGCCGTTCACCAGGTCACGGGCCTGCTGCGTGGGGCCGAGGGGAGTGGGACGGGCCAGCAGCCGCCGCACGACGCCGGACTTCAGCAGGCCCCGGTAGTAGGTGTCGCTGTCCAGGTTGTCGGTCGACGCCCCCAGCGTGTCGCCGGAGTCGGCTGCCGGGCCGAAGTACTCCGACCGCTCGCCCCGCAGGGTCACCACCCGGTTGGCCATGGTGCACAGGTTGTCCTGCGCGAAGGCGTACCCGTAGCCGTACCCGAGGCCGGCGTAATCGTGGGCCAGGATGTGCGGTATGCCGTACTCCGTACGCCGGATTTCGGCGAAATACGTGGTGCTGGTGGTGTGCGCGGCCGAGCCGGCCGCCGGCCGGGACGCCGATGACGCCGGTGAGGCCTGTGCCGGGGGAGCGCCCGGGAGCGCGCATGCCCCCACGATCATGCACGCGCCTGTGGCCGCGGCCACCAGCGGCAATCGCCGCGTGCGGTCCTGGGGCAAGGGCGTCCTCAAGCGGTGCGAGAACAGTCTGGTCATTGGGTCCCCTCGTAACGTCAGCCCCGCCCGGCGGTTAGATACTATGTATCATACTGAGTATAAAGAGCCTTGCAAGGATCTGGCCGAAGCCCGCGATCGTGCGATCCTCCCGTGGGTAACGGGTGTGGCCATGCCAGGACGGTAGGCTCGCCCGCTCCGCTCGCGCGTCGGCCGCTATGATGAAACCGGCTACCGCACCCGGCTGACCCTCATCCCCGGGATGTATGCCAATGCTGGGTGGCCCTGGGATCGGGCCCTCCAGAGGGACGTTTACCCACCAAATCGCACTCTGCTGGCCTGTTGCTGGTGGCGCCGCTTGCCCGGGTGATTCCGCCCGGAAGGATGAAACGCTCAATTCACCCTGTGCTGTGCCAATGGCACGTGGCTCGAGCCTTAGCGGTTCAGGCGCGGCCGGTGCCGGCGGCCACAGGTGCGGGCCAGGCGGCGGGGTCGGCCGGGTCAGGCGGAGCGGTGCGGCAGATGACGTAGTGGCGCGGGGTGATGGCCGTGGGGTGGTGCGCCAGGACGGCCATGCAGCGGGAGTGTGCCTGTTCCGGCGTGCGGACGGCGTCGGTGGCGGCCAGGCAGGCGACCAGCGGGCGGCCGCCGGCCGCCGCGAAGACACGGGCCACTGCGGGCGCGACGGCGTCGTCCACCAGCTGCTGCACGTCGGCTACGCCGACCCAGCAGGAGTCGACCAGGATCCGGTCCGGGGTGCCGGCCAGGGGTTCCAGCCCGATGAGTCCGGGCATCCGGTCGCCGGGCACGTCACCGGGGGCGGCGGCGACCAGCAGGCGTTCGACGGCCAGCAGCACCGACTCCAGTTCGGCCCGCGGCACCAGGCCGGCGTCATCGTCCCACACGTCTAGCCGCAGGCAGCCGTCGATCTGGTTGAGGCGCAACTGGATCGGCGTTCCGCTGACCGGCATCGGCCGCCACCGCAGCCCGGTCCGGGCGAGCGCGGCGTCGATCTCCTCGGGCCGGAACCCGACGCCTGCGGTGAGTCCGGACCACGACTCAGGCACAAGACTGTTGAACAAGGTGCCGTAGGTAAAGCGCAGACCCCGTTCGTGCTCGATCAGTTCGGCCATGGCGTCCCGTTTGACCGTGTTGTACCGGCCGTGCCGGCTCACCTCCATCACCGTGGTCCAGGTGTGGGCGGCCAGTTCGTCGAAACTTTTCCCGCCGATCTCGATGGTGACGATGGCGCTCTGGACCAGGGCGCCGACGTAGTTCACCAGGTGGCGCTCGAAACGGTTGCTGGACGTCACGGGGAACACCAGGTCTCGGTAGCCGGCGCGGCGGGCGATCACGGCGCAGATGGCCGCGAGTCACGATGCTGGACCGGCTGGTCCGGGTGCGCGCGGCCGCCCGCCGCACGGCCATCGCGGCGGCCACCGACGACAGCTCCACGGCCAGCGACTCGCCGCTGGGCCGGGCGCCCGGCACCGCGTACAGGCAGCGGGGGATCCGCCACGACTGCTCCCGCACGCGGTCCAGTGCCGCGCCGGCCCTGCGTCGCCCGGCCGGCGTCGCCTCCAGTCTCGGCCTGGTCCAGCGGCTGGTGCCCGGGCGGCGGCCGCCTGGCGTCGGGCGGGATCGCCGAGCAGGCCGGCGAAGTCGCGCTTGAGGATCTCGATCGCGCTGTGGTCCACCGCTAGGTGCGTGAACCCGGCGGCGCACGCGATGACCCGGTCGCCCGTGCCGGGAGCGACAGCCACCGCCATGCGCACCGGACGCAGCGTCGGATCGGGTGACTCGCGCAGCCACTGGATGAGCGCCTCGGCTACCGCGGGGCGGTCCCGCGGTCCCCACTGTCCCTCGCCGAGCGAGAAGACCTCCAACAGCTGGACACCGGCCGCCGCGACCCGCTGGCGCGGCTGCTCGCCGGGCAGGTAGCTGGTGCGCAGGCTCTCGTGCCGCGCGATCAGCACCGCGGCCGCCTCGGCCACGTCGTCGACCGAGACTACCGCCGGCACCGGGAGTTCGACGCACAGGATCGCGTAGAAGTGGTCCGGGGCCACGCTCACCCATGCGTAGACGTCGAGCTGGCCCAAGGTGAGCGGTCCCTCGCCGGCCCGCTCCCCGGTGAACTCGACCGGGATCGACCGCATCGGGGTCAGCCGCAGCGCGCCGGCGGCGCTGACCGGTTTCGGTGCCGGTGCTCATCGCTGGTCAGCCGAGCAGCTCGCGGAACGCGTCGGCCAGGCGCCCATCCGCGCCCACTCGCTGTCCGCTGGGCGGCTGCCGCAACCAGGACTCGGTGCCGGTGTCCGGTGGTTCCAGCAGTTCATGGTCGATCGAGGCGGGCAGAAACGCGACGGCGTGCCCCAAGCGCAGCGCGGCGAGATAAGCCAGCAGCGTGGGCAGATCACGATCTCCCGCGCATAGCACCAGCGCCTTGCTTCATGGCGCGGCACCCGCCCGGATTCGCCGGCCAGCTCACCGCAGGACAGTACGGTATGACCTTCGAGGTGTACAGCCGGGAATGCCGGCCGCGCGTCATTGTGGGTCACGAGATCCAGCGTCGCCAGCGCCATAGGCACCATATCGATCTCGCCCAGCTCTCTCACTTCGAAACGGGTCTGGTGACATCGCGGCACGCCCGGTACACCCGCACAGGTCGTCGGTGACCGTGCGTGTGCGGAACTGTCCTGACCCTGCTGTCGAAGACAAACATACGCAGACGGCCGCGGACAGCCCCCTCCGAGATTGCCGAGGTCAGTTATTAGATCCGGCCGCGTCTTTGCACCCTCACTTGCGGCGGTAGTACATGTCCAGCCGGGTTCACCACGGTGGGCAGGACGCTCAGATAGCCGGGCAGTTCGATGCCGGATGGCAGCCCGTCGGCCGGCACGGGCGGCCCGAAGACAAACTGTGCCGGGATGTGGCCGGCCCATACCAGCTGCTGGCGGTCGGCATCAGCGTCGAGCGTCGAGCCGCTGCGCGATTTGACCGAGGCTGTTTCGATGGGCACCTGCCACAGGCCCGTCTCGCGGATCTCGGCTTGGGTAGGCTTGCGGACCTGTGCCCAGCGGCCCCGGGTGACATGATCGATCATCGCCTGCAGGCCGGCGATGATCTTGCCTGGCTCGGTGATCCGCGGTGGCGTGGCCGTGAATGGTGACCGAACGGTAGTTCATCGAGTGGTTGCGGGCCGACCGGCCAGCACCAGCCCGTCGAACAGGGTCGCGGTGACGCAGACCGGGCTGCCCCGGTCCGCGTCGCGGAACAGGCCCGCGGCCGCGACCCATGCAGGACCAGCAGGCCGCCGAGACGGCCGTGTGCCATCGGCAGCACGACCGGCCGCCCGTCGCGAACGGTGGCCACGTGGCAGTACGGTGCCGCGTCCAGCACGGCGTGCACGGCCGCCTGTCGTAACGGGCCCGGCCGGGCTTGCGGCGCACCCGCACCAGCGCGGGCGGCCGCGTCCAGTCGCCCGGGGTTGGGCTCGGTGGTCATGGTCATCAGGCTAGGCCAGAACTGGCATTGACATATGATCCAGTTTCGTGGACTTCTGACTGGTCCAGTGGCCTGGACCTGTTGATCGACCTGGACCGGACGGCCGGCTTGCGGGAGGGCATCGAGCGCGCGCTGCGGGACGCCATCCGGGATGGCCGGCTGGCCGTGGGCAGCACGCTTCCGTCCTCCCGGTCGCTGGCCCGCGACCTGGGCGTTGCCCGTGGCACGGTCAGCGCCGCCTACCGCCAGCTGGCCGCCGAAGGTTACCTGGAGCTGCGGCAGGGAGCGCCGGTCCGGGTGCGCTGGGCACCGCGGCCACCGGCCGCCATCCCCCGCGCCCCCCGCCCAGCCGGCGGCGGCACGCTGGGACTTCCGGCCCGGGCAGCCCGACAGCGCGAGTTTCCCCCGGCAGGCCTGGGCGCGGGCCTGCCGGCAGGTCACTGGCCAGGGCGCCTGATGAGGCCTTCGGCTATGGCGACGCGCGCGGAACCCCGCAGCTGCGCCGGGCCCTGGCCGACTACCTGGGCCGGGCCCGCGGCGTCGACACCGGCCCGGAGCGGCTGCTGATCTGCAACGGCTTCACCCAGGCGCTAGCCTCATCTGCCCGATCGCTGCGGGCCGCGGGCACCACCCTGGCCGTCGAAGACCCGGGCGCCTCACCGCTACCGGCGGCAGGCCGAAGCCGCAGGCCTCACCGTGGTGCCGGTGCCCTGCGACCAGGACGGCCTGGACACCGACCACCTCGACCGCTCGGGCGCCCGGGCCGTGCTGGTCACCCCGGCGCACCAGTATCCCGCTCGGGATGACCATGTCCCCGGGCCGCCGCACGGCCCTGGTGGAATGGGCCCGCCGCCACCAGGCCCTGATCATCGAAGACGACTACGATGGCGAGTTCCGCTACGACCGGCCGCCCGCTGGGGCGCTGCAGCACCTCGACCCCGAGTCACGTGATTTACGTCGGCACCACCAGTAAGACCCTCGCCCCCGCCCTGCGGCTGGGCTGGCTCAGCCCGCCCGCCACATCGACGCCGCTCACCGCCGCCAAGGACAGACCTCGACCGCGGCACCAGCGTCCTAGATCAGCTCACGCTTCGCCCAGCTGATCACCAGCGGCGCATTCGACCGGCACGTCCGCCGCATGCGGGCAGTCTACCGGCGCCGCCGCGACGACCTGGCCCAGGCCCTGGCCCGCAACCAGTCCGGCCTGCACCTGGCCGGCATCTCCGCCGGGCTGCACGCCCTGACCCACCTGCCCGAGCACGGACCGACCGAACAGCAGATCCGCTCCCGCGCGGTCCGGCGCTCCATCGCGCTTTCACACCCTCGGCCACTACTGGCACAACCCGCCCGAGCCCGCCCCCCAGGCCATCATCATCGGCTACGCCACCCCGGCCGGCCACGCCTACCATCCCGCGCTCACTGCACTGACACAGCTACTCACTGATCCGCGCTGACCGGCCCTGGGCTTGCCGAAATCTCATCCGTGCAGGTCAGCGGCATGCCGGTACTCGTGGAGGATGCCGCCGAGGTGGTCGCATCGGGTAATAAGCCCCGGACAGCTCACCGGCCGGGACGTCGATCAGGGAAGATGGGAAACGAGTCTAGGGTTCGCGAGTTCCTCTGGCGAGCTGAGCTTCTCACCGCGGGATGGGGTGAAATGGACGAGCCGCTAGCCGGTAAATCCGCCAGCTGGAACGCGGGTAATGGGGTCGGGGTGACGGCGCTGCTGGTAGCATCGTGCCGTGCGATTGAGGGGAGCAAGGTGGCCCCGCTTGTCGTGGACCCCTATGCCGCCAGGTTCGTGGCGGCTGCCGGTGACAGTTTGCCGACCACGGTCGAAGGTGTGGCCGCGGACCCGGATTCGGCGCCTACCTGGCTGGATCTGACCGACTTCGTCGCGGTGCGGACCCGGGTTTTCGACCGGTTCCTGACACTGCCGGGAGTGAGCCAGGCGGTGGTGCTGGCCGCAGGCCTTGACTCCCGGGCCTTTCGGCTGACGTGGCCAGCCGGTTTCGGCTATTACGAGGTCGACCGGCCAGCTGTGCTGGATTTCAAGGCATCCGTCCTGCGAGAGCTGAATGCCAGGCAGGCCTGCCGCCGCCATGTCCTGCCCGGTGATCTCCGGGCAGGCTGGCGGACGCAGCTGCTGGACGCCGGGTTCTCGACGTCAGCACCCTCGGTCTGGCTCATCGAGGGAGCTTACGCCGTACCTCGACAGCGAAACGGTGCGTGGCATGCTCCATAAGATACGCGAGTTGTCCGCGCCAGGAAGCAGAGTTGCGGTGGAAACCGTCCCGGAGCTCACGACGGGCGCTTTCCGAAACCGTGCCGCGATGGCCACCACTGGCAGACGATTGGCGTGGATATACCCGCCCTGGTCACGATAGAGGAGCCGAGCGCCGATCCCGCAGCGGCTGCTGTGTCCGCGCCGGCTCGGCTAGCGAGTGCGGATGACGGTGGACGCCCATCGAGCGAGCACTGGAGCTGGGGCAGCCAGGGCATGCGGGAATTCGGTATCCTGCGGTTGCACGGATCTATGTCTTCGGGAACTCGCTCAAGGCTGGTCCAGTCACGCCCCTAGCGGAAAAGGCGGAAAGCACGCCGCAGGTCATGGCTGCCAGCAATCATGCCGCCGAACGCACCGCCGTCGGCTACCAGCACCCGGTCTTAGCGCACGGCCGTCGCCGTGGCCGTCTCGATCGCGGCGAACTGAGATGCCGGGATATCCACGCCCTGGATCGCCCGAATGATCGCTTGTAGATCATCCAGTGTGCTGGCCATCGTGTAAGGAGCGAGTTCGAGTCGTTCGATCGCCCAGTCCCTGCGGAGGGTCTCGCGCAGGTTCGTCTCGCTGACCAAGTGCCGGGCGGGCACGATCTGCGGCCCCTGCGTGGAGAAGCACAGCAGGTGCAGTCGCGCCTCCCGTCGTGTCGCCCGGGTAAGCGCGCCGACGTACTTGTGCCGTTCTTCCTCGGTCAGGCAGTGGTACAGCGCGGAGTCAAGCACCGTGTCGAAGGCATCGTAACTTGCATGCCGCGCGAGGCAAGAAATATGGCATTGTCGCCAGGGCCGCAGCCGATATCCGGGCCTTCGAAGTTAACCGGGACGTCGTTGCCGCCTGATGACTTTGAGTGATCCCGAGGTGTTACTGAACGCGCTGGGCGCTTACGTCTTGCCTGGTCCGGGTGGCCTGATGTGCGTACGGCGTGCCGCCGTGAACAGGGAGCCCGCGGCTCCTACGATCTTGGGTCTTACCAAGGACTTCAAGATCATCAGAAAGCCGCGGGCATCGTGTTCCAGGATACGGCGTCTGTGCTGTTCGGCGTGGATGGCCTGCAGGTTACCGATGCGCAGGCGCTGCCGGACGGCACAGTGGAGGTATGGGCGGTCACCGGTTATCCGGCCGCGGCGGCGTGCCCGGACTGCGGATCGGTCTCAGGCCGCCGGCATGACACGGTGCTGGCCCGGCCGCGGGATGTCCGCCGGGGCGGTGACCCGGTGGCGGTGTGGTGGGTCAAGTGCCGCTGGAAATGCGAGGCGCCAGGCTGCGCGCGCAAGACGTTCACCGAGCGGGTGCCGCAGGTGCCGCCGCGGTGCCCTGGCTCATGCGGCGGCTGCGGGAGCAGGCCGGGACCGAGGTCGCCGAGCGCGGGATCACCCCGGCGGAGGCGGCCCGGCATGCCGGGGTGTCGTGGCCGGTGGCGCATGACGCGTTCGCCGCCGCGGCGGACCCGGTGCTGGATCAGGCCCCCGCGCCGGTGGCGCACCTGGGCATCGACGAGCACCGCCGTGGCCGGCCCCGGTGGAGGCTGGAGGCGGATACCGGGGAATACCTGCTGCTGGCAGACCGGTGGCACACCTGCTTCTTTGACCTGTCCGGCGGGCAGGGGCTGCTGGGGCAGGTGGAGGGCCGGACCGCTGATGACGCCGCGTACTGGCTGGCGCAGGCCGCCCCGGCCTGGCGGGACGCGATCCGGGTCGTGGCGATCGACATGTGCTCCATCTACGCCTCCGCGGTGCGCCGGATGCTGCCGGGCGCACAGATCGCCGTGGACTTGTTCCACGTCGTCCACCTGGCCGTCAAGATGACCGGCGACGTGCGGCGCCGTGTAGTCCGCGGCAAGTACGGGCGCCGCGGCCGGTCCGGTGACCCCGAGTACGGCATCAAGAACCTGCTGGTACGCAACCTGGAGCACCTATCACCCGTCCAGTTCGCCAAGGTCACCGGCATCCTGCAGGCGGACCCGGCCGGGCAGGACATCGCCGCCGCCTGGATCGCCAAGGAGAAACTCCGCCACGCCCTGAACCTGCGCGCCCGCGTCACCGGCTCCAAGCCGTGCGAGCGCAACGTCCGGGACCGGCTGGCCGCCTTCTACGACTGGTGTGCCTGCAACGACGACATCCCCGAGCTGCTCAGCCTCGCGCGGACCATCTCCCGGTGGGAGGACGAGATCGTCTGCGCGGTCCTGACCGGGATCACGAACGCCACCTCCGAAAGCCTGAACCGGCTCGCCAAACTCGAAGCCCGCCTCGCATACGGATTCCGTAACCCGGCGAATCAGCGCAGGCGCGTCCGCATCTCCTGCACCCGCGGCATAAGACGCCCATCACCCACCGCAACCGTCCGGAGAACACGCCAGGTAACCGGCCAGAAACTCCATCCCGGTTAAGTTCGAAGAGCCCGATATCCAGAACCCGCCCCGTGAATTCCCCAGCATCGCAGAGTCCAACGACGGCGGGTTGCGGGCCGCCAATATCCCACGGCATTCGCGGCCCCGCGGCCGCACCGCCAGCATACAACGCCTCAAAGTCGGCAGTAGTAAGTCGCCTCGCCGGGTCCATACTGATCTTACCTCACGGTGAATAGCGGTCCGCATAATAAGCTCAAAGCGCGCCACAAGAGCCTTCGGGCACTTTCGATAGTACGCGCGTCATTGCGGATCACGCAGGCTCGGACCTACGGCGCGTAGAGCTGGAATTCCGACAGCTGGGCGGCGTTCCAGCCGGTGTTGCCGGTGAAGTGGTTCGCCTGGTCTATCGTTCGCTGGCCGCGTTGCTGTCATGGCTTGCTCTGTCGGCCCGGTCCTCGACGCTATTGCGCTGGCACCGGCGCATGGTCGCCAGGAAGTGGACCCAGCCCAGGGCGCCGGGACGTCCGCTGCCGCTGGCCGACGAACTGACCGAGCCGATTGTCAAGCTGGCCCGGGACAACGCGGCACGTGCACTTGCTGGGCGTCACCCGCTTCCCGACCGCGGCGTGGGCCACGCAACTAGCCCGAGAGCTCACCGCCGATCTAGCCGATGCCGGGCGCGTGTTCACCCATCTGATCCGGGACCGGGACTCCAAGTTCACGGCTGCCTTCAATGCGGTTTTCACCGCCTGCGGAACCAAGGTCCTACCGGCGGCGCCGGCGGCCACGCGGATGAACGCCTATGCCGCGCGCTTCGTGCGCACGGTACCGGCAGAGTGCACCGACCGGATGCTCATCGCCGGTGAACGGCAATCCCGCATCATCCTGGCCGAGGCCATCAAGCACTACAACACCGGACGCAGCCACCAAGGAGACTTGACCTGCGCGCCCCTGACGACGCACCCAACGTGGTCCCTGTCCCGCGTCACCAGGTCCGTCGACGACAGCTCCGCGGCGGGCTGATCAACGAGTGTCACCCCGCCGCGTAACGAACCAGCTCAGACCCTATAGACGAATTTCGGAGGTACTGCAGGGCTAAGGAGGGTCGGCAAGTTCCACGCGCGCGTAGACCTGGCTTGTACCTCGCATGTACCTGCCGTCGACCTGGCGGTCGCGTGCGGGGTCAGCCCGGCGGCTAAGGCCGGTACCGCCTGAGAACGGCGGGGTCGGCTAGCTTGTCGAAGTAGCGCTCGCTGCCCCAGGTGCTGTAGTTGCCGATCACGTACAGGCGGCGCTTGGCCCGGGTCACCGCGACGTTCAGCAGGTTGGGGGTCTCCCGCGCGAACCGGCGCGAGCCCGGCTTGTCGGGGTCGCCGCCAAGCACGAGGATGACCGCGTCCGCCTCCCGGCCCTGCATGCGGTGCACCGTGCCGATCCACTGGTCCAGGTCACCGCTGCCCGCTTCGGGGAAGACGCCCCGGAAGATCGCCCGGGCGTTCTCCGCGACCACCCGGTAGGGGCTGATCACCCTGATCTGTGACGCCTGGACCCCGCCGTTGTCGCGCAGGCCGAGCAGCACCGAGCGCAGCATGTCTCCTTCCGCCTGGATCCAGTTGCTGCCCCGGACGCTGGACCGGACATCGAGCCAGGCGTTCTCCCCGTGGAACGGCTTGCGGTCGGCGGGCGTGCCGAACACCATGAGCCCGTGGTATGCGATCGCGTTGCTGACCTCGAACATCGGGCGGTCGCAACGCCGGTGCACCCGCAGCGGAGCGCCGACCCACACGTCCTCGCCCGCCGCGCCGGGCAGCGCGGTCCCGGCGACGGCGAGCCGGTCTGCGAGCTGCTGCGCGGACGACCGCCTCGGCGCCCAGAGCGGCTCGACGCTGAATTGCTCCAGCAGGGCCCGCTGCCCGCCCCAGGGCAGCGTGACGACCGGTTCCAGCTGCAGCGGGTCGCCGACGAGGACCGCGCGACGGCTGCGCCACAGCGCGCCGGCCGCGTTCTGCGGCGCGGCCTGGCCCGCCTCGTCGACCAGCAGCCAGCCCAGTGACTCGCGGCCCAGGCCGGCGAACATCCGGCCGAAGGAGGCGAACGTCGTCGACACGACGGGCACCACGAGGAACAGGGTCTGCCAGGCGGCGAGCAAGGGCTCCCGGCCCGGCCTGCCCTTGCCGTCGAGGATGTTCATCATCGCACTGAGGTTGCGAGAAAGCCGGGGCCCGGCGTTCAGGAGGAACGCCTTGTGCAGGGCCAGCGCGGCCAGGAACAGGTGGGTACGGGCCTGGCTGAACTCGTCGTCGGCCCACGGGGCAGACAGCTCGCGCCGCTCGATCAGCTCGGGCTGCTCAGTCTCGGCGTACTCCGGGCCGTCCGGCACCCGCTCGCCCCAGCGGCTGCGGGCGCCGGCGACGATGCGCTCCGCACCCTGGACGGCGACGTCGGCCCGGGACCGGGCCTCGCAGGCCGCCCGCTCAGCCGCTCGCCCGGCGGCGATCTCGCGGTCGAGCGCGGCAAGGGATTTCCGCGCGGCAGCGGCGTCCGCCACCGCCTGGCGTACCTGCCCCGCCAGCTCTTCCTGCCCCTGCTCCCAGGTGCGCTTGCGGGCGCGTGAGGTGAGGAGTCCCGGGCGGGTTAGCTGATACGCGTTGGCACTGGCGTTGGCCTCGGACTGCCCGCCGGCGGCCGTTTCTGCTGCGGTCGCCAGGTCGGGGCGGCGCGCTTGCGCCCTCCCGTTCGCGCTGGATTTCCGGGTGGCAGCGGCGGCCGCCGCCTGGGCGCTGCGCTGCTGGGGGAGATTACTAACCGCGGCAGAGACCACGCTCCGTTCGGCGGACAGCTGTTGAACTTTGTCAAGGGCTCGCCGGAAGTCGCGGACGGCGCCGGGCCAGTCGGGCGCCGGGGTGGCTTTGAGGAGGTCGAGCAGGCCGGTGCCGGTGCGCTTGCCCTTCCGCTTGCCGCCGAACCAGACGTTGGTGACGAACGCGCCCCGGTTGGCGGAGTTGCCGAGGACGGCCGCCAGCAGGGCCCACGCACCCGGGCCGGTGACCTGCCGGGCCGTCGCGGTGAAGTAGTCGACGCCCGAGGCGGCCGCGCGCCATTCGTCGTCGACGCCACCGGGGCCGGGAATCTCGGCGGTGACGTTCTCGACCGCGGCGTTGTTCGACGACGCGACCACGATCTCGTCGCCAGCCAGCTCCGGCCGCAGCCTCGAGATGCGGTGCGTCCAGGCCGGCGTGGTCCAGGTCATCTCGCCGGTGAACGCGTCCTCCGGGCTGCGCAGCGCCGCCAGCTTGACCGCCCGCCGCACCAGGATCGCCGCGACTACGTCGCGGAGCATGGTGGTCTTGCCGGTGCCGGGCGGCCCGTTGACGGCGAACAGGCCGGGCTGGCCGTCGCCGTGCTCGTGCATGATGCGATTGACCGCGAACTGCTGGCTGAAGGCCAGCGGGCGGTCCGTGGCGGTGACCCACCGGCCCGGCGGGATGAGGTCCGGACGGCACGAGGCGAGCACGAGTTCCGGCTCGTGGCGGAGATCGTTGCGCTGCGCCGTCCGGACGCGGTCTTCCGGCGTCAGGTAGCTGGCCAGCGCCCGGCCGGCGTTGCCGTCGCGCAGGGCCTGGGTGACCCGCTGCAGGTCGTCGGCGAGGAAGCTGTTCAGGAACGGGTCGGCCTTGGTCTCCTCGTCGCTGTCGACCTTGATCTGGTGGCTGCGGATCCGGACGCCACTGGCGGCAGGCCGCCCGCGACCCCCATGCCGTCGGCGAGGCCGTCGACGAATGCGTGCAGGTCTTCGCCGGCGATGGCGATCAGGTCCAGGCGCGTCGCCTCCCCGCTGGCTGCTGTCGCCGGCGTCGTCCGGCTTGCCGGGCGGCCTCGTCCTCTTTCCTCTTTCCCGCCCACGGCCGACTCGGCCAGCGACTTGGCCGTTTTCGCCGCAGCCGCGGCGAGGCCGACCCCGATCGGGCCGAGCGGCCCGAGTACCCCTGCGGCCGCGGCGCTGACCGCGCCGCTGACGCCCTCGGGGGCCGCCTCCCGGAGAGCGGCGCCGAGCACCCGTACCCCGGCCCGCACCTTCGCCTGCCGGGCCAGGCTGTCGGCGTAGTGCGCGGTGTCCGCCGCCATGTCGCCGATGGGCGAGTCGCCCCGGACGACCCGCCCGGTGCCCCAGGCGCAGGCGGAGACGACCATGGAGTCCTCGACGAGGAAGCCTTTCTCGTCGACGGTGCAGGCGAACAAGGCCGACTTGCCCTTCGGTGGCGGCTCCTCGTCTTGGTCCTGACCGTACTGGCTGACCAGGACATCGCGCACCCGGCTGAGGTCGTAAAGTCCCCCGTACACCTCGTGCCGCCAGACATGACCGGGATCGGGCTCCGGGAGACTGGAACGTGGCCCCCAGGGCACCCGGTCGCCATCCTGGTAGTCAACCGTATGATTCTCGCTGGTCTAGCCTGGGGAGTGACTGCGGGCTGAAAATCTCGACTGCCTGCCAGAATTGCGCGATCCTGACCGGATCGTCGGCCACGCGTACCACCGCCTCGGGGATTTACGGATGGTGGAGAACAAGGGAGGTAACTACCATTACACCGCGCCGCGACAATAGTGCATAAAATCTCTGTGAATTCGCTGGGAGGGGCGCCGTTGAAGTGGGCTGCTAAATTCGAATTTCTTCGATTTCCCGGCTTTGGCTAATCGGCGGGCAGCTGTGAATGGCCGTGACACGGGTGCGCCGGCCCTGCTGGCCGGGCGCCCGAGCCGGGGCAGGCCGGACCGCGAGCAAGTCCGGCGACGTCCACGATGTACCAGTACAACTAGGCGAAGGGGCCAAGGCTCCCGCTACGGCGCGAGGAACGGGCTCCGGTACCGCGGCGCTGACTGGTGAAACCGCGGTCCGTTCCGGAAAAGATCTCAAAACCCTTTGCCCGAACGAGGGTGGGCGCTGACGAGTCGCCTGCCTCCGGTCTCCCGCGGCCGGGTCAGCGCACGAGCTCGGGTCCACCTGGCGCTGGGTTCCCGGGGCCAGGCGAGCTTTATCGTCTGCAGCCCGGCACCCGCAGGCTGAGCATGGCCAGAAGTTCCGCAAGCACCAGCATCTGCAGGACCTCGCACACGGCCGAGGTCGTGCTAGACGACGTCCGGGTACCTGGCCGGTGCCTGGGCCGGGTGTACGTCGCTGGGTCCGCCGTTCAGCCGCGATCGTCCGGTTCGTCTGGTGCCGCCGGGTCTTCGGCGCCGTTGAGCGTGAGAGGCGCGGTTGACGGCTGTTGCCGCCAGGCCCCGGGCGCGATGCCGTGGTGGCGGCGGAGGCTGGCCGCGAACGCGATAAGGCGGCCAGCCCGACCATGGTCACGAGCTCGCTCGGCTGGGTCGCCGCGCGCAGGGTCTGGCGGCGAGGCGCATCCGTCATCTGTCAGGTACTGCAGCGGGGCTGCCCGAGCGCGTCCCGGAGACTCGCGCGACGCGGCCCGGGACAGGGCCGTCTATCGTCGCGAGCTCGGTCACTGTCCAGGAGCGGGCAGCGTCTTCGTGCACGCCGGGCCGGGCCAGCCGGGTCCTGAGCATGGATCCGGTCGGGGCGGCGCCCCCGGTGATGAGGATGACTGACACCGTCAGACCCTTCAGCTCGCTCGCGGCTTAAATTCCGGGCCGGTCACAGACGAGTACCAGCTCATATACGCACTCTTTTTATCAGCCGGTGCGGATCATAAGCTGCTGAGCTAATGGGCTGGACACGGGGTTCGCTGGCGCTGCCCAGGATGAATGCGCACCGCCTGGTGATAGTCGTAGCCGCGCTGACCACGATGGTGGCCGCCGCGCGCGGACGGCGCCGCGGTCCTCGCCGCGGAGTCAGCATGACCGGACGACACGGCAGGCGAGGGGGCCGGCCCGGCACGACCGGGCGACAGAGCGTGCGGCGGACTGCCGGCTGGGCGACAGGGGGTACGCTCGCCTTGGTCCTGCTGGTCTGCGGTTGCGTGTTCGCCGCGCTAGCCGGGCCGGCGCTTAGCCTGCATACCCGGTCCCAGGCGCTGCACCAGACGCTGGCCGGGCTGGCCAGCCCGGTCAAGACCGTCCAGGTGAGCGGTTCCTGGAGCGAGTTCACCACCACTTTGCAGGGCGCCGGGGCACTGCCCGGCCATAGCCTGCTGCTGCCCGGTTCGACGGTGGAGGAGTCCATGGACCAGCTCACCAGCGGGTTCCGGGCCGCGGGGCTGCCGCTGGCGGCCGGGAGCTGGTTCGGGCTGAACTCCAACCCGCTGCCCATGTCCGGCCCGAGGCCCAAGACCAACGCCGGGGCCCCGTCCAGGCTCGAGGTGACCTACCGGGACGCGCTGCCCGGCAACGCGCAGCTGGTGGCGGGCAGCTACACGGTCACGAAGGTCCCGGCCGGGATGCTGCCGGTCACCGCCACCACTCAGACCGCGGCCCTGTTCGGCCTGCACCCCGGCAGCCGCATGGTTGTCGCCAGTCCAGGCGGCCCGCTCAAGCTGCTGGTCACCGCGATCGTGCGGCAGCGCCAACCCGGCTCGGCCTTCTGGACGCAGGATTCCACCGTCGGTATCCCCAGCCTGACCACCCCGCCCCGCGGCCTGCCGCCGCCGCACAACGGCATGCCGTACTGGGTGGCCGGGGTCTTCGCCGATCCCGGCCAGTTCACGGCCATGCAGGTGATGTTCAGCGGGGTCGGCATGGAGATGACCTGGGAGTTCCCGCTCAACCTGAACGGTGTCGGAGCCAGCCAGGCTCAGTCGCTGGACGACAAGCTCAACCGGGTCACCTCCGGCGCGCCCTCGCTGAGCGGGGACCTGGCCACGGGCACGAGCATCTTGTCGGTGACCGCGGCGCCGCTGCCCGGCCTGGCGGCCTTCCTCGCCACCCAGGCGGCCATCCAGACCGTGCTGCTGCTGCTGTTCGTCAGCATGATCGTGACCGGCGCGGCGGTGATCCTGCTCGCGGCCCAGATGATCGTGCTGCGCCGATCCGCCGAGCTGACCCTGCTGCGGGCCAGGGGCGGATCGCTGCGCCAGATCGCGGCGCTGATGGCACGGGCCGCGGTCATCGCGGTGGTGCCCGCCACGCTGGCCGGCGCCGGGCTGGCCGTGCTGCTGATACCCGGCGATCCCGCGTCGTCGGCGCTGGGCTGGTCGCTGGCCGCCGTCACGGTGCTGGCCGCGGTGGCCGGGCCGCCGCTGATCGCGGCGTGGCAGCACCGCCGGGCCGCCCCGGCCGCGAACCCGGCCCGGATCACCGGTACCGAGACTCGCCGGCCCCGGATCGCCTGGCGCCGGCCGGTGGCCGAGGTCACCGCCTGCGCCGCCGCGGTGGCGGCCCTGCTCGTCCTGCACGACCAGGGGCTGCCGGCCGCGGGCGCGGCCAACCTGTACCTCGCGGCCACGCCTGTGCTGCTGGCCATCCCGGTCGTGCTGGTCATGCTGCGGCTGTACCCGCTGGTCATGCGCGGCCTGCTGGCCGCCTCGGCGCGCAGCGCGGGGGCCACCGGCTTCGTCGCGCTGTCCCGGGCGGCCCGGTCCTCGCTGACCGGCGTGCTGCCCGCGTTCGGCCTGGTCCTGGCGTTGTCCCTGGCTACCTTCGCGGGCATGGTCAACAGCGGCATCGGCCGCGGCGAAGCCACCGCGTCCTGGCAGGGCAACGGGGCCGACGTGGCCATCAGGGCGGGTTCCCTCGGGGCTCCGGTCAGCTCGGCCGCGGTCCGGGCGATCGCGGCCGTACCCGGCGTGCAGGCGGTCACCGCGGTCTGGAACACGACCTGGACCGCGCCCGACGGCGAGCCGCTCCAGGTGTCCGCTGTCGAACCTGCCAGCTACGCGAAGGTGGTGGCCGGCACCCCGCTCCCGGCCCTCCCGGTCCGGCTCGGGGCCGGGAAGACCAGTGCGGGCGGCGTCGCGACCGCGGCCCCGGTGATCTCCGTCGTCGCCTCGCCGCAGGCCGCCAGCTTGCTCGGGACCGGGACGACCCAGCTGGACTCGCAGCTGGCGATGGGCCCGATCGACGTGCGGGTGGCCGGCGTGGTGAGCAGCACGCCCGCGCAGGCCGGGGGCGGGGTGTTCGTGATCATGCCGGTGCAGGTGCTGCCCGGGCCGGCCGGCCAGCCCGCGCCCAACCTGGTCCTGGTCACCGGGTCCGGAATCGACAACGCGCAGCTGACCGCGGTGGCGAACAAGCTGATCCCGGGCAACGCCACGACCTTCCGCAGCACCTTGCTGGCCGCGCTGGCCGGCTCGCCCCTGCAGCACGGCGCGCTGCTCATCATCGTGCTCACCATCGCCACGGCGGCCGCGTTCGGCTTGTTCATCGTGCTCCTGGGCCTGGCGCTCGGCGCCACCGAACGCGAGCTGACCCTGGCCCGGCTGACGGTCATGGGCCACCAGCGGCCTATCGGTCTTGTGCTGGCCGAGGCCATGCCCGCGATGCTGGCGGCGGTGCTGGCCGGCGGCGTCTGCGCGGTCCTGCTCCCGCACCTGATCGGCTCGGCCATCAACCTGTCCGCGTTCACCGGCACCGGCGCCCCGGTCGAGTTCTCGCCCAACCTGGTCACCCTCGGCCTGCCCGCCCTCGCCACCTGCGTACTCGCGGTGGCCACGCTAGCCACCCAAGCCCGGGCGCTGGGCCGCCGCGGTGCCACCGGACTGCTCCGGGCCAACTAGATGCCAGCAACAGCACGGATGAATTATCAGCATCCACAACCTCACCAGCGCCTTCGACGCCGTCCTCACGGCGGCCGGGACACAGGTCATCCAGACCCCGGTGCGGGCGCCCAGGGTCAGCGCGATTGCTGGGCGGTGGATCGCCAGCGCTCGCCGTCCCCGGTCCCGGATCAGGAACCGTGCCCGGCTCCTGGCATCTTGAAGAAGTCGCAGGCAATCAGTGCATCGGCCTAGGAGCGGAGGAAGTCAGTCCAGGTAGTCTGACCGAATTATCAACCCTCTCCGTCAAAGCCGGGCAACCCACCGGTAACGGCCTGGATCGGTGTGGCCTGATGGAAGTAAGCTTGCCAGCCAGATCCGGTGCGCACCCACACGGTGACGCGACGGAGCCGTCTGTCCCCCTCTTCGCTCACGTAGGTGACCAGGATGGCCGAGCCCGAGACCCAGTCTGCCCGGACTTCAACAGCCGCCCGCGGCGTCTGGTCTCGGACGGTTGTAGTCAGCAAGGTGATGATTTCAGATCGCACGAAGTGGCGGCCGTCCCGTAGGACCTCGGTGAAGTCCGGGTGCAGCAGGGTCTTGAGTTCCTCGCGGCTGGCGTCAGGCGCCAGCAGCACCAGTTCGTTCTCGAGGACGGCCCGCATTTCTTCGTCCGCTTGGGTATCAGCCGTTGTCCCCACCAGCTTCCGTGGAATTGCCTGGCAGCCTTGTCGTAATAGTGGTCTGCACACCACATGGTTGCTCCGACTGAAGGAACAAACATCAGTAAGCACACGGAACTATCGGCATCTAGGGTTTCCGGCCGACCCGGAGTTCTGGCAGCGCAAGGCTGGTGCGCTCGTGCCGCGGAGACACTACTTAGGGGCATCGACGTGCCCTTATGCCAGCTCTGCTCCTTGTACCCGCGAGTGGCATGACGAGCCAGGCGGCTTACGACACCAAGTAATGGCCCTATATCCCCGGGCGCGTGCTCAATATAGACGATTAGTACATATAATGCGAGAGGAGACTGTCCCGACTTTCTCAGGGGGCCATGATGACCGACGCCCAGCAGGTCCGGCGCCGCGGCCGCGGCCGCCGTCCAGCCGCGGAAGTGCGCTCTGCCGTACTTGAGGCTGCCGGAGCCCTGCTCTTCGAAGGCGGTGCCGCCGCCGTCACATTTGACAAAGTCGCGGCGCGGGCCGGGCGAGCAAGATGACCCTGTATAAGTGGTGGCCCTCTCCCGGCGTCCTGGCCCTGGAAGCTTACTTCGACAGCACTGAGCAGCAATTGTCTTTCCCCGACACGCAGGACATCGAGGCCGACCTGCTCACGCAGATGACGGCTTTCATCTGCCTGCTGAACGACCAGGGCGGAGGAAGGGTGATCGCCGGGCTAGTCGGAACCGCCCAGTCGGACCCTGCGCTGGCCCGCGCCTTGCGTGACTATTACGCCGAGCCGCGTCGCCAGCTGGCCATCGCCCGGCTCCGCCGCGCGCAGCAGGCCGGACAACTGCGCCCCGGCCTCGACCTCGCCGCCATCGTCGACCAGTTGTGGGGCGCCTGCTACCACCGGCTGCTGCTGTTCGGAGAGCCCCTTGAGACCAGCATGGCCAGCAACCTCATCACCAACCTCCTGCACGGCGTCGCCAGCCTCCCGGCATGAGTGCGGGCAGGCAACCCTGGTCACGGATGGGACAGCCGGATGTCAGCTCGCGGGACGGAGGAGCTCGGTGAAGCCCATCCGCCCTTCTGCTGGCTGTTCACGCGACGCCTCCGTTGACGTAGATGACCTGGCCGTTGACCCAGCGGGCAGGCCCGGCGAGGAAGGCGACTGCCGCACCGATATCGGCGGGCGTGCCCAGCCGGCCCAGCGGCGCCGCCTGCGCGATCTGCGCCACCACTTCGTCGGGCTTGCCCTCCAGGAACAGCGGCGTCGCCGTTGGGCCAGGCGCCACCGCGTTGACCGTGATGTCACGCCCGCGCAGCTCGCGGGCCAGGATCAGGGTCATCGCCTCGACCGCGCCCTTGGATGCGGCGTAGGCAGCATAAGTGGGCGACTGCAGCCTGGTGATCGATGTTGAGAAGTTGATCAGCGCGCCGCCTGGCCGCAGCCTCTTCGCGGCCAACTGCGAGACAACGAACGTCCCCCGTATGTTGATCCGGTGCATCCGGTCCAGGTCAGCCAGGTCAAGCTGCACGATCGGCGACAGCAGCATGATCCCGGCCGTGTTGACGACCACGTCCACACCGCCGAACACCCGCTCAGCCTCATCGAACACCGCGGCCATCGCGGTCTCGTCGGCGACGTCGCCGCCTGCCGCCAAGGCGATCCCACCCGCCTCCGTAATCTCCTTCACGACCTGATCCGCGCTCTCGCCGTTGCCCGCGTAATGGACCAGGACGCTCATGCCGTCCATGGCCAGCCGCCTGGCCACCGCGCTTCCGATACCGCCCGAGCCGCCCGTCACGATCGCGACCCTGCCATCCCTGCCTGCTTCCACCCTTACACCTCCTACCTATGTGGATCTTTTGTCCACATTCTCAATATAGACAACTCATCCATATAAGGCAAGTCTCATGCTCCTGCAGAGAACGGGGCAGAGCGCTCGAGGCCAGCCAAAGCGGCGAGCGCGTCGGGATTAACTGCTTCCTGCAGGTGGCTGAGCCAGTCCGCTCGCTCGCAGGCTTCGATGAGCGTGAGCAACTCCGCGCCCGTCGCCCACTGAAGCACGCGGCCGCGCGCCCCCATTGCCGCCTGGATCGAAGGTAGGTCATCGAAAGACGCCGAACGTGCCGAAGAACGTGGCATGAGCTGCCCTTTCTGGGCGATTACCCACGGCGGGATGCATAATCCGGTGGGGATCAGCCGCGCTGGGCGCCGCGTCGTCGCCTCGATCCCGCGCAACGCGCTGACCAAGATCGACCGCGGCGCCGTGCAGGCCGCGCTCGCCGCTGACGAGCCCGTCACCTGAGCTGCACGGGGGACACGTTGCCCGCACTGCGACGCGTCACGCTGTCCACGTGAAGGTCAAGTCGGGCGAGTAGGAGCGGAGCGGGTCGTGGAAGCCGGCCCCGGCTTTTCGATGGGTTCGGGTTCGAGCGCGCGTGTTCCGGTTTGACATGCGCCGCTGAGTTGAGCGTGCATTCCCTGTGTTTCCGGCCGGTGGCCCGGTGACTTTCCCCGGAGACGAACACGAGTGAGCCGATGGACCCACCCACGGGAGGGCTGAGGGTAGTAGGCAGCTACGGCGCAGGCTCTTCGAAGGAGGAGGGAGGTGAGGTAATGGCGGAACGGCTCCGCGCTCTCCGCCTGGGGAATTTCTGCGTGCCGCAGAGGTCGCGACGCTGGCGGGGGTCAGCATCGAGCGCTGGGTTCGCCGCCAGCGCGGGCCGGGGTCTTTACGGCGCGTCCAAGTCCGCCATCGAGACGATCACCGAGGCGCTGCACGCCGAACTGACTCCCCTGGGCATCCACGCCACCGTCGTGGAGCCCGGCTCCTTCCGTACCGAGTTCCTGACCACGGACAGCAGGCGCGTGCCGGGCGAGCGCATCCCGGCTTACACCGATACGGCCGGCCAGCACCTGAACGCGGTGCAAGCCGGCTGCGGCCACCAGCCCGGGGACCCGGTCCAGGCCGTGGCCGCCATCCGGCGACTGGCCGCCGCCGCCGAACCGCCGCTCCGGCTGCAGCTGAGCAGCGACTGCGTGAACCTGGTCGAAGGCAAACTCGCCTCCGTCGCCAAGGAACTCGACCAATGGCGCGAGCTGGCCCTGTCCACCGACTTCAACCCCGCGTAGCCCGCTCCCAGGCGGGCGAGTTCGCAGCGCGGCATCGGCCTGGTCGGCCCGGTACCGGTCTAGGCCCAGTACCACCAGGGCATCCGACCGGTGACGTCAGCGGTGACGGACGCGGCTCCGTGATCCTACGGATATTCCGCGTGCCCGGATGGCCTTAGGGGCCGCCGGATCTCCGTGACCGTAACGGATTCGCCCGATGCGTCCGGTGCGTAGCGTCGGTCGGGTACATGCCACGACTGCGGAGCAACGCCATATAGCAAGGCCGATGGAAGATCCCATGAGCTCACGCGGCTGTGTCCGGGTGCGCTGCTTCGGCGGCTATTGCACAGGAGGCTTACTGACATGGCAACGAAAATTGACGTGATGACCACCCTGTGCAGTGCGTTCGGGGTCTTCAGCGCCTTTGGTGTCGCCATTCTGGCGTTCTTCGCGGGGGGCGGGGGGCTGCAGCGGATAAGTTCGTGGCTGGTGCGCCGCGCGGAGGCGAGGGCCGGGGGCGGCGCGGAAGCAGACGGGAAAGCCCTGCTGCGGGGCGCCGTGCTGGTCTGGGCGGTAGCTGGCGTGGTGGCGCTGACGGTGATCATCAGCGGTGTCGGCCTTTTCACCAGCTTCTACTGGCTCGTGGCTGTCGCTCACGGCATGGTCAATACGCCGAGCTGGTCCTATGACTGCGCCCAGGACATGTTCTACGGCGAAGCGGTGATCATCACGGTCATTACCGTGATCGCCATCATCGGCACGGCACTTGCTGCGCTGCCGAACTCCAAGACGACAAGGCCGCTAAACAGCAAGCCTGCCCCGCCGCCACAATCGGCCGCAGCAAACGACGGCGGTCACCATGCCGACGCGCGACGATGATCCAGACCATGGCCGGAAGCTGGCTTCCTGTTCGGAATCCTGCTTACCAGCAGGCAGCGCACGGCGGGGGCGAGTGAATGGCCGTACCAGACCAATACCAACCTGGAGCAGGTGTCCGATTGGCTTACGAAGATCATCGTTGGCGTTGGGCTCGTGCAGGTCGGCCGGGCCCTTCCTGCCCGGGCCAGGCTGGCCAAGACCCTGAACGATCCGCTGGGCGGCAAGCCCTATGGCGGGGCGTTCGGCCTAGGGCTGACAATTTTCTACGCTCTGCTCGGCTTCCTCTTCTTGTACCTGTGGACTCAATTCTCTTAAGGGCGGCCAGAAACCGACACAAGACTAGCTAAATCAGGCGATGGCCGCTGCTCCGGACTCGACTCGCATCCAGATCTTCCACCGGGCCGAGAATGTCCGTAACCTGAACATGAACATGAACGACGACAAAGACCTGATGGAACTGACGATTCCCGTGTTCTACGCGCTTATAGCCGCCGCCGCCGATAATAAATATCATCAGAATTACGGGTCGCTAGGCTGGGCACTGAAAGATAAACGCCCGCCGGACTGGCGGGAAGCGGAAGCTGAACTGACCAAGGCGATCGCGATTCTGGTCAGGCTCGGCATCATTGGCTGGAGAGTATACGAGGCCAGCCGTGCGGTATGCAACATCAACATTTTTAATGATCCTCAGCCGGGAGATCCAACTCCGGCAGAAATCAGCGCAAGCATAGGACAGGACCTGGCGGCCGCGCAGGTGATCCTCGTCGATCCTGACATCAAGCAATGGATCCTCCATCACCCCAGGCAGCAAGCAAGGCCCGCGGGCCGCTGAAACGAAAGCCGCCAGAACATTAACTGTGAGCGAAACGTCCCGGCGGCCAGCCGCACCCCGGCAGGAAGGATGCACCATGACCGACGTCACGACCAAGGGCCTGATCGTGGTCCCGGCCGGCGACGGCAAGCCGCGCTGGATCGGCAGCAGCCGGATCACCGTGAAGGCCACCGCATCGCAGACCAACGGCGGCTACGGGCTGATCGTCTCCGAGGTCGCCCGCGGCATCTCGGCGCCGCTGCACATCCATCACACCGCCGAGGAGGGCATCTGGGTCATCTCCGGGCGCATCCTGGTGCGCTGCGGAACAGACGAGTTCACCCTTGGCCCCGGCGGCTACGCCTCGCTGCCGCGCGGGATCCCGCACACCTTCCTCGCCGAACAGGACACCACCATGCTCGGACTGATCACCCCGGGCGGCACCGAGGGCTACTTCGCCGAGGGGGGCCCGGTCGCCACCACCCCGACACCGCCACCGCCTGATCTGGAACGGCTCCAGCAGGCCGCGGAGAAGTACCAGTGCGAACTGGTCGGACCGCCGCTGAGCCCCCGTAACTGACCGCACAGCGGAGACAGCCTGGGTCAGGGAGTCAGCGACGAGATTATCCGTCTCACTCGCCGCGGGGGTTACCGAGCTTGAGCGCTGGTCGCGCTGGACCTCTTCCGCCGGCTTGTGTGAGGCGGCTGCGGTCAGTTGGCGTGGCGGCAGACGAGCATGAGCCGGCGTGCGGATGGCAACAGTTCCAGCAGCTGCTCACCTTCGGCCCGGAGCCGTGCGACGGCCGGATCGGTCTGCGAGACCGGGAGAGCGAGGGCGGCGCGGTAGAGCCGGATCTGCGCCTCGAGCCAATCCGGGTGGTCTTCGATCGCGTCGACCGACCAGCCGGCTGCGGTGAGGTCGGCGGCGTGATCCCGGGTCAGCCGCCCGGGACCGCGGGGCGCCTTCCACAGTGTCATCACCATGGACGCCCCCGGGCGGGTTGCGCGCATGAGCTCGCGCCCGGCCGCGACCGGGTCTGGTGTGAAATGCAGCGCGTCAATGCTTATCACGGCGTCGGGCGAACCGGTCGGGAAGTCCGGTCGCTGCGCGCCTGCAGCTGGTCGGCGATGTGTGCGAGCCCGTCCATGGTGACGAAGGAGAAGCCCAGAACCCCTGGCGGTGCGGAGTCGTCAAAAGCGGTCCGGACGAGATCCGCCAGCAGGCGTGAATGCACCGCGGCGTCCAGTTCGGCGTCGAAGCGGCTCGGCGGTGATTCCGGGGCGGTCACTGGGGGTCTCCTCACTTGCCGCGGCCAGCCGCCGCGAAATATGCGTGCGTATAGCACGCTATCATTGTGCGGGTCGGGGGCGCGGGCCTGCGGAGCGGCTAGCGGAGGACTGCGGAGGTGTCGCCGGGTGCGGCGGCGGTCCGCGGGCCCGGGGCGCTGCGGCCGTTGCGCCGGGTGCGGTCCGCGGGCTCGGGGCGGCGTGAGCTGCGCGGCGGGCCCGGTGCCGTGCCGAGCCTGGCCACCGGGGTGGCCGGGCCGTCGAGCAGCAGCTCCAGCCCTTCGGCCAGCGCCTGGGCCGCGCCGCCGGGCCAGGCGGCGGTCAGTGAGCGCAGATGAGCGGTCAAGGTGGCGTTGAGCTTGCCGATGACCCGCACGCCCTTCGGTGTCAGCGACAGCAGGGCCGCCCGTCGGTCCAGCGGATCGGTCGTGCGCTTGACCAGCCCGGCCGCCTCCAGGCGGTCGGCGTAACGGCTGGTGCCCGACCGGTCGATGCCGAGGTACTCGGCCAGGCGGGCCGCCGGGACGGGCCCCACCATCGACAGGGTGTTGAGCACCGGGTAAGTCTGGCCGTCGACCCCTTCGGGCGCCACCGCGATGACCGGAGCGCACAGCGCCCCCCGGTTGGCCGGCAACATCAGCCTGTTCAGCAGCCTGGCCAGATCCGCAGCAACGTCATCCGCCATACCGCCAGTTTAAGTGGGCATCCCGCACCCGCACGTACGGCATGGGGCAAGTCGGCGCACCCCGCTCGCTCACCGGAGGCGGCGAAGAATGCCTGCATGTCCGCCGCGACGAGATCGCGCTCCTCCCACTCGAGGAAGTGGCCGCCGCGGTCGATCTCGGTCCGGCGGCACCGACACGTTGGGCAGCTGCTCGTCCTTGGTGCGGCGGCGACGCCCAGCGGTACTGTCCATCGACGATGCTGCCGGTCCGCCACGCCCCCGTTTCGACGTAGCGCCGCACCCAGACTCGGGCGCGCGCATCGTGCTCAGGTCAAACGTCGCGGTCATCCCACTGGTACCTCACTTCTGATAGAAATAAGCGTGCGATTTGGACGCATCGCGATAGGGCTAGACACGCATCTGGCAGCTGCGCGGCCGCTTCGTGCTCAGTTAGCCGGCTTACCGCGACCGACTAAGGACCGGGCAGTTATGGAGAATCCGCAACGATCACGGAGATTCACCGGCCTGGAGACACGTCCGAGAGGCGCGGTATCCGTAGGGCTATGGGGCCGTGCTTGTCACCAGGAGGCCAGGGGGAACCGACACGGCTTGGGTGTCGGTCAGCTCCTTGTAAAGCGCACGCACCTCGGCTCCCGAATCGGGCGGTCAGCTGACCTTCAGCCTGGCCGTGGTCTGGAGTACCTGGGCTATGCCTAGGATTGCCGGACGTGATGCTGAGCTGGCCGTTCTCGGGCAGGTGCTGACGGGGCTGCACGCCGGCCGGGGACGTGCGGTGCTGGTCGAGGGGGAGGCAGGCATCGGCAAGTCCGCGTTGCTGGCTGCTGCCGTGGCCGGCCTGAAACCCGCTGTCGGCCAGGTCCTCTCGGGCGCGTGCGATGAGCTCACGCAGCGGTTTTCGTTGTCCGCTGTGACGGCGGCCATGGGGTTGGGGGAGACGCTCAGTGGCACTGTGCGGGGGCGGCCACCGGCGGGACTGGGCCTCGAAGGGGCCCCAGGACTCGAGCTGGGGCTGGTCGCGGGTGATCCGGTGCTGGCGGCGGTGGAAGAGCTGCTGGGCATGGTGCACAAGTTGTGCGCGGAGGGGCCGCTGGTGCTGGTGCTGGAAGATATGCACTGGGCGGACGAGGCGAGCGTCCTGTGGTGGCGGCGGCTATGCCGGGTGACGGCGCAGTTGCCGCTGATCCTGGTGGGGACCCGGCGTGCGGTCCCGCGGGTGCCGGGGGCGGACGCGCTCGGCCGGGAGGTGCGGGCCAGGGAGGGGGTGGTGCTGTCGCTGGGCGGGCTGGCGCCTGATGCGGTGGCGGTGATGGCCTCGGACCTGGTGGGCGGGGTCCCGGGGCCGCGCCTGCTGCGGTGGCTGGAGCACGCGGGCGGCAACCCGTTCTACGTGCGGGAGCTGGTCGATGAGGCGGCCCGCGCTGGGATGTTGCGGACGTCGGGTGGCGGGGCTGATCTGGCCGAGGGGACGGACCTGGCCCGCGGCACGGGCAGTGGTCTGGCGGGTGGTTCGGTTGTGCTGCGTGCGGCGGTGGAGAGCCGGCTGGATTTCTTGCCGGAGGACGCGTTGCGGGTGCTGCGGATCGCGGCCCTGCTGGGGCCGGAGTTCCTGGTGAGCGATCTGGCGGCCGTGTGCGGGCAGGCGCCGGCGGGGTTGTGGCCGGTGCTGGAGGAGGCGTTCGCGGCGGGGGTACTTGAGGATTGCGGTGCGCGGCTGCGGTTCCGGCACGGGCTGTTGCAGCAGGCGCTGTATGAGGGGATTCCGGGATCGGTGCGGGCGGGTCTGCACCGGCAGGCGGCGCGGACGCTGATCGGGCTGGATGCGCCGGCCGAGCGGGTCGCCCGGCACCTGATGAGCGTGCCGGAAGACAATGCCGGGGAGGGCTGGGAGCTGAGCTGGCTCGCGGCCAAGGCGGCGGCACTGGCCAGCCGGGTTCCCGAGGTGGCGGCTGAGCTGCTAGGGCGGGCCTTGCGTCAGGCGTGGCCGGATGAGTCGCAGCGCGCCCGGCTGGAGGACCATCTCCTGGACGCCTTGTTCGTGCTGGGACGGTATGAGCAGACCGAGCAGCTGGCCCAGGATGTCCTGTCGCGGGCCGCCGATCCGGACCGGTACGGGCAGGTGGCGTGGCTGAGGAGCTACGCGCTACTACGGCTCCACCGTTACCGCGACGCCGAGACGGTCCTTGAGGCCACGGACCGCCGCCCTGGTGTCCCGGCGAGTCAGCAGGCCCGGCATTCTGCCCTGCGGGCCATGGTGGTCAGGTATACCGGAACCCTGGCCCAGGCGGCCGAGTACGCCTCGGCGGCGCTGGCGGCCGGCCGCGAGCTGGGCGACCCGGTCGCGACCGCGTACGCGCTGCATGCCCTGGCGATTCAGCAGAGAGACCTCGGTGACCTCAGGGCGGCGGCCCGCCTCATCGATGAGGCCCTGCCACTGGCAGAACGGGAGACCCGGCTGGCTGACCTGTATCTGATGATGGTCTACAACCGGGTGGAAATCGCCGGGGAACTTGGTGACTTGGAACAGGGATGGGACCTGGCGCGGGAGACTCTGGCGCGCAGTGAGCTGTCCGGCTCGCCCCGGCTCGGTACCCTCCGTGGCAATGCCGCCATCCTGGCCTACGAGCTTGGCCGCTGGGACGAGGCGATAGCCGAGCTCGACGCCGCCACCGAGGTAGAGCAGGCCTCCGACACGGAACGCCAGTGCCTTCGGGCCCTGATCGCCGGGCGCCGGGACCAACGGCCAGAAGCGGACGGCTTGCTCGCCGCCCTCAAGAGCAGTACCAACGGATTCGCGCCGCCGGCCTGGGACAAGTTCGCGAACGCGTCAACCATCGTGGCCGTGGCGGTGCTGGAGATCGAGCGATCGGGAGAACCAGAGCGAGCGGCGAGCCTGCTGGCACAGTGGCTCGACCAGGACCAGGAGCACCGGCTGCTGCCCTTTCTCCACCGGTCACTGCTCCTGTACCGGGCGCTGCCGGGTTTTACGCGCCTGTGCCTGGCGGCCGGGGACGAGCCGGCCGCGCGAGCGGCGGCGCAGGCCGCCCGGCGGGAGGCTAGCCGTGACCAGCTGGCCCGCAAGCAGGCGACGGCGCAGTGGTGCCGTGGACTGGTGGACGGCGATGCGCAGGCCGTGCTGCAAGCAGCCGGATCGCTACGTGGCGATGGGCTGCTGCTGCATGCGAGCTGCGCTTTTGAGGACGCGGCGGTACTGCTGGCTCAGGCCGGCGAGGCCGCGCAGGCGCGGACGGCGCTGGGTGAGGCGCTGGACCTGTACGGCCAGATCGGCGCGGCCTGGGATGCCCGCCGGGCGGCCGCGCGGGCGCGGCCGTTCGGCATCCGCCCGGGCGTGCGCGGTCTGCGGCGCCGCCCGCAGACCGGCTGGGGGTCGCTGACCGAGATGGAGCAGCAGGTCGCCAGGCTGGTGGCCGCCGGGCAGTCCAACCCTGACATTGCCGCGCAGCTGTTCATCTCACGCCGCACGGTCGAAAGCCACGTCTCCCGTATCCTGGCCAAGCTGCAGGTATCGTCCCGCTGGGAGGTCAAGGGCGCCGCCGATGATTCCCAGTGACGCGAGTTCCGTCCGCACCTGACCGACGAAGGTGTCGAAGATGCCGGCCTTGCTCACGTCCAGCTGGAACGCACTGACCTACGGCCTGCACTTACCCGCCTCGGCCGCCACCGTCTCTGCTGCGGTGGCGCTGGTGTTGTAGGTGAAGCGGTACCGTCCCGGTTCTCCCCGAAAGCATTCTCCGACATTTCCATCCACAGGAGTAGGCCAATCCGGAATAACGCAGTCGAGCGGCCCTCATGGCGTAAGCGCGGGTAGCAAAGTTTAGGGCTCTTACCCCTTAGCTGGGAGGTCCTAGTCCGTCGAGTTCGAGCCGGTCTTCGCGGGCCCGTTCCACGAGGTCGAGCTTGGTACGGGTTGGTCGTCCCGCGTCGGTGTACTTGCGCTTGATGCGCTCCAGGTATTCGCGGGCTGTGCCGTAGGCCACCCCGGCGCGGCGGGCCGTGGCCTGCAGTGTCGCGCCCGACGCGTACATGCGAAGGACCAGGCTCTCCTGAGCCGACAGCCGGGGACGGCCGGGCCGGCGGTCCGTGCTGAGCACGAAGGCCAGTTCCGGGCTGACCGCGGTTCTGCCCGCGGCAACGTCGTGGATCGCCCTCACCAGCGCGGGCAGGTCGTTGTCCTTGGTGATGTACCCCGCTGCGCCTGCTTCGATGGTGGCCAGCACGTGCTCAGCGTCGGGGATGGTGGAGACGACAAGGACCGCCGCGCCGATGTCGAGGAGGCGCGCGACGTTGGCCGCGGGAGTACTGCCATCCCGCAGGTTCAAGTCGAGCAGCACGACGTCGGCCGGAGCTGGGCCGGATTCGAGGTACTCATCGACGGTCACGGCCGTCGCCGTGAGTTCGATGCCGTCCACCGGGCCGAGCCATGCGCGCAGGCCGGACAGCAGCATGCGGTCGTCGTCGATCGCTGCGAGCGTGATCACCCCGGCCATGCCAGTTCCACCGTCGTGCCCTGGCCCGGACGGCTGTCCAGGTGAGCCGCGCCGCCAATCTCGCTCATCCGCCCGCTGATCGACTCGCGCATGCCTAGGCCCGGGCCGACGCATGCGGGATCGAAGCCGCGACCGCGGTCGGTGATGGTGAGGGTGGTCAGCGGGCCGCCGGGGGCATGCGGATCGAGGCCGACCGCGGTCACCCAGGCCTGAGTGTCACCGCTGTGCTTGATCACGTTGTTCAGTGCTTCACGGCAGGCGTCGGTCAGGGCGCGGACGACAGGCTCGGGCAGATCGGACGGTACGTCAGCGCAGTGCACGTGAACGCGCAACCCAAGCGCGGCCTGTGACCGACCGACCGCGGCGAGTTCACCCTGGAGCTGGTTGCCTGCTGAGGTGCCGCCGGAGGAGATGAGGCCACGGAGGTAGTCGGCGTCGGCCGCGCAGCGCTGCCGTACCAGCGGATCGGACGGATCCAGGCCCCCCCGGGCCAGCGCACTGAGCGTGGAGAGCACCGTGTCATGCAGCATCCGATATTGGCGGGTGCGTTCGGCGTCGCGGGATTCCTCCGAGGCCCGGCGGGCCCGGGCCGCGGCGAGCTCGACGGCGGCCGCGGCGGAGGCTCCGGCTAGGCGCATCAGGTAGTGGCTGACCAGGCCGGCGATCACGGCGAAGCCGAGCAGGGACGTGATGTTGCCGACGGTCGCGGCCCACGCCGTGTCCGACAGCGTCAGGCCCCGGATGACACCGCTCAGGTAGGCGAACGCGAGCAGCAGGCCCGAGGCGGCCGACGCGATCAGCGGCCAGGCCGCGGCGGCCGCCACCGCGGTGCCCATGGCCGGCGCGACAGCCGAGTTGGCCCAGGTCGTAGCATCTTGCGGATAGCAGGCCAGCCCGGCAAGCACCAGGCATCCGGCCGCCACCCCGACGTCGATCGCCATCGCCCAGGCCGGGATGGCGCTGCGGGCGAGCACGATCGTCGCCCACACCAGCGACCATCCGGTCTGCACGCCGTAGACGATCCCGGCCAGCCACAGATGCTGGATGCCGCTCTGCGAGCCGAGCGCCACGGCCACCGGCCACGGGATCACCTGGGCCATGCGCAACACGGCGATCGTGCGCGCGATGAGGGCCTGGGTCCTCCGGGGCGCTTCGGCCGGATCGGCGTCCGATCCCCCGTGCGCCGGCCACGAGGTCGGGCCGGCCTGCGACCGCAACGACCACGAGGCGGCCTGGGCGTGCGATCGCAACGCCGAGATCAGCCTCGCGCGGGGCGTGCTGGGCTGGGTGCGAACCGCCCGCGGCGGGGGGCCGGGTGCCCGGTACGTCACGGTTCGCTCCGCGGCGGCCCGGGGCAAGTGGGGACTCACCCGGCAAGTCTGCACCCTTGCGGTCGATCACGCTGTCGGCAGTTCTGCTGACAGCACTATTTTCGTCATGACAGGCAGCCGCTGGCTCGGCCACTATTCGTTGCGCCCACTACGGTCAGCCCGTCGGCCGACCGTCTGACCTCGCCGGAGGACATCGATGAAGGCTGCCCGTCTCGCTATCCCGATCCTGGGCCTAGCTGCCGCCGCCCTGCTTAGCGCGTGCTCGGCCGGCGGCCCGGCGACGGCCCCGCCGAGCTCCGCCGCCGCGAGCGGCAGCGCCATAGCCAGCCCGGCGGCGACGGCCCAGGTCAGCGCGCCGGCCGGGGTGCCGTCCGGGCTCGGCGCCCTGCCCGGCCTCAGCTCCACGAGCGGTGCGAGCGGAAATGACGCCCTGGCCATGCTGCCGGCGAAATTCCCCTTGCCGTCCGGGGCGACCGGACTCTACGGAGGCCGCACCGGCGGCGCGACCGCCGTGGTTTTCACCGTGCCCGACAGCTCGGCGGCCATCGCGTTCTACCGCGACGCCCTGCCGAAGGCAGGCTTCCCGCTCGCGTCGGACTCGCTCGGGTTCCCGGTCGGCTTCACGGGAAGCGGCATCACCGAGGGCGTCATCGGCGTGAGCGGCAACGCCGTGGGCGTCAGTATCTACGGCTCCTTCATCGCCGCCGGAGCTAGTAGTGGCAGCCCGGCAACCGGCGGCAACTCGGCGAGCGGCGGCAGCTCGGCGACGGGCAGCAGTTCGGCGACGGGCAGTACGATCACCATCGCCCAGGACAGCACACCGCTGACGGAGGCCTGCAACAACGCCACCGTCAACCTGGAAGGGGACAGCGACAACGTCACCCTGACCGGATCCTGTCACGCGATCAACGTCTCCGGTGACAGCGATCATGTCGTGGCCGGCTTCGCCGGCAGCGTCAGCCTGTCGGGCGACGCGGACGAGGTCACCGTGACCTCCGGCAGCCCGACCATCACCAAGACCGGCATCGATGACCTGGTTCAGGCCGGCTGACGGATAAGCGGGAGCGCTCGCGCGTTTCGATCCGGTACTGCCGGCTAAACCGGAGATCTCCTGGAGCATGGAGCACGAGGGCGCACGAGGGCAAGCGGCGGCCAGCGGAGCGGCTGTCCTTGCCGGTTTAAGGGCGAAGAGCGCCCTGGTTCTGGGAGATTGCAGGTCACCACAACCTGGCGCACCTGGCCCCGGTGCTGGGCGAGGCGCCGAGCGGCCCGACGGTACGGCGGCCCTGGACCTGGTCGGCACACCGGCCATGCTGGACCGGATCGCCCGCGTTCGGGCCAGGGCCCGCGTGCACGTGTGGACGCTGATCGGCGACACGCCCGCCGGGTTCCCGGACAGCTCGCCGGCCGGGACGTCGATCAGGGAACGTGGGAAACGAGCCTAGGATTCGCGAGTTCCTCTGGCGAGCTGAGCTTCTCACCGCGGGGGACGCAAACTGGGCGGTCCCGGGCCGCCCGGTTTCCGGGCCCGGCGGGATCTAACTCCAGTGACAGTGACAACACGGGCCGACCCCGGCCTGCCGATCTGGAGGAGCAGCGGCAATGCGGAATTTGATCGAGTGGACCCTGGTCTCGACGGATGGCGCCTTCGACGACCCCGTCGGCCTGGGTTTCATGCAATACCAGGACGACGCCTATATGCGCGATGGGCTGGGCCTGCTGACAGCGTGCGATGCGTTGCTGTTCGGCCGGAGCACCTACGAGATGTTTTCGAAGCTTTACCAGGGTGGCCGGGCCCACCTCTGGGCCGACCGGATGCACGCCATCCCGAAATACGTCTTCAGCTCGACGCTGGGCAGCGCCGACTGGAACAACTCGACCCTCGTCGGGGGCGACGCCGTCGCCGAGGTGACCAGGCTCAAGCAGCAGGACGGCGGAGACCTGCTGATCCTCGGTCACGGCCGCCTCGGGGAGACGTTGCTGCGGGCGCAGCTGACCGACGTAATCGACCTGGACGTCTATCCCGTCCTCGCCGGGAGCGGCCAGCAGTTTTTCCGCGACGGCCAGGCCGCCAAGGTGCGGCTCGCTGCCGTCAAGACGTTCTCCAAGATCGTAAAGATGACCTACGAACTTCAGCACTGAGCAGACAGTCGCCCAAATCAGCAACTACCGTCCGGCCGTTTAGATGGCAACACCAATGAGGGAAACGGATTCACCGGAGAGTCATCGGTGAATCACCGCGGCCGGTGCTTCAACTGCTGAGGACCTAACCAGAAAGGAACCGGGCGCAAACACCCTCGGCGAGGAGGATGCGTCAGTGAACGGTCAACCCCGTGTCGACCGGCAGCGTGACACCGGCGACGTAGCGTGCCTCGTCGCTGGCCAGGTACAGGATGGAGCGCATCAAACCCGGCTATGCCGTGTTTGCTCGCGGCATAGCCGGTGAGGCCGCCGGAGTCGTCACCGCCGCGGCCGACCAGCCCCCTGCGTGGAACTGGTGAGCACGATGGAGCCACCTCGGCCCCGCTCGATCAGACCCGGCGCGGTGACGTTGATCGTGTTCCACGTGCCGGTGAGGTTTACCTCGACAACATCACGGAAGGTGCGATCGGGTCGTGCTGCGGGCCGCCCACCGGGAAGATGCCGGCGTTGGCGGAGGAAGTCAGCGAGCTGTTGCGGTCCGGTCAGCGCGCCGCGGGGTCCGCCGGGAAGCTGACCCGGACCAGCCGCTCGGCCTCAGCCCAGATCCGGCTCGCGGAGTCGCGGTCTTGGGCGGTGCGGTAGAGCTTTTGTTCGGTCGGGCCGCCGGTGAGGTGCGAAGCCGTCGGGGCCGTAGAAGGCGCCGCCCCGGGCGTCGGGACTGGTCGCCGCATACAGCGCCGGCAACGCCCCGGTCCGGGGCTGCTGTACCAGGAACGGGAAGACATTCGAGGCCTGCCGGAACACGGCCGTGCGCGCGCTGGGCTTGTTGCGGCCCATGTTCCACCCCGAGGTCTGCAGGTTGGTCAGCGTAAGTCCCGGGTGCGCCGTGTTGGACACAATGCCCCAGCCTGCCGCTCGGCTGCGCCGATCCAGTTCGAGCGCGAACAGCATCTCAGCCAGCTTGGACTGGCCGTAGGCCTTCATGGCGGCGTACTTGCCGTGGTACTGCAGGTCGTCCCACTGGAGGGAGGCTGGGCGGGCGGCGAGAGCAGACAGCGTCGTCACCCGCGCGGATGCCTCGCGCAGCAGCGGGAAGATGTGGGCAGTCAGCGCGAAGTGGCCCAGGAAGTTGGTTCCGAATTGCAGCTCGAAGCCGTCCTGGGTCTCGTGGCGTGTCGGCGGGGTCATCACCGCGGCGTTGTTGATCAGGATGTCGATCGGCCTGCCGTCCGCAAGGAGTCTGTCGCCCAGCGCGCGAACCGACTCCAGGGACGCGAGGTCGAGATCCGTCGTGGTGACCTTGGCTCGCAGTGCGGCGGCGTGGATGCGCTCGACCGCGGCCGCGCCCTTGGGCGGGTTGCGAACCGGCAGAATCAGCTCGGCCCCGGCCGCGGCGAGCCTGCTGGCGATCTGCAGCCCCAGCCCGTCGCTTGCACCGGTGACGACGGCTAGCTTCCCGGCCTGGCCGGAGATCTCGTAGGTGTTGCTGGTCATCTCTATCGGTTCCTTTTCCGCAGCCTGCTGCGGTGATTGTGAGTGGCTGTATCTCCAGGCAGTTTCCCGGTCGCGCGGCGGAAATGAAGGTCGTCCTTATCTGCGTCGGGCAGTCCGCGGCTCGCGAGGACGCGCGGCTGCCCACAGCGTGAGTTAGCGAGGGGACAGGTGCCTAGCGAGGAAGCCGGTGATGTAGCTGAGGCTCTCCTCGGTGGACCAGGGGAGTGCGGCTTCGGGATCGCCGAGCATGGCCGAGAGATCGCCGTGCTTAGCGCCGGTCAGCACGTACGGTCCAGGCGGAGCTGCAGGTCCGGGCCTTCGGCGTCCTCCCGGGTGCGTAGACGATGTCGGTGTATGCGGTGACACCGACGGCGCCGGCCTGGATCGCGGCCCGACGGGTGAAGCGAGCACGATGCTGGTGCTGTTGTCGCTGAGCGCGATGGAACGGGCCAGCACTATCTCCGGCATCGCTCCGGGTCTGACGGTAGGTGCTCTGGTGAACGACGGCTGCGGGGTCTGGATCATTGTCGGCTCCTTATTCTTCGCTTCTTCGAAGTGGGATGGGGTGCACGTCGCCCGCAATCTCCGCGAGGGTGCTGCGGCGACGGGCCCGCGGCTGCGATTCGTCGTGAGCATGCCGCCTCTCAAGCCCTTAATGCCGGCCTGCTCTCCAACGGATGTTTGTTCTTGCGAGCCCGCCGTCGTCATCTGCGTTCTTTTGTCTGTCTAGTCAGTCATTTTTAGGCCTAAAAAAATAAGGTTCCCAGCGCCCCGCACAGGGCGTCGAAGCCGGCCTTGCCGTGCTCGTCGGCGTGGGCGGGGTCGCTGGTCATGAAGTCCATGGTCGTTTGCGCCAGCGAGTTCGCGACCGCGACGACGAAGTCCATCGGAGCGTCCCGCATCGGCCCGCGGGCGCGCGCCTGCTCGAGCGTTCCCGCGATTTCCGCCATCGCCGCTTGCGCGGCAGCGCGGGTATCGGGGGCGATGTCATCGGAGGCGTCTAGCAGGGCGAGCGCTCGCCTCTTGGCGGGGTTCGACGCCCCCCAGCGCATCCAGTTCGACCACAGGCGGGAGTACTGCTCGTGCGGCGGAGCCGCTACCGGAATCCCTTCCAGTGAGGCGGCGGCCATCCCCGTTTTCAGCTCCAGGAGAAGTTGGCCGAAGAGGTCGGCCTTCGTCTCGAAGTAGGTGAAGAGCGAGCCGTTCGCGACCCCGGCTTCCCGTGCGATGACCGCCGTCGGCGCGCTGAGGCCCTGCGCGGCGATGACACGAATAGCCGCCGCCATCAGCGCGTCCCTCTTGTCCTCGCTCTTCGCCCGGGCCATGCCAGGAGTATATTAATGAGTGACTAGACAGTCAAATATGGTTGGCTGAGCTCGGCTTGGCCGGGGCCAGTTCCGCCCGCGACCTGCGCATGGGATTCATGCTGCTGCATGCGGCGTCGACCGACCCTGATTTCGACACCGTGCTGCGCAAGGAGATCATCGCTCCGGTGAGGCCCGAGAGGCGCACCGTGCGCGACCGGCGGCCGGGTCGATGACCCGGTGGCTCTGAGGCCGGGCCTGCACATACTCACACATACTCAATTGTGACGATCGACTCCATCGTGAAGGGAACAGGAATGACTTCCTGGCTGACCGCCCGGGCGGCGCCGCGCCGGCTACTGCCACGGGCCGGTACCATCGTGAACTCCGATGAGGCTGATGTCCTGGGTCACCGTCTTGCCGGGGGCGACCTGGACCGTGATACTGCACTCTTCGAACCCGGCGGACTTGGCCACCACTACCGACGCCTGGCCTGCCTGGGACATTCATGACCCGGTACACGCCGGCCGTGTTGCAGTAGGTGGTAACGGTGTTGACGCGAACGTGCACGCCGGGCAGCGGCGAGCCGTCACTTTCATCGGTGACCGTGCCGGTGACCACGGCGCTGGCAGGGGCCAGGTCGAAGTCCTGGGCGAGGGTACCGCCGCTGGGCACGGAGACCGTGGCGTCAGCCGGGTCGAAGCCGGGTGCCCTGACCGAGACCGAGGCAGGCCCCGGGGTCAGCTGCGGCACGGTGTAGCGGCCCGTGGCGTCCGAGTTGACGACGGCCGAGCCGACGATGACCTCCGCGCCAGCGACGGGGGTGGCCCGCGGGCGCCGGCCTTAGTGATCAGCCCGGCCAGCGTGCCTAGGGCGAGCAGGACGAAGTCCTCGGTCACGGTGGCGCCGTTGGCGATGCTCGCCAGGTTCACCTCGCCGGAGGTATAACCCGCGAGCGTGGCGGAGAGCGTGTAAGCGCCGCCGTAGATGCCAGGATCCAGGGTCAGGCTGTACGCGCCGCGGCTGCCAGTCGTGGCGCCCTGCCCGATATTAGAGGCGAAGCCGCCGGTGAGGTACACCGAGACGCCGGGCAGCGGCTGGCCGGCCCGTCGGTCACCGTTCCGCTCACGGTCAGGGGACGGCTGACCGGCAGCGCGATGTCGACCTGGGTGCTTGCTACCCCCTCGGTGACGGTAACGTTTTCCGTGACCGGCGCGTACCCGGAGGCGGTCACCTCGATCGGTAGCTACCGGGAGCGAGTCCGCCGGTGGGATCGGCGGTGTAGGAGCCGTCCGGTCCGGTCCGCAGCTGAAAGTGCGCGGCGTTGACGCCTGCCGAGGCAGGGCCGTCGATGGCCACGATCGCCCCGGCGATCGGCTCACGCCCGCCGGCGATGGTGATCACGCCAGTGAGACCGCTCGGGTCCGGCAGGACTGTAACCGGCGCGGCGAGCGTAACTCCGGCGTACGGACATGCACGGTGACCGTGTGCTCAGGTCCGGCCAGCCCTTGGGACTGAATGGGGACTAGGAGGTCCTGCTTGCCGTTCGGGATCACCACAGTGGCCGGGGCCTGCAGCGTGGCCGGGTCGTCGCTGGTCAGCTGGAGGGTCACGTCTACCGGGGTCACCGCATCGAGGGCGATGTAGAGTTGCGCGGGTTCCCCGCCGGTGATCCGGACGCCGTTGTCCACCGAGCGCAGGTTCGGTACCGGGAAGATGTCGTCGCCGGCGGTAGGTACCGCCGACGGTCCGAGCGGGTAGTGCAGGTTGACCAGGTTGCTGAACGACAACCAGGCGTCGGTGCGACCGGTCAGCTTCTGGTACACGTCGGCCAAGGTCGTAGAGCCGGCGTTGACGATGTCCGGGATCGCGAAGCCGAGCTGGTTGTGGAGGTAGTAGATGAAGCACGTCGTGCCGCCCGTGACGACGTCGCCTTGGTGGTCATCCGGAGAGCCTTCGACTTCGTTCGGCCGGTTGCCTGGAGGGTTGAGCCACAAGGGAACCACCTCAAAGCCAGCGAACCGCGCCGTGATCCCCTGGACCAGGCAGAACTCGTGCGCGAGGAAGCGGGACAGGCCCTCGCCCTTGCTCCCCTCGTCGCCTTCTGTCAGCAGGGTCCGGTGCTCATGCCAGCCGTTGTCCTTGGAGGCCATGAACATCTCGGTCACCTCGGATACGAGCAGGTAGCGCACGAAGTCCAGCCCCTGCTCCGGAGCCCCGAAGCCCACTGCCTTAACCGTGACGGTCGGGCTGAAGTCTACCCATGAAGCGATCGTCGGCGGGCACACCCAGCCCGCCCCGCCCTCTGCCTGGTTTGTCGCTGGCGGTCCGTTGTGCACTCGATGCTGATCGGGTAGGAGACGGACCCGGGTGCCGGCGAACCAGCCTGTGACCACGGCGACATCGCCCTCGACCACGTTCATCAGGCCCTGGCGACGCTACGGCCGTCGCCGGGGTCCATGCTCGACTCATAGGGTACCTGGCCGCCGGGGGATGCTCGACGTGACTCAGGTAACCGACGGTAACTTGTTTCAACGACGGGAAGACCGCGCACTTCGCTGATCTCTTACGAGTCGAGCATGGACCCCGGCGACGGCCGTAGCGTCGCGCAGGGCCTGATGAACGTGGTCGAGGGCGATCTCGCCGTGGTCACAGGCTGGTTCGCCGGGACCCGGTTCGCGTTCTCCTCCTACCCGATCAGCATCGAGCTGCACAACGGACCGCCAGCGACAAACCAGGCAGGGCGGGCGGGCTGGGTGTGCCCGCCGACGATCGCTTCATGGGTAAACTTCAGCCCGACCGTCACGGTTAAGGCAGTGGGCTTCGGGGCTCCGGAGCAGGGGCTGGACTTCGTGCGCTACCTGCTCGTATCCGAGGCGACCGAGATGTTCATGGCCTCCAAGGACAACGGCTGGCATGAGCACCGGACCCTGCTGACAGAAGGCGACGAGGGGAGCAAGGGCGAGGGCCTGTCCCGCTTCCTCGCGGATGAGTTCTGCCTGGTCCAGGGGATCACGGCGCGGTTCGCTGGCTTTGAGGTGGTTCCCTTGTGGCTCAACCCTCCAGGCAGCCGGCCGAACGAAGTCGAAGGCTCTCCGGATGACCACCAAGGCGACGTCGTCACGGGCGGCACGACGTGCTTCATCTACTACCTCCACAACCAGCTCGGCTTCGCGATCCCGGACATCATCAACTCCTACCCTACGACCTTGGCCGACGTGTACCAGAAGCTGACCGGTCGCACCGACGCCTGGTTGTCGTTCAGCAACCTGGTCAACCTGCACTACCCGCTCGGACCGTCGGCGGTACCTACCGCCGGCGATACAACATCTTCCCGGTACCGAACCTGCGCTCGGTGGACAACGGCGTCCGGATCACCGGCGGGGAACCCGCGCAACTCTACATCGCCCTCGATGCGGTGACCCCGGTAGACGTGACCCTCCAGCTGACCAGCGACGACCCGGCCACGCTGCAGGCCCCGGCCACTGTGGTGATCCCGAACGGCAAGCAGGACACCTCCTAGTCCCCATTCAGTCCCAAGGGCTGGCCGGACCTGAGCACACGGTCACCGTGCATGTCACGTACGCCGGAGTTACGCTCGCCGCGCCGGTTACAGTCCTGCCGGACCCGAGCGGTCTCACTGGCGTGATCACCATCGCCGGGTCGCGTGAGCCGATCGCCGGGGCGATCGTGGCCATCGACGGCCCTGCCTCGGCCGGCGTCAACGCCGCGCACTTTCAGCTGCGGACCGGACCGGACGCCCGCAACACCGCCGATCCCACCGGCGGACTCGCTCCCGGTAGCTACCGGATCGAGGCGACCGCCTCCGGGTACGCGCCGGTCACGGAAAACGTTACCGTCACCGAGGGGAAGCAAGCACCCAGGTCGACATCGCGCTGCCGGTCAGCCGTCCCCTGACCGTGAGCGGAACGGTGACCGACGGGGCCGGCCAGCCGCTGCCCGGCGTCTCGCTGTACCTAGCCGGCGGCTTCGCCTCTAATATCGGGCAGGGCGCCACGACTGGCAGCCGCGGCGCGTACAGCCTGACCCTGGATCCTGGCATCTACGGCGGCGCTTACACGCTCTCCGCCACGCTCGCGGGTTATACCTCCGGCGAGGTGAACCTGGCGAGCATCGCCAACGGCGCCACCGTGACCGAGGACTTCGTCCTGCTTGCCCTAGGCACGCTGGCCGGGCTGATCACTAAGGCCGGCGCGACGCCGGCGATCCCCGTCGCTGGCGCGGAGGTCATCGTCGGCTCGGCCGTCGTCAACTCGGACGCCACGGGCCGCGACACCGTGCCGCAGCTGACCCCGGGGCCTGCCTCGGTCTTGGTTAGGGCACCCGGCTTCGACCCGGCCGACGCCACGGTCTCCGTGCCCAGCGGCGGTACCCTCGCCCAGGACTTCGACCTGGCCCCTGCCAGCGCCGTGGTCACCGGCACGGTCACCGATGAAAGTGACGGCTCGCCGCTGCCCGGCGTGCACGTTCGCGTCAACACCGTTACCACTTACTGCAACACGGCCCGCGTGTACCGGGTCATGAATGTCCCGGCCGGCGAGGCGTCGGTAGTGGTGGCCAAGTCCGCCGGGTTCGAAGAGTGCAGTATCACGGTCCAGGTCGCCCCCGGCGAGACGGTGACCCAGGACATCAGCCTCATCGGAGTTCACGATGGTACCGGCCCGTGGCAGTAGCCCGGCGGCGCCGCCCGGGCGGTCAGCCAGGAAGTCATTCCTGTTCCCTTCACGATGGAGTCGATCGTCACAATTGAGTATGTGTGAGTATGTGCAGGCCCGGCCTCAGAGCCACCGGGTCATCGACCCGGCCGCCGGTCGCGCACGGTGCGCCTCTCGGGCCTCACCGGAGCGATGATCTCCTTGCGCAGCACGGTGTCGAAATCAGGGTCGGTCGACGCCGCATGCAGCAGCATGAATCCCATGCGCAGGTCGCGGGCGGAACTGGCCCCGGCCAAGCCGAGCTCAGCCAACCATATTTGACTGTCTAGTCACTCATTAATATACTCCTGGCATGGCCCGGGCGAAGAGCGAGGACAAGAGGGACGCGCTGATGGCGGCGGCTATTCGTGTCATCGCCGCGCAGGGCCTCAGCGCGCCGACGGCGGTCATCGCACGGGAAGCCGGGGTCGCGAACGGCTCGCTCTTCACCTACTTCGAGACGAAGGCCGACCTCTTCGGCCAACTTCTCCTGGAGCTGAAAACGGGGATGGCCGCCGCCTCACTGGAAGGGATTCCGGTAGCGGCTCCGCCGCACGAGCAGTACTCCCGCCGGTGGTCGAACTGGATGCGCTGGGGGGCGTCGAACCCCGCCAAGAGGCCGCGCTCGCCCTGCTAGACGCCTCCGATGACATCGCCCCCGATACCCGCGCTGCCGCGCAAGCGGCGATGGCGGAAATCGCGGGAACGCTCGAGCAGGCGCGCGCCCGCGGGCCGATGCGGGACGCTCCGATGGACTTCGTCGTCGCGGTCGCGAACTCGCTGGCGCAAACGACCATGGACTTCATGACCAGCGACCCCGCCCACGCCGACGAGCACAGCAAGGCCGGCTTCGACGCCCTGTGCGGGGTGCTGGGAACCTTATTTTTTTAGGCCTAAAAATGACTGACTAGACAGACAAAAGAACGCAGATGACGACGGCGGGCTCGCAGAACAAACATCCGTTGGAGAGCAGGGCCGGATTAAGGGCTTGAGAGGCGGCATGCTCACGACGAATCGCAGCCGCGGGCCCGTCGCCGCAGCACCCTCGCGGAGATTGCGGGCGACGTGCACCCGATCCCACTTCGAAGAAGCGAAGAATAAGGAGCCGACAATGATCCAGACCCCGCAGCCGTCGTTCACCAGAGCACCTACCGTCAGACCCGGAGCGATGCCGGAGATAGTGCTGGCCCGTTCCATCGCGCTCAGCGACAACAGCACCAGCATCGTGCTCGCTTCACCCGTCGGGCCGCAGATCCAGGCCGGCGCCTTCGGTGTCACCGCATACACCGACATCGTCTACGCGACCCGGGAGGACGCAAGGCCCGGACCTGCAGCTCCGCCTGGACCTCCTGGTGCCGGAGACCCCGGGCGTCAAGCCCCTAGTGGTTTACCTGCCGGGCGGCGGCTTTGTCTACTCCGCGAAGGAGGCGGCTCTCGCACGCCGGACCTACGTCGCAGAAGCCGGGTTCGCGGTCGCGAGCGCCGAATACCGCACCGTACGCCACGGCGCGACGTACCGCCACGCCGTCGCGGACGCAAAGTTGGCGATCCGTTTCCTGCGCGCACACGGCGAGAAGTACGGCCTCGACACCTCGAAGGTCGCTCTCTGGGGCGAGTCGGCCGGCGGATACGTGGCCTCCATGGCCGGCGTCACCAACGCGATCGGCAAGTTCGAGACGCCGGACAATCCCGGGTTCAGCAGCGACGTCCAAGCCGTGTCAACCAGTTCGGCCTCAGCAACCTGCTGAAGTTCACCGCCGACTTCGACCCCGAGACGCGGCCGACGCTCCTGCGACCCAGCACTCCCGCTGCGGCGTTCATCTTCGGCCCGGGCACCGGCCTGTCACTGGCCGACGACCCCGAGGCCGTCGCCGCCGCCGACCCCACCAGGTACGTCGCCACCGAGACACCCCCGTTCGTGCACTTCCACGGCAGCGCCGACAACGTAGTACCCCCCAGCCAGTCTCTGCTACTGCACACCGCACTGCTCGAGCACGGTGTGGAAAGCACCCGGTACGTGCTGACCGGCGCTAAGCACGGCGATCTCTCGGCCATGCTCGGCGATCCCGAAGCCGCACTCCCCTGGTCCACCGAGGAGACCCTCAGCTACATCACCGGCTTCCTCGCTAGGCACCTGTCCCCTCGCTAACTCACGCTGTGGGCAGCCGCGCGTCCTCGCGAGCCGCGGACTGCCCGACGCAGATAAGGACGACCTTCATTTCCGCCGCGCGACCGGGAAACTGCCGGAGATACAGCCACTCACAATCACCGCAGCAGGCTGCGGAAAGGAACCGACAGCGATGACCAGCAACACCTACGAGATCTCCGGCCAGGCCGGGAAGCTAGCCGTCGTCACCGGTGCAAGCGATGGGCTGGGGCTGCAGATCGCCACCAGGCTCGCCGCGGCCGGGGCCGAGCTGATTCTGCCGGTTCGCAACCCGCCCAAGGGCGCGGCCGCGGTCGCGGTCGAGCGCATCCACGCCGCCGCACTGCGAGCCAAAGTCACCACGACGGATCTCGACCTCGCGTCCCTGGAGTTGGTCCGCGCGCTGGGCGACAGACTCCTTGCGGACCGCCCGCCGATCGACATCCTGATCAACAACGCCGCGGTGATGACCCCGCCGACACGCCACGAGACCCAGGACGGCTTCGAGCTGCAATTCGGAACCAACTTCCTGGGCCACTTCGCGCTGACGGCCCACATCTTCCCGCTGCTGCGCGAGGCATCCGCGCGGGTGACGACGCTGTCTGCTCTCGCCGCCCGCTCAGCCTCCCTCCAGTGGGACGACCTGCAGTACCACGGCAAGTACGCCGCCATGAAGGCCTACGGCCAGTCCAAGCTGGCTGAGATGCTGTTCGCGCTCGAACTGGACCGGCGCAGCCGAGCGGCCGGCTGGGGCATTGTATCCAACACGGCGCATCCGGGACTTACGCTGACCAACCTGTAGACCTCGGGGTGGAACATGGGCCGCGACAAGCCCAGCGCGCGCACGGCCGTGTTCCGGCAGGCGTCGAATGTCTTCCCCTTCCTGGTACAGCAGCCCGGGACCGGGGCGCTGCCGGCGCTGTACGCGGCGACCAGTCCCGACGCCCGGGGCGGCGCCTTCTACGGCCCCGACGGCTTCGCCCACCTCACCGGCGGGCCGACCGAACAAAAGCTCTACCGCACCGCCCAGGACCGCGACTCCGCGAGCCGGATCTGGGCTGAGGCCGAGCGGCTGGTCCGGGTCAGCTTCCGGCGGTCCCCGCGGCTGTCGGTAACGCCTGAAAACTGACCCTTTAGCAACGTCTGAAAGTTGACCCCTGCGGTCACCGGGCGTGGCAGAAGGGGTCAGTGATTACTTTGGATGAGTGGGCAGAGATCCGGCGCCTGCACAGGTCTGAGGGGCTGCCGATCAAGGCGATCGTGAGGAAGCTCGGGGTCTCGAGGAACACGGTCAGGAGCGCGCTGCGCTCTGATGAGGTGCCGCGGTATCAGCGTGCGCCGAAGGGCTCGATCGTTGATGAGGCCGAGCCGGCGATCTGGGAGCAGCTGGCGCTGTGCCCGACGATGCCGGCGACGGTGGTCGCGGAGCGGATCGGCTGGGAGCGGTCGATCACGGTGCTGCGGGAGCGGGTCGGGGAGCTGCGGCCGCTGTACCTGCCGCAGGATCCGGCGGGCCGGACGGCGTATGAGCCGGGCGGGCTGGTGCAGGACGATTTCTGGTTCCCGCCGGCGCAGATCCCGCTGGGGCACGGGAAGGTCGCCGCGGGCGATGAGGTGCCGCCGGTGCTGGTGATGGCGTCGGGGTACTCGCGGTGGATGCTCGGGCTGATGATCCCGTCCCGGCATGCGGAGGACCTGGTGCTGGGGACGTGGCGGCTGCTGCAGCAGCTTGGCGGGGTGCCGGGGCAGCTGGTGTGGGATAACGAGGGCGGGGTCGGGAAGTTCCGCGGGTTCGGCGGGCCGCCGGCGCTGTCGCGGCAGTTCGCGGAGTTCCGGGGGTTGCTGGGCTGCGAGGTGGTGGTGCTGCCGCGGCGGGAGCCCGAGCACAAGGGGATCGTCGAGCGGAACAACGACTACCTGGAGCGGTCGTTCCTGCCGGGCCGGTCGTTCGCCTCGCCGGCGGACTTCAACGCCCAGATGGGCGAGTGGATGCTGCTGGCCAACGGCCGCCCCAAGCGGGTGCTGGGGTGCGCGCCGGCCGACCGGATCGATGCCGACCGGGCCGCGATGGCGCCGCTGCCGCCGATCGCGGAATCGTCGCTGGGCTGGCATAACCGCATCCGGCTGCCCCGCGACCATTACGTGCGCCTCGACACGTGCGATTACTCGGTGGACCCGGCGGTGATCGGCCGGATGGTCGACGTCCGCGCGGACCTGGACCAGGTCACGGTGACCTGCGAGGGCCACCTGGTGGCCTGCCATGACCGGTCGTGGGTCGCGCACCAGACCCTCACCGACCCGGCGCACAAGGCCGCGGCCGACGTGATGCGCGCCGCCCGGCTGCGGGAGAAGCTCGCCGCGCCGCCTGCCGCCGTGGAGGTCGAGCAGCGGGACCTGTCCCGCTACGACGCCCTGCTCGGCGGCGGCGAGGTCGCCTGACCCCCGTTCCGTTCCCTTCCCTTCCCTGGCCGGCGCGTGACCGCGCGGGGCCGCCGACACGACACGAAATGAAGCGAAATGAAGCGAAACGAAATGCAGGAAGGCTCCCTCATGACCACGACGACGGCCGTGATGCCCGCGGGCACAGGCGTTCCCGCAGGTGAAGGCGGATGCTGCAAGCGGGCGGGGTGCGGCAGGCCGCTGCCGCCCGGCGAGCAGGGCAGGTCGCGGCAGTTCTGCAGCGACGAGTGCCGCATCCGGCACTTCAACGCGTTGCGCGGCCAGGCGGCCGTGCCGGCGCCGCCCGCGGCGGACGGCCCGCAGGCGTCGCTGGGCAGGCTGGCGCAACTGCTCGCCGAGGCGTCCCGGCTCGCTTCCGCCGCTTCGGCGCAGGTCGCCGCGGCCGATCCGGGACGGGTCGCCGTCGTGCTGGCCGAGGCCGAGGCCGCCCGGCGCCGCGCAGACGCGCACGCGGCCACCGCATCGGCGCAGGCAGCCGAGTCCGCCGAGTCCGCGGCAGCGGCGTGGGAAGCCGCCGACGCGGCCGGCGCCGCCCGGGACGAGGCAGCCGCACGCGCGCAGGCAGCCGGAGAACAGGCCCGCGAGCTGGAACGGCAGTCCGCCGCCACGGCCGCGCGACTGGAGGCCGCGCTTGCCCGCGCCGAGGCAGCCGGGCGCGAGGCCGCGCAGGCAGCCGGCGAGCGCGACACCGCGATCGGCGCAGCCCGGCAGGACGCCGAGCGGGCCGCCGCCGAACTGGACAGGACCCGCCGGGCAGGCGAGGAAGCCCTCGCCGCCGCCCGCGAGCAGGCCGCCCGCGAGCTCGCGGCCGTCCGGGCCGCCTGCCAGGCGCAGGCCGGCGCCGCCCGGTCTCTCGCCGACGCGGCGATCGCCCGGGCAGAGCGCGCCGAGGCCGCGCTGGACGCCGAGCGCGCCGAGCGCCGCGCCCTCACCGACAAGCTCACCGCCGTCCCGGCGCAGCCCGCCAGGACCCGCACCCGCGCGATCACGGAGAAGCAGCCATGACCAGCGACACCGCCAGCCAGATCGCCTACCTCGCCCGCGCCCTGAAGGCCCCCGCCCTCCGCGACTCCGCCGAGCGGCTCGCCGCCGCCGCCCGCGAGGCCGGCTGGACCCACCAGGAATACCTCGCCGCCTGCCTGGAAGCCGAGGTCGCCACCCGCAGCGCCCACGGCGCGGAGAACCGCGTCCGGGCCGCCGGGTTCCCCGCCCGCAAGACCATCGAGGACTTCGACTTCGACCACCAGCGGTCGGTGAAACGCGACCATATCCTGCACCTGGCGACACTCGACTTCATCACCGCGACAACCAACGTCGTGCTGCTCGGGCCGCCCGGCACGGGCAAGACCATGCTCGCCACCGGCCTCGGCATCAAGGCCTGCCAGGCCGGGCACCGCGTCCTGTTCGCCACCGCCGCCACCTGGACCGACCGCCTCACCACCGCCCACCGCGCCGGCCGCATCCAGCAGGAAATCACCCGCCTGGGCCGCTACCCCCTGCTCATAATCGACGAGATCGGCTACATCCCCTTCGAGCCCGAGGCCGCCAGCCTCTTCTTCCAGCTCATCTCCGCCCGCTACGAGACCGCAAGCGTCATCGTCACCAGCAACAAGCCCTTCAGCTCCTGGGAGACATCTTCGGCGACGACACCGTCGCCGCCGCCATGATCGACCGCCTCGTCCATCACGCCGACATCTTCAGCCTCAAAGGAGACAGCTACCGCCTCAAGGACCGCGACCTCGGCCGCATCCCCCGCCCCGCCACCACCCCCAAGGACGCCCAGTGACCATCGAGCCCCTCACCCCCGAGCCGCCCCGCAGCGGCGACGACACCTACGACCTCATCGACGACGTCCTCTACCAGCTCGCCGAACGCCGCGGCAAATGGCTCGGCGACCCGATCGCCACCATGACCCTGATCGCCAGCCTCATCGACCAGGCCGAAAGGATGGTCCCCCAGCTCGCCCACGACGCCCGCGAGAACGGCGCCACCTGGCACGACATCGCCACCGCCCTCGCCACCAGCCCCGAGCAGGCCGAGCACCGCTACAACCCCGGCTCCCCAA
>CAWEFK010000040.1:0-58222 GCA_963808315.1 uncultured Actinomycetes bacterium | reverse complement strand
CAACGCAGACCCCAACCGGTATGCGGCTCGTGCTGGAGAACTGTCTTCCTTCCGCGCAGCAAACCCTTTGTGCGAAGTGTGTCATTATCGTTTGCACGGTCGGCTGTTGTCATACACACATCAGTCCGTGGTGTCTTGCCCGCGGTGACTTTATTGATGCATTGAGTCCACGATTTCGGTGAGGAGGAATCTCACCTTCGCCGGGATCGGCCGTCCTGGATAGGCCTGCTCAACCAGGTCAAGGCCCTGGTCCACCGTAGTGAACCCGAGCTGGCGGTAGAGCAGGATGATGTCGTCGGCGTCGATCTCGGCACGGGCCGCGAACAGCTTCATAGCGAGCAGGTATCTCGGGGATGCGACATCGACGATCAGCGACTCGCTCGAGTAAAAACGCTGCGCCTCCGGGTCGGTGCCGGGTAGGAATCCTTTCACCGCGTCGTTCAGCCAGTCTTCAGTGAGTCCCCGGCGTTCCGCCACCGCCCTGGCGGCTTGCCGGACTATGCCGACCGGGACGAACACCGCATCGAGGTCCCTGGTCGCCCTCGTGGCGTCATAAGCCACTGCCAGGGCGGCACCTCCGACAAGAAAGAGCTCGGCTCTCGCCCCGCGTGCCGCCAGTTCCGCGGATAGGTCGTCGAGAAGCGCGCGGATGTCCTCCCGCCCGAGGCCGGTGCTCATGCGCGATCAAGTGCCCCGCTGGTAATGAAGACGCCCCGGCGACGGAACGAAGACGGCGACTCGACCAGCGCACGTGGGTGGAGGCCCCGCATGTCGGTGACGAACCACCAGGGCCATGCCTCACGTCCGGGCAGCCGGGCCCAGGACGGAACCCTCCATCCGTCCCGGCGGGCCAGGTACTCGGCCATGGCCGCGAACGCGGCATCGACGCGGATGTCTCCGGTGCTCCGGGGCGCGCTTGCCCACATCCGCGCGGCGGCCGGGACTCCCGCGTGGCGCAGGACGCTCGTGTAGTCGTCAAGCATCTGGACGAAGACGTAGCGCCAGAGCCTGCTCAGCCGCTCGCCGTCGGCGAGCATGGCGATAGCATCGGTGGCGGCCTGGTCAACCGTCTCGAACGCCTGCATCTCCACACCAGCAATGGTATCGATCGCATCGCCGCAGACCGTTAGGCAACGCCGTACCGGGCCGCGGCTAGTGCTGGCTACCGTGGCGTACGTCAGGGCAAGCACGCAGGGAGCTGACGCGAGCCTCGCGGCATCCAATGTGACCAGGCTCTCGTGTCGGGGTACTTGCCGTCGTTGTCCTCGTCCTCGTCCTCGTCCATATCGGCTCCTTCGAGGAGCCAGGCGGACAATGTGTCATTATCGTTTGCAGGGCGGCGAGTCGATGCATTCGCAGATACCACCATGAACTGGAAGAACAGCCCAGATCGCGCCGACTATGCGCGTCCTTTGATGCGCCAATCCCCGACAGATAATGAGCGCATATCGATCAGTTCTGTGCTTGCATATGGCGCGACTTGCCAATCCGCGGCGCGGAAAGGCCCTCGGGCTTTTACGTGTGGCCTGCACCGGATGCTGTAGGCGCGGACGTGGCCTGCAGCCGGGCCACGTCCGCGGTCGCGCCGAGGGAGGTGTAGACCTTCACGGCGCAGGTGAACGCATCCTGCGCCTGGCCGCGGTCGTCGGCGTCGACGAAGTGAACCGCGGCCGCCTCCAGCGCCTTGGCTGTCAGCAGGGGGCGGCCGGCATCGTCGTAGCGGTCCGCGGCCATGAGCAGCCGGGGGGCATCATGATCGAGCAGGCCGCTGCAGTAGAGCTCGTTCGCCTGACGATGCGGGATCTCCGATCCGGCGGCGAGCGCAGTGGCCTGACCCGCCAAGGCCTGTGCGGTGCCCAGATCGCCGGTCTCGACAGCAAGGCGGACGGCATCGGGAAGGAGGTCCTCGATCTCCTCGACTTCTTCTGTGTTGCCATCGAAGGCCTCTGTCAGCGTAGACAGGGCCTCCGGCAGAGCGCCGTCGTGCTCACAGTCCAGGCTGCGGGCCAGGTCCAGGGAGGAAATAAGCCGGTGCCCAAGCCGCTCAGCGTAGGGGACGGCCGCAGCGAGGTGGCTGCGCGCCGCATCCACCTCGCCGCGATGGAAGTTGATCACGGCGGCGATGCCGCGATCGCAGCAGGCTACGGCCGGTTCCTTCAGGTCCTCATGCATCATCCCCACCTCGGCCAGCGCGTCATCCCATCGCCCCGTCTGGAAGAACAACTGGCCCAGGACGCTGTGCGCCTGGACCAGCCGGTGCGTCGTGCTGACCTGGTCGGCGAGGTGCCGGGCCTGTCCGGCCGCAGCCAGGGCCTCCTCGTACCGGTCGAGATTGCCGAGCGTGACGGCCTTATTAAGCTGCAGCAGCAGCCGCAGGTCGGTCAGCGCCGGGTCGGCCTGGGTCACGGTCAGCGCCCGGTCGTACAGCGGCAGCGCATCGGCCATCCGCCCCTGCACCGAGGTTACGAGTGCCAGCACGTGCAACGCCCAGCCCATGGCCCAGCTGTCGTCCGCCTCCGACGCTGCCGTGAGCGCGCTGCTGGCGACCTGGCCGGACGTTTCGACCTCGCCGAGGTTGCTGCGCGTCCGCGCGGCGAGCACGAGGAGACGGGCGCGGTGCCGGGCGGAGATCCCGGGCGAGGCCAGCGCCCGGTCCAGGGTGGCCAGGGACACCGCGGACTCACCTGCCAGCATGCGGCACTGCGCCAGTGTCCAGTGCAGGTCCACGATGACATCGGGCTCCGCGACATGAGCCAGGGCTTGGCTGGCTACCGCCTCGGCTGTCGTCCTATCACCGGTACGGTAGAGAGCGTCAGCCAGCCGGGCGGCAAGACGGTCATGTTGCAAACCCGGCGGGGAGTTGGTGACTGCGCGCCGCAGGAGTTCTGCCGCTACCTGGGGGGCTTGGCCGACCAGAAGGACGGCCGCGTCAGCCAGCCAGGTCAGCATCCATTTGTCCAGCGGCTCAGCCGTATCGCCTGGCCCGGTGATCGCCTGCAGCATTTGCCTGGCGACCCGGTCGGTCGGCGCGCCCGCCTCCGCTAGGGCGCGCCCCGCGTCGCGGTGCCAGACGGCGCGCACTGGCGCTGGCATCTCGTTGTACAGCGCCGCCCGGATCAGCGGGTGCCGGAATCTCAGGCCTTTGCCGGACTCGGCTAGCACGCCAGCGGCACGCGCGTCATCGATGGCCCGCACCAGATCCACGACGTTGCGGTTCAAGATGATCGCCAGGTCAGTAACCGGGAAGTCCACCCCGAGCAGGGCCGCCACGCGGAGCACCTCGCGCACCGTCTGAGTCACGAAGCCGAGGCGGTCTGCTATGGCCGCAGACAGGGAACCCGGCGCGGAACCGGCTGTGAGCGTAGCTGTCCCGGTTCCGTTGATGGTCACTTTGGAGCTTCGCGTCAGTGCGGTGATCAGCTCGGTGACGTACAGCGGATTGCCGGCCGCCTCGTCGGCCAGCCGCAGCAGGCTGCCGTCAGGCCTGCCGCCGGCCAGGGCGGCCACCAGGTCTGCCACCGCCGCCTCGGTGAGCCCGGTGAGCCTCATCCGGGCGGCACCGCCCACCATCCGCCGCAATGCCAGCAGGTCCTCGCGCTGCGGCACCGGGCGCATCATCCCGACCAGCAGCAGCGGCATCTGCCCGGCCGATCTCGCCAGCCGCCCCCACAGGGTGATGCTGGCCGGATCGGCCCACTGCAGATCATCAATGACCAGGACGGCCGGACGCACCGCGCACTGTTCCGCGATCAGCGCCAGCACCTGCTCCGCCAGCACCGCGGGCACGTCCGCACCGCGGTCCGCGGTGATCTCACCGCGCAGCAGCCGGACGATCGCCTCCCGCCGGGGATTGGTCGATGGCTCGCGAACCCGCAGCCCGTCCAGGAACGGCAGCAGCGGCAGCGCCTGGCCCAGCTCATCCCCGGCCCCCCAGAACACCTGGCAGCCCGCCTCGGGAGCCTCGGTTACCGCCGCTCCGACCAGCGCGGACTTGCCGATTCCCGGCTCGCCTTCGATGAGCACCGAACCGCCGCGACCTCCGGCCACCTCTTTTATCAGTCCGGTCAGCAATGCCATCTCGCTGGTGCGGCCGACCAGCGCACCAGCCAGCGTCACCGGTGGAAACTCTGCCGCCTGCAGGCCGGCCGGAGCGGCTGCCGGGAGCTCTCGTGGAGAGGCCGGCCGGCTGTCGTCTTGCTCAGCTTCCGAGCTAGCGGCCATGAAGGTTCGTGACCACAGATCAAGGAGGTGCTCTGCCGCGATGTCCTGCGTGGCGAGGATCTCGCCCAGCCTCCTGACCGCATTCCGGGGCGGCATGGACTGGGCATTCAGCCACCGCCACCACTGCGACTTGCTGTAGAAGGCCGGATTATCGGCAGCTGGCTTGAAGGACGAGGTCAATTCTTCCAGCGCACGGCACGTCAAATCTGCGACATCGGTCAACCGCCGCAACTCACCGAAGAACTCCCGCTCGGGCTGTGTAAGCCCGGCAGGCAACGGCAGCCGGCGCCGGCCAGGATTCCTCATGCTAGACGCCCGGGAAAGCTGATCACGCCAGTGCGATCCTCTCTCGCGAACACCAGTCGTCCCGGTCTGTCCCAGCACATTCCGATGTATCCCATCGCAGAACTGAGCATAGCCGAAGATGTCACCATTCCATAAAGAGCTTGCCGTGCCTGTAGCCCCAGCCGAGCTGACATTCAAGACGGGAGCCAACTGGTGCAGGAGCCAGGCGCCAACAGGAATCGAGTTGACCTAATGCTACGGATATGATCGCGGCCGCCAGCTATAGTGGCCGGACCGTTGTCGGTGACAACAGGCCCTATATTCATCCTGAATGTGGATGTAGCGCAAGATAAATTCGTCGTGGCCAGCCAGGTATGTAGTTGACTGCTCGCACATATAGATGCTACCGGGCCGGGCGGTTGCGCCTCTCGAGGCAGGCTTACCCGGCCCCACTCCTAAATCGCAGCCAGACAATCCGGAACGTGATCATACTATGCCTTTCACACTTCCATCCGAGGACGAAATCATCGTCGGGCTGCTAATTCACATCTGGACGCTAGCTACAGGCAAGACGCTTCGTTGTGACGTACCGCCACATGAACTAACTGAAGAAGAATTGATTGACTTCTGGTCCGATGACCGATTCGGTTAAAGCACAACACCGAGGGCGCCCGAAGTCAAACCACGAATGACCGCTCGGGCGCAACGAGAAGTGAGATCTCTTGGCTGCCTCGAACGACGCAGAAATCCGACCGTGCTTACAGCCGTGGACCAGCATGAGAGCGGCGGCAGCGCTCTTGCTAAGAGAGGCCCGATGGAACCGTTCGTAATGACTTGCCTGCCCCATTACCGAGTGATCATCGCGCTAGATATCGAATCCTCCACCAACCGCCCTGATCCTGTGAAGGCCGAGCTCCGGAACAAGACATACGAGCTGTTCGACGCGGCGCTGCTCTCGGAGGGAATCTCTAAGCGCTATCGCGACCGGTACATTGACCGCGGCGACGGGCTCCTGGCGCTCATCCACCCGGTAGACCATGCACCCAAGGCGCTCCTGGTGAACCGTGTCATCCCCACCCTCAGCCGACTCCTGGCCGACTACAACGCCAGTCTCCCGGCCAATAGCCGACCGCAAAGGCAATTGCGGCTCCGTGTCGTCACGCATGCAGGAGACGTCGACTACGATGCCAACGGATGCTTTGGCGAGGCATTGGATGTCGCATTCCGCTTGCTTGACGCCCAACCGGTCAAAAGGACGCTCAGAGAAATAGCTGACTCGCTGGTCCTCGTTATCTCAGGAGAGATTTACAGGTCCGTCGTGCGCCACGGTTATGACGGCATCGACCAGAATGCCTTCCACCCTCTCGTGCGCGTGCAAATCGCGGGCAAGCGCTACCCGGGCTGGATACAAATTCCTAAGCGCCTATCCATAAATTCTGCGCGTAACCCGCTGTGAGACCGGCAGCTGGAGGGTGTTGACATCAGCCTCGCCGGAGGTTGGATCGAAGTTGCCCACATCGTCCATCCACCCGGCGAGGTCGTGATCAGTATGCGCCCGGTCAGCGTGTCCGCCAACGGTCCAGGCAGCGAAATCGGGAAGCTGGAGGCTGATCTGCGCGGCCGGTGGCGGCAGGCCACCCCGGCGGTGATGGTCCTGCTGTCGCTGCACGGCTTACCGCCGGCGCAGATCGCGGTGCTGCTGGACTGCCACCCGGCCACCGTGCGCCGCTGGATCGGCCGGTTCAACCGTGAGGGAGTGGCGGGGCTGGCGGACCGGCCGAGGGCCGGGCGGCCCCGGCTGGGCGGACGCCAGCTGACCGGGCGGATCGCCGCGCTGCTATCCCGCCCCGGGCCGTGGACACTGCCGCGGATCCGGCGCTACCTAGGCCGTCCGCAGGTCAGCGTGCGGACGCTGTACCGGCGGGTCCGGCTGGTGGCGATCTGGCGGCGGCCGAAGCTGACCGCCCGCGGCGATCCCGCCCATGACCACGTGGTGGCCCAGATCGTGGCCCGGCTCATCGAGCTGCCCCGGCGGGCGGTGGTGCTCGCCGAGGACGAGACCCACCTGAACCTGCTGCCGCACGTGCGGTCCAGCTGGACCCTGCGCACCGCCCGTCCGCAGGTCCTGACCCCGGGCACGAACCGGCAGGTGACGGTCTACGGCGCGGTCGAGGTGAGCACCGGGGCGTGGGTGTACCGGCTGGGCCGTCGCTGCGCGGCGGACTTCATCGCGCTCCTGGACCAGGTGCTCCGCGCGTTCCCGGCCGCCCCGGTGATCGTCATGATCTGCGACAACGACAGCATCCACCACGCCCGCAAGGTCACCGCCTACCTGGAGGAGCACCCCCGCCTGGAGCTGCTGTACGGCGCCCGGTACAGCCCGAACGGTAATCCCGCCGAGCGGATCTGGGCGGTGCTGAAGAACTACGTGGCCAACACCGCCGTGAGCTGGCCCGGCCGCCTCCGGCAGATCCATTCCTTCTTCCGCAACCGCTCACCGGATCAGATGCTGGCCACCGCAGCGCCCTGGACCAGCCCTTGGCTACCACCCGGTTACGAGCAGAACTTCTGGAATGCCGCTTAGACAAAAGAGGCAGCAGGTTACTCAGTTGGTCGGCTACCGGTACAGCCGCAGATAAGATCTATCGTAGGCAGCGTACGGATGGTCCGAGATCCTGGCCAGCAACATCACGAGTGGGCCGAACGCCTGCTCTGCAAGACCGTGCAACTGCCAGAGTGCGCCGGAGTTCATGTGCGGCCGGTAGCTCCCCACGGGTACGGCGCAGCCGGACGTAATCCTCCAAGAGCGTCCCGCCGCTAGTTTCGGTCAGCGCTGCCTCCTGCGCCTCGTAGAAGCCAGGCCGTTTCGTGGCGATCACCAACCCGCTCCAGAGCCGCTAGAGGCACCGCAGATGCCCCCATCCGGCAGGATCTCGCGGACCGTCCAGCGCTTCCGGGTGGGCGGCAAGGAAATTCGCGCGCTCCCGGTCGAGCAGTTCCGCTCCGGGTCCAACGGTCCCGTTCTGGTGACGGCCATTGGAAGTGGTGAGCTCGTCGTCAGCGTTACTGACCATGCCCGTTGCGTCCGCGCCATGGCCGGTCAGGAGATGGGGTGCGGACTGGTGCAGTGACGGGAAGCTGGTGTTCTGGTCAATGACGAGATGGAGACGGCTGATCATTCATGTCGAGACGAGATGATCGAGATTCACCGCGCCGATGAGAACGATGGAACTGCCCGACGGGGATCATCGCTCCGCGCATGGAGCAGTTCCTTCACCCGGGTGCCGATGACCCGCTTTAGCGTCTGCTGCCACGCCTCGGATGGGCAGACCGCGCGTCGCTGCCTCGCCGGCACCTGACAGATGGCGAGATGATCTTGCTGATCGGCGGCGTGCTGATCTACGCCGAGCTCGGCGCGGCGTACCCGGTCTCGGGCGGCACCGCGCGGTTCACCTGGATCCACGCCGGGACCCTAGGCGGGTTCTTCTGCGGGACCTACTCCTACCTGCAGGCGATGGCCGTGGTGCCGGTCGGCGCCACGGCCCTTGTGGGGTACCTCGATGCAACGATCTGGCCCGGTGAGGGATGCGCGCTTATCTGTCATTATCGTTTGCACGATAGTTCACTGGTGCACGCGCAAATATGGTCATTTACCTGGGGAGATCATCGACGGACGACATCGCGCGGGTGTATGGGCGGCCTGCCATCGACTTGCAGTCCCGATAACGGTGGCGTACAGTTTATTGTACGTGACGAACTATCAGCGACCTGAGGCCGGTGGACCCTTGAAGACCATGACGTACTCCGAGTCTCGCGCGCACTATGCCGAGACCCTCAATGCTGTGGTCGATGACCGGGAGGAAGTCGTCATCACTCGTGCGGGGCATGACCCGGTGGTGATTGTCGCGCTCGCTGACTATGAGTCGCTAAAGGAGACCGCCTACCTGCTCCGGAGCCCAGAGAACGCTCGTCGGCTGCTGGCCTCGATCGACCGGCTGGAGCATGGCGGTGGCGTCGAGCGGGACATCCTGGAGTGAAGCTGGTATGGGACGAGGCCGCCTGGGAGGACTACGTCTGGTGGCAGCAGCAGGACCGTAAGGTCTTGAAGCGGATCAACACCCTGATAACAGACATCCAGCGCAACGGCAACGAAGGCATCGGCAAGCCGGAACCGCTCAAGCACGGCTTCCAGGGCTACTGGTCGCGTCGCATCACCGACGAACATCGGCTCGTGTACAAGGTCATCCAGGACGAGATCCGGATAGCCGCCTGCAGGTATCACTACGAGCGCTGACCGCCGTCGCGCAGTTCGGGCGGTGCCGCGATCAGCTATAAGTGACCACGAATGCCGGTGCTGGAGCTTCACGGCCCCTTCGAACGACGATGTGTGTTGTCATTATCGTTGCACGGCGGGCGGACTTCGTGGACTGGCGCAGTCTCACGCGGTGAGCGCGAGGCGCGTGCGGTAGTGGTGTCGGTGAGCTGATCGGGCTGCCCGGCCAGGACCGGGGCGAACGCGTGGTCCGCAGAAAAGCCCGCCGCCGCCATCCGCGCCAGGTGCTCGAACCAGCCGTCCGCCTTGTCCAAGATCAGGACCCTGCTGTCGGCGCCGAGGTGCCGGGCGAGGTAAGCGCGTACAGCGTCTTTATCTCACGACGCCCGTTCGCAGGTGGTGCGGTCGGTGCGGCCGATCGGGGCGGCGACCGTGCGGGGTGCACATGGATCCGCTCTTGTGCCAATAGGTTTGTTGTGCCAATCTATTGGCACAAGCCATCAAGCTGCCTGCTCGGCAGTGGCATGCCGCGGGAGGCTGCGATGGACGACGAAGGCACCGGATCAGCCAGCGGGCAGGAGAACGACGACCTGCTCCAGGAGATGCAGGTACTGCGGAGCCGAGCCAGAAACGCGCGGCACGCGTACTGGTTCCCGCTCGTCCGGTTCGGCGTGCTCACCTGCGCGTCCGTGCCGTTCTGTATCCACCCGGGTGTCCCGTCCGGGTACGCCACCGAGGCCGCCCAGCCCGGATCCCAGCTGCCCGTACTCGGCGGGTTCCCCGGCGCCCTGGTCCAGCGCTACCTGGGGTATTACTGGCTGGCGGCGCTGCTCGCCGGGCTGCTGCTGACACTGCTGTGGTACCGCAGGAACGCGCGCCGGGTTGGCCTGCAGACCCCGGCCCGCGGGTATGTCATCACCGTTGCGGTGCTGACGGTACTGGCCCTGGCCGTCCCGCCGCTGTCGCAGCTGCGCAGCCCGCACCTGCTGAGCTGGTTGCAGCACCTGCAGGTGCTTTGGCCAGGTGACCTGCTGGTGCGGGGTACGTTCCCGTTCATCATCATCGCGGCTGGCCTGTGGGCGCTATCGTGGGCCGAGCGCAGCCGCGCCCTGGCCGGCATCGCCGCCATCTACACCGGCACCGCGCTGCTGGCCAGCCTCTACGACATCGAGGACCTGCTGTTCCGGCTCGGCTGGAACCCCGCATCCGGACGATGGGACCTGACCTCCCTGCCCAACGTGCTGCTGCCCGCGCTCGTGCTACTTGCCGCGGGGGCAGGCGCGTTCGCGGCGCAGCGGCAGCGCCGGACGGTGACGTGAACGCGGCGGCGAACCTGCCGCCCGGGCAGGCGACCCAGAAACACCCGACTAACGGGATCGATGAGACGGTTCACCAGCGACACAGGCTCGGCATCCTCACGATCACCGCGGAAGCGCAACGCGCCGACTTCGGCTACCTGCGCGAAGCGCTCGGCCTAACGGCCGGCAACCTGTCCAAGCACCTGACCGTGCTGGAAGAGGCAGGCATGATCCAGATAGAGAAAGGCTACGCCGGACGCCGTCCGCGGACCTGGGTGCGCATCACCCGCCAGGGCCGGATCGCCCTGGCCGCCGAACTCGCCGCCCTGACCGAACTCCTCCGTCGGCACGCGACAGCCGAAGACACCTAAATACCTCAACAACCAGCGTTCGCCCGATTACTCAGTGCGGTAAAGGTCCCGCCCGGCCAAGTCTGAGAACACCACCCGCCTCGCCTGCCACACCTGTACCAGACGCTCCCGATCTGAAGCGACACCGATGGTCCATCGCGGTTGTTAGACACCCGACGGGGGTAACCCGGGGCGTGGTCGTCGGACACTAAGGAGTGTGGGCCCAGTCTGTCGTGCTACTCCTGGAGGACCGTCGTGACGATTGTCCGCATCGTGATTGCTGATCCCCGGACCGGATCGCCGCCGGACGGCGGTGCCGTGAACGGCCAGCAGCTCATCGTGCTCGCCGACACGGCGTTTGCCGAGGACGGCAGTCACCGGGCGGTGCCGCTGTGGCTGCCGGGTTTGGATTTCAAGTTGCTGTGGCTGCTGCTTGACCGGCCTGCCCGGGACGCCGTGCTGGCCGGTGTCCTGGAGGAGACAGCGGCTCGGCTGCTGCACACAGCCGGGGTGGCGGTGACCACTGCGGACATCGAGCCGGCCGGCGAGGATGTGCCGGAGCTGCGCTCGGACACGGCCGCGGCGCGGATCGAGCTGACCACGACCGCCGGAACCCGGCATGTGACGGTGAGCGCCGGGTACGGCCTGAAACTGGCGGTCGCGGCCGGGGCACCGGTCCGGGTGGCCGATGAGGTGATGGACCGGCTCGCGGTCCCGGTCCACGGCGAGGACGTGCATGCGCCGTTCCTGCTGCCCTCGGCCGTCCGGCCGCCGGGCGATCCCGAGGCGCGGCAGAGTTTCGAGCCGCGGAACATGGCATTTAGCGACGGCCTGGCCCAGTGGGAACTGGCTGGCAGCTTCCTGACGGTCGGCCGGCCGCATTGGCAGGACTATTCTCGCGCCGCCGCGGACGGGACCGCGGTGCTAGCCTCCGCGGTCCCGCAGCCCTCCGGGTTCGCCGTCCTGCTCCAGGAGATCTACGCCGACGACTACCGCGGCCGTACGGTTACCTTCCGCGGACAGCTGCGCACCCACGGCGCCGCCTGCCAGGCCGGGCTGCATCTAGCCACGGGCCGACCCGTCGACCCTCCCGGCGAACACCTGCGCGACCACGGCGTCAGCAGCCTGACCGCCCCCGGCAGCAGCGACTGGACCTGGCATGAGGTCACGATGGCCGTCCCCGGCGATGCCGGTGTCATCCGGTTCGGCATTTCCCTGGCCGACCGCGGCCGCGTCGAACTGCGCGACCCGGGACTGTCCGCGGCCCGGCCCGGAATCCGGGAGTAAGGCAGGGCATGGACAGCTCAGACGGCGACCTGGTCCGGCTGGCCCGCGACGGCGATCCGGCCGCGTTCCGGCTGCTGGTCGAGCGGCACCTGCCGATGGCCCGCGCCCGCGCGACCCGGCTGTGCCCGCAGCCAGACGACGCCGACGACGCCGTGCAGGACGCGTTCCTGCAGGCGTTCATCGCGCTGGACCGGCTGCGCGACCCCGACCGGTTCGCCGGCTGGCTCGGCGGCATCGTGGCCAACGTCTGCCGCGCCCAGCGGCGCCGCGCCCCGCTGACCCTGCTCGGCGACTGGCCCGAGAACCTGCACCCGGCCTCGGCGGGCAGGCTGCCGTCGGCCGAGGACCTGGACCGGGCCGACGCGCTGGGCCGCGCGGTGGCCGGCCTGCCCCCTGGGCAGCGCCACGCCGTCACCTTGTTCTACTACGCCGACCAGCCCGCCGGGCAGATCGCAGGCACGCCCGGCGCCGCCAAGGCCAGCCTGCACAAGGCCCGCCGCCGGCTGCGCGAGTACATCACCGCGCACCGCCCCGACCTCATCCCCGCTACCTCCCGGAGAACCCCCATGACCGCTGTTCGCATCGCGCACGCCGACCCCTCGCCCGGACACCAGTCAGTCGGCCTCGTGGTCCTCGCCGACACAGTGCCTGCCGGCCACGGCGGGCACCGGGCGCTACCGGTCCGGCTGCCCGAACCCGACGGCAGCACGTTCTGGCGCCTGCTCGCCCGCCCCGACGACCGCGACGGCGAACACCCCGGAGACGACGCCGGGCAGATGACCGGCCGGCTGCTGCACGCGGCCGGAATCACCGTGACCGCTGTGACCGTCACCGACCTGGGCCCGGCGGTGACCGCCACGCGGGTAGACATCGCCGTGCCTGGCGGGACCCGGCAGGTCACCACCCGCCTGGGTGACGGTCTGGCCCTCGCGGTCATCACTGGCGCGCCGCTGGCCGTCGACGACCCGGTGATGGACCGGCTAGCCGAGCCCGTCACCGGCCCCGACCCGCTCGGCCCGTTCCGCGCGCCAGCAGGCACCGCCGGGGCCGTTCGAGCACACCCGGTTCGAGCCGCGCAACCTGGCATTCACCGACGGCCTGCACCGATGGCGGCTCGATGGCACCTTCCTGCGCCAGGTGACCGGCTCCCACGACCAGGACTATTCCTGCACCACCGAAGACGGGCGGGTGATCCTGACCGCGGCCGTGCCCGGTCCCGCCGGATTCGCCTTCCTCAGCCAGGAGATCGAACCCGACAACTACCGCGGGCGCGCCGTCACCTTCCGCGGCGACCTGCGCAGCACCGACGTAGCCGACCGCGCCGGACTGGCGCTCCGCATCCCCCGCCAAGGACGGCGGCCGGCCCCACCGGATCCCTGGCACGATCCCGAGAACCACTTCGCCCCCGTCACCGGAACCCGCGACTGGATCCGCCACGAGGTCACCGCCCAGGTCCCGGCCGATGCCATAAGCATCACCTTCGGCGTCTTCCTGAACGGCCGCGGCCAGATCGAACTTCGCCACCCGCAACTCGACCCCCACCCCCCGGCGACAGGCGGCGCAAGCCGCGCGTAGCAAGGTTCGCTTGGGCAGGCCCGTGCTCAGGCTCTCCGCCGTGCTGACCTGCACGCCGAGTTCGTCACTCGGCGCGCAGGGCGAACGCGGTGCGGGTCCGCGCCGCCCAGCCGGCCGGGCCAACCGCGGCCGCTACCGCGATGACCAGCCCGGCGAGCCCGAGCAGGATGTACTGCCACCAGGAGTACACCGAGATCACCGCCGCGGGCAGGTCGGTGTTCGCGGCGTGGCCCATCACCGGCACGACGCCGTTGTGCACTCCCGCGCCGAGCGGGACCCCGACGATCCCGGCCAGCAGGCCGATCAACGTGACCGAGCACACCACCATCGCGACGGCCTGCCGCGGCGTCATGCCGACCGACTTGAACACGCCAAGGTCGTGCACGCGCTCGCGGAGCTGGAGCACCACGGTGTTCAGCACGCCGAGCCCGGCCACGACGATCAGCAAGATGGTGAGCAGCGCGATCAGCGTGACCACCGCGATCAGCTCGCCGTTGTCGTTCGGCGTCACCTGGATGCCGGCAACGGCACCGGGGCCGGGTCCGCTCGGGTCGAGCCTGGCGTCCAGCGCGTTCGCGACCGCCTGCGGACTAGTGCCCGGCTTGACGCCGGCGTAGTACTGTGTCGGCGCCTGTCCCGGATCGATACGCGCCAGGTCGGACCCGCTCATGAGCACGCCCGGATCATTGGTGTCATTCACGAACGCCTCGCCGGCAATCCGCACCGTCTCCGAGCGCCTGCCGGATGTCAGGGTGACGGTCGAGCCCACCGAGGTGCCGGTATCGGTCAGGAAGGTCGTGTTGACGTCGACCGAACCAGAGCCGGAGTACCACGACCCCTTGATCATCGGGTACCCGGCCCAGCTGGCGTCGCCGTCGAACGCGGTCACCTGAGCCTGCTGGGACAGCCCGGCGATACCGACCGTCGCGTCGGTCTCCGGCGCCCAATGCGCGATGTCCGGGTTGGCGGTCAGCGCCGCGGCGATCGCCCGCTGCTCGGCCGGCGAGGCGCTGGGCGGCCCGCCGGCGCCGATCAGGTTCTTCCCCTTTCCTGGCTGGAGGACAACCGGGCCGCTTGGCGCGGGGTGGAGCCGCAGCGGGGCGGTGTTGGCCAGCCGCAGGTCCACGTAGACCCGGTTCAGGCTCGAGGACAGGCCAACCCCGAACGTCACCGCCACCGCGCCGAACATGATCGCCACCGCGGTTACCGCGGTCCTGGCCGGCCGGGAGAACGGAGCCGCCAGCCCGATCGTCGCCGCGCGCGGCACCCGGGGCACCCGGCCGAGCAGCCGGTGCGCGAGGTAGCCGTGCGCGGCGCGCGGCGCGCGGCCGGTCGCGATCGCCCGGGTCGCGCTCATCCGTCCGGCCCGCAGCGCGGGCAGCATGGCGCCGACCGCGGTCAGGCCGAGGATCACCAGCGGAACGGTCACCTCCACCCACAGCGGGATAGCCAGCGAGCCCACCCCGTACACGCTCGCGTTCTGCGACAGGATCGGGATGGCCAGCAGCACCCCGAGGACCGCGCCCACCAGGGCGCCGGCCAGGGCCGGCACGGTCACCTGCAGCACGTACGAGCCGGTCACCTGGGCCGGGGTGAAGCCGATCGCCTTCAGCACCCCGATCCTGGTGGTGCCGGCGATCACCGCGCCGCTCACCACGTTGGCGACGATCAGCACCGACATCGCCAGCGCGATGATGCCGAAGGCGATGATGAACGGCGCCCAGATCGCCACGTTGCTCCGCTCCGAGGCCCGCACGTCCAGGTAGGACGCGGCTCCCTGCACCGTGCCGGCCTGCAGCGCGGCCTTCAGCGCGCTGTCGTCGGCGTTGATCGCCCTCGCCGTCGAGGCGCTGGAGAATTGGTACAGCATCTGCGCCTGCGGTGCCGCCCCGGTGCGGGACAGCGCCGTGATCTCCGCGGGCAGGACCCAGGCGTCCGCCGTGTTCGTGATCGAGTTGGCGAAGCCGACCACGGTCAGCGCGGGCGAGCCCGGGGCCCCGGAAATGGTCACCGTGGAACCCAGCTGCATGCCTGCCGATACCGGCCCGGCCTGGGACCAGACAATCTGGTCCGGTGCCGTGGGCCAGTGCCCGGACTTGAGCGTGAGGTCATCGACCGGCCCGCTGGGCGAGGACCGTCCGACCAGGTGCACGTCGAGGGTGCCGGTGCCGCTGACGCCGGGGATGGTGAACGTGGCGCCCACCGTGGTCTCGGGGAACGGGCCCGCGACGGCGGTCACCCCGGGCAGGCGCGAGGTGGCCGCGAGCTGAGCCGGCGACACGGCCGACAGGGACATGTCCGCGGCCACGTCCGCGCCGTGCTGGACGGCGAAGCCGCGGTCGAAGGGCGACTGGCTGTCCACCAGCATGCCCACGGCGAGCACCGAGGCGGCGGTGCAGGCGAGCACGACCAGGCCGATCACGACGGCCTGCAACCGCCGGCCGCCGAGGCCGCCCCGGGCGGCCCGGATGATCGCCTTCACCGCCGCGCCCCCGTGTTCGCTCGCGACCCGGCCGTCCGCGATCGAGATGACCCGCTGCGCGTACGTGGCCGCCAGCTCCGGGTTGTGCGTGACCAGGATCAGCGTCTGCCCGGACGCGTTCAGGTCAAGCAGCAGCTCGGCGATCTCCTCGCCGGTCGCGGAGTCCACCGCCCCGGTCGGCTCGTCGGCGAGCAGCACGGCAGGCCGGTTCACCAGCGCCCGGGCGATCGCCACCCGCTGCCGTTCCCCGCCGGACAGCCGGGCCGGGTAGGCATCCTTACGCTGGGTGATCCGCAGCGCCGTGAGCAGTTCCTCGGCGCGCGCCCGGGCCTTGGCCGACGGCAGGCCGGCCAGCTGGGCCGGCAGCAGCACGTTGTCGATGACCGTCATGTCGTCCAGCAGGTTGAAGAACTGGAAGATCATGCCGACCTGGCCACGGCGGAACCTGGCCACCCCGGTCTCGCTGAGCTTGTCCACCCGCTCGCCGCCGACCCGGATCTCCCCGCTGGTCGGCCGGTCCATGCCGGCGATGAGGTTCAGCAGAGTGGACTTCCCGCTGCCGGACGGCCCCATGATCGCCACGGCCTCGCCGGGCGCGACGGTGAGGCTGACATCGGCTACCGCCGGCGCCGCCCCGCTATCGTATGTTTTCGTCACGTGATCCAGCTGTACAAGTGCTTCCATGCCGCGACCGTACGCCGCCGCGGTCCCCCGCCACATCCGCCTCGAAACGGAACCTGGCTACCGTAACGAGCTGACCGTCATCCCGGGGATGTAGGGCATTTACGCCGAACGGACGACGGCACCACGCCCGCGCAATGCGAGAATCATCCCATGGCCAGGCTATCCGGCACCGGGGAGCGGCGGCAGATCCCGGCATGGTCGCTCGCCCTGGACGCGGTGATCGCCGCGGCGGCCACGGCCCTGGCGATCAGCGAGACGATCTCGCGCGCCGGCGTGGATTCCTTCGCGGTCCCCCGCCTCATCATCGTCCCGCCAGGCGGCGCCGTCGGGCAGCCCGCCTGGTATCCGTCGGTGGGGCTGCTAGCCGGGGTCGCGCTGATGGCGGCGCCGCTCGCCATCAGGCGGGTGTATCCGGTCACCGCGTGCGCGATCATCTTCACCGCCGCCATCGCGCTCCCCCATCACGTGCCGCCGGCCGGGTTCGGGGCCGCGATCCTCGCGGTGTACAGCTCGGTGGTGCACAGCCCGCACCGCAAGCTGGCGGTCGGCGTCGCGCTGGTCGGCGCGCTCGCCGCCGTGCTCACGTTGCCGGACAGCCCGTCAGCCATCTCCGAGCGGTTTATCGCGCTGGTCGTGGTGGTGCCGACCGCGGTGGTCGGGCTCGGCATGCGCGAGTGGCGGCGGCGGGCCGACGACTCGGCGGCGCGGCTCCGGACCGTGCAGGCCGATCACGAGGCCGCCACCAGGCGTGCCATCGAGCTGGAACGGGCCAGGATCGCCAGCGAGCTGCACGACGTGGTCACCCATAATGTGAGCGTGATGATGGTGCAGGCCGGCGCCGCCCGTAAGGTGCTCGGCAGCCCGCTCCAAGACGCGGCGGGGCTCGCGGAGGAGGCGCTGCTCGCGGTCGAGGCGAGCGGCCGGACCGCGATGGGCGAACTGCGGAACCTGCTCAGCCTGCTGGCTCCGCGGGCCGGCGCCGGGGCGGCGGATGACTCGGGCGACGCGCCGCTGACCCCGCAGCCCGGGCTCGCGGACGTCAGCGCGCTGGTCGAGCGGGTGTCGGCGGCGGGGCTGCCCGTCGAGCTGCACTCCAGCCTGCCGCCGGGCGGCCTGCCGCCCGGGCTTGACCTGGCCGTGTACCGCGTCGTCCAGGAAGGCCTCACGAACGTGCTGCGTCACTCGGGGCAGGCACCCACCGTCGTTCGGATTAGCGGTCGTCTTGACCAGCTGGTGATAACGGTCAGTGACGACGGGCGCGGTACCGCCGGAGACAGGCCGCCGGGACGGGGACTGCTCGGGCTGCGGGAGCGGGTCGCCCTGTACGACGGGGCGGTCGACGCCGGTCCCAGGCCCGGCGGCGGGTGGCGGCTGCGCGCCACGATCCCGCTGCCCCAGCAGGAGCTCGCGGGTGCCTGAGCCAGTGCGCGTGATGATCGCCGACGACCAGGCGCTGGTCCGGAGCGGGTTCCGGCTGATCCTTGAGTCGGCCGGGCTCGACGTGGCGGGCGAGGCGGCGAACGGCCAGGAGGCCGTGGCCGCGGTGCTCGAGCACCAGCCGGACGTCGTGCTGATGGACATCAGGATGCCGGTGATGGACGGGCTCGAGGCCACCCGGCAGATCGTCGGCGCCGGATCCGCCGTCCGGGTCGTGATGCTGACCACGTTCGACCTGGATCAGTACGTGTACGGGGCGCTGGTGGTCGGGGCGTCGGGGTTCCTGCTCAAGGACGTGACGCCCGAGTACCTGGTCACCGCCGTCCAGCTGGTGCGGTCCGGCGACGCGCTGCTCGCGCCGTCCATCACCCGGCGGCTGGTGGAGCGGTTCGCGCCGCGGGTGCCGGCCCGGGCACCGTCGACGTGTCGGTGCTGACGCCGCGCGAGCTGGAGGTGCTCACCCTGGTCGGACGCGGGCTGAGCAACGCCGAGCTGGCGGCGACGCTGACGCTCAGCGAGGCGACGGTGAAGACGCACGTGGCGCGCATCCTGGCCAAGCTGACCCTGCGCGACCGCGTCCAGGCCGTGGTGCTCGCCTACGAGTCCGGCCTGGTCACCCCGGGCACGTAATCATCATCGTGCTGGATTAGCGGCGCAGGAGTTTGCGCCCTCGGGCCCGGGTACACCTGCCTGAGCAATCACCCTTCGAGTATCCGTGCGCAGATCCACACCAGAGAAAAGGGAGCAGATCTCGATGGATGCCACCGGGCCGCGTGACGTGGCGAAACAGCAGTACGCGAACGTGCGCCGGTCATTGACTGATTTCGAGGAGCGCGTGGTGGCCCGTTACTGGGACGAGGACACGCTCGCCCGCACGAGCTTCGAATGGCTCCTCGGTTCGCTGGATCTGTTCGCCGGATGGTTCCTGGCCGACGAAGAAATAGCCCGCCGCGGTCAGGACCTGATGCGACAGACCAGCTACCCGGCGAGACCAACACTCCGGCCACAGCGGAGGCCGAGCCGGACCAGCCAGCGGTTAAAGCCAGCCTGGTCGACATCACCTTCACGCTTCCTGCTGACGTTCAGGCCGACACCGTGGCGTTGTGTGGCGAGTTCAACCAGTGGTCGGTTGACGATATCCAGCTAGAGCGCGGCCGTGACGGCGTGTGGCGAGCGGTGGTTGCCCTCGAGCCGGGACGTAGCTACCGCTACCGGTACCTGCTCGACGGAGAACGCTGGGAAAACGCCTCGGATGCCGGCAATACGTAGCCAATCCCTTCGGCAGTGTCGATTCGGTCATCAGCGTCGCCCCCAGTTAGCTGACGGCATCGCGGAACGCGCGAATTATGTCGCTGGCCCGGTGATAGCCCGGGACTACCGACCTGGCTGCGCGTTGACCGAGCGGTTCAGGAAATCACGCAGCGCGCCGGGATGAGGTCCGGACTGGGCAGGCCCCGCTTGGGCAGGGCATTCCGGATGACGCCCTGGTGGTCGATCAGGTGAAACGCGTGTCTCGTCTCGCCGATGCGGTCGATGGTGGCCCAGGGGATGAACATCTGGGTACGGTCAGGCGCGGTGCACCTGACGCCGTCCGGCCCGACCTCGTCGCGGTGGCGGCCATGAATCGCGGCATGGGCACGCCAGGCGCGCCCGGCGAGTCCCTCACCGACGGGAGATCGAGCGCGATAGTGACAGCCGTGAAGGCCGCACCGATCAGCGCCCACGGCACCGCGGTGACAATGATGCGGACTCGTCGGCGACGCCTGATTGGTTCGGCGGCATACAGCTCTTGAAGGTCTTCACGCTGCAGTTCATAGGCCAGGAGAAATTCCCGGCCCAGGGGCTGCGCTGGTCATAGCCACACAATAGCGGCAGCGAGCACGCTCACCGACCCGATCATCATCGCCGCCGCCTCGCATCAAGGCATCACTGATTACTCAGGGTCACCAACCTCCCATACCCGGCCAGGCCGCGCGCCGGCACGACGGCAACACCGGCAGACTCCTGATCAGAACCCTTGGAGGTCAAATGACGAGCACAGCCATTCACCTGGAGCAAGACCACAGCGAAGATCCTTAATTTCCCGCCGAATACGTCAATAGGGTTTCAGCTGCGGGCTATTACGCTGGGTATTCGGCGGGGGTCGTAGTGTAGGTGTGCCCGTTTGGTATTCGCCATTGCAGAATGCCCGGTTCTGGCTGAGCCAGCTGCCAGCCTTCGGCCTGCTTACCCCGATGATAGCGCCGGCATTACGGGCTCTTCGAACTTAACCGGGATGGAGTTTCTGGCCGGTTACCTGGCGTGTTCTCCGGACGGTTGCGGTGGTGATGGCGTCTTATGCCGCGGTGCAGGAGATACGGACGCGCCTGCGCTGATTCGCCGGGTTACGGAATCCGTATGCGAGGCGGGCTTCGAGTTTGGCGAGCCGGTTCAGGCTTTCGGAGGTGGCGTTCGTGATCCCGGTCAGGACCGCGCAGACGATCTCGTCCTCCCACCGGGAGATGGTCCGCGCGAGGCTGAGCAGCTCGGGGATGTCGTCGTTGCAGGCACACCAGTCGTAGAAGGCGGCCAGCCGGTCCCGGACGTTGCGCTCGCACGGCTTGGAGCCGGTGACGCGGGCGCGCAGGTTCAGGGCGTGGCGGAGTTTCTCCTTGGCGATCCAGGCGGCGGCGATGTCCTGCCCGGCCGGGTCCGCCTGCAGGATGCCGGTGACCTTGGCGAACTGGATGGGCGAGAGGTGCTCCAGGTCGCGTACCAGCAGGTTCTCGATGCCGTACTCGGGTCACCGACCGGCCGCGCCCCGTACTTGCCGCGACTACACGCGCCGCACGTCGCCGGTCATCTTACGCCAGGTGGACACGTGGAACAAGTCCACGCGATCTGTGCGCCCGGCAGCATCCGCGCACCGCGGAGGCGTAGATGGAGCACATGTCGATCGCCACACCCGATCGCGTCCCGCCAGGCCGGGGCGGCCTGCGCCAGCCAGTACGCGCGTCACAGCGGTCCGGCCCTCCACCTGCCCCAGCAGCCCCTGCCCGCCGGACAGGTCAAAGAGCAGGCGTCCACGGTCTGCCAGCAGCAGGTATTCCCCGGTATCCGCCTCCAGCCTCCACCGGGCCGGCGATGCGGTGCTCGTCGATGCCCAGGTGCGCCACCGCGCGGGGGCCTGATCCAGCACCGGGTCCGCCGCGCGGCGAACGCGTCATGCGCCACCGGCCACGACACCCCGGCATGCCGGCCGCCTCCGCCGGGGTGATCCCGCGCTCGGCGACCTCGGTCCCGGCCTGCTCCCGCAGCCGCCGCATGAGCCTGCACCGCGCGCACCTGCGGCACCCGCTCGGCCAACGTCTTGCGCGCGCAGCCTGCGCCTCGCATTTCCAGCGACACTTGACCCACCACACCGCCACCGTCACCGCCCCGCGGACATCCCGCGGCCGGGCCAGCACCGCGTCATGCCGGCGGCCTGAGACCGATCCGCAGTCCGGCACGCCGCCGCGGCCGGATAATCGGTGACCGCCCATACCTCCACTGCGTCGTCCGGCAGCGCCTGCGCATCGGTAACCTGCAGGCCATCCACGCCGAACAGCACAGACGCCGTATCCTGGAGCACGACGCCCGCGGCTTTCTGATGATCTTGAAGTCCTTGGTAAGACCCAAGATCGTAGGAGCCGCGGGCTCCCTGTTCACGCGGCACACCGTCTCACATCAGGCCACCCGGACCAGGCAAGACGTAAGCGCCCAGCGCGTTCAGTAACACCTCGGATCACTCAAAGTCATCACCAACAGTCCCGTTAACTTCAAGGCCCCATTATCTGTGAATGCATGGGCAGATTACATCTTTGGGACTGCGGAAACGTGGACGTGAACTGATCGACCAGGAATTCAGTGGATGTGACGTTCTACCCACACTATTCGGTAGAATGTCACATCCACTGATTGGCAGGTGGCTTGGCTGGTGCGGGAGGGACGGGAGGGACAGGGATCGGGCGGGGCTGGCGACGGGGGACGGGTTCGGGCGGGGCTGGCGGTGCGGCCGTTGCTCGAACTCGCCTCTTGCCCGCACATGGCCAGCGGCCATGTGCGGTTTCACAGGAAGAGTTTTACTGTGCCAGAGCGGCCGCCACCCGCTGGCTCGGCCGCGCAGATGTGGTCATTGACCTGGGGAGATCATCGACGGACGGCATCGCGCGGGTGTATGGGCGGCCTACCATCGACGTGCAGCCCCCATGACGGTGACGTGCTCTGACCGGTCCTTACTTGCCCGGCCAGAGCAGTGCCATACGAGGATTCCTCCCTATGGGTTAGGATGCTCGGATTCTGGCCCAGGGAATCCTGTGCTCTAGGCGGGCACAGGCATCACGCGGGGATGGACCATGCCCAGAACTGGTTATTGCATTTCTTCTGATAGGGCCATTGGATGACGTTTGCGCCATTCGACCTGCTGTTTCCGGAAACGCCGACGACCTGCCCGGATTTCAGGTTCGCGATCGGGTAGTCTCCGTTGCAGGTCAGGCCAGGCATGTACCAGTACTGGTCCCTGTGCCCGGGAAGGCAGTTCCAGCCAACGACTTGGGCTCCAACCGCCGTGCTGCCGCCGCTGATGCCCAGGCACTGGTTGTCGCCATTTGTGAGCTGATAGTAGCCGCTGTTGCCGTATTCGGCCCCCCAGTGCCATGACTGGTTCGCGGAGTTGTTGCAATTCCACTGCACCGCTCGGGCATTCGCCCTGCCACCCGCGATACCCAGGCACAGATGGGAGCTGTAGTTGACGAGGTATTCACCGTAAGCGCTGAGGTTAAGGGACGCGTCGATCGCGGCATCATGGATGCCGACCGTGGCCGGCACCGCGGGTGCTGCTATTGCCGGCCAAGATGTGAGCGCTGCGGCGCCGGCAGTGGCCACAGCAATCATCGTTGCGGCCGCAACCCGTTTGATAGCCGACCTTCCTGCGATAGGGGCGGGCCGGGCTGCCGCGGTCTGGGCTGATGCCCTCTCCCCTCGGGGGCCGGGCAACTTCCCGGCGATGGCGGCTTTCATCACATTAGGCGTGATCGGATAGTGACGCATGTTGTGAAGCTCCTTTATGAGTGCATGCGAATTCCTGAGCGCATGCGAGGCATGCCTTCTGCGCGCCGATGCCCGGTGCGCGTATGACGAGGTCACCAGGGCCAGCACGGCTGTGCCAAGCAAATCCGGTCCGGCCCGGACCGGATCAGCCTCGACCAATACGAAAAAAACCGCACAAAGTGGATGAATCCGGCAGGTGTCCGCCGTTGCTGGCTGATACCGGGTCTTAGAAGTTCGCATCCTCGTGTTCGGCAAGCAGGTTGCCTGCTTCGGGGAGGCCCGTAACAATAGATGGCTATGCACTCGCCACCTCCGTCAACCCAAACAGGTGCAGGCCCATCGCAAATTGTCAACGAATTCTGGGATTCCTTCGAGAGACTGTTCACCCGGTATAACGAACGTCTAGCATCAGCCGGGGAACCCCGGCTGACATGGAAAGAGCTTGCCGAAAATTTCGCCATCAGCGATAGGACCCTCCGTGACTGGCGGCGCAAACGTACGATCCCGTCCAATCCCGCGTCCCTCGTCAAAGCTGCTACTTTTCTCGGGGGAGCCAAAGAAGAATGGCACGCCCGGTGGCGCAAGGCGCGGGACGCCCATGAACGCCTGCTCGCTGACCGGCAGGCACGGCGCAAGCCCCGCAACGATGAAAACGATACCGTAAGCCACGACACAATCGCTAAGATGCTGGACGGCCACAGCTTCCCACGGTGGGATAAGTGGGAGCCGGTCGAGCGCGCCCTCGCCGCCCGGAATGCCGAGCAGCGCGATCCGGATGCTGAAGCTAGGCGACTGCAGGAGCTCAGGCTTGGCGCGCATGACTATGCGAATGTGAACGAAACGCCAGAGGACATCATACGAGCACCTGATATCACCTCCTACGCCGGCCAGATTCCACGCGGCGCGGGTAAAGCTCGGCCAGATCCTGCCGCCGATGTCTCAGGTCTGATTAGGGAGGGGACAGCGGACTGCCCCAAGACCGACTTGGAGACAGGTAGCGGCCGCACGCTCACATCCAGTCAGCGGGCCGATCCGTTCGGCGAGGACCTGGACGCGGAGATGCCGCGGCCGCTGACCACCGTCCAGCAGATCCCCGGGCAAGATCCCTCGGGGCAGGATGCAACAAGCCGGGCAGGTCCCGCCTCCAGCGCGGCATCGCCGACCCCAGCGTCTCATGACCTGGCCCAGGAGCGGGCCGTAGCCGGCGCTCGCATCCTCGCCACGGTCAGCCTGTGCTGGGCGGCCATTGTGCTACGACCTGTTCGATCGCGGGCCGCAGGAAGGTGAGCGTCAGCTCCGCCCGGCGGGCGATCCACCGCTGTGAGGCCGGACCGGGCTCGCCGTACCGGCGCTGCCTGATGTCCTCTACGACCTCTGCGGGGGCACCGAGTCCGGTAAGCACGCGCAGAGCCTCGGCCTTGGTGATCAGCCTGCCGTCCCGCAAGGTCACCGTTGCCCTGGCCAAGGTCAGCAGGCCGAGGTCAACCCAGATGTCACGATCCCACCGCTCGCGGTGGTCCAGGGACGGCAGCCAGAAGCTTTCCAGGTCCTGGACCACAAACCCGGCGAGCTGCTCGCCGGTCACCGGCGGAAGCAGGGCCGCTGGCGCCTCGCCGTACAAGACGAGCCCGAAGTCGTGCAGCTCGCGCCTGGTCACCGGGGTGACCCGCCGGCACATGAACTCCTCGTGCGCCCACGTGAGGTGCAAGCGCGCAGGATCGTCCAGCTCCCCCGCCGCGCAATAGCTGCAATGCAGCCCCGACGCGAGCGCGCTGGCACTTCCCAGGCTTTCGTGCACCTCCCCGAGCTGTCGTTCCTCCGCTGCCGTGCACGGCCGGCTCACGATGGCGATCAGGTCGAGGTCGCTGCGTCCGGGCTGGTAGTCACCTCCGGCCAGTGACCCGTGTGCCCACACCGAGACCAGCGGCAAGACCGGCTGGACAGCATCAACGAAGCGGCCGAGGAGCCAGCCGGTGGCCTCATCCGTCATACGGACCAGTCTGCACCACCGGGCCTGGGGGTCAGTAGCTGAACTGCTCATGCCAATGGGCTGGGCGCCCCTCGCGGGTGAAGTCGAACAGGTTCCACAGCGGCTCGATGGTGCCGACGTGGCGGGGTTCTTGCCCTTGATCGACGGGTGCATAGAAGAGTTCCGAGCCCCAGAAGTGGCGGATCGTCTCCCCGTCGCGGTGAAACACGTTCAGCATCGGCTGCTGGGAGCCGTCGGCGGTCTCGGCCAGGTAGTCCAGGTTGTAGGTATTGCCGGCCGAGGACAGCAGGCGCAGCCGCCGCCAGCCGCGTTCGGCGGCGAAGGCGAGGACACGCTCGAGCGGCGCCTTCGCCGCGACCGCGAGGTTGACGTGCTGAGAGACGTGCCCGGCCGCGCCGTCAAGCTGGTCGAGCAGAGCGGTGCACGACGGGCACGGTCCCTCCGCCAAGGGCAGCAGCGAGGTTTGCCCGCCTGGCGGCCCGGGGCTGATGTCGTCTGCGGCGCGGGGAAACATCATGCTGTAGATCACCAGCGAGTTCTTGCCCGGCGCGAACAGCTCGGACAGCCGCATCCCGGCCTGCGCGCCATCGGGCCCTTGCGCCTGAAAGACGTAGTCCTGTGGTACTACCCCGCCGGGCGGCAACCGCCGCCTGGCGTCAGCCACCGCCTCCATGGCCCGGCGCAACCCGATCTCCTGGTCAAGCAGCCGATTCCACGGCCTGACTCCCCTCAGCTTGGCATGCGCTCGCCGGTGTTGCTCTCAACGGCTGGACTGCCCGGCGACCGGCGATTGTTCGCGTGCTGTTCGGGACAAGCAAGCGCCCGCCACGGCTAAAACGTACAGAACGGCCGTTCTCGCATGCATGATCCGAGGGGCAGAGGGCTTAGCGAGCGCTCCGCCGTTGGCTGTAGTGCACAGACGCCTCGGTCTGGCAAGGTCCTGGAGCGGCCGGCGGCCAGAGCTTGCCCTCATGGGGGTTCAAGCCGCTGGCAGGAAATCGAGGCCGACCAGGCCGCGATGGAACGCCCCGCCGGTCATCGGCGCGGTTTTATCCTGGTTGGATGAGGCATAAACGGCCGGTCACCCAGGCGGCTATTTCCTGGCCGTGTGGGCGCTGACAGTCATCTTCTCCCCGGTGATCCTCGTGGCCGGGGAACCAGTGAACCGGTACGTGATGCGGTGGGTGCGCCGCAGCGCAGCTGCCGGGCCAGCGGCCGTGACCGGTCACGGTGGCCGGCCAGCTCGCGCGGTGGCCGTGCCCCTGCCAGCGCATGCCTGCCTGCTCCTGGTGGTCACCAGCAATCCGCTGTGGATCGCGCTCACCGCGCCGGGCCGCTGGGTAAGCGACCAGTACAGTTCGTCCACCGCGAGTCATTGATCAGCATGTGGCCCCGGCCGCGGCGACTGTCGGGGCCGCACGCCCGCCGGGAATGGGAGCGGCAGTTGATGGTGCCTGCGTCCCGGTGAGCCTGGACAGGCTGCCTGCTGTCCACTTGCGGGGTACTGCCGGATGGGCTGCCTGTCTTCGGACAGTACAGGCCGCTAACGGCCTCCGCAGCCTGTAGCACTTGATAGCACACGGTGCTACTTTGGTGGAGTGAGCGGACAACCGGAGATCACACAGCGCGACTTGCGGACCAAGTCGCGGGAGATCATGGATGCCGTGGAGCACGGGCAGTCCTTTACCGTAACCCGGGACGGCCACCGTATCGGGGAACTGATCCCCCTCCGGCGTCGCCGTCGGCTCGTCCCCAGGCACGAGTTCATGGCCATGTCGCGTAATGCCCCTGCGGTTGACCTGGAAGCGTTCCGAGCCGACCAGGATGCGGCGCTCGATCATGAGGCTGGCAGCCCGTATGAGCGGTGAGCAGCCCCGGCAGGGCATGCTCGACACCAACATCTTGATCCTGCGCCGGTGGATCGACCCGGCCGAGCTGCCCGATGAGATGGCGATCAGCGCCATCACACTGGCGGAACTGTCCGCCGGGCCGCATGAGGTACGCAGCAACGACGAGCAAGACGCCTACGATGAGCGGGCCGAGCGCGCGCGGCGTCTGGAGATCCTGCAGCGCGCTGAAAGCGAATTTGACCCGGTGCCGTTCGACGCCGAGGCGGCCCGCATCTTCGGCAGCGTGACGGCAGCGGTCATCGCCGCTGGCCGCAAACCACGAGGCAGAGTCGTGGACCTGATGATCGCGGCTACCGCGATAGCGGAAGGGCTGCCGCTGTATACGACTAACCCGGCCGACTTCACCGGCCTGGACAGCCTCACCCGCATCATCCCGGTCACCCGGCCCACCGTCCCGCACGAGCGCCCATTCGGTTGACCGCCGGACATCCCGGTGAGCGGCCAACCTCGCAAGGATGCCGACGCCTCCGGCCCGCTTTCGCACTAGGCCGGCACAGCCAAGGCAGCGTCAGGGGGCGTGCGAAGCCCTTGGTAACCTGCGTCAAGTGATTATCCGGGATGCGCAGCTCGATGAGTACGCGGCGGTTGGGGAGCTGCGGGTGGCGGCATACCGGGCGGTAGGGTTGCTCCCCGAGGGAAGCAGGTACGCGGAAACTCTGCGGGGATTCGGGTTCGGCGGCGACTGCGTGGTGCTCGTGGCCGTCGATGAGGCGGCGAGCGGCATCCTAGGGACGATCACGCTTGAGCCGTTCGGCCCGGCCAGCGAACTCGCGCGGGACGAGACGGAGGCGGATATCCGGGCGTTTGCCGTTGCCCCGCGGGCGCAGGGACAGGGCGTCGGCCGGAAGCTGCTGCTCGGCGCCATCGAGTGTGCCGGGAAGCGCGGGGTGGGCCGGCTGCGACTGTGTACGCAGTCGGCCATGGAGGCGGCCCAGCATCTGTACGCGGGTACCGGGTTCTCAAGGACTCCGGGTCTTGACTTCGAGCCCGTGCCCGGACTCACCCTGCGGGCATACGAACTAGCCCTGCCCGCTCATTGAGCGGGCGGGTCAGATCGCGGCCAGGCGCTGCTCGATGCGGGTGATGTCGGCCTGGGCCGCGTCCAGGCGCTGACGGGTCTTGGCCACCACGGCGGGGGGCGCCTTGGCGGTGAAGTCGGCGTTGTCCAGCTTGCGCGCGGCCTGTTCGGCCTCGCTCCTGGCCGCGGCGAGGTCCTTCTCCATCCGGCGCCGCTCGGCGGCAACGTCGATGACGCCGGCCACGTCAAGCTCGACCGTAATGCCCTCCACCACCAGCGACGCGGAGGCGGTGAAACCGTCCGCGGCCGGGGTGAGCCGCAGCAGTGAGCGGATCGACCCCTCGTGCCCGGCCAGCGGCCGTCCTTCGATGCCCACCAGGGCGGCCGCCACCCGCTGGCTCGGCCGCAGCCCCTGATCGGAACGGAACCGGCGGATCTCGGTCACCAACCGCATCACCGAGGAGATCTCCCCCTCGGCCGCCGGATCGGCGTAGGAGAACTCCGGCCAGGGTGCCACCATGACCGACTCCTCGCCGGTCAGCGCGGTCCACAGCTCCTCGGTGACGAACGGCATGACCGGGTGCAGCAGCCGGAGCAGCTGGTCAAGCACGAAACCCAGGACCTGCCTGGTCGTCTCGGCGGACTCCTCGTCACCGGACGCCAGCGGGACCTTGGCCAGCTCCAGGTACCAGTCGCAGACCTCGTCCCAGGCGAAGTGGTACAGCAGGTCACAGATCTTGCCGAACTCGAACGACTCGAACAGCGAGTCCACTTCACCGATCACGGCGGACAACCGGGACAAGATCCACCGGTCCGGCGCCGAGTACGCGGCGGCTCGGGCAGCGTCGGCTCGGACGATGTCGGCTCGGAGGATGTCGGCTCGGGGGGTGCCGACGGCACGTGCGCGCCGTTGAGCAGGGCGAACCGGACGGCGTTCCACAGCTTGTTGCAGAAGTTGCGCGAACCGGCCGCCCACTCCTCGCTGATGGCGATGTCACCGCCCGGATTGGCCCCGCGGGCCAGGGTAAACCTGGTCGCGTCGGCCCCGAACCTGTCCACCCAGTCCAGCGGATCCACCGTGTTCCCGCGCGACTTGGACATCTTCTTGCCGAACTGGTCGCGGACCAGGCCATGCAGGGCCACGAGGCGGAACGGCACCACCTTGTCCGGAGCGGCGTCGCGCATCGCGTACAGGCCGAACATCATCATCCGGGCGACCCAGAAGAACAAGATGTCGTACCCGGTGACCAGGACGCTGGTCGGATAGAACGTGCGCAGGTCCGCGGTGTCGTCGGGCCAGCCCAGGGTGGAGAACGGCCACAGGGCCGAGGAGAACCAGGTGTCGAGCACGTCGGAGTCCTGGCGCCAGCCCGCCGGGGCTTGCTCGCCGGGGCCGACACACACCACCTCGCCGTTCGGCCCGTAAAAGACCGGGATCCGATGCCCCCACCAGAGCTGGCGGCTGATGCACCAGTCGTGCATGTCATCCACCCAGCCGAAGTACCGCGCGTTCATCTCCGGCGGGTGCAGGCGGACCCGGCCGTCGCGGACCGCGTCGCCCGCCGCGGCGGCCAGCGGGCCGACGCGGACGAACCACTGGAGCGACTGGCGCGGCTCGACCGTGGTGCCGCAGCGACTGCAGTGCCCGACCGAGTGCACGTACGGGCGTTTCTCGGCCACGATCCGGCCCTCTTCGCGCAGCGCCGCGACCACCGCCGGACGGGCCTCGAACCGGTCCATGCCCTGGAACGGGCCGTGCACGGTGATCCTGGCGTGCTCGTCGAGGATGGTCAGGCTGGGCAGGTCGTGCCGACGGCCGATCTCGAAGTCGTTCGGATCGTGGGCCGGGGTCACCTTGACCGCGCCGGTGCCGAAGGCCGGATCGACGTGGTCGTCGGCGACCACCGGGATGCGCCGGCCGTCAGCGGAAGCTCCACCGTCCGGCCGACCAGGTGGGTGTAGCGCTCGTCGTCGGGGTGCACCGCGACGGCGGTGTCACCGAGCATGGTCTCGGCCCGGGTGGTGGCGACCACAATCGAATCGGGGCCCTCACCATAGCGGATGGAGACGAGCTCGCCTTCGTCGTCGCTGTGCTCGACCTCGATGTCGGACAGCGCCGTCAGGCAGCGCGGGCACCAGTTGATGATGCGCTCGGCCCGGTAGATCAGGCCGTCGTCGAAGAGCCGTTTGAAGATGGTCTGGACCGCACGGGACAGGCCCTCGTCCATAGTGAACCGCTCGCGGGACCAGTCCACGCTGTCGCCGAGGCGGCGCATCTGACCGAGAATCTTGCCGCCCGAGGACGCCTTCCACTGCCAGACACGCTCGACGAAGGCCTCGCGGCCAAGGTCGTGACGGCTCAGGCCCTCCTTCGCCAGCTCGCGCTCGACCACGTTCTGGGTGGCGATCCCGGCGTGGTCCATGCCAGGTAGCCACAGCGCGTTGTATCCCTGCATGCGGCGACGGCGGACCAGCGCGTCCATCAGCGTGTGGTCAAGCGCGTGCCCGATATGCAGGGAACCTGTGACGTTCGGCGGGGGGATGACGATGGAGAACGCGGGAGCATCGGACTGCGCGTCCGCGGCGAAGTAGCCTGCCTTCTCCCAGCTTTGGTAGCGCGGACCTTCCACCTCGGCGGGCGCGTACTGGGAGGGCAGCTCGATAGAATCGGGTCTGCTCACGACAGGTGAGTCTACGGCCTGCGGCGGGCCCGCCGTCCGCGGCTCAGGAGGCAGGAACCTCGGCGGAGTTCCTGACCGCCAGGGCCAGGTTGGACAGACCCGAGTATTTCACCGGGATCGCGCCTTTGATGTACTGGACCTCGCCGAGGGTCGTCTTGGTCACCCACACGCACTCACTGGCCTCGGGACGGTCGCCGTGCTGTACCCGCACACCATCTGGCCGCCGTGCGGACCGGCCGTCACCACCCGCGAGCCCACGAGCTTGGCTCGCTCGAGCTTGATCACGGCGGTCGGGGTGAACGTGCCGTTGTATCCGGTGAAGACGATGCCCTTGTAGCCGCTGGCGTTAATCGAGCTGACCGTGCCCAGGGTATAGATCCCCACGACCGGCTGGCCGGGCTGGCCCGCTCCGGTGGCCTTGATCTGGTCCGCCATGGGGGCGGCCTGCTTCTCGGCGGCGGACGTGAATTCCGTGGTCGCCGCCCGGTTCAGCGGGTAACTGCCGACCTCGGCCGGCTGGGTGACCGTATAACTCGAGGTAGCTCCGCGGGAGGCGTTGGAGCTTGTCCCGGCGGTTGGCGTGGCGGCGCCCCCCGACGAGGGCTTGGCGCCGCTCTTGGCGAAATGCATGATGAGGAAGACGATCAGGACCACTCCGATGACGGCCGCGGCCAGATAGACAATCATCCGGGTCCCGCCGAAGCGACGCGACGATGGCGTGTCCGACAGCGGGCCGGCCAGACCCGAGCGGGGCGGGCGACCGCGCGAAGCGAAATCGTCCTCACCGTAGCCCTGGTCACCTAGGGCCGGGTGGACGTAGCCATCCGGGCCGTACCCGCCGGGAACATAGCCATCCTGGGCATAGCCCCCCTGGGGGACACCCGCCGGGCTGGCGGGCTGGCCGAAACCGGCGGGTCCGTGGCCATTCTGGCTGTACCCGTCCAGGCCGTAGGCCGTCTGGTCATACTCCGCCTGGCCGTAGCCATCTTGGGGATGGCTACCCGAGCCATAGCCATCCTGGGTGTAGCCACCCGGGCCGTAACCGTCCTGGCCGTAACCATCCTGGCCGTAACCATCCTGGCCGTAGCCTGCCGCGGGATAGGCCTCGTGGCCCGGCGGCGCCGGGGCGAAACTGTCGTGGGCCTGAGCGTCGTGGGCCTGAGCGTCGGGAGCCTGAGCGTCGTGGGCCACGCCGTTCGGGTCTAGGCCGGCCGGGGGGAATCCGTTCGGGTCTAGCCCATTCGGGGGGAAGCCGTTCTGGCCGGCGCTGTTCGGGAGGAAGTTGTTCTGGTCCGCGCCGTTCGGGGGGAAGCCGTTCTGGCCGGTCGCCGTTCGGGGGAAGCCGTTCTGGTCCGCGCCGTTCGGGGGAAGCTGTTCTGGTCCGCGCCGTTCGGGGGGAAGGCATGCGGGGTGAAGGTGGGCCGAGGGAAATCGTTCGGCCTGGAGCCGGCGGCTCGGAGCCCGGATGCGAATACGCCTGGGTCTGGTAGTCCATGGCTCGCTGGCCGCTGGCCGGGGTCTGCGAGCCGGGCAGGTTTCGTGCTGCACCCGGGTCGCGCGGGTCCTGACCCAAGCCGCCCTGCGGGAAGTCGGCGGCGGGGGCCGGAAAGGCCTGCGGGTAGCCATCGGTGTGGTAGTCCTGCTCCGGCGGGGACTGCCCGGCCGGGCCGACGCCGCCAGGCAGGAAACCGCCCGGCGCTGCCGCGGCCTGGCCGTAGCCCTCCTGGCCGTAACTGTCCTGGGCGTGGCTGTCCTGGCCGTAACCTTGGGGGGCGTAGCCGTCCTGGCCGTAACCCTCCTGGGCGTAACCCTGGGGGGCGTAGCCGCTGCCGGTGGCCGTAGTTCCGGCTGGCGGCGGGCGGAAAACCGTAGCCCGGTTCACCGCCGGACCCTTCCGGGCCGTACGCCGACCGAGCGTCGTACCCCTGGTCAGCTAGGTAACCCTGATCAGGACCAGAGGTAGGCGGTCTGGTCGGTACCCGAAGCCTGGCTGAGATTGGCCTTGATTCCAACCGTAACCTTGGTTGCCGTAACCCTGCTGGGCGCCGTAGGTCTGCGGGCTATGGAAGACCTGCCGCTCCTCGGTCCCCGGCCAGCTCCGTCCTCGACCGGAAGCTGCGAACCCGGACCGATCGCGCGACGCGGGGCGGCGCCGGGCAGCGGACCGATGGGCGACGGGCCGACCTGAGCCTGGGCACCGAGGGGGATGATGCGCTGGGTATCTGTGCTGGCCGGATCCTGCGGAGCAGGAGTGATCGAGCGCTGCGGACCCGGAGGAAGCTGGCCTGGCCCCGGGTCGAACCCCGGCGGCTGTCCGTAGCCGGATCCCGGCGGCTGTCCGTAGCCTGGGCCTGGCTGCTGTCCGTAGCCGGATCCCGGCTGCTGCCCGTAGCCGGATCCTGAGCCGTAGCCCGCTGGTGACGAATAGCCCGCTGGTGACGAATAGCCCGGATGAGCCGGTCCGTCCTCGTAGTCGCCCGACTGATCAAAGGACTGGGCCTGGTCGTACCCGGGCAGACCCCGCCGCCCGGCGCGAAGCGGATTTTCGCCGCCACGCCCGGCGCGGTAGCCGGCCGCGGCTGGTCCTCCTGGTAGCCTTCTGGTCCCGCCGGACTGTTCCGGCTCCTCACGCGAGGCCCGGCTCCCCATCGGTGCGTCCCAACCACTCATCGGTGCTCAATTCCCCGTCGCTACGGAAGACGGCTGCTTTGTCAGCGTCCGAGATCCTGGCGTGAGCGGGAACCCCGCCAGACCAACGGCAATACGCAGGAGGCTACACACGAACCCCGAAGTCGAGAGCGTTACCCTCAAAGTCGACACTGCGCAAACCAGACCTTCACTGCACAAACCAGCAGATTAACCCCTAGTTATCAAACGCCCGAACCAGAGGCGAACTCAGGTCCTCCAGGACCGAAGCCGTCACCATAACGTTACCTTGAAGGTGACGGGCCGCGGGTCGGCTCAGGCAGATTTCTCGCGCGGAGTGCGCCGCGTGACGTCCCTCGGGACGATGGTCGGGTTGACGTTCTCCAGCACCGCCTCGCGCGTGATCACGACGCGCTCGACGTCCTTGCGGCTCGGTACCTCGTACATGACCGACTGCAGGACCTCTTCCAGGATCGCGCGCAGGCCGCGCGCCCCGGTGCCGCGCAGGTTCGCCTGGTCGGCGATGGCCTCCAGCGAATCGGCGGTGAATTCCAGATCCACGCCGTCCAGCTCGAACAGCCGTCGGTACTGCTTGACCAGCGCGTTCCGCGGCTCGGTGAGGATCTGGATGAGCGCCTCACGGTCCAGGTTGTGCACGCTGGTGATGACCGGCAGGCGGCCGACGAATTCGGGGATCATCCCGAACTTCAGCAGGTCCTCCGGCATGACCTCGCCGAACTGGTCGGTGTTCGCGTTCCTGACCCGCAACTTGGCGTTGAAGCCCATCCCGTTGTGGCCGGAGCGCTGCTCGATGATCTTCTCGAGTCCGGCGAACGCCCCGCCGCAGATGAACAGCACGTTCGTCGTGTCGATCTGGATGAACTCCTGGTGCGGGTGCTTGCGCCCGCCCTGCGGAGGCACCGAGGCGGTGGTGCCCTCGAGGATCTTCAGCAGCGCCTGCTGGACACCCTCACCGGAGACGTCACGGGTGATCGAGGGGTTCTCGCTCTTCCGTGCGATCTTGTCGATCTCATCGATGTAGATGATCCCGGTCTCGGCCTTCTTGACGTCGTAGTCGGCCGCCTGGATCAACTTGAGCAGGATGTTCTCGACGTCCTCGCCGACGTAGCCGGCCTCGGTCAGGGCGGTCGCGTCGGCGATCGCGAACGGCACGTTGAGCAGCCGCGCCAGCGTCTGGGCCAGCAGGGTCTTGCCCGACCCGGTCGGCCCGAGCAGCAAGATGTTGGACTTGGCCAGCTCGACACCCTCGTCGCCTGGCCGGTCCTCCCCCGACTGAACGCGCTTGTAGTGGTTGTACACGGCCACGGACAGGGCCTTCTTGGCCTTGTCCTGGCCGATCACGTACGCGTCGAGGAACTCGTAGATTTCCCGCGGCTTGGGCAGGCTGTCCCACTTGAACTCCGTGGGCTCGGCGAGCTCTTCCTCGATGATCTCGTTGCAGAGGTCAATGCACTCGTCGCATATGTACACGCCTGGGCCGGCGATGAGCTTCTTGACCTGCTTCTGACTCTTACCGCAGAACGAGCACTTCAGCAGGTCGCCACCGTCACCGATGCGTGCCACCCAGATACTCCTTTACATGGTGCCGCCGCGACGGCCGTACCGGCCGCCTGGCGGACATGTCCCGCGAGGCCGTCAAGCGCTTGCTATCGACGGTACCGCCTCGGGGGCTCCGATGAACACCATCAAACCCCTAAAGCTGTCCGTCAGGGAAGAGCTAATCCTCCCGGTTAGGACGACACTACCTCGATCGCGCGCTCGCTGCCCCTCTTGATCATGGTCAGCACGTCGTCGATGATGCCGTATTCCTTGGCTTCCTCGGCGGTGAGGAACTTGTCCCGCTCGATGTCGCGGCGGACCTTCTCCTCGTCCTGGCCGGTGTGCCTGGACAAGATAAGCTCCATCGCGGCCCGCATCCGCAGGATCTCCCGCGCCTGGATCTCCATGTCACTGGACTGGCCGTAACCGCCCTCGGTGGCCGGCTGGTGGATGAGGATCCTGGCGTTGGGCAGCGCCATCCGCTTGCCCTTGGTCCCCGCGGCGAGAATCACCGCGGCGGCCGAGGCGGCCTGCCCGATGCAGCAGATCTGGATGTCGGGCTGGATGAACTGCATGGTGTCGTAGATCGCCATCATGGACGTCATCGACCCGCCGGGCGAGTTGATGTAGATGGTGATGTCGCGATCGGGATCGATGGCCTCGAGGGTCAGCAACTGGGCCATGACATCGTTCGCGGAGGCGTCGTCGATCTGGACGCCGAGGAAGATGATCCGCTCCTCGAAGAGCTTGTTGTACGGGTTCATCTCCTTGACCCCGTAGGACGTGCGCTCGACGAAGGACGGCAGCACGTACCGGGACTGCGGGGTCACCAGCGGGCTCCGCAAGCTGGCTTCGCTCACGTTCGGCTCCTTTGGGTTGATCATGACAGGACGCCCACCGTGGGCACCTCGACGGCGCTGCGAATCACCTGGTCGACGAAGCCGTATTCCTTGGCCTCCTCGGCGGTGAACCAGCGGTCCCGGTCCGCGTCCCGCTCGATCTCCTCGATCGGGCGCCCGGTGTGGAAGGCGGTCCGCTCGAACAGGGTCCGCTTGATGTACAGCATCTGCTCGGCCTGGATCCTGATGTCGGACGCGGTACCGCCGATACCGCCGGACGGCTGGTGCATCAGCACCTGGGCGTGCGGCAGGGCGTACCGTTTGCCCGGCGCGCCCGCCGTCAGCAGGAACTGCCCCATCGACGCGGCCATTCCCATCGCGTAGGTGGCGATGTCGTTGGGCACGTACTGCATGATGTCGTAAATGGCCATCCCCGCGTAGACCGAGCCGCCCGGGGAGTTGATGTAGATGCTGATGTCGCGCTTGGCGTCCTCGGACGCGAGCAGCACCATCTCGGCGCAAATGCGGTTGGCGAGCTCGTCGTCAACCTGCTGACCGAGGAAGATGATGCGGTGCCGCAGCAGGCGCTGGAACAGCTGCTCTGCGAACGGCTGGACGGGAGCCTCCCCGGCCGCCACGATCGACGGCGGCGACGGGCTCCACAAGGGCTGAGTCACGCTCTCACCTGCTTCAGTCACGTCTAGTGTCATTGACAGGACCATAACGCGGGCACGGAGCCCGATCGTCCCGCAGAGGTCCCTGTTCGCTACTGGCGCATCGCGTTGCGCGGCACGCGGGGCGGCCCGACGAGCGCATGGCACTACCGCTGAGGGCGCCGACCAGCCCTTCAGCGGTACTGCGCGTGCGATGACCGCCCGGCTACGCCTTGGGCTTGTCCTTGGCCGCGCTGGCCTTGGCCCGCCGCCTGGCGGGGGCCTTCTCGGCGGGGGGATCCTCGGCGGAGGCTTCTCCGGCGGAGGCTTCTCCGGCGGGAGTGGCTTCGGCGGCCGTGGTAGCCGCGTCGGCCGCGGTTGCATCGGCGGGGCGGTCGGCGGCGCTGCTGTCCGCGACGCTGCTTTCCGCGACGCCGGCGGCGGACTCGGGGTCGGTCTCGGCCAGCACTTCGGCGTCGTCGTCGGCCGCCACCGCGCCGTCGTCGGCCGTCCCGGCGGTCAGGGGCGCGTTAAGGGCGGCCCTGACGTCGACGTCATGGCCCGAGGAGTCGGTCACCTTCACCCGCTCGGCGATCAGGTTCATCGCCTTGCCGCGGAGAACCTCGGCCGCGGCGAAGCTGAGCTGACCGCTGTCGGCGAGCTGCTGAGCCAGGCGCTCAGGCGCCACGCCCATCTGCTCGGCCTGGCGGGTGACATACGCGGAGAGCTCGCCCTGGTCCACGCCGAGCTCTTCGGTGCGCGCCAGCTGGTCCAGGATCAGGCTGACCTTGACCGAACGGCGGGCCCGCTGGTCGATGTCCGCCTCGAATTGCTCCGCCGTCTGGTTGGACATCTCCAGGTAGCCCTCCAGGGTGGCGCCGGCCCGGCTGAGCTGCTGCATGACGGACTCGCGGTTCTGGTTGGCCTCGTCGGTCACCACGCTGTCCGGCAGCGGGATGTCGATCGTGTCGACCAGGGCGTCCAGGGCGCGATCCCGCGCCTGGACGACCTGCTGCATGCCCTTCATCCGCTCCAGCTGGGCCCGGGTGTCGGCCCGCAGCTCCCCCAGCGTGTCGAACTCGCTGGCCAGCTGGGCGAAATCGTCGTCCAGGCCGGGTACTTCCTTGACCTTGACGCTGTGCACGGTCACCGTCACGTCGGCCTCGCGGCCGGCGAATTCACCCCCGGCCAGCTCGGTCTGGAAGGTAGCCGAATCCCCGGCCGCCATGCCGGTCAGGGCGGTGTCCAGCCCGTCCAGCATGGATTCGCTGCCCACCTGATACGACAGGCCGCTGGCCTGCGCGTCCTCGACCGGCTGGCCGTCCACCGTGGCGGACAGGTCGATGGAGACGTAGTCGTCGGCCTGCACCGGCCGCTGGACGCCCTTGAGCGAGGCGAACCGCTCCTGCAGCGACCCCAGGTACTCTGCCACCTCGTCCGGAGTGACCAGCGTGTCATCGACCGTCACCGACAAGGTGGCGAAGTCGGGCAGCTCGAACTTCGGCCGGACATCGACCTCGACGGTGAAGGTCAGCTCCTTGCCGTCGTCGATGCTGGTGATCTCCACCTCAGGCTGACCGAGAGCGTAGACGTCGCCGTCCGCGACCGCCTTGGCGTACAGGTCGGGTATCGCGTCGTTGACGGCCTGGCTGAGCACGACGTCGCGGCCCACCCGCCGGTCGATCACCGGCGGCGGCACGCGGCCCGGTCGGAAGCCAGGGATACGGACCTGCCGTCCGACCTCACGATAGGCCTTGTCGAGGCTGGGCTTCAGCTCATCGAAGGGCACCTCGACGCTCAGCCGAACACGGGTCGGGCTGAGCTCTTCGACGTCAGTCTTCACGTCCGCGTCACTCCGGGATTGGGGATGGTAACTCAGCGCTTGATCGCTGAGAAGTCTAAGCCGACAGTCTAGGGGCTATCTAACTCTGACAATGCGAACCGGCGGCGGCTGGTCGTTCCCGCGACGGTTGTCTGGAGATCACCAGATGCAGCAGCCAGCTCACCAGCCCGACGATGATGGCGCCCCAGAACGCCGGCCAGAACCCGGTCACGTGGAACGGAAGCGTCAGGTCGCCGGCGATGACGCTAGTCAGCCACAGCAGCAGGCCGTTGACGACCAGCGCGGCCAGGCCGAGCGTGAGGACGTAGAACGCGCAGCCGACCACCTTGATCAGCGGTTTGAGCGTGGCGTTGATCAGGCCGAAGATCACGGCCACCACGAGCAGCGTGCCCAGCCGGGTCTCACCGCTCCCGGCGAGCAGGTTTATCCCGGGGACCGCGGCGGTCGCCACGCCGAGTGCGGCGGCGGACACGAGCACCCTCAGCAGAAACCTCATGACTCGATATTACTCGACTTGGCCGACCGCGGCCGCGGGCTAAGGGGTCAGGCGATCACCTTGGAAAAGGCGGCGGTAGGCGTTGGGGGTGGTGCCGCGCCAGAGGCGGAAATGATGACGCAGGGCGGTCGCGTTGCCGAAGCCCGACCGTTCCGCGACGGCATCCACGGTCGCGTCGGACTCCTCGAGCAACTGCTGGGCCAGCAGGATGCGCTGCCCGGTCAGCCAGCGCTGCGGCGTGGTCCCGGTGTCCTGGACGAAGCGGCGGGCAAAGGTCCGCTCGGACATGTTCGCCCGGGCGGCCAGCTGACGGACGGTCAGGGTCTGGTCGAGGTGGGCGCCCAGCCACTCGAGCAGATCACGCAGCGTGCCGTCGCAGGTCGGGGCGACGGGCTGCAGCACGTACTGCGCCTGACCGCCGTCGCGGTGCGGCGGCACCACCATGCGCCGGGCGATGCCGTTGGCGACCCGCGACCCCTGCTCCTTCCTGACCAGGTACAGGCAGGCGTCGATGCCCGCCGCCGTGCCCGCGCTGGTGATGACCGGATCGTCGTCCACGTACAGCACGTCCGGGTCGACCTTCGCCTGCGGGAAACGGCGGCCAAGCTCGGCCGCGTGCCGCCAGTGGGTAGTGCAGCGCCGGCCGTCGAGCAGGCCGGCCTCGCCCAGGATGAAGGCCCCGCTGCAGATGCTGAGCACCTTCGCGCCGCGGTCCACCGCGGCGCGCAGGGCGTCGAGCAGGTCCGGCGAGAACCCCCCGCTTCGTGGCCGGGCCAGCCGGTCATCGGCGACGGCGGGCAGGGCGATCAGGTCCGCCTCGGCCAGCTGCTCGAGACCGGCCGACGGCTGGATGGTGAAGTCGTTGTACGCACGCAACGGCGGCGGCTCGCCGCCGACCACGGCGAAGTCGTAGAGGGGCAGCCCGTCGTCGGTGCGGTCGGTGCCGAACACCTCGCAGATGGTGCCGAACTCGAACGGGAGGAAGCCGTGCACGACCACGACGGCGACGTTGCGCAGCATAGCCAGCAGTATGCCCCAGACTTTGGCAGGATGTCACCCAATAAGGGCAGCACTGCCATTGGCCGTGGTCGCGACACCAGGCATGCTGGAGGCATGGACGGTTACACCTCTTCTTGCTGGGTCGTCCGCGTCGCCCGCCGGGTCCGCCGCGGAGTCCTCCAGCTGCACTACGCCAACAGACGCGCCAGCGAGCTGATGTTTTCCTACGGACTGGCCGAGTCCAACCGGGCCCCGGACACCTACGCCGAGTTCTTGCTGCGCTCGCGGGCCTACGTCCGGCACGAGCCCACGGCGTGCGGCCGGGCCGGACCCCGCCAGGTCAGCTAGCGCGTCGGCGGGTTCGCGTCGGCGGGTTCGCGTCGGCGGAGCCGGGTAGGGCGCAGCCGACCGGGACAAGCAGGCAGCGGCGATGAACTGCCACCACGGCCCGTTCGGGAGAAGAATGGGTCGGGTGCGGCGCGGACGATCACCGATGACGCTGACCCCGGCCCAGGTCAGGACCCGGGCCGCGGCGGTCCGGGCTGTGGTGGTGCCCGACTGGCTGGCCGAAGTGGTGCGGCCGCGGCCGGTGGCGCCGCCGTGGCCGGCGATGCTCCGCGCGGTGCTGGCGATCTGCGTGCCGCTGGCGGTGGCGCTGGCCCTGGGCAAGGGCACGATCGGCGTGCTGCCCGCCATCGGCGGGCTGCTCAGCACGATGGCCGACACCGGCGGGCCGTACCTGAGCCGGGTCAAGCGGGTCGGCAGCGCCACGGTGTTCGGCGGTGCGATCGGGCTCGTCATCGGGTCCGTCACGCACGGTCACGGCTGGCTCGCGCTGGTGGCCCTGGTCGTGGTCGCGGGCGTGTCGGGTGTGCTCAGCTCCGTCGGCGACATCGGGTCGATCACCGGGCTGCAGCTGCTGGTCTACACCGCACTCGGCGCCGGGCCGGTCGGCGCGCAGCGGCCCGTCTGGCACACCGCCGCGGGTTTCCTGGTCGGGGTCATCTGGGCCCTCATCCTCATCGTGCCCGGCTGGCTGGCCTCGCCGCACGGCAAGGAACAGCGCGACGTCGCGGCCGTTTACGAGGCGCTGGCGGCGGAGTTGCGTTCGGTCGGCACCGCCAGCTTCACCTCTCGGCGGCAGGCGCTGACCGCCGCGCTCAACACCGCCTACGACGAACTGCTCACCGCCAGGTCGACCGCCACCGGACGGAACGGGCGGATCACCCGGCTGGTCGCCGTGCTGAACGCGAGCCACCTGATGGCCGAGGCGGCGACCGCGCTCGGTGTCGCGGGGACCCCGCCGCCGCCGATGGTCATCGAAACCGTGACGCGGCTGGCCGACGCGATCAGGGACGGGACGCCACCGCCGATGATCCCGCCGCCCTGGGACAGCGGGCCCGCCATGCTCACGCTGCGTGACGCCATGGCGGGAGCGGCGCGAGCGCTGGCCCAGGACTGGTCCCCCGAGCATCACACCCGCACCGGGCTCCGCGACCGGTTGCAGGAGGGGTTGGCCGAAGCGGCGGTGCAGGCGGGAACCGCGGCCGCGGAGGCGGCGGTGGAAGCAGCGGTGGGAGCAGCGGTGGGGGCGGTGGGAGCGGCGGCCCGGGCGAGGCGGCGGATCCAGGGGGTGGCGGAGCGACTGCTCGAGGAGTTCGGCGGCGGCACGCTGAACCGGATTTTCACGCTCCGGCTGATGATCTGCATGGGCGTGGCCGCCTTGGTGAGCGAGGTGCTGCCGCTGCAGCGTTCCTACTGGGTGCCGCTGACGGTCGCGATCGTGCTCAAGCCGGACTATGGTTCGGTCTTCGCGCGGGCTCTGCAGCGGGGCATCGGAACCATCGTCGGGGCGGTCGCGGGCGCGGTCCTGCTCGTGCTGGTGCACGGAACGTGGCTGCTGATCCCGTTCGCGGTGCTGGCCGCGCTGCTGCCGTACGGCCGGAGCCGGAACTACGGACTGCTCGCCACGTTCCTCACCCCGCTGGTGGTCGTGCTCATCGACCTGCTCGCCCCGGCGGGCTGGCGGCTGGCCGAGGACAGGCTGATCGACACGCTGATCGGCTGCGCCATCGCGTTGCTTGTCGGGTTCGCGCCCTGGCCGATGAGCTGGTACGCGCACCTGCCGCGGCAGTTCGGCCAGACGACGCTCGACGTGTGCCGGTACATGGAAGAGGCGCTGCTCGTCCCGGATGCGTCCGGGGGCGACGGCGAGGGGGCGTCGGTGGGCGAGGATGGCGGGACGGGTGGGACGGGTGGGGGGATGCGGCCGCCGACTCGGTCGCGGATGCGGCGGGCGACCTACCGGGCCCTGGCCGACCTGCGCACCGAGTTTCAGCGCACGATGTCCGAACCGCCCTCGATCAGCCGCCGGGCGACCGCTTGGTGGCCCGCGGTGGTCGGCCTGGAGCAGGTCACCGACGCGATCACGTCGGTGGCGCTGGTGGTCAGCCGCGGTGTTGCGGTACCGCCGGACCGGGTCAACATGCTGTCGGCGGCGCTGCGCGCGGTGAGCGAGGCGGCCGCGACGGGAACCGCGGTGCCGGCGCCCTCCGCGCTGCCCGAGGACGAGACGCTGAAGCCGATAACGGAGGCGGTGCGGGCGCTGCTCGGGGTGCTGGGCAGCGGCCAGCGTCTGACGATCCGCGACTAGACCGCTGTTATTGGGGTGCGTTGGTGCACGTTGGTGCGTTGGTGCACTGGTGCACGCTGGTCGGGCTGGCCGGATTCGAACCGGCGGCCTCCGCGACCCAAACGCGGCGCGCTAGCCAAGCTGCGCTACAGCCCGTATGAGAGCTGAGTGTAGCGGTTGCCCAGGACCGTCCCGCTCATGATCCGGCCGAGGGTGGGGGACGGTTGGTCCGTGCCCGGTTTGTCCGCGCTCACCGTTGCAATGACCACTCAAGATAGCCAGGCAGTTTCACTGTGTGATTTAAGCGGTTTTTTGGGATCGTCAAGCCGGGCCTGATAGCTGATGCCTGGATCATGATCCAGATTGAGGCGATTCCCGCGTCCGTGGTCCCGCTGGCCCCTACCCTAGATCAGTGCTTTCCGGGCCAGGGGCCTTGGAGCTTCTACCTCAAAGAGCGGGGCATTAGATGACCAAGTTCGGATCCGCGAGAGCGGTTCTCGCGGTATCGGCCGTTGCCGCCCTGGCCGGGTGCAGCGCCTCGGCCAGCAGTTCGGCGCCGGTGTCGAGTAGCACCTCATCGAGTGGCGCCGCATCGAGTGGCGCCGCATCGAGTGTGAGCGCCACGCCGGCGGCCACCCCGACCACGAGCTCGAACGCGTTCGTGCCGGCCAGCTCGATCTCGTTCCCCGTCGCGGTCGGCAACACCTGGCTGTATCAGGTCACCGCCAAGATCAACGGGGCTCAGAGCACGGAGACGAAAAAGATCCTCTCCGTGGTCCCGGTCTCCGGCGGACGCCGGGTCCTGATGTCGCAGACCACCGTCCTGGGCAACACCAGGACCACGAGTCAGGACACGTTCGTCTTCTACTCGAACGGAACCATCGGGTACCCGGTCGCCAACAGCGAGGTGTCCGTGACGGGCGATGGGGTGCTGTGGCCGAGCGCCGCCGGGCTCGCGTCGGGCCGGGCCTATACCTCGGTCCTGCCGATCAAGGTCAGCAAAACCGGGCCGGCCCAGGACGCGAACGTCACGGTGCAGGGCGAAGGGACGCACGCCGTTACCGTCCCGGCCGGCACCTTCCAGGCCACCCTGGTGGTGATGACGATGTCCGTCAGGGTGGGCGGCTTCGGTTCGGACGAGGAGGTCGAGACCTGGGTGGCCCCGGGCACCGGCCCGGTCAAGTCCGAGGTTCTGCAGCTCGCGGCCGGCCAGGCCAAGGTCGTCACGACCGAGGAACTGCTGTCCTTCACCAAGGGGTGAGCGGGCTAACGGGTTTCTTCTGAGCGGTCCTGTGCCCACAGCGTGTGGAAGACGCCGTCCCGGTCCGTGCGGCGGTAGGTATGCGCGCCGAAGAAGTCGCGCAGACCCTGGATCAGGGCGGCCGGCAGGCGCTCGGCCCGCAGCGCGTCGTAGTAGGACAGGGCGGCGGAGAAGCCGGGAACGGGGATACCGAGCCGCACCGCGGTCGCGACCACGTTGCGCCAGGTGTCCTGGGCAGCGGCGAGTTCCTTGCCGAACTCGTCGTCGACCAGCAGCGTCGGCAGCTCCGTGTTGTTTTCGTACGCGGCGCGGATGCGGTCGAGGAACGCGGCCCGGATGATGCAGCCGCCCCGCCAGATGGTCGCGATCTGGCCGAGGTCGATGTCCCAGTCGTACTCGCGGCGGCCGGCGTCCATCATGTTCCAGCCCTGCGCGTAAGACACCAGCTTGGAGGCGTAGAGCGCCTGCTCGATCTGGTCGGCGAACTCGGTGGCCTGGTTGGCCGCGGGCCGCGGGCCAGGCAGCCCGCGGGCGGCCTGGCGCAGGTCCGCGTGGCCGGACAGGGAGCGGGCGAAGACCGCCTCAGCGATGCCGCTCACCGGGACGCCCAGGTCGAGGGCGTCCTGCACGGTCCAGCGGCCCGTGCCCTTCTGCTCGGCCTGGTCGAGCACGACGTCGATGAAGGGCTTCGACGTCGTGGCGTCGGTGTGCGCGAGCACGTCGGCGGTGATCTCGATCAGGTAGGAGTCGAGCCGGCCGGTGTTCCATCGCCTGAAGACCTCGGCGGCCTGCGCGGGCTCGAAGCCGACGGCATGCCTGAGCAGGTCGTAGGCCTCGGCGATGAGCTGCATGTCGGCGTACTCGATGCCGTTGTGCACCATCTTGACGAAGTGGCCGGCCCCGTCCGCGCCGATGTGGGTGCAGCACGGGGTGCCATCGACATGCGCGCTGATGTTCTCCAGCATCGGGCCGAGGGACCGGTAGGACTCGGCCGAACCGCCGGGCATGATCGAGGGCCCGTTCAGCGCGCCCTCCTCACCGCCGGAAACGCCCATGCCGACGAAGTGCAGCCCCTGATCCTTCAACGCGGCCTCGCGGCGGCGGGTGTCCTTGAAGTGCGCGTTGCCGCCGTCGATGATCATGTCGCCGTCCTCGAGCAGCGGCGCGAATTCGTCGATGACGGCGTCGGTGGCCGGGCCGGCGTTGACCATGATGACCAGGCGGCGGGGGCGCTCGAGGGCCTGCACGAACTCCTCAGCGGTCGGCGCCGGGACAAAATCGCCCTCCTCACCGAACTGCTTGATCATGTCGGTGACACGGGCGGACGTTCGGTTATGAAGGGCGACGGTGTAGCCGTGGCGGGCGAAGTTACGGGCCAGGTTCCTGCCCATCACGCCGAGTCCGGTGACGCCTATCTGCGCGGTTGCTTGCCCTGTGGCGGCCATCTGCTCCGTCTCCTTTGCCTTCGCTGTCCCTCCTCGGTACCGATCACTATGCCACTGGGACGGTGTTCGGGCGCGGGCGGCTCAGCTCGCGGTATCGGAGGTTTCGCGGCTAGCGCGCAGGGCGCGCCGGCGCATCAGCCAGTCCGGGCGCCGGACGGTGATCGCGCCGCAGAGCACGTCGCAGCGGACCACGATCACCGGCGCCCCGGGCCGCGGCTCACCGCTCAGTTCCGAGGACTTGGCTCCGAGCACGGCCCGGCCGGTCATGCGCACGTCGATCCCGTCGGGCACGAAGATGGTGACCGTCCCGAACCTGACGCTCGCGTCGATGGTCGTAACATGCTGCCCGATGACCGCCTGCTGCATCTCCAGGTGACAGTCGCCAAGCACCGAACGGACCGCCAGGTGCGGCGGCACGACCCAGGGGCCCTTGCGGGACTCGTTGCCAAGCACCGCGGTGATCTCCTCGGGGATCACCGCGACATCGCCATGCGGCGCCGCGGCCTGCCCGGCGGCAGGCAGGTCGACGGTCAGGCTGGCCAGGTCGCCGAGCGTGGGCGCGACGAGGGCAGCCTCGCTTCGCTCCGAGTACTCCTCCAGGCTGAGCCGGCCCTCTGCCCGGGCGGAGGCGAGCACATCGACCGTCCGGTCACGATCCGCGTCCGATGCGCGTACCAGGCCACCCCCGGGCTCGGCGTGCTTGCTGTCGGGACCCACGGCTGCCTCCGGGCGTTGGACGCTGATCGCTGTCTTCGACAGCTACTGTACGTTATAGCATATGGCGATGGACGAACAGGCGCCACTGCAGGCGCTTACGGTCGACCCCGGCTTTCTGCTGTCCCGGGTCGGCGCCGCCGTCCGCGCCGGTTTCAAGGACGTGCTGGCAGGCTGGGGCATTCGCCCTCTGCAGTACGTGATCCTCTTGGTCCTCGACGCCCGCGACGGGGTCTCTCAGCAGGAGCTGTGCTCGGCCGCGGGCGTCGACAGCGGCAACATGGTGCAGCTGCTCGACGGCCTGGAGGCGCTGCGGTACGCCCAGCGGGCCGGCGACCCTCGCGACCGCCGCCGGTACCTGGTGACGATCACCCCGCGCGGGAGGTCGACCCTGACGGAGCTGCGGCAAGCCGTCGAAGAGTACAACGAGCGGTTCCTCCGCCCGCTCACCAGGCAGGAACGGCAGCAGCTGGCCACTACCCTCGGCAAGCTCTATGCCACCACCGCCGAGGCCCAGCCAGGAACACTCCGCCAGTGATGTCGCGACAGGCGGGAGACGGTACGCTGTCCGGGTGACGGCCGGGCTCGCTGCGGCTGCCGCGGGCGTAGCTCAATGGTAGAGCTCCAGCCTTCCAAGCTGGTCATGCGGGTTCGATTCCCGTCGCCCGCTCTTTGGTTTTGTCCCAGTTCATGGATGATTTCGATTCTTATGGCATATGCGGAACGCCGGGAGCCCCCAGAAAGGGGTCCGCTACCGGGGTATCTACAAGGCTGCGGACGGCCGTTACCGGTCGGCCGGAACCTTCAGCACGCAGGAGCGGGCGCTCGCGGTGGCCGAGGAGGCGGAGCGGGCGAGCTGCCGAGTTGACCGGTAGTGCGACAGGCGGGCTGGACCGGCCACCCGCGCGACACGGACGATCCAGGAGTACGCGCCGCTCTTCCTCCGGCACCACCAGGTCGAGGGAAACACCAAGGACACGTACGCGGACACGCTGCGCCTGCACGTAATCCCGTTCCTCGGCGGCTGCCGGCTGGCCGAGACAGACCGGAGGGTGGCGCGGAACTACATCACGGCGCTGCAGGAATACGGACGGTCGGCGAACACGATCCGCCAGACCAAGGTGGTGCTCGGCGCGATGTTCGGCATGGCGGTGTCGGATGGGTACCTGGACTACAACCCGTTCCATGACGTGAAGATCCTTAAGGTGCCGGGGCCGACGGGCCATCAAGATCGCTACGACAGAGCAGTACGCCAAGGTGCGGGACGGCCTGCCGACCAAACCTGCTCAGGTCTTCTCGACGCTGCTGGTATCAAGCGGAATGCTGTTCTGCGAGGCGATCGGGCTGGAGCCCTCGGACCTTGATTTCGAGGCGGGGATCCTGGAGGTGGCCGGTCGGTGGTCAAGGTGTCACGTGAGCATCATCCGCAGGGCAAGACGTTCCTGGTGCGTGGTTATACGCGGCGAAGTGCCGGTGTGCGGGGTGTCGGCAGTGGGCTCGGGAGTACAGGCGGATGCGGGTGCGGGTGCGGCGGGCGGACGCTTCTGGGGTGGTGCGGCGGCGGTGGGAGAAGTCGCGGGATGCCGACGAGTGGTGGAGAGCGGGATTCCGTTCAAGCCGACGGCGTATCAAGTGCGGCACACGCCCGCGTCTTGGCTGATCGACGCTGGGGAGAACCCGAAGGCGGTGATGCACCGGCTCGGGCGGGTGCCAGGGACATCATTCCGATGCATCCCAGTGCGAAGTGCGTGTGAGCTCGCTGGCCTACTGGTCGGTTTACCGCACATGCCGAATAGCGAACGTTGCGCGCCCGTATAGTTATACGCCGCCCGGCATGTCGCTAATGCTGGCGGTGATGGTGGTTTAGCCTTGTCATTGCTATCGAGGACACGTCTCCCTGCCGAATATTTACGCGACGTTTGCTGACGGACCCCGATCGTGGAGGCACGCAGATTATCTGATCGGTGCTGGCTGTGCGGCCAGGATGCTGCGGCGATCATTTATCAGGGCTGGCTGCCCGGCAGCCACCGGTGAGGGACGGGGGCATCCGGTGCTCGAAGAACGCGGCCGGCGGTGGCGCGCCGGTGGTGTTGAAGGCGATGAAGTCGAATTCGTGCGGGGCGCCGGGGTGAAGGTGGAACCCGGCGGGTACGCCGGCCTGGCCGAGGCGCAGGGTGTAGGCGAGGTCTTCGTCGCGGAACATGTCGAGCTGGGTGACCTCGGCGTAGGCGGGCGACAGCGCGGCCAGGGGCAGGGACTGGCCGGCCTGCTGGCCGGTTATCCGGTGACCAGTTCGGCGAGGTGAGCCAGCGAGTTGCGTCAGATGATCCGGGGCGAACGGGGGGAATGGGAATGGGAGTCGCTGGCGGAGGGAGCCGGGGACCGCCGACCAGTCATAGGAGAGGGTGGTCTTGGTCCCGGATGGTCCGGCAGGGGCCAGGTCGTAACGCCAGATGTGGCCGACGATCTGCGGGTTGCTATCGCCGGTGTCCATGCCTGGCTCCCAGGAGATGGCGCGTGGCGGGTCGAACACCTGCACCCGGTGGCCATCTGGTAGTGCCCGCCCGGGGCGTTGTCGTTGTACCTGGCCATCCGGAACACCTGGCCCGCCTCGGTCAGGTGCTGGCTGTCGAGGGGTTCGCGGACCCAGCCGGTGCCGTCGATCGCGGCGTGCTCGGCGGGGTCGGCGAGCACGGTGAAGATCGCCTCGGCTGGGGCGTTAATGATCGTGGTTGCGCTGATGGTTTCGCCGGTCATGGTGGTGCCTCCTGGTGAACTCAGCTGGGTACCGGATCTGACGCCCGGCGCCCCGGCCTGCTTGGTGCTGCTGCCGGTCATCTGCTTCTCCTTTTTCCGGGGCGATCCGCGAGATCGGGGACCGCGTGCAGGGAAAGGACGAACGGTGAAGCGGGCGCAGGACATATCCGGGGAGAAACCCGGGCAAGGAAAGCGGGAAAACCAGAACGCGGTCAGCCGAGCTCGGACCGCACCTTGCGCAGACGGTCCTGCAGGAGGCGCTGTTCGGCCTCGGTGGGCGCCAGGGTGACCGCGGCGTGAAGTTCCCCGGCCGCGTCGCTGGTGCGGCCGAGCCGGCACAGGTTGTCCGCCAGGGCAGCGTGCCACAGATGGGAGTACTCCAGGCCGGCGATGGTCGTCAGGGTAGCCAGCCCCGCCTCGGGGCCGTCGCGTTCGGTCACCGCGACCGCCCGGTTGAGCGCCACCACCGGGCTGGCCGTGATCGACCCGAGCAGGTCGTAGAGGCCGACGATCCGGTCCCAGTCCGTCTCCGGCCAGCTGGGCGCGGTCGAGTGGGCCGCGGCGAGGTGAGCCTGGATCTGATAGGGCCCGGCGACCCCGCCGGACCGGGTCACCGCCTCGGACAGCCACGCCGAACCCCCGGCGATCGCGGCCCGGTTCCAGCGGGTGCGGTCCTGGCCGGCCAGGGTCACCGGGTTACCGTCGGCGTCGGTGCGGGCGGGGGTGCGGGCCGAGGTCAGCAGCAACAGGGCGAGCAGGGACAGCGTCTCGGGCTCGTCGGGCATCAGGCTGGCCAGCAAGCGAGCCAGCCGGATCGCCTCGGCCTCGAGGTCGACCCGGGTCACCGCGTGCCCGCCGGTCGGGGCGTGGGCCTCGGTGGCGATCAGGTACACCACGGCCAGCACCGCGGCCAGCCGGCCGGGAAGCTCCGCATCGGCGGGGATCACGTAGGGGATGCGGGCCGTGGCGATCTTGGCGCGGGCCCGCACCAGGCGCTTGGCCATGGTGGCCTCGGGCACCAGGAAGGCGCGGGCGATGGCCGGCACCTCAAGCCGGGCCAGCGTGCGCAGCGCGAGAGCCACCTGGGCTTCCCGGCTCAGCGCCGGGTGGCAGCAGGTGAAGATCAGGCGCAGCATGTCATCGCGCAGCGACGTGGCTGGCTCCATCGCCTCGATCGCCTCCTCGATCTGGTCCGGCGCGGCCCCGGTTCCCCACCGGAACGCGGCGGTCTCCTTAGCCGCCCGGGCTGACTCGCGTCGCAGCAGGTCAAGCGCCTTGCGGCGGGCGACCACCGCCAGCCAGGCCCGCGGATCATCAGGGATCCCCGTCCTGGGCCACCGGTCCAGGGCGGTGATCGTGGCCTCGGACAGCGCGTCCTCGGCGACGGCCAGATCCCCGATGGTCCTGGCCAGCGTGGCCAGCACCCTGGGACCTTCGCCCTTCAGCACCTCTACCAAAGTGCCGGCGGCGTCCATACCAGGGCGCACCTAGGCGTGGGCCGGGGCTACCGGGCGAAGCTCGATCTTCCCCCGCCAGGCCGCCGGGATCTGCACCGCCCACGCGATCGCCTCGTCCAGGTCGGCCGCCTCCAGCAGGAAGTACCCGGCCAGGACCTCCTTCGCCTCGGCGTAAGGACCGTCGGTCACCAGGACCTCGCCGCCCTTGCCGCCCGAGACGGTAATGGTCGTCGACATGGTCACCGGGTGCAGAGCTTCGCCGCCGCGCATGACCCCGGCCTCGGTGGCCCGCCGGGCAAACTCGGTGTACTCGGGAGAGAACTCCGTCTCCGGCGGCGAGTCCCAGTACTGGTCCCGGTCGTAGTAGCACAAGGCCACATACAGCGCCATCGTCAAGGCTCCTTCCGTTCAGCCGACCATGCCGTACCGTTTTACCTGGCGACCACGACTGCGACAACCGCTGCCACGGCCCCGGAACCGTTTAGCCCCGTACCCAGAAGACGGCCTTTAGCTGCCGGGGCTGTTGTGGTAGGCGGCGATGCGCCAGCCGCCGTCGCGCCTGACCAGCACCCAGGTCGCGCGCACCAGGCGCTCGCTCGCGACAGCGTCCTGCCCGGGGAAGATGATCCCGTCCTCGCTGACCACGATGGCCGTGTCGCCGGTAAGAAAGCGGACGTTCACCGGGCGGGCGGCCACCCGCGACCCGCTGAGCGGGCCCGCGAACGCCGCGGCCATAGTGGTGCGGATCTCCGCACGGTCCTTTTGGTAGACGCCGGGCTGGATCACGCTGGCGTCGTCGGTGTAGTCGGCCACGAACGCCTCGGCGTCGCCGGCTTCCCACGCCTGGTCCACGCGCGCGAGCACGTCGAGAACGGCCTGCCGGTCGGCGTCGGACGCTGCCGTGGTGGTCTTGCTGGTCATCGGTCTCCTCGTTTCTCTCCGCGTGTCTCTCCGCGTGGTGGCGAGCGCCACCCGGGGGAAGGACGGACGGCGCCGCCCGGAGAGGACACCCCGCGGCGCGAAGCCGGGGTCCTTTCCTTCCCTTCGTGACTAACACCGGCCCTGCGGTCGAGTGAGGTCATGGTTGTCTCCGTGCTCGGTGGTGTGCGGCGGCCGCGGTATCGCCCCAGCGGGAGGCCTCGGCGAGCAGCCCCACCTGGCCCAGCAGGCCTGGGCCAGGTGGCCGGGCTCGGCGGTGCGGCCCGGGTGCAGCGGCACAGGGCCTCGCTGGGCCGGCCGGTCAGTGCCGCAGGTCATCGGCGAGCACCGCCCGGGAGACTCCCAGTCCGGTGGCGATCTGACTGAACGCGGCGAGCGGCTGATGCCGCTCTGGTTGCCTGCAACGCCCCCAGGTCGTGGTCATATCCGGCCGGTAATTCTCGCCAAGCCTGCTGCGGATCAGCATGGCGCGTTATGCCTGCGACGGTCGCAGCGCAAATCAACCCTGGAGCGTGATCACCACGCCGGTGTCCGCATAGGGAAAGGGGCCCTTGCCCAGGTGTCGCACACTGTCCACCAGCCGCATGATCGGCACCATCAGGCCGTACCTGGCCTTCACCATGGACGTGATCGCCTCGAAGTCCGGACCGGAGGTCACCAGCTCAACAGTGCCGGTCACCGGGGTAGTGCCAGCTTTGACCCGGCCTCGGACGTCGCTCGGCTGCAGGGTCACACCCGGGTTGTTCCGTAGCCGCTTGATCTTGCCGGAGGCCGAGGAGGTCAATAGGCCGACCCGGCCGCCGTCGAGCGGGACGATCCAGGTCGCCGTTGCGACCGCCGCCCCGCTCTTGCGGAAGGTGGCCACCGATACGTACTTCTCTTGCGAGATCGTCTGCTCGGCGTTGCTGCCAGTCATCTGCTTCTCCTCTCCAACGTGATCTCCGAGATCGGGATCTGCGTTTGGTAAGAGAACGAACACCGAAACCAGTAAAGGACACCAGCAGCCTTGGAATCTTGACAAATCTGTCAGGCGGCCCCTGGCCTCACATCGAGGAGACGAGACAGAAGCAGCCGCCGTTCTCCTCGGTGGGCGCCCACGCGGCGGCGGTTTCCAGCGCCCCAGCTGCCTCGGCGCCCCGGCCAGACCTTTGAAGGCTGTCGGCCAGTGCGGCATGCCAGAGATGGGACCGTTCCATGCCGACGATGGTCTCCAGCACGGCCAGCCCGTGCTCAGGCCCGTCGCGTTCAGTGACCGCAACGGCCCCGTAGAGCGCCACGACCGGGTTGGCTACGACCGACCCGAGCAGGTCGTAGAGCTCGATAATCCGGTCCAGTCCGTCTCGGCCCAGCTCGTAGCCGTGGAGTGGGCCACCGCCAGGTGAACCTGAAGCTGGTAAAGCCCGCTTGACCATTAAGCGATTGCTCGCCCCGGCAACCAGGAGCCGGACGAGGGTGCACTCAATTCGGCATCACCCGGCGTCCGTAGGCACACAGATCCGCCAGTTCGGGCGCGGCGCAACCGGCCATAGGAGCGAACAGGATGCAGCACGTAGCGGCGGATCTCGCGCGACTGCCGTGACCAGCGATCGTCACGGTGTGCGAATAGCCTTCCAGAGGGTGAGCGAACCGAGCGGCCGATTCAGCGCACCTCGGAGTCAGCTCGGCCAGCGTGGCAGGCGCACGCAGATGGGGCTAGTTCTGTGGCGCGCAGGGTCGGCGGACAACCTCTCCTCACGGCAGAGGATGTTCCCGGGAGGCTTGCGGGCATTGCCTTGACCGCGGCGACACCGGCATGGAGATCACGGGCCTTGGGTGGTGCGGCACGCGATCAGGCCGCTGCAGTGGACTGGCGCATTTCTACGAGCACGTTCCCGGCCTCAAGCTGGTGCACACCGAAGCGGAGTCCTGGGTCTTCGAGCTTCCGGATGGGTGGCATGCCACGATTTCCGGCGGCAGCTATCCGGGCAAGGAGCATGTCGCGGCCGGCCCGGTGGCCGGCCTCGCCGTCAGCTCGGGTGCGGGCCGGGGGAACGGGAAGCCCTCTACCCGGTGGGTCCATGGCCGTCCAGCAGCTAGGAACCGCCTGCCCGAACTGGTTAGCGGTTTCAAGTGGAACCTGCGGGGTACCGGGGGCCCGTCACGCCGCAGCGACCTTCCAGATCTTACGCCCGGGGCTATATCAGCCCAGTCCGCCTCCTTACCTGTAAGTGAGCCTCATGAACATCACCGGATGCGTCCCGCTGGCCGGCCGGGGCCTCGTCGCGCGGCGCGGTCACCTCGTCGCGCTGACCGGCGGCACGGACCCCGGGCCCGACCCCCTGCTGACCGCGCTGACCGCGGTCGCCTACGCGAACGGTGACGGGGCCGCCCTCGTGCTGGCCGGAACGCGCGCTGCCGCAGAGCACCGGGGGCGTCCCGCGTGGGCCTGCGCCGGGGTGACATCCGGCGAGGAGGTCGCGATCCTGGTCCACGGCGAGGCGGTCGCGCTCGTCTCCGTTGACGGCAGCCCCGAGGCCCAGGTCACGGCCAGCGGCTCGATGATCCCGGTGGCGGGCACCTTTACCGCAGCGGTCGTCACGGTCCGGCTCGTCATCGGCCCCCCGGCGCCACCGGACCCCAGGCTCTGGCTGGAGGCGGGAACCGTCTTCGGCGGCGGCGTCGCGCTCACCATCAAGCAAGACAAACCCGGCAACCTCATCCCGAACGATCCGTATGCGTCTGCCGCAGCCGGCATGCGTCCGGCAATGGAGCAGGCCGCCGAGAACATGGTGCTCCATCCGTCCGCAGCCGGGCTCCCGGTCCCCACGGTCCTGGCGCCCCCGGGTGTGGTGCCTGGTGAGGTGTATCCACAAGACGTGCTGCGGTTAGGCGAGGCGCGCGGAACGCCGATTTCGGCGCGATCGGATACGGTCCTGCCCGCGACGGCCGACCCGCCCATGACGATCGAATATGTCTGACGCTAATGCTGGTCCCCCGGTACCTCTGCCGTCTGGATCACCTTGGGTAATGTCATACACCACATTTGAAGCGCCAAGCATGGGCGAACCGCCCAGGCGTCATGACATCACCATCAGCAGGTCTCGCAGCAGGCAACCAATCGGAGCAAGAAACCGCAAATCAGCCTGCCGAGTACGCGCTGCCGGCTGAGAAGGAATTCGCCGTGTCCGAGCGGTACCGAATTATCAGCTATGCGTTGCTGGGGAGCAGGTCTTCTTGTCTCCGGTGCTCGACTGGAGCGACGTCGCACCTCGACGTCTCGATCTACACGCGTTCGTAGGTGAGGTGCACGGCGTTCCGCGACGCGCGAACCTCGCGTTGCCGGTACATCTGGCGCGTCCCTGATTTGAACAGCGGCGTACCGCCGCCAAGTGCCATCGGGGCGAGGTGCAGCCGCAGTTCCTCGACGAGCCCCTGTTCGAGCGCCTGGCCGATAATGTCGCCGCCGCCCATGATCACGACGTCGCCATCGGTCGCGGCGGACCGCGCCTGGCCGATCGCGGTGACCAGATCGCTGACGAAAGTGAAGCGCATCCCCAGGTCGCGCTCCAGCCGGACGTCTTGCCGCGGCGAGTGAGTGACCACGAAGAACGGCGGCGTCCCCGCCTGATCGGCACCGTACCCCATGTCCTTGCTCCAGCCATCAGGCCCGTTGACGAGGTCGAACAACCGCCGCCCCATGACCACCGCACCGCTCTGCGCCGTCGCCTGCGCGAGGACCTCGGTGTCGACCGCGTCCTGCTGCCTGACCCAAGTGTGCAGCTCAGGTGCATCGCCGAGCCCGTGTTGTTCATCGACGCCCTCCCCCGTCACAAACCCGTCGAGCGACATGGTGATGTCGGCGATCACCTTCGGCATTGCATCCTCCTCTTGGAAACGGTGGCCATGTAGACCGTCATACGGCGCCAGACTCATCGCGGTCGGCCAAACCTCCAGAGGCCCGGGCACCCCGCTCAGATTGCCCGTTCAAGCACGTTAGCGGCGACCCCCTCGACGACCAGGGTTGCCGCGCAGGCGGATATTTCGCCTGGGCGGGATAGCTGGAGTGACGGCCCTCGGCGGGCTCGGTTGACGGCTGTGTCGTTCATGATGAGGTCGTAGCTGCGGCGGGTCTTGGCGCTGCGGGCGCTGGCGCCGTAGAGGTGGAGCATCTGCGGGAGGTCCAGCCGTTCAGCTCCGTCAGGTTGCCCTCGGCACCGCCGTGGTCGAGCCAGGTTTTCTGCGGGGAACTGACGCCCCACTCGCGGACTTGCGGGGATTCTGTGGGGACTTCGCCACCAGCGGATCGCCTCGCTTCTCTCCGGCAGCGGTCTCACTGTCAGTCGCCGCCGCTACGGTGGTTGAGTGCCCAACAGAACCAGGCAGGTGAAGCGCCGGAACCACACCGTCAACGGTTCCTACCTGATGCGCTTCGCCGACGACCGCGGGCTCCTGGCCGGAATCGAGCTTCCCGGCCGCCGATTTCCCGTGCCAGTCGACCGGGCCACCGTGATCAGGAACTTCTACGTCACCCGCCTGCTGACGGTTCCGAATCCGACCAGGCCGAGGACGACTTCTGCGGTATCGAGGCACGAGCCAGCGCCAGTATGACGATCCTGATCGACCAGCGGAGGTGGCCGATACCACACGCCGTGCGCGCAGACATCGCCACATGGGCTGCCCTGCAGTTCCTCCGCGTCCCGGCCGTGCGCCAGCTCGTCCGCGAGATCGCCGACGCCTACATCGAAGTCGGTGTCCCTTTCACCACCGACACGGGCGAGCAGACCACGCTGTGGATGCCGGCCGAGGAGGCCGGCCCGGAGAAGCTCAAGCGCCTCCACCTGGAATACATCAGGCGCCGACGCCCCCGTCGTCTTGCGCCCGATGCTGAGGCACCCGGCCGGGACATCAGTCGCGGTCGGCGACGCCGCGGAAGTTCAGGTTCCCCTCGACCGCCGCGCGGCTCTCTCCATGAGAGCACAGGGGAGAGGAGACCAGTTGGTGCCCGGCTCGGCCAAGATCGCCGCAGACCTGAACCAGGCCGTCGCGAACAACGCCCGCCGGTTCCTCTTCCACCACCCCTCGGACGACCCGCTGGCCGGACTGGCTCTCCCCCAGCCCCGGCCACGCGAGTTTTCCAGTCCCGAGGCAGCCGCCGTCCTCGCATCAAACCTCTGGACCCAGTCCAACGATGGCTGATACACCGGATATTAGCGAGCATGCCAGCGAACACCGATAGCGGTATCTACCTGCGTCAATGCGAGACCGCTGTCGCTGAAAGTCGCGGCTTGGCCGCGTATTGTCAGGGTCAGGCCCGGAGAACTATGGGAGCACGCTGTCGCTTGGTTATGAACCGGAGGACCGCCGTCCACGGCGTTGCGTGCGATCTCTCATCACCTTACCGGCCACGCCTTATGCGTCCGGATGTGCGCTCGGTGCACGCCAAGATGCACGAGCCCGAGCTTGCAGGAAGCTGGCGGTGCACTGCCACCGGGTCTGCGGCGCCCTGATGGTTTCCCGGTCCTAAGGCTGAACGCAGCCTACGTCGCAGGACGGTACGGTCCGAGCGCCGGCCTCCCAGTTGCAATTGCACCGTTTGACAGGCGGCTGGCGACCCTGCATTACCATTTTCCTAGGAACCTAGTGAAATGGTAATACGGTTGATCAGTTTCCATCTCGACGCACGCTCCGGGATCGCCCCGTACCTGCAAATCGTCGGGCAGGTGCGCCAGGCGCTGCTGCTGGGGCTGCTGTCGGAGGGCGACAAGCTGCCCACAGTCAAGGAGGTGGTCGCCAAGGTCGCGATCAACCCGAACACCGTCAGCAAGGCCTACCGCGAACTCGAGCACCTGGGACTGGCCGCAGCCAAACCCGGAGTGGGCACCTTCATCACCCGGTCGCTGGGCGACGCCTCCCTCGCCGAGCACGGCCCACTCCAGCAGGAGCTGCGCGCATGGCTGAAGAACGCCCGCGCCGCAGGCCTGACCGAGCCTGGCATCGACGCGATATTCCAAAACACCCGCCGCGAGAGCGCCCCAGAGGAGATATGAACGCCGTACTGCAAGCCCACGCGCTGGGCAAGAGCTACGGCCAGCGCCAGGCGCTGACCGATTGCACCTTGAAGATCCCGCCGGGGCACGTGGTCGGCCTGGTCGGACCCAACGGCGCGGGCAAGACCACCCTGCTGAAGATCGCCTGCGGGGTGCTCGCGCCGACCACAGGCCGCATCGAGGTGCTCGGCGAACAACCCGCCGCGGGTCCCGCGCAACTGGCGCGGGTCGGCTACGTCGCCCAGGACACCCCCACCTACGCGAGCCTGTCCGTCGCCGATCATCTCAAGCTCGGCGCCAAGCTGAACCCCCCGCTGGGATGCCAAGCTCGCGCGGGCCCGTATCGACCAGCTCGACCTCGACCCCAAACAAAGGGCGGCCAAGCTCTCAGGCGGGCAGCGCGCCCAGCTCGCCCTGACCGTGGCGGTCGCCAAGCGACCGGAGCTGCTCATCCTCGACGAGCCGGTCGCAAGCCTGGACCCGCTTGCTCGTCGCGACTTCCTGCGTCACCTGATGGAATCGGTTGCCGAGAACGACACCAGCGTCATCCTCTCCTCGCACCTTGTCTCCGACCTGGAACGCGTCTGCGACTACCTGATCATCCTCGTTGCCTCACGTGTCCAGCTCGCCGGCGAAACCGAGGACCTGCTCGCACAACATCACCGGATCGTGTGCTCCCGCCGCCAGGACACCGACCTGCCCCCGAACCTTGACGTCATCTCGGCCGAGCACACCGACCGGCAGTCCACGTTCATCGTGCGCAGCCAGACCGGGGTGCCCGCCAGGGACTGGTCAGCGCAACACCTCGAACTTGAAGACCTCGTCCTGGCCTACATGGAAAGCGCCGCCGACCGCAGCCACCGCACCACCACGCACGCAACGGGAGACGCGCGATGATCTGGCTCACCTGGCGCCAATTCCGCGTCCAAGCCCTCACCGCCCTGGCCATCCTCGCCGCGGCCGCGATCTACTTCCTGGTCACCGGGCTCCACATGCACCACACCTACACCGCCGACCTGACCACCTGCACCCCACGGCACGACTGCAGCGACGTGCTCAGCCAGTTCGGGCGAGTTACAACAGCGTGTTCAACCTCACCGAGCTCCTCGTGATCGCAGCCCCAGGACTAATTGGCATCTTCTGGGGCGCCCCGCTGATCGGCCGTGAACTAGAGACCGGCACCAGCCAACTCGCCTGGACCCAGAGCGTGACGCGCAGCCGGTGGCTCGCGGTCAAGCTGGCCGGCGTCGGCACCGCCTCGATCGCCACCGCCGCCGTCGTCAGCTACCTGCTCACCTGGTGGGCCGGGCCACTCGACCACATCAACGGCAACAGGTTCGCGGCCATGACCTTCTCCTCACGCGACATCGTCCCGCTCGCCTACGCCGCCTTCGCCT
>CAWEFK010000039.1:0-33922 GCA_963808315.1 uncultured Actinomycetes bacterium | reverse complement strand
TGGCCACGGCCACCACAGGCCGACTCTGGCCCGTTCCCGGCGGTCCCGGCCCCGCCCGGCGGGCACCCGGGAGCCCCGGGACCTTCCAATCACAGGCCCCCGGGCCCACCCGCAGGGCCACCGCCCTCCTCCTCGCGGTTCCCGCTCGGGCTCGCGCCACCGGACGGCGAGGCCGGCAGCGTCCCCGGCTATGAGTTCGAAGGCCGCCGCGCCCGGCCCCGGCCGCCGGACCGCAGGCCCGGCCCGGACCGTCCCGACGCCAACGTGGCCCAGCCCCCCCGCCCCGCCGCCCTCGAGCGCCCGTGGGACACGCCACCCGATGAGCCGCCCGGCGAGCCGAGACGTTTCCGGTCTCTCGCCCACCATAAGCCAGCCCCGCCCCGCCCCGCAACCCGGCCCTGGGCCGCAGGCGTAGGTAGCCCCGCCGCCATCGCGGCGCGACAACGGCCCGGCCCGGCCCGGCTCCGAGTTCGATGGCCGCCTCCCTGACCCCGGGACCCGGGACAACGCCTGGATCAGCCCGCCGCCAAGCCCGCTGTCTTCGGGCCCGCTGTCTTCGGGCCCGCTGCCTTCGGGCCCGCTGCCTTCGGGCCCGCCGCCCCGGTCCCCGGGTGAATCAGGCGGTGAACCAGGCGGACCGCCGGAACGCGTCCCCCGGGTCCGAGAGCCCGTGGACAGGCAGGCGAACAGTGGGCCAGGCTGCTGCACTCGTGCCTGCCCCAGCCGGTCACACGCACCTGGTTCTCCGAATTCCACGGGCCGGCCTTGTCTTCCGCGGCTGGCTGACGAAGGTGGTCATCCCCATCCTCGCCATGATCGTCTTCGGCATGGCGGTCGTGGTCTTCGTGGGCGCGAACGGCGGCAACACCGCCCTGACGCCACCCGCGGGCGCGCTGGGGTTCCCGCCCGCCACGCTGGCGGGCGCGCAGTTCACCGCGGCGGCCAGCGACCGGGGCATCAGCCAGACCCTGGGCCAGGTGGCCAGCGACGGCGCCGAGGTGGTGGCGGTCGGGTCTCAGTCCGGCGCGCCGCATCCCACGCGCTCAGTTCTTTATTTCCCCGAACGGCGGGCGTTCATGGTCCATGGGAACGGAGCGGACCCCGGACGAGGGAGAGCCGCCACCGGGGCACGCGGCGCGTTTCGTCGCAGGCGGAGGAGGCCAGTGGGTGGCGGTGGGGCCCGGCTCGATCTGGACGAGCACCGACGGCCGGACCTGGACGCTGACGCCGTCGGCCGGGATGCCGCCGCCCACCGGCGATCAGATCGCCGTGCTGCGCCGGACCTCGTCCGGCTTCCTCGCGGCCGGGGTGAAGCGCTGCCCAGGCGGCGACCGGGCCAAGGCCAGCCCGGTGCTCTCTGCCTTCCTCACAACGGGATCAGCTGGCAGCGGCTCGACGCCCAGCGGCTCGCCCTGCCCGCGGGTACCGGCCACGTCCTGGACATCAAGTACGCGGCCGTGGCGGGCTCGCTGACCCTGATCGCGGGCGACGTGACGACGACCACGACCAAGGTGACCGGGTCGGCCAAGCACAAGACGACCGCCACCGTGACCGCCGTGACCAGCGGCACCTGGCTGAGCCGCGACGGCGGCTCAACCTGGGTGACGGCCGTCTCGCCCGCCGCAGCGCCGGCCGGGCAGCCGCAGATCACCGGCGTGGCGGCGGTCAACGGCGGTTTCGTGCTCGTCCGGCCCGCGACCGTAGCCCGCGCCCCGGCCCTGGCCGTCTACCGTTCGGCCGACGGCGCCGGCTGGAAGCTCGCGGGCGCGCTGACCGCGCCCGGCGGCCTGTCGGCCGGCCTGGTGGACGGCGGTCCGGCCGGGGCCGTCATCACCGGGCGGGCGGGCCAGGACCTGGTCGCCTTCGTGTCGGCGACCGGCGCTTCCTGGCCGCGGACTCCGGCCTTCGGCCAGAGCTCCGCTGAGTCCGTCTCGGCGGTGGCCGACGCCGACGGCCATGCCGTGGTGACCGCCACGGTGACCGGGTCGCATCCCCGGCTGCCCGCCATCTCCGTGGTGACGCCGGGCGCTCCGGTGATCCAGGTCAACGTGGCGCAGATCCCAGGTGCGTTCGATCCGCAGCTTGCCGTCAACGACATCGCGGCGGACGGCGGCACCCAGGTCGCGGTGGGCGGCGCCAACGGCTACCCGGCCGCCTGGACGTCGGCCAACGGCGGCAGCTCGTGGGTCCGTGCCGTGGGGGCGACCCCGGCCACCTTCGACCGGCCGGGGACGGAGCAGCTGACCAGCGTGACGCACGGTGCCGCCGGGTGGCTCGCGGTCGGCGATGTCACCGCGGGCGCGCCCCAGCATCCGGTGGTGCTGGCCTCGGCGGACGGCCAGCGCTGGCAAGCCGCCGACGGCGCAGCCTACTTCGGGGAGCGCGGGCTGGTCACCAAGCAGGCGGCCGCAGGCCGAGGCGGGTATGTCATCGTCGGTGAGCAGGTCACCGCGACCGGCACGCTCGCGGCGGCCTGGCGGTCCACGACCCTAGCCGGGGCGACGGCTTGGCAGCGTGCCGCGGTCGGGGAGTCCGCCGGCGACACGCAGCTGCAGGCGGTCACCGCCAGCAGCACGGGTTTCGTCGCGGTGGGCTCGTCCGCGAGCCAGGCGGCGGCCTGGACGTCGGCGAACGGCCAGGCCTGGCACCAGGTCAGCCTGCCCATGCCGATCGGCGCCCCCCGGGCCGTGCTGCAGCACGTCGCGAGCAGTGGCCGTACCGTGGTGGCGGTGGGCACCGCGGTCATCACCACGGGCCAGCGGCTGCCCTTCGCGGCCAGCTCGTCCAACGGCGGCCTGACCTGGACCGAGTCCGTGCTGCCTATGCCAGGCCGGGCAGGCCTCGGTCGCGGCGCTGACCGCGGCCGGCGGCACGTTCACCGCGACTGGGACGTTCGGCGGTACACCCGGTCACCAGGATGTGGTCGTGTGGACCTCGGCGAACGGGTCGGCCTGGACGGCGGCCACGCCCACCGGGCAGGGCCTGAACGGTCCCGGCATCCAGGCGATCACGGCCCTGTCCGCCTTGGGCAGCGTGATGATCGGCGTCGGCTTCACGGCGTCACCGGCCAGCGAAGAGCCCGTCTTCTGGCGGTACCCGCTCCGCTGAACCGAAGCCCTCGGCGGGTAGCCGTGGGTCCGCTCCGCGGGCGGCGCGCTCATGCGTGACCCGGCAGCTGAGTCCGCACGGTATCTTGTGGTCAGGATTCTCGTCAACTCAATTCTGGTCATGACCATCCTGCCGCTGAATGATGTCAAGACGCGCTTCTCGGCCATCGCTGACGAGGTGGCAGCCACCCACGACCGTGTGATCGTCACCCGGAACGGCAAGCCGCATGTCATGGTCATATCTGTTGACGACTTCGAGTCCTTGCAGATGACGCGCGAACTACTGGCGGAGCCAGGCGCGGTGCAGGCATCCTGGCCGCTGATCAAGAGATATCGACGGGCGAATATCACACGCTGGACGAACTGCGGGCTGCGCTCGACGAACGCCAGCGCCAGGAGGACGCGGGCGCGTGAGCGACGCATACTCTGTCCGGCTCGCGCCTGGAGTACTGCGAGCTCTTCAGGCGGGGCCGCCCAAGGGAGTCCCGCTCAACGCGGCCTGGGCGATTTTCGAGTTCATCCACGGACCGCTGAGCCAGGATCCCTGGAGAGTCTCCAAGCCGCTCCATGACGAGCTGGAAGGCTTCCGCGGCGCCAGGCGCGGCGAGTACCGGGTCGTCTTGCGCGTCGACGAGGAACAGCACGTAGTGCGTGTGGTCCGGGTCGACCATCGATCCGACATCTACCGTCCAGCGTGACGAAGCCGCCCGCTCAGCTCCGTCAATCGCGACAGGCGCGCCGAAGACGTCGTCCCGGCGGTTGGCCAGGCTCGGCAGGTGAGCCCGGACGGTGCTGATCAGGTCGGTGTCAACCTCGGCCACGGTGACCCCCGGTCCGGGCCCGAGGTCCGCCCTGACCACCCCGAGCGGGTCGACCAGCATGCTGCGCCCGACGCCGGTCGCGGCCCGGGTGGGCGGCTCGTCCGGGTCCGGGACCTGGCCGACGGCGGCGACCCACACGGTGTTCTCGATGGCCCGGGCCCGTACCAGCGTGACCCAGTGGTCCTCCTTGAACAGCCCCGCGGCCCAGGCCGCGGGCAGCACGATGAGCGAGGCCCCGCTCACCGCCTGCGCCCGCGACAACTCGCCGAACCGCACGTCGTAGCAGATCTGCAGCCCCGTGCGTATCCCGGCCAGCGTGCAGACGACCGGGGCCGATCCCGGCGCGACCTGGTCGGATTCCCGCTGCCCGAACGCATCGAACAGGTGCAGCTTCCGGTAGGACGCGACCAGCTCGCCCGCGCCGTCGTAGGCGACGGCGGTGTTGTAGACGCGGCCGTCCGGAGCGGGCTCGAAGACCCCGGCCACCAGCGCGATCCCGGCTTCCTTGGCCGCCTCGGCGAGCCCGGAGCAGAACGGGCCGTTCAGCGGCTCGGCCGCCGCGCTCAGGTCAGCGCCGAACCTGATCTGAGTCGCCTCGGGGAACACCGCGAGGTCGGCGCCGGACTCCGCCGCCTGCGTGAGGGCGAGCCGGACCCGCTTGTAGTTGACGGCGGGCCGTGAGCTGACCGGGATCTGGCATAGTGCGAGGCGCATATACGCAGCCTAACCGTCCGCGCCATGATGTCATGAACCTGTGAGCCAGCCGCAGCCCGAACCATCCGGAACCGAACAATCCGGAACCGGACAATCCAAATCTGATCGACCCCTGCTGAACCGGCGCCTGGCCGGGCTCGGGACCACGATCTTCGCCGAGATGTCCGCCCGCGCGGTCGCGACCGGATCGATCAACCTGGGCCAGGGCTTTCCCGACACCGACGGCCCGGTCAAGATCGCCCAGTTCGCGGCGGACGCCATCCTGGCCGGCCGCGGAAACCAGTATCCGCCCGGCCCGGGTATCCCGGAGCTGCGCCAGGCCATCGCCGACCACGCCGCCCGCTTCTACGGCCTGCGGTACGACCCGGCCGACGAGATCCTGGTCACCGCCGGCGCCACCGAGGCGGTCGCCGCCGCCCTGCTCGCGCTGGTCGAGCCGGGCGACGAGGTGATCGCGTTCGAGCCCTACTACGACTCCTACGCCGCGAACATCGCCATGGCGGGCGGCGTCCGGGTCCCGGTCACGCTGCGCCCCCCGGGTTTCCGCCCGGACCCGGACGAACTAGCCAAGGCCATCACCGAGCGCACCAGGCTCATCCTCCTCAACACCCCGCACAACCCCACCGGGTCGGTCTTCACCCGGGACGAGCTGGCCGCCATCGCCCGGCTCGCCGTGGAACACGACCTGCTGGTGGTCTCCGACGAGGTGTACGAGCACCTGGTCTTCGGCCCTGAGCACGTGCCCATCGCCTCGTTCCCCGGGATGCGCGAACGGACCGTGACGATCGGCTCGGCGGGTAAGACGTTCTCCTTTACCGGCTGGAAGATCGGCTGGGTCAAGGCGACGCCGGAACTGGTGGCCGCGGTCAAGACGACCAAGCAGTTCATGACCTACGTCAGCGGCGGCCCGTTCCAGTACGCGGTGGCCGAAGCGCTGGCCCTGCCCGATGAGTACTACACCTCGCTGTGGGAGGACCTGAAAGCCAAACGGGACCTGTTCGTCCCCGGCCTGGCCGCCCTCGGTTTCGAGGTGTACCCGCCTGAAGGCACGTACTTCGTCACCGCAGACATCAAGGGCCTGGGCGGCCGGGATGGCGTCGAGTTCTGCCGCACCCTGCCCGAGCGCGCCGGTGTCGTCGCCATCCCCTCGGCCGTCTTCTACGACGACAAGGCCGCGGCCCGCACCCTGGTCCGGTTCGCCTTCTGCAAGCGGCCCGAGGTGCTGACCCAGGCCCTGGCCCGCCTGTCCCGCCTGTTGACGCCCAAGCTGATCCACCCCACGCCCCGTGCGTGCCCCAGGGGGCTCAGCACTACCCCGATTCGGGGTCGCAGGCCTATGGCGGCGCCCCGGCGCCGCGGTCAGGATGGGGACTAAGGCGGGGTGAGGGAAGGAGCTGGCGGTCATGCTCTTCGCGGTTGTGCTACTGCTGACGATCGGATGCAGCGCGTTGGCGCAGGCCGGGGTGCTGTTCGCGGTCGGCCAGCGCCTTTGCAGCACGGAAAAGCGGTCAGCAAGCACGCGGCGGGCATCTTCGCCAAGCTGGACCTGGTGCCGTCCGACGACGACAACCGCCGCGTGCTGGCGGTGCTGGCCTACCTTGGTTCGTGACGGGGATGAGAGATGGATGCTGAGCTGAGGAAAGCGGCGGAGTCTGCGCCGGGTTTCATGCCCGCCGCCGAGGGCCAGGCACTGTTCGAGGCGGCCGCCGTCTACGCTCGCCGCGGGCCGGTCCTGGAAATCGGCACCTACTGCGGCAAGTCCACGATCTACCTGGCCGCGGCGGCCCGGGCGGCCGGCCAGCTGGTGGTCACGGTCGACCATCATCGCGGCTCGGAAGAACACCAGCCCGGCTGGGAGTACCACGATCCGGGCCTCGTCGACCCGCGGACCGGCCGCCTGGACACGCTGCCCATGCTGCGGGCCACGCTAGCGGCGGCCGGACTCGAAGATCACGTGGTGGTCGTGGTGGGCCGGTCGGCCGACGTGGCCGGGCTCTGGCGCACGCCGCTCGGCCTGGTGTTCATCGACGGCGGCCACACCGAGCAGGCGGCGATGACGGACTACCAGGGCTGGGCCCCGTGGGTGGCGCCCGGCGGCGTGCTCGCCATCCACGACGTCTTCCCCGACCCGGCCGACGGCGGCCGCCCCCCGTACCTGATCTACCAGCGGGCGCTGGCCTCCGGCGCGTTCACCGAGATCCGCGTCGAAGGCTCCCTCCGCCTCCTCGAGCGAACCGGCAAAGCCATCAGCTGACCTCCCACCCCCCAAACGCGCCGATTTTGCGATCGTGGATCGCTACTGCCCTCATAAGGTAGCTAAGTATCCACGATAATTCGAATTCCTGGGCGGAGGTCCGAGTTGTCGTTTTTGTCCGGTCGCAGGGGAGGGGCGGGGCCTGGGGCGAAGGCTGAACACCGGCTGGGGCCGGACGCGCAGGCGGACGCGGGCGCTTGACCGCGCTTAGCCGAGTCCCGCGCCGACGCAGCCGCAGGCCCGGTCCGCAGCCTGGGACCTGGCGGCTGACCCCCAGGCGTCCCTGAAGATTCCCGCGCCCGCGCTGAAGCCGGTCAGCGTGTCCGCCGCCAGCACCACCGCGGCCGCGGTCCAGCTGGACCGTTCCCGCGGGAACGGCGCCTCGTTCGCGAACTGCCAGCCGGTCCAGTAGGCACCGTCCGGGTGGCGCAGGTGCTGGATGCTCGCGAAGATCTCCAGCGCTTCGGCGCGCATCCCGCAGGCGCCCAGCGCGATCACGAGCTCGCAGGTCTCGGCCACGGTGACCCAGGGCTGGTCGCTGACGCAGCGAATGCCGAGGGCCGGGACCACGAAACGGTCCCAGCCCGAGGCGAGCCGTGCCACCGCCTCGGCACCGCCCATCGCGCCGCCGAGCACCGGGTAGTACCAGTCCATCGCGAACCGGCTCTTGTCCGCGAACGCCTCCGGGTGAGCGGCCACCAGGTGCGCCAGCTGATCCGCGGCGAGTTCCCAGTCTGGCCTCGGGTCGTCGGCCAGTTTGGCCAGCTTGATGGCGCAGCGCAGGCTTTGGTGGATGCTGGAGCAGCCGGACAGCAGCGCGAAGCGGCCCGGCTGCCCGGCGGCGTCGCGCTCCCAGGCGATCTCGCCTCGGGACGTGCGCAACCCGAGCACCCAGTCCACCGCCCGGCGGACGGCCGGCCACATCGTCAGGCTGTGGCGTTCGTCGCCGGTGACCAGGTACTCGTGCCAGGCGCCGACGGCGATGTACGCGGCGTGATGGCTTTCCGCCGCCGCGTCCGTTACCGTGCCGCCGCTGACCGAACGCGGCCAGGATCCGTCCGCCCGCTGTGTTTCCCGCAGCCATTGGTAGGCGCGCCTGGCCGGCTCGCGCAGCCCGCAGGCGCTCAGCGCCATCGCGCATTCGACGTGATCCCAGACGTCGACGTGCCCGTCCGGCCACGGGATCGCCCCGGACGGCTCCTGGACCCGTGCGATGGACTCACCGGTGGCGAGCACGTCGGTCCGGGTAAGTGGGACCGTCACCTCACCGGTCGCCATGGCGCCCCGCCGGCTTGACCGCGTAGACCACCAGGCTCTTGCCGATCAGCGGGTTGAGGGCCTGCTCGGCGAGTCGGGTGGCGGCGGGTTTGCGCATGATGTCCCATACCAGCAGGCGGTGGTAGGCGCTGACCACTCCATGCTTGTCGTTGTGCACGCCGACCGCGCACTTCAGCCACCAGTACGGTGAGTGCAGCCCGTGCGCGTGGTGGTGCCACCTGGCGTCCAGGCCGGCCCGCGCCAGCTTGGCCTCGAGTTCGACCCGGGTGTAGATGCGCACATGTCCCCCGGGCACTTCGTGGTACTCCGTGGACAGGGCCCAGCAGATCCGTTCCGGCAGCCAGCTGGGCACCGTGATCGCCGCCAGCCCGCCGGGACGCAGCACCCGCGCGAGCTCGTTCATCGCCCGCTGGTCGTCGAGGATGTGCTCGAGCACCTCGGCCGCGATCACCCGGTCGAAGCTGCCGTCGCCGAACGGCATCGCGGTGGCGTCGCCAGAAATCGCGGTCGCGCCGCCCGGCCCGGCGTTCCCCGCCGGGCCCCGGCCTCGCCCGCCTCCCGCATCGCGCCGAACATCCCGGTGACCGGAGTGAGCTCGGCCGGATCCAGGTCGAACGCGACCACGTTCGCGCCGCGGCGGTACACCTCGAACGCATGCCGGCCGCCGCCGCAGCCCAGGTCGAGCACGCGGTTGCCCGGCCGGACCGGGAACCTGGCGAAGTCGACGGTCAGCACGCCGGTCCCATGACGTCCCGGTACTGTCCGGCGGTCGCCCGGGCCACCGCGGGCCAGGCGAATCGCTCGCGGACCCGGTCCAGCGCCCGGTCCGCCAGCGCGGCGCGCTCGGCGGGGGAGTCGTGCAGCCGCCGCAGCACCGCGGCGAGTTCCTCGTCCTCTCCCGGCGTGACCAGGACGGCGGCGTCCCCGGTCACCTCGGGCAGCGCGCCGGTCCGGCTGGCCACCAGCGGGGTGCCCGACGCCATGTGCTCGCACGCGGGCAGCGAGAAACCTTCGTACAGCGAGGGCACGACGGCGATCTCGGCGCTGGCCAGCAGCGCGGAGAACGCCTGGTCGTCCAGTCCGTGGGTGAACGTGATCCGGTCGGTGAGGGACAGCTGAGCCGCCAGCCGCTCGGTGGCGGGCGCCGGCTTGCCCACGATGACCAGGTGCACGTCCCGGTCGGTGACGAGCTTGCCCACCGCGCGCAGCAGCGTGCCGACCCCCTTGATCGCCGAGTCGGCGCTGGCCACCGCGACGATCCGGCCCGGCACCCGGGGCGCCTGGCGCGGCCGGAACACCCGCGTGTCCACGCCGAGCGGGATGATGTGCACCTGGCCAGCCGGAACCCTGAAGTCACGGCAGATGTCGCGCTTGGAGGACTCGGACACGGTGATCAGCGATCCGGACTCCGCGACCCGGCGTGCCACCCGGGCCTGCATCCGGACGAACCCGTACCAGCGCCGCCGGGACAGCCGGGACAGCGGGCTCAGCCCCCCGGTCGCGGCCAGGTCGATGCGCTTATCCACGCTGATCGGATGGTGGATGCTGGTGACCAGCGGCAGCCCGAGCCGTCGCACGCCGAGCATCCCGTAGCCGAGCCCCTGGTTGTCGTGCACCACGTCGAAGTCCGCCGCGCGCGCGGCCAGCACGTGCCGCGCCCGCAGGCTGAAGGTCAGCGGCTCGGGGAAGGCGCCGCCCCACATCATGACGGTCTCGAGCACGTCCGTGGCGTCCCGGTACTCGTGCCACCGCGGGGTGCGGAACGGGTCCTCGTCACGGTACAGGTCGAGGCTGGGGAGTTCGCGCAGCAGCGGCCCCGGGTCAAGCTCGGGATACGGCTGGCCGGAGAACACCTCCACGTGGTGCCCGAGGGCGTGCAGTTCCCGGCTCAGGTGGCGTACGTAAACGCCTTGACCGCCGCAGTGCGGCTTGCTGCGGTACGACAGCAGCGCGATCCGCAGCGGGCGGCTCAAGATAACCACGGGCACCTTACCACCCGGTAGTCCCGCCACCCCCAGGCGGACCGGCGCGGTTCCGCCGATTACCCTGCTAACACCGGTTAATCCCACGTGAGAACGAGGCCCAGCCGGAGATGCCGCCAGTTCTTCCGGCTCTGGCCGACCGGAACCTGGCTGGAGGCGCCGCCACCCTGCGTGCCGCCCGCGGGGGACCTGACCGTGATGATCGCGCTGCGGGTCGCCGCCCAGGCCCCTGGCGGGCCAGGTCAGGCCACGTGGCCGACGCCGATACCGATCAGGTAGGTGACCCCGGCGGCGACGGCTCCCAGGGCCAGCTGCCGGAGCGCACCCCGCCAGAACGGCCGGTCGGTGAGCCGGGACACCATGCCGCCGCCGGCCACCGCGGCCACCGCGGCCAGCCCGAGGCTGGCCCAGAGCACCCGGAATCCCAGCAGGTAGGGCAGCAGCGGGATCAGCGCTCCGATGGCGAAGGAGGCCAGCGACGCGCCCGCCGCCACGTGGGGAGAAGGCAGCTCGCTCGAGTCCACGCCCAGTTCTTCCAGCGTGTGCACGGCCAGCGCCTTCTCCGGATGGGCGGAGATCTCGGCGGCGGCCTGCCGCGCGGTGGCGGGACTGACCCCGCGGGCCCGGAGCATCGTGGCCAGCTCGGCCTGCTCGGCGACGGCGTTGTTCTCCAGCTCCAGCCGCTCCTTGTTGACCTCGGCGTAGATGAGCTCGTTCTGGGAGGAGACCGACACGTACTCCCCGGCGGCCATCGAGCTGGCGCCCGCGGCCAGGCCGGCCAGCCCGGTGAGGATGATCGTGTGGGCCGACCCGCCGCCGCCGCCCACCCCGGCGATCAGCGAGACGTTGGTCACCAGCCCGTCCATCGCGCCGAACACGGCCGGCCGCAGCCAGCCTCCGGACACGTCCCTGTGCTGGTGGCCGTGATCGTGCCCGTGCGCGTCGGCCCGGGGTTGGTGCTCGGTCGCCATTCGCGTTGCCTTCCCCTGCTAACCGGCGTACGCGGATGCGGTGCGCCGTACCGCGGCGCACCGCACAGGCTGCCCGGGACCTAGCCCTTCGCCGCGTTGTACAGGAACAGGTGGCCGATCGCGGTCGGGTACACGCCGGTCACGCCCGACGCCGTGGCCGTAAGGTAATTGTAGAAGTACCCGAAAATGACCGGGGTCTGGGCCAGCAGCAGCGTCTCGATCTGCCCGGCCAGGCTGCGCTGGGTGGACAGATCGGAGGAGGCGACGTACTGCGCGACCAGCTTGTCGTACCGGGCGTTGGCGAAATGGGCGGCGTTCCACACCCCGTTCCCCTTCGGCGGCGGCGTCTCGAGCGCGGAGGTCAGGAACGCGTTCGGGACGCTCCGGTGACCGTAGTCGACCAGGCTCATGGTGGCGTCCAGCCAGTCCGAGTTCCCGAACGTGGCCTTGCCGTAGTAGCGCTCGAGCTTTCCACCTTCAGGTTGATCTTCACCCCGATCGCCGCCGCCGCCGGCTTCACGATCTGGGCGTACCCGGGGATTTCGAGCAGGTTCTCGGTGACGAGCTGGGTACTGAACCCGGAGCTGTGCCCGGCTGCGGAGAGCAGTGACTTGGCCTGGCTGATGTTCATCGCGCGCTGCGCGATGCTGGTGTCGGCCGACGGGTAGACCGGCGCGAACGGGGCTGTCGTTGCCGATGTCGGCGTAGCCCTTGAACAGCGCCTGGACGATCGCGGGCCGGTTGAGCGTCAGGGCGACCGCCTGCCGGACCCGCGGGTCGGTGAACGGCGCCTGGTCGCAGCGCATCGACAGCTCGCGGTGCGCGCTTGACTTCAGCTTGATGACGTTGTAACTGCCGGTGAGCAGCTCCTGGGCGCCGGACACGGAGAACTGCCCCACCACGTCGATCGTCCCGCCGGTCAGCGCGAGGATCGAGGGGTTCTGCGTGTCGTAGAAGGTGAACACGGTCTGCGACGGCAGCGCCTTGGTGCCCCAGTACGACTCGTTGCGGGTGAAGGTGGCGCCCGACTTCGGCGTGTAGGAGCCGAGCACGAACGGCCCGGTGCCGATGAACGAGCTCTGCCAGTTGGCCGGGTCGTAGCCCTTCGGAATGATGATCACGTTGTAGTTTTCGGATGACACCAGGTACGGGAAGTTCCCGTTCGGGGCCTCCAGGTGGAAGGCGACCGTGTAGTCGTCCACCTTGACCACGCCGGCCGGCTTGAGGACGCCGGAGAAGGCGGATAGCGCGTTGGCCCCGGTCACCGTGTGCAGCCCGAAGGTGTACACCACGTCATCGGCGGTCAGCGCGGCGCCGCCGTGGAACTTGACCCCCTGGCGGATCTTGAACGTCCAGACGTCGGCGGTGCTGTTCGGCGACCAGCTGGTCGCCAGCACCGGCTTCAGCGTCAGGTCCTGCCCGGACAGGCACAGGTACTCACCGGTCTGCGCGAGCATGTCCAGGCCGCCCTGGTCGGCCACGGTTACCGGGTTGATCGCCCCGGTGGGCGTGACGATACCCGCCCTGATCACCGCGCCGGCCGCACCGGTGGCGGTCGAGGATGACGTGCCGGTCTTGGCCGAGGTCGAGGAGCTGCTGCTACAGGCCGCGACGATGCTGCCCAGCAGCGGGACCGAGATGCCGACCACGGTGCCGCGGCGGATGAAGTCCCGGCGGACAGCCGCCCCGCGGCGAACTCGTCGATGATGTGATTGGCGATCTCGCCCTGGTCCTGGCGCAACCGCCCGAGCCTGCGGTGATCGATGTTCCTGGTCATAGGGAGTCTCCCTGGGATGGGCGGATTCATTTCGCTGGATAGTGCGCAGCTCCTCGACCGGGATGTGACAGCGGATCACGTGACCCGACTCCGCTTCGAGGACCGGCGGTTCGACCGATTCGCACACGCCCGTGGCCAACTTGCGCGGACAGCGGGTGTGGAAGACGCAACCCGAGGGCGGGGCGGGCGCGGACGGGATGTCACCCTGAGCTTGATCCGCTCCGGACCTGGCCGTCGAGGTTCCGCAGGGAACAGGGCCTCGGTGTAAGGGTGGTGCGGCGCCGAGAAGACGCTCTCGGCAGGACCCTAGTCCATCACCCGGCCGAGGTAGAGCACGGCGATGCGGTCCGAGAGATAGCGGACGACGCCGAGGTCGTGGGAGATGAACACGTAGGTGACCCGCTCGCCTGCTGAAGGTCGGCGAGGAGGTTGAGGATCGCCGCCTGGACCGACACGTCGAGGGCCGAGGTCGGCTCGTCGCAGACGAGCACGGCGGGCGAGCCGGCGAAGGCCCGGGCGATCGCCACCCGCTGCTTGAGGCCGCCGGACAGCTGGCCGGGCCGCATCGGGAGGTGCCGCTCCTCCATCCTGAAGGAGTGACGATCAGGTCGGCCAGCCGGTCCCGAGGTCCGTGCCGGACAGGCCGGCGAGCTGGATCAGCGGACGGCTGATGATGTTGCGGACCGAGTGGCGCCGGTTGAGCGCCGAGTCGGGGTTCTGAAAGACGATCTGCATCGCGCGCAGCGTATCCCGCGGTCGCGCTCGGACGGCGCCGATCTGCTGCCCTTCAGCTCGATGACCGAGCCCGCGTCTGGCCCGGTGAGCCCGACGAGCACTCGGCGAGCGTCGTCTTGCCGCAACCCGACTCGCCCACGATCCCGAGGGTCTCGCCTTGATAGAGGTCGAGGTCCACGTCGACGAGCGCCCGGACACCGCCGCGATAAGTCTTCGACACGTTCTCCACCACCACCAGCGGGGGGCCGACGCTTTGTCTGTCGGCCGTCCGACGGAGGCCGGGGTGGCGCGCGGGAGGTTCGGCGCCCTCCTCGAAGTAGCACCGCGACGTCCCAGCTCGCCGACCGTCGTACATCGGCGGGCGTCTCTGTCCGGCACCGGTCCCGTGCGAGCTCGCACCGCGGCGCGAACACGCACCCGGACATCTGTGGCCCGGAGCGGGCAGGAAGCCGGGGATGGTGTCGAGCCGGCCCTGGTCCTTGCGGTGGCCGCGCCGCGGGATGCAGCGGAGCAGACCGACGGTGTAGGGATGCTGCGGATCCTCGAACACCTGGCGAGCCGGCCCCTCCTCGACCAGCTCGCCCGCGTACATCACCCCGACCCGCTCGCACATCTTGGCGATCACGGCGAGGTTGTGGCTGATGAAAAGGACGGAGGTGTCGAACTCCCGGCGCAGCGCGGCGACGAGGTCGAGCACCTCGGCCTCGACGGTGGCGTCGAGAGCGGTCGTCGGCTCGTCCAGGATGAGGAGCGAGGGCGAGGCGGCCAGCGCCATCGCGATGACGGCCCGCTGCAGCATTCCCGCCGGACAGCTGGTGCGGGTAGGCGCGCATGACGCGGCCCGGGTCGGAGATCTGCACCTTTCGAGCGCCTCCTCGGCCGCCCGGGCGTCCTTCCGTCGCATGCGCCGACGAGCCGGAACACCTCTGCGATCTGCAGGCCGACCCGCAGCGACGGGTTGAGCGCCCGCCCGGGCTCCTGGTACACCATCGAGACCGCGCTTACCCGCAGCTCTCGCAGCTCCGACTGCGCCCTTCGAGCGGGTCCTGGCCGTTGATGGTTATCGTCCCGGCGGTCACCCGGCCGTTGCGGGGCAGGTACCTGACCATCGCCATCGCGTCGTCGACTTGCCCAGCCGGACTCGCCGACGATCCCGTACGACTCGCCCGGCCGATCTAGAACGAGACGTCGCGGAGCGTGAGCCGGTCGTTCCCTCTGACCTGGTACACGACATCGAGACCCTCCACCGGCGGGCGGGGTGTCGGGGCCGCCTCTCCTCGGGGCAGGCGGTCATGCAGGAGCACCTGTTCATCGAGTCGGAGATGAGGTTGACGGCGACGACGAGGGAGGCGATGGCGAGGGCCGGGAACACGGTCTCCCACCAGTAGCCGGCCGGAGCCCCTGTAGGTGGCGGACATGTCCGCGCCCCAGTCCGGCGTCGGCGGCTGCACCCCGAAGCCGAGGAACGACAGCGTCGCGACCCCGAAGATGGCGTACCCGAGGCGCACCGTGAACTCGACCAGGATCGGCCCGCAGACGTTCGGGAGGATCTCGACGAACATGATCCGGAAGGCGTTCTCGCCCGAGAGCCTGGCCGCGGACAGGTAGTCGAGGCTCCGCTCCTGCAGCACGGCGGTCCGGACCGTCCGTGAGATCAGAGGCGTGAAGATGAAACCGATGACGAGGATGATCGTGGAGTGGACGCCCCGAGGGCCACGATGAACAAAAACGCCACCATCACGCCGGGGATCGCGAGGACGGCGTCGACGAGGCGGCCGACGAAGGTCGATGACGCCGCGGAATAGCCCTGGACAGGCCGATGATCGTGCCGAGGGCGGTGCCGAGCAGGTGGCGAGCGGGGCGATGACGAGGATGTTTCGTGCGCCGACGATGACACGGGAGAGCACGTCACGGCCGACCCGGTCTGTGCCGAACCAGTGCGACGCCGACGGCGCCGCGTTGGTGTAAGCAGATTCTGGGTAGGGATTGTAGGGGGCGAACAGGTGCCCCAGATGGCGCAGACCACCCATCCCAACAAGAGGACTGCGCCGACGAGAAGGTCGGCCTGTGCAGCAGCAGCCGCCACCTGGTCCGGCGGGCGGAGCGGGGCCGAGACCGGGAGCGCCGGGACCGGCCCGAGGGCCTCCCGGCCCGAGAGCCCGGCCGCCCCGACGGCGTGTCGCCGGGATCCGACGCTCAGGTCAGTCATCGGCGCTCCGAGCCGGAGCCGCGGGTTGAGCGCGGTAAGAAGATGTCGGCGACGAGGGTGGCCAGCATGTAGACCACGCCCATGGTGAGCACCCCGGCCTCGAGCATCGGGAAGTCGTTGGCCTGGGCGGCATTGAAGATGAGCCTCCCGAGCCCGGGTAGTTGAACAGCGTCTCCACGACGACCAGGCCGCCGATGAGGTACCCGACTGGGTCGCGATGACCGTGATCGTCGGAAGCAGCGAGTTGCGAAGGACGTGCCGGCGGATCACCGTCGACCGCGGGGGAGCCCCTTGAAGCCGCCGTCCGGGTGTAGTCCGAGTTCGAGCGCCTCGATGGTCCCCGCCCTGGCCATGCGGGCGATGTAGCCGAATAGAACAAAAACGAGCGGTATAGCCGGCAAGACCAGATGCCTAAACTGGCTGAGGTCCCCGGCGCCCGTCCCCGCCGACGCGGTCACCGGCAGTACCTTGAACGTCACGCCGAACACCACGATCAGCACGATCCCGGACACGAACTCCGGCACGGTGGCCAGCGAAAGTCCGGTCACCGAAATAATCCGGTCCAGGGCACGACCCGCGTAAAGCGCGGCGATCACGCCGCCGAGGATGCCGAGCGGCACCACGATCACGAACGCAAGCAGCGCCAGCTTGACCGAGTTGATCAGCGCGGCCCGGATGAAAGGCTCGACCGCGGTCCGGTAGGAGTAAGAGGTGCCCATGTTGCCGTGCAGCAGCCCGCCGATCCAGCTCAGGTACCGGGTCAGCAGCGGCCGGTTAACGCCGAGTTGCCCGTCGAGAGCCTGCACGGAGGCCTTCGACGCGAACGGCCCGAGGATGGCGCGACCAGGGTCACCTGGGAGAATCTGCCCCGCGAAGAAAACGATCAGGCTGATAATCCACAGCGTAAGAAACATCAACCCGAGGCGCCTCAGAAGGAACATTGCCACCGCTGGCCTCCTTGGTGATGGGCCACCTCAGGATGTTGGGCCGCCTCACGCAGAACGCCCTCGGGCGGCACAGCCTAGCTCAGTTATAGATGGGTGAGCAATTAATGACGATCCGCCTGAATGGAAGTGACCTGACCGTTACCCAGGTCGTGGCGGCGGCCCGGCATGGTGAGGCGGTGGTGCTGGCGCCGGGGGCGATAACCGCCATGCGCCAATCGCGTGCCGTCGTGGAGGAGGTGCTCAGGACCAGCGAGCCGGTTTACGGCCTGACCACCGGGGTCGGCGACTGGCCGAGAACCAGGGTCTCGCCCTGGTCAGCAGCAACGCCTTCACCACCGCGTGGGCCTGTCTCGCTACCGCCGACGCGGACGCCCTGATGTCGGTGTTCGACGTCGCGGGCGCCCTGGACCTGGAGGCCTTCGGCGCCAACCTGACCTGCCTGCACCCCGTCATCGAGCAGACCAGGCCGTTTCCCGGGCTGGCCGCCACCCTGGGCCAGCTACGGGCGCTGCTGGCGGACAGCTACCTGTGGCAGCCAGGCGCGGCCAGGTTCCTGCCGGACCCGCTGACCTTCCGCTGCATCCCGCACATCCACGGCGCGGCCAGGGACGCGCTGGCCTACGCGCGGATGATCCTGCAGCTCGAGCTCAACTCCTCGCAGTCCAACCCGGTCGGTGGTGGTACCCGGGCGGCGGATCGTCTCGGTCGGGAACTTCGACGTCGGCCCGCTCGCCGCCGCGCTCGATTTCGCCAGGATCGCGCTCGCCCCGGTGGTGACCAGCGCGAACGAACGAGCGGTCAAGCTCCTCCAGGCGCCCTACTCCGGGTTGCCGGCCGGCCTGGCGGCGATCGCGGGCTCGCCCGACGACGCCCTGTCCGAGCTGGCCGTGGCCGGTCAGGCCATCACGGTGGAAGCCCGCACGCTGGCCCATCCGGTGTCCTACGAGCTGGCCAGCTCGGTCAAGGGCGAGGGTATCGAGGACCGGGCCACCATGGCGCCGCTGTCAGCGCGCCGCCTGGCCGACATGGTCAGCTGTGCGCCCGGGTGGCGGCGATCGAGTTCGTCGTCGCGGCCCAGGCCATCGACCTGCGGGCCCGGCCCGGCGTCCCCGGCGTTCCCGGGGCCGCCCTCGGCCAGCTCGCCCGGGACCAGCTCGGCGTGGGCACCGGCCGCGCCTACCGGATGATCAGGGAGGTCATCCCGTTCACCCACAGCGACGGCACCCTCCCCGCCGACCTGGAACCTCTCGTCACCCTGGTCACCACCGGCACCCTCAACCCCCTACCCGCCGCCGCCTGACCCCGCCCAACCCGCCCAACCCGCCCGACCCAGGATCGTGGATCAAAACGTCCCCTATGGGGGTAGCAGCGATCCACGATCCGGGAATCACAACGGCGGTGAGGGGCGGGTTTGGGTTAGGGGGTGTAGGCGATGAAGTTGAGGATCGCCAGACCGTTCATGTGATGGGCCTGCCAGTGCGCGGCGAACGCCGGCCGCGGCTGTCCGGGAGAGGCGAACAGGACGAGGTTCCGCGCCGAGCCCGGGTGCGCGACCCACCCGGACGAGCATCCTAGGTAGTAGGCGACCGGCAGGTACGGACCGCCGCTGAGCATGCACGGCGGCCGCACGCCCAGCGCCGCGAGATCATCGGCCAGCGTCTTGTAGTCGTCGGCGTCGGCCACCGTCGCGGCGGCCTCACGTTCCAGCACGACGTGCTGGCTGATGAGCTGGGCCGCCAGCAGGCACAGCGTGACGGCGGCCGCGGCCGGGCGCAGTTCCCGCCGGACCCCGTCAGCACCCAGGCCAGGCCGTCCGCGACCGGCATGGCGAGCAGCGCGTAGGCGGGAAGCAGGAAGCGGGGCGCCGCGTAGTTGATCATGAAGATGTACTGCGCCGTCAGGCCCAGCGCGCACACCGCGGGCAGCAGCGCCGAGCCGAGTCGCCCAGCCCGGCGCGCCGCCAGTACTCCCGCCACGACCAGCAGTGGCAGGGCCAGCCACCATAGACCAGGTCCCGGGTCGGTGACCGCGGCCGTGCAGGGTCGGCACAGCGTGGGACCGTTCAGCGCCCGCCAGTACGCGACCAGCGAGAAGTGCAGACCGAACCCGCCTTGCTCGATGCCTGACAGGTGGAGCCGAGACGCCACGCCGCCGAAGCGCTCGTCCGCCTCGATAATCCACTCAGCTGCGCCTGTGACCAGCCCGGACAAGGCGGCGACCACCAGCTCCCACCGACGCCACGCGCTGATCGTCAGCACCGCCAGGATCAGCGGCACCGTGAGGTAAACGGCATCACCCGGGCGGAACAGCGCCGCGCAGGCGACGCCGTCGGCCAACCCGGTCAGTGCTCCCCGGCCGCCGCGGCCCGTGGTGAAGGACAGAAAGCAGCCGACCGCGGCCAGCGCGCTCAGCGCCGACCACAGATCCGGCATCACCTCCGGCCCGTAGTACTGGGTGGTCCAAAGACCGCCGAAGAGGACTCCGGCCAGCGCCAGCTGCCAGCCGGGCCGCAGCCGCCGCCAGGGCCACAAGGCGGTCAGCAGGCCCAGGCCCGTGGCGACCGACAGGTAAACGCGCAGCGCCACCAGCGAAGACGTCACGAGCGTAACCGGAGCCACCAGGACCGATACCCCGCGGGCCCGGGCCGAGTCAAAGTAGGACGCCGGCGCGTGCGCGCTGACTTGGCTGGCGTAGACCACCTCATCCCAGCTGAGTCCCATCCGCACGGGCACAAACGCCAGCTCGGCCACCGTGAAGGTGACCGCCGCGGCCACCAGCCACCAGCCACCGGTCCGCCCGGCCAGCACCCGCGGCCACCCCGGACGCCGCGCGACCGGGCGACCGGGCCGGGCTGGGCGGGCTGGCCGCAGGATCGTCATCAGGACCGGGCTGTCGACCGGCGTCACCAGGCGGCAGACGGCAGCGGCGGCGAGGCCTTCGGCGGCAGCGGGACGAGCGTGCCGCCGGAGATCCAGCCGAACTGCTGGCCGGACTCGAGCATCCAGTGCTGCGCCTTGACCGTCGGCGGACAGTACGGGCGCAGGACCGTCGCCCGAGCGGACCGAGCTGAACACGATGCCCGGCCGGCTGCCCGTCCGCCGCGGACAGCCGCAGCACCCACTGGCGGAACGTGACCGGCGTGGCGTGCTTACCTCCAGGCCGTGGCAGGACTTGCATCGCCACGGCGGTCAGGGTGGATCCGTCGGGGCTGATGAGCGCCTGGTACACGCAGATGTCGCAGCGGCCCTCGCTGAACAGCAGGCGGCTGTGACCTTGCAGCGAGCCGCCGGGGCTGGCAGTGTCCAGGGCCAGGACGGCCAGGTAGCCGGTTTCGGTCCGGGTCCCGTACACCAGGCCGGTTTCCGGTCCCGTTCACCAGTGTCCAGTTGTAGTCGGCGACCAGGGTGCGTCCGCTGGCCGTCCAGGACATCGCTCCGATCTGGGTCGTGACCCGGGCCGGGGTGGCGGCGGATACGGTATTGCGCCAGCTGCGCACGGTACCGTCGGCCAGGTCCATGACGTGGATGACGCCCGCGTCCGAAGGCCCGGGGGCCTCCTCGGGACAGGACTGCTCCGTGTACGCGATCTTCGTGCCGTCCGGCGACGCGGAAACTCGCTGACCAGTCGCCGGTGACGGGCTTGCCCACCGCCCGGAGGCCGCTGACCCGCCCGGTTCCCGTCACGTTGAACCGGTAGAAGCGCGTCTGGGTGGGGGGCGGCACTCCGTGGCCGTGCCGGCCGCGACGATGAAGGTGCGGTCGTCGGCGGTGGCCGAGACGCTCTGTTCCAGGTGCCACCCGGCGGGCAGCGCGGGCAGCGTCCCGGTGACCGTGCCGTCGCTCGTCCGGCGGACCTGCGCCGTGAGCAGGTCGCGACCGCCAGCCGAGATTCCCGGGTTCACGATGGTCACGTAGAACTCCGGGGGGTCAGGGATGAGGTCCGCGTCCCCGGGTCGGACGGCACCCCGGCCAGGGAGGTGATGCCGGACCCGGCGCTGGCCGGAGCCGCCGCCGGGGCCGAGCCGGGGCCGCCCCTGGTGACCGGCTAGGGCCACGGCGGTCAGGATGATCGCGGTGACGCTGGCCGCGGCGCCGACGGGAACCAGCCAGGCCGCGCAGGCGGCCCGTCCTGGGCCGGACCGGTCCGGACCCGGGACCCGTCCTGGGCCGGACCGATCCCGGAGCTGGAGCGCGACCGTGCCGGGCATCGGGTTCCGGTGCGCGTGGGCCCGCTCCGGGGCCATAACCCCGGCACCCCGGCAACCCCGGACGCCGCGCCCGGGGCCATGATCGTGGCGGCGGCGGTGAGCGCGTCGGTCAGCCGGTCCGCGGTCCTGGCCATCTCTTCCGGCGGAATCATCGGGTCTCCCTGAGCGTGCGGGCGAGGGCCGCGAGCCCGCGGGCCGCGGTGGACTTGACGGTCCCGGGGCTGATGCCGAGCGTGGCGGCGATCTCCGCCTCCGACAGCCCGAGGTAGAACCGGAGCACAAGCACCTCCCGCCGCCGGCGGGTGAGCCCGGCCAGCGCGGCCAGCACCTGCTGCCGCTCCTGCGACAGCAGCACCGACTCCTCGGTGGACAGCGGCGGGCTCGGTGAGTCCCGGTCGGCGTGCCGCTGGGCCCGGCCGCGCCGCTTGATCGCCGAGCGGCAGCCGTTGACCACCGACGTCCGCAGATAAGGGAGCGGGTCACCCGGATCCGCGAGCGTGTCCCAGCGCTGGTGCAGGCGGGCGAAGACGTCCTGGACGACGTCTTCCCCGGTGGCCCGGTCACCGACGATGAACGCGGCCAGCTTGACTAGTCCGGGACGGTGCACCCGGTACGCCTCGGCGAAGCCAGATCCCGCCGACGACCCCGGATGATCTGCCGAACGAACCGTGGTGCACGGGTCGGCGCCTGGTCTCATGCTCACTACACTTCACGCCCCCGCGATCGGTTGCCCCGGGTAGGGGAGACTTGACCTGTGACGGACGCCGAGAGCACGCTGATCACCGGCATCGGTGAGCTGGTGACCAACGACGGAGACGACGGGGCCTACGCGACGCTGGCTGACGCCGCGCTGGTCATCTCCGGCGGCCGGGTGGCCTGGACCGGCCCGGCGGCGCGGGCCCCGGCCGCGGACCGGCAGGTGGACGCGGCCGGCCGGGCGGTGCTCCCGGGATTCGCCGACTCGCACGCCCATCTGGTCTTCGCCGGGGAGCGCAGCGCCGAGTTCGCCGCGCGGATGGCCGGGCGCCCCTACCACGCGGGCGGCATCCTGGTCACGGTCGAGGCGACCCGCGCGGCCTCCGACGCCGTGCTGCGCGCGAACCTGCGGCGGCTGGCGGCCGAGATGCTCGGTCAGGGCACCACCACGTTCGAGTGCAAGTCCGGGTACGGGCTCACGGTCGCCGACGAGGCGCGCGGGCTGGCGCTGGCCGCCGAGATCACCCCGGAGGTCACCTACCTGGGTGCCCACGTCGTGCCGCCCGAGTTCGCCGCCGACCCGGCCGGTTACGTGGACCTAGTGCGCGGACCGATGCTGGCGGCCTGCGCGCCGCACGCCCGGTGGATCGACGTGTTCTGCGAGGACGGCGCGTTCGGCGCGGATCAGGCGACCGCGATCCTGGCGGCGGGCCGGGCGGCGGGCCTGGCCGCCCGGGTGCACGCCAACCAGCTCGGACCGGGTCCCGGCGTCCAGGTGGCGGCGCGGGCGGGGGCCGCGTCGGCCGACCACTGCACGTTCTTGACCGATGCCGACGTCGACGCGCTGGCCAGCACGCCGGTGGTGGCGACGCTGCTGCCCGGGGCGGAGTTCGGCTGCCGCCAGCCGTTTCCCGACGCCCGCCGGCTGCTCGGCGCGGGCGTCACCGTGGCCCTGGCCACGGACTGCAATCCTGGGTCCTCGTTCACCTCAAGCATGCCGTTCTGCATCGCGCTCGCGGTGCGGGAGATGCGGATGACGACCGAGGAGGCGGTCTGGGCCGCCACCGCGGGCGGCGCCCGGGCGCTGCGCCGGGACGATATCGGCCACCTGGGCGTGGGGGCCCGGGCCGACCTGATCATGCTTGACGCGCCGTCGCACGCCTACCTGGCCTACCGCCCGGGCGTCCCGCTGGTCACCGCCGTCTGGCAGGCGGGCCGCCTCGTCGCGGGTTCCCCCTAGCGGGCCGGCGACTTACCGGCGACGCCACCCCACAGAACCGCGGGGCTGGCCGCCTCGATATCGCTGTCAGGCCGCCACTCGGGGGCCCCGGACCACGCCGGCTCGACCAGCTCGAGCCAGCTAGTAATCACACATTAGGCTGCTAACTGCGATGATCTCCGTCTCCGGCAGCGCAAGGCAATGACGCTATGGCGAGTCTTGCCATAGCCTTGCCTTCCCCGCCCGCTGGGACTCGCTACCGTCGGCTAGGAGAATCACCGCGCAGGAGCGGGGGCTTCGGGCTAGGTGACGCGGGAGCCCTCGCCGAGTGGCGTGCACCGCCCGGCAGCGCCAGGGACCGGGCAGAGCACGCAATCGAATTCCCGGCTATCCCAGGAGGCACGTCGCCCCGGCCGCGACTGCTACCGCCGCGAGGACGAGCGCGCCCGGCCGGAGGCCGGCGACGGCCACCACCGCGCCGGCTACCGGCATGCTGATGCTCTCCGTCGTGGATTCGGCCGTGGAGATCACGCCCGCGACCCGGCCCAGTTGCCCCGCGGGGGCAAGCCGCTGCAGGGTTGTGGTCGCTGCCGCGTAGAACACGGTGCCGCAGGCGCCCCAGAGGATCGCGCCGAGGTAGGCGACGGGCACCCATGGCGTGCCCGTGAGCAGTGCCGCCGCCAGTCCGCAGCTGATCGCGCCGGCCGCCAGGAGCCGGGCCGGCGACCGGCTCCCCGGCACGCGGCGGCGGACGGCCGGGAGCACCAGGCCGGTGCGATCGCCCCGATCCCGGTTGCCGCCTGGAACAGTGCGAACTGCGACGACGGCCGGCCGAGCACGTGCTGGGCGTACAGCGGCTCGACGACCAAGAACGCCCCGGACGTGAAGATCACTCCCATCCGGGCCAGCGCGATAGCGCGGAATTCGGGGACCCGGGCCACCGCTGTCACGCCCGCCGTGGCCGTGCGCAGCCACGCCACCCCGTGCGCCGTGCGCCGCGCGGTCTCTGCGTCAGCGCCTCGTGGTTCGTCCGGCTGCGGGAGAACCGGCAGCGGAAGGACGGCCAGCACGTTTACCAGGTACATGGCGGCGTCGGCGGCGAAAGCGATTCGGAATCCCGTGGCGGCCATGAGGACGCTGGCCGCCAGCGGCCCCGCTACCTGCCCGATCGAGGCGGTGACCCCGAGGAGCGAGTTCGCGGCGAGCAGGTCGTCGGGCTCCACGACCCGCGCCGGGAGCGCGCTGCTCGCCGGACTGCACAGTGACCGGGCGGCACCGCAGGCGAGCGCCGCGACGTCCAGGAACATCAGCGATCCTGAGGTGGCCATCCCTAGCGACGTGGCGGCGGAGCAGGTGTAGCCGATGATCAGCATGGTCCGAGGGCCGAAGCGGTCGGTGAGACCGCCGGTGAACGCGGTGAGCACCACGGGCGGTCCCGACCAGCACAGGGCCGTGACCGAGATGGCCGCAGGGCCGGCGCCGAAGTGATAGGCGGCGAAACCCCACAGGACGAGGGACGCCGCCCAACTGCAGACCCAGCCCGGCCGACTGGCCGACTAGCAGGAGGGCGAAGCGCGGATCATGGAACGAAGGACGAACCGGGCGCGCCGGAACGCGGCGCCCAACAGAGAAAACAGGCATGACAAAAGACCTCCACGCGGAGCTGCGACGATTGAACGCTGCAGCCGCGGCGTCCCGCGCGCGAAGACCCTGAAGGAACCCGTCCGCCTGCGCTCAGCCCTTCCCGCGGGCCGTTGCCTCGGGACTGGACGTGAGAAAGAAGATCCAGGCTCAGGCAATCGCGCGGATGACGCGGCGGCGTGGATGGCCTTGGTAATAATCGCTGTACCTCCGTGGTCGGTTCTTACACCCCGCAGTATGCGAACGCCAGACACTCGGCGCAACCGAATTAGCGGCGGTCCGCCTAGCACCCGGGCAAGGCCATCATGGGGCAGTTCTGCCTTGCTGACCAGCTGGTTTCTTACCCAACCGGTTGCCTTGGCCAGGCATCTGACGTCACAGTTCGCCTGAAACTGGTACTTAACCTGCTATTCCTAGTGGATCGACAGGCGTGCATCCAAGTTAGCTAGGGTGTATTTGAAGGAAGCACCCCCAGCCAGTCGTCGTAGACGCGGCCAATGTGCGGGACGCTGGTGTCCAGGTTGGGGATAAAGCTCCTATCGGCCCGGCCCGCCCGAGCCTATCGCCACGTAGCGATGGCGGAAGCGGATCAGCGGCTCACCCGGGTCCGCCACGTAAGGCACGCCGGTGACCCGCGCGATGACCAGCAGGTGGTCCCCGGCCGGGATGATTTGCTGCACGGCGCACTCCAGCGCGGCCAGGCCGCCGTCGACGATCAGCGCGCCCGAGTCCGGGCCGCGCCGGTGCGGTACGTCGTCGAGCATGTGCCGTGCGCCCGGCCGCCCGGCCGCCGCGAACCGGCCCGCCAGCATCCGCTGCCCGGCCGCGAGCAGGGTGACCGCGAACCGGGTGACGGGCTCGTCCTCCCGGCCGAACAGCTCGGCCGGATACGACCCGGACATCAGCGAGACAAGCACCAGGGCAGGTTCGGCCGATACCGGGCAGAACGCGCTGATCGTCGCCCCCACGTCGTCGCGGCCGTCGGCCACCGTGAGCAGGGTGACCCCGGACGCCCAGCCCGCCACGGCCCTCGCCGGGTCCGCCGCCGCAGCTCCACGGTCCGTTCGGTCACGTAATGGTCCAGGTGCCGGGGAGCATCAGCGGTCCGTACGGCGGCAGGCCGGCGCTGGCCGCCAGCCGCCACGCGGGACCCCAACCGGGAAGGTTCGGCGAAACCGAGGCCAACCGCGGCGGCCGGGCGCGACTCGCTCGACTCCGGCCCGCGGAGCTGGTCCAGCGGGGTGAGCCGGGGTAGACGCGCAGCGGCGCGTCGGCGGGCAGCCGGCCCGCTTCCTGGCGATCTCGGCCGCGGCCTGCATGCCGCCGAGCTCGTCGACGAGCCCGTTCTGCGCGGCGTCGGCGCCGGTCCAGACCCGGCCGCGGGCGACTTCGTGCACTCGCTCCACCGGCATCCGGCGGCCCGAGGCCACCTTCGCGGTGAAGTCGCGGTAGATCTCGTCCAGCCAGGCGTTGATCCGATCCCAGTCATCCTCGGTGAACGGATGGAAGGGGCTCAGCATCGTGGCCCGGGCGCCCACGCTCACCGAATCGGTGCTGGCGCCGACCCGGTGCAGCGCATCCTCGAACACGGGCTTGCCCATGATCACGCCGATCGACCCGGTGATCGTGCCCGGCTGCGCGACGATGACATCGGCCGCCGCGGCGATGTAATACCCGCCCGAGGCGGCCACGTCGCTCATCGACACCACCACGGGCTTACCCGCGGCCCGGAGCCTGACCACTTCGCGCCAGATCGTGTCGGAGGCGGTGGCGGACCCGCCGGGGCTGTTGACCCGGAACAGCACGGCCCGGACCCGTTCGTCCGACCGTGCCGACCGCAGCGCGGCCGCCACCGTGTCCGAGCCCATCGCGCCGCCGCCGAACGGGCTGCGGGTGCTGCGCCCGGCCTTGATCGGCCCGGACGCGTGGATGACGGCGACGAAACGCTCCCGCGGCTTCGGCAGGGTGCGCGTCCGCTCGGCCAGCGTGTGAGCGCGCTGGTAGCGGGCGACGTACTGCAGGGTCGCATCGGGGGCCGCTTCCTTGCGGACGTCCGCGTAGACCTCGTCCCGGTAGCCGAGCGCGTCGACCAGGCCCTCGGCCAGTGCGTCGGCGGCCAGGAACGGCCCGCGGTCGAGCAGCGCGCGGGCCTCGGCGGCGCTCTTGCCGCGGCGTTCGGCGATGGCGGCGCTGATCTGCTCGGCGATCGAGGTCACCAGCCGCTCCGAGCCTCCCGGGCCGGGCCGGTGAAGCCGCGTTCGGTCAGGCTGTCGGCGGCCGACTTGTACTCGTACCGCTTGGCGCTGGCGAAGCCGATGCCGAACTTCTCCAGCGCGTCGTGCAGGAACACGTGCTCCACCGCGATGCCCGTGAGCCCGAGGGTGCCGGAGGGCTGCAGGTAGATCCGGTCGAACGCGGTCGCCAGGTAGTACGGCACGTTGCCGTGCGTGAACTCGCCGAAGCTCTCGGCCCAGGCCACCGCGAGCTTGCCCGACTCGCGGAACGCGCCGATCGCCTCGCGGATCTCCTGCATCCGGGCCAGCCCGATCCCGCCGCCGCCCACCTTGACCACCAGCGCCCGCACCCGGTCGTCGTGCTGTGCGCGCCGCAGGCCCGCCAGGACGTCGGCCAGCCTGACCTTGCGCCGGGACATGATCGCGGAGACCGGATCGGTGACCGGGCCCTCGGGCAGGCCGTCGGTCAGGTCCAGTTCGAGGATCAGCGGCCCGCTCTGCCGCTGCCGTAGCCTGGAGACCTGGTCAGCGATTGCCAGGCTAGTTTCAAGTCAGCCATGCGGCCAGCTTACGGTGCCAGCATTGCGGACGATCAGGACCAGAGGAGATACCGATCGGCGAGCATGCGGTCACCGTCGTCGTGGACGTGGCCAACGTGATGGGCTCCCGCCCCGATGGATGGTGGCGGGACCGGGCCGGAGCGGCGGTCCGGCTGCACGCGGAGCTGGTCCGGCTGGCCGCTTCGGGCCGGGCGGTGCCGCCGGGTGAGACCGATCCGCCCGCTTTCGTCATGGTCCTCGAAGGAGCCGCCAACGCCGCCGCCTCGCGCCTGCTCCGCCGGTGACGTCCGGGCGGTGAGGGTCCGGTGGCGGGGTGCGGATCGTGCAGGCGCGCGGGCCGGGTGACGACACGATCGTCGCCGTGGTGCGCGACCTGCCCGGGCGCCGCATCGTGGTGACCGCCGACCGCGAGTTGCGCGAGCGATCGGTGGCGGCCGGTGCGACCATTCTCGGCCCCGGCTGGCTGCTCGGCTTGCTGCCGTGACGCGTCCGCGAGCGTCTGGAGGGCGCGCGCGGATTATCGGGCCACCCGGCCCGTTCAACCGGGTGGCCCACTTTCCCTCTCGCCCCCGGCGCACTTGGGTGCCGGAGCGAGCATTATAGCAGCCATAAAGCCGCACTCGCCTGGATTAGCGGCATAAGTACGGTTTGGAAAATCCTGTGCTCACCGGCTTTACTGGAGTGCCGGACCGTTTTCCAATCGATGAGACGGAAGATACCCGTGCTTCTCCTCGCTGTCGCCCTCGTCCTGTTCGTCGGCTTGCTGTTCGCCGTGGATCGCGCGGTCAAGGCAAGCAAGCGGGTTCGCCGTCGCCGCGAGGCTAACCGCCGCCTCATCGCCGCGGCGGCCGTGGCCGAGGACAAAAACCGACAGCGTACGGCCACAGCCGAGGCCAGCAAGGCGCTCACCTCGATTATCCCGGCCATCCGACGACCGACCGAGATCCGGGCACCTGGAGTAGCGGGCCCCAGGCCTCGAGCCTGGGGCAAGATGGTGCCGTGCGGGTTGTCGTCCTAGCCGATACTCATGCGCCCCGGCGGTGGCGGGTCTGCCCGCCGCGGGTGGCGGAGCACCTGCGCGCGCGCCGATCTGATCCTGCACGCGGGCGACGTCTGCGTCGCACCGGTTCTCACCGAGCTGGCGCAGTACGCTCCGGTGGTCGCCGTGCTTGGCAACAACGACGGCCCCGACGTGGCCGGATGGGGCGTTGACGGGACCGGTCCGACGGCGGAGCTTGACCTGGACGGGCTCAGCGTGGCGATGGTGCACGACAGCGGGGCTGCCACCGGACGGATCGTGCGGATGCGCCGCCGGTTCCCCGGCGCGGATCTCGTGGTGTTCGGCCATTCGCACATACCGCTCCACGAATCAGCGGGTGACCTGCGGATCTTCAACCCGGGTTCGCCGACGGACCGCAGGCGCCAGCCGCACGGGACGCTGGGCCTGCTGCAGATCGACTCCGGCCACCTCACCCAGGCCAGCATCGTGCCGGTGACCTGAGGCGCGCTCACCACTGCTCGCGATGCACGATCTCGTCCAGCGGCCGCCGGGCCTGCCGCTGGATCAGGGACAGCGGCCGGTCAGCCGGATACCCGAGCGAGATCAGGTAGGCACAGAACTTGCTCGGGCGGGAAGCCGAGCACCTCGCGCGCTAGCTCCTGGTCCCCGACCGCGGAGTGGCAGCTGCCGATGGTCAGGCTGGCCGCGGCGAGCATGATGCTCATGGTGGCCTGACCCAGGTCGTAGTACAGCGTGCTGCGCCGCCGCTCCTGCTCAGGCGGCGACACGACCAGGGCGATGGTCGCCGCCGAATGGGCCACGTGCCCGGCCCCCTGCCACGTCTCCGCGAGCTTGACCAGCCGCTCCCGCTCGGTGACCACGACGAAGTCCCACGGCTGCCAGTTCTGCGACGAGGGCGCGCGCCGTCCGGCTTCCAGGATCTCGTTCAGGTGATCGGCAGGTATCGGCCGGTCGTCGAACGACCGGACGTTCCGGCGGGATCTGATCGCCTCCCACGTCTCCATCGGCTGGCCTGCGCCCTCGCCGGTAATCCGCGCTCGGGTCCTACTCGGTCCACCAGTCTTCGTCGTCCTTGCCGTTGGCCGCCTGCTTGGTGGCCTGCGTCGCGGTGGGGGAGGACCCGCCGTTAGCCGCCGGGACTCGCTGCACCTGGGTCGGCGCCGGGTTCACCTGGGTGGCCTGCGGACTGGCCGCGGGCTGGGCCGGCTGGACGGTGGTGGGTGCGACCTGACCCGAGTTCCCGTTCCGTGCGGCTCCGCCACCGGAGTCGATGGCCGGCTTGGGCTGCAGAGCCTGCGCCGCCGCGTCCATGCTCGCCATGCCGGCCATCTGACCGCCGAGCAGCTGGCGCACCTGCGCCAGGTGGCTGGCGATGCTGTCCTTCTGGCGGGTGAGCTCGTCGACCTCGCGCTGCGCCGCCGCGCGGCGCCGCTCGGCATCGGCCTTGGTCTCGGCGAGCAGGCCCTCGGCCTGGGCCTTGGCCTGGCTGACGACCTGATCGGCGTTCTTCTTGGCGTTGCTGACCAGCTGCCGGGCGTGCTGGTCGGCGTCCCGCCTGGTCTGGTCGGCCTGGGCGCTGGCCTTGGCCGCACGCTGCTCGGCGGTGGATGCCCGCTGCTCGGCCTCGGACACCAGCTTCTGCGTGGCGGACTGGGCCGCGGACAGGCGCTCGGCCTCCTGGCGCTCGGCCTCTTCACGCCGGGCCGCGAGCTGGATCTCGAACTCGGCCTCCGCCTGGGCCCGCTGGGCTTCGCTCTCCTCCAGGATCCGCTGGGCCTGGCTGCGCATCTCGTCGGCCTGGCGCTTGGAGGTGGTGAGGATCTCGTCCCGCTCGCGCTTGGCGGTGGCCTTCAGCTGTGCCACCTCGCGCTCGGTGCTGGTCCGCAGCTTGGCGATGTCGCGCTCGGCGGCGGCCCGCTTCTCCGCGACCTCGTGGTCGGCGGTGGCCCGCAGCTTGGCCACTTCGCGCTCGGTGGTCGAGGTCAGCTCGTCGGCCTCGCGCCGGGCGGTGGTCCTGATCGAGTCGGCCTCGCGCTCGGCCGCACCGCGCAGGTCGTCGGTCTCCCGCTTGGCGTTCGCCCGCAGCTCGGACGCCTCGTTCTCGGCGCCGGCCCGCAGCTCGGCGGCATCGACCTTGGCCGCGGCCTTGATCTCGTTGGCTTCGGACCTGGCCGCCTGGACCAGCTCGGTGGCCTGCTCCTCGGCCAGTCTGAGCAGCTGCTCGATGCGTGCCCCGAGACCCGAATAGGTCGGGCGTTCCTGCTCCTGGATCTGGCGGTGAGCTTCGGACAGCTCCCGCTTGGCGACCTGAGCTTGCTCGCGGTGCGTGCGTGCTTCAGCTTCGATCGACCTGATGTGCTCATCGACCTGATGGCGGTCATAGCCCCGCATGACCGTCGCGAACTCGCGCGGCGGGGCCTCTTCGAAGAAGTTGGTCAGCTGGGCGTCAATGTCCGATTGCATATGGCCTAATCCTGGCTAGACGTGAAGGCGGGGACTCTTACGGCGGGTGTCAGCCATGCGGGTTTTTGACTCTCGCCCGGTGACAGGCAGACTACTCTTCCTCGGGTCCTCCTGCGGGCCCTTCGGAGTTCTCTATCCTATGTATCCGGGCAAATCGTCACTACACCGAATTAGGGGATCACCCCCGGCCGGCGGACTCGACAAGTTCGGTCAGAACGCCCCCGAGATCGGCCGGGTGCAGGAAGGCAATGGACGCACCCATGGACCCGTGCCGCGGCCGCTCGTCGATGAGCCGGACGCCCGCCTGGCCGATCGTGGCCATCGCCTGCGTGATATCCGTCACGCCGTATCCGATGTGGTGAAGGCCCTCGCCGCGGCGGGCCAGGAACTTGCCCACCGGTGTGTCCGGCGCCAGCGGCTCGAGCAGCTGAACGTACGCCCCGGCCAAGCCCGCCCCTCCCGGCGCCCCGGCCAGCCCCGCCCCGGCGCCATCGGGCCCGGCGCCATCAGGCCCGGCACCATCGGGCCCGACCGCCAGTATGGCCTCCCGGACACCCTGCTCCTCGTGCGTTTCCAGCGTGATCACCCGAAGGCCGAACGTCTCCCGGTACAGCTCGATGCTCTTGCTGAGGTCGCGGCAGGCGATGCCGACGTGGTCGATGCGGGTCAGCAGCGGTAGCACGATATTTCCTTCCGAACCCGAATAGGTATCGTTATGGATATGAGCGAACCACGTCAGCCGGTCATTGTCGGGGGCGCGCGGACTCCGGTCGGCCGCCTGCTCGGGTCTCTCGCCAGCAAGTCTGCCAGCGATCTGGGCGGAGTGGCCATCGCCGGAGCCCTGGCACGGGCCGGCGTGCGCCCGGATCAGGTCGAGTACGTGATCATGGGACAGGTTCTCCAGGCCCGCGCGGGCCAGATTCCGGCCCGGCAGGCGGCGGTGGCGGCCGGCATTCCGATGTCGGTCCCGGCGCTGACGGTGAACAAGGTCTGCCTGTCCGGCCTGGACGCCATCGCGCTTGCGGCTCAGCTGATCAGGCTGGGCGAGCACGACGTCGTGGTGGCCGGCGGGATGGAGTCCATGACCCGCGCGCCGCACCTGCTGCCGAACTCGCGGGCCGGCTACAAGTACGGCCCCTTCGAGGTGACCGACTCGATGGCGATCGACGCCCTCACCGACGCCTTCGATCAGCTGTCCATGGGGGAGTCCACCGAGAACAGCGGGAGCAAGCTCGGCATCACCCGGGCCGAGCAAGACGAGTTCGCCGCGGCCAGCCACCAGCGCGCCGCCGCCGCGGCCGCGGCCGGGCTGTTCGCCGACGAGATCGTCGGCGTCACCGTCCCGCAGCGGGGCGGGGCGTCGCTGACCGTGACGCAGGACGAAGGCATCCGGCCCGCGACGACGGTCGAGACGCTGGCCAAGCTGCGGCCCGCGTTCCGCCCCGACGGCACGATCACCGCCGGGTCCGCGTCCCAGATCTCCGACGGCGCGGCCGCCGTCGTGGTGATGTCGGCCGAGGCCGCCGCCCGGCCTGCCGGTGCTGGCCGAGATCGGCGCGCACGGCAACGTCGCGGGACCGGACAACTCGCTGCACTCCCAGCCGTCCAACGCCATCTCCCAGGCCCTGGCCAAGGCCGGGCTGACCGTCTCGGACCTGGACTTGGTCGAGATCAACGAGGCGTTCGCGGCGGTGGTGATCCAGTCCATGCGGGACCTCAAGGTCAGGCCGGACATCGTCAACGTCAACGGCGGCGCGATCGCGATCGGCCATCCCGTCGGGGCTTCCGGAGCCCGGATCGCGCTGCACCTGTGCTACGAGCTTGGCCGGCGCGGCGGCGGGCTGGGCGCCGCTGGACTGTGCGGCGGCGGCGGCCAGGGCGAGGCGCTGCTGCTGCGGGTGCGCGGCTAACCACGTCTGTGGCCGAGACGGAGACCAAGGCAACAGCCGAGGCGGCAGCCGACCGGGCCAGCGCTGAGCTTGACCGGGCCCGGTCCGGGGACCCCCGCGCGGTGGCCCGGCTGATCTCGCTGGTGGAGGATGCCTCACCCAGGGTCCGCTTGTCATCAAAGAACTTGTGCCCAGCACCGGCGGGGCCAGGGTCATCGGGCTGACGGGTGCGCCCGGAGTGGGCAAGTCCACCGTGACCGGCGCGCTGGTGGGCGCGTCCCGCGCCGCCGGGATCCGGGTCGCCGTGCTCGCGGTCGACCCGACCTCGCCGTTTACCGGCGGGGCGCGCTCGGTGACCGGGTCCGGATGCAGGAACACGCCGCCGACGATAAGGTATTCGTCGGTCGATGGCCACCCGCGGGCATCTCGGCGGCCTCGCCGCGGCGACGCCGCAGGCCATCCGGGTACCCGACGCGGCCGGCTTCGACTGATCATCGTCGAGACGGTCGGTGTCGGGCAGGCCGAGGTCGCCATCGCCTCGCTGGCGGATACGGTGCTTGTGCTGCTCGCGCCGGGCATGGGCGACGCCATCCAGGCGGCCAAGGCCGGCATCCTCGAGGTCGCCGACCTGTTCGTGGTGAACAAGGCGGACAAACCCGATGCCCAGCAGGTGGTGCGCGACCTGCGCACCATGATCGCGCTCGCGGATCACGCCGAGGGAAGCTGGAAGCCGCCGATCATCGCCGCCGTGGCGGTGAAGGGCGAGGGGATCGACGAGGTGATGAGCCGCCTGGACGCGCACTGGTCCTGGCTCAACGCCACCGGGGAGCTGGCCCGGCGCCGGCAGGCGCGGGCTCGCGAGGAGATCACGGCGCTCGCCTTCGCCGCGCTGCGCGGGCGGCTGGCGGCGGGCCGCATCGAGGAGCTGGCCAGCCAGGTCGCGGCGGGCACGCTCGACCCGTTCCAGGCCGCGGACGAGTTGCTGAGTCCGCCCGAGGATGGCCCGCCCAGGGATTAACCGCCCGCCCGGGCGGCGGCACGCAATACGGTTATACCCGTGGGTAAGCCGCTTGAGTTGCCGTTTGATCCCATCGACCGGGCGGCGCGGATCTGGGCCAGCCGGTTCGGTCCCTCACTGTCGATGGCCGCCGTCACCTCGATCATGCGCGCCCAGCAGATCCTGCTCGGCGAGCTCGA
>CAWEFK010000038.1:0-80259 GCA_963808315.1 uncultured Actinomycetes bacterium | reverse complement strand
GACGTCTCCTGAGCTGACGTAGAAGGCCAGCAGCGCGCGGTCCCGGTCGTTGCGCATCCGCGCGAACAACTCCTCGAACAGGCCGTCAGGGATCGACCGCACCGCGCGGCGGGCCGGCTTGGGCCGCAGCCGTGCCCGCCGGTGAGGACGCGGGTCCTCTAGCGGTGACCGGTGGGCCAGGGCCGCCCGGCGGGCGGAGTTCCGGGGAACCGGATTGATCAGCGGCCCGTCCCCGAAATGCATGTGGAAATCGTAGAAACCGGACACCACGGTCAGCGCGTGGACGATCGTCGCGGGCGCATAGCCGGCACCGGGTTCGGGTTTACCAGTGCGCATGTTCACCGAACCGGGCTGCGGGGAGCCCGCCCCGCGCCGCCGCTGCGGGTTACCGGCGTTACGCAACCACCCGACCATGGCGGCCGTCTCAGCCTCCGTCGCCTGCTCCCAGGCGACATCCAGCAGCCACAGCAGCCGGAACCAGCGCAACAGGTCATAACCGTAACTACGGCACGTCAACGGGCTGACGTCGCCGAGGATCCGGTCATGCAGGTACCGGTTCACCGGATCGACCCCGGCGCCTTCTCCGTCAACGACGATGAAAGGCACCAGCGGGGTACCTCCCATGACGACGGCGCCGACCTGCGGCACGTCCCGTCGTCCTTGCATCAGTTCGCGGCGGAGGACCGCTTGCGGAATCGGTACAGGCACCCGCCGGACTTTACGGATTCCAGGACAGAACGCCCCTAGATAGTGCAGTCAACACCGCTCATCGCCCAGTACACGCGCGATTCGGAGCTGGCGGGCCGGTGCTCGTAGTCGCGGACCAGGCGCCGGTGCAGGGCCAGGATGCCGTAGGCCCGCTCGACGACCCGCCGCTTGGGCTGGGGGACGAACCCCTTGTCAGCCGGGTTCCGCTCGACGGTCTGCACGTCAATGCCCAAGGTGGCGCCATGGGCGGCGACCGCGTTCTTGAACCCCTGGCCCGCCAGCGCGGTGCGGACCGTGCCGGCCTGCGCGGCGACCCGGTCCAGCAGGGCGATCCCGGCGGCATTCTCGTGCGCCGAGGCCGCCAGCACCGCCACCGCCACCACCAGGCCCAGCACATCCACGGCCAGGGCCCGCTTGCGGCCGTGCACCCGCTTGCCCGCATCGTTTCCCGTCGTGGACGCCGGGACCCCGGCCGCCGCGTGCACGCTCTGGGTATCCAGCACGACCAGGCTGGGATCAGCTAACCGGCCCCGTTTCTCCCGTTCCTGCCAGCGGAGCAGGTCGTGGATCGCCTGGTCAGTGCCATCATCGCGCCACCGGGCGAAGTAGTAGTACACCGCGCTGCGGGGCGGCAGGTCATGCGGCAGGTAATCCCGCTGGCAGCCGGTCCGGCCCTGGTAGAAGATCGCGTTGATGATCTCCCGCATCGGATAGCAGCCCTGGTGGCCGCTGACCGAGGGGTGGGCGGCCTTCCATGCCGTGATCACCGGCTCGATCAGCGCCCACCGCTCGTCGGTTAAATCGCTGGGGTAGGGCTTGCGCTCGCTCATCCTGCCATCCCAGCACAGCCAAGGCCCGCCCACGTGGCGTAACGCTAGAAAACCACCCGATTACACTACGACACACCGGGCATCAACTCCCGAATCGCCCTCTGAGGACGTTGTCACTTGGGTTGGCACTGGCGACCGGCCTTCCCCCACGCTCAGCAGAGCCTCGGGACTGCTCGCTACCGACAGGGTATGGTCCCGCTTCAGGCCTAGCCACCCGCCGACGGCGAACCTGATTACCGAGGCGCGCTGGCGTTAGGTTCGGGATCATGGGCCGGGCAAGCCTTGGACCGTATGCTCAGACCAAGGCCCCGTAGGCAAGGGAGGAACCGGATGGCCGGCTACAGCCCGATGACCCTGGCCGATCTGGCCAGCCGTCTGGTACGGACAACCGACAGCAAGACGCGATGGAAACTCGTGTGGGAGTTCCTAGAGGAGTACCGGTGGGAATCGGAAAACGTCCAGCCGTCCTTGCTGCGCGATGAGCCGCCGCCAGCCGGCGATGAGCGGTGGGATGCGCTGCTGGCGGCACTAGCGGAGCACTTGGCGGCGCAGCATGATCTTGCTCCGCCTGAGTGGGCGGAGATGAGGGTCCTGCAGCAGCCGTGGTTCCCGGCGGAACTGGAAATCCAGCGGGCCGATGCACTGGTCCGGGCGCCAGCGGCATTCCGCAAGCATGGCGTGTACCTGTCCGCCACGGACCTGGAAGCAGCGTGAGCGGGGCCGGCAGCGTCCTCTTCGGCCGGGCGGAACTCGAGAGGGCATTCACCGCACTGGGTGAGCGCCTCGTTCGCAGAGGTGTCGTGGCGGATGTCTTCATCGTGGGCGGCGCCGCCATGGCCCTGGCTTACGACGCTGCCCGCGTCACCCGCGATGTCGATGCAATGTTCAAGCCGCACGGGATCGTCCACGAAGAGGCCATGCAGGGTCGCGATCGACCTCGGACTCCCCCGCTGGTGGCTCAACGAGCAGGCCAGCACCTACATATCCGGCGAGGAGGACGCTGACAAACGCCGCGTCTTTGATCATCCCGGGCTGCGCGTCATGGCCGCCTCACCACGCCACATCTTCGCGATGAAGGCATTCGCCGCCCGAACGCGTGACATTGACGATCTTCGCCTGCTCGCCGGCATCGTCGGAGTCGAATCAGCCGACGTGGCCCTGCAGATATGCGCGGACTTCTACCCAGATGAACCTCTGTCCCCGAGATCCGCCGCGGTTCTCCGCGAGCTATTCGACTGACCGCCCCGATTCGGGTATCATCAGCACTTGGAACTTCCCGGGTTGCTACCGGCGGCTCAGACAGACTCAGCAGCGGCTCTTCGTAGTCATCGGGGGATCAACCTTAAGAACGGCAAGCGTCATAGTGATTTACCACGGCACCTAAATTGGCAGGCATAGACAACTCCAGCTACATAGAGTGACCGCCGCAGTAATACCATACAGCCAGATCGCCGACTATTTACGGCTCGATGCCCAGGCCTCCTGTTCTCACTGCTGAGCACTGATCAGCCAGTTCTGCGTTGCGGACGGCCGAGCCGCCGAACCGAGCCGGTGCCAAGTATAAGCGCAAGATATGTTGCCGGGTCCTCTGTGGTTTGTTCCGATCGATGTATCGCTCATCAAAATTGATGTGAGCTGATGTGGTGAACTATTTCAGAGGCATATCTAATCGGTGCGGCGGAAGCTTGTCAGCCTTCCTTGGACTTTCAATTGGGTGGTACCGCAACCGTTCCCGCAAGCCGAGCTTGCCTGCAGGCTAATCGGGCTTCCCAGGTGCCGAGATAACTATGCCAGCAAGTGCAGCCAGCACGATGACCGTAAGCAGAAGATATGTGATCGTACCTATCATAGCTAGAAGCATTGCGAGCATGGTAACCGGATCAGCCTCGCTGGAGCCGCCCGCGATGTTCACGGTGCAATAGAACGCGTCATACAGGCGACGGCCGTCGATTAGCCCAGCCCCAATGGGATCATTAAGTGTCGCGAAACCGCCAAGTTGCATGCTTATGAAGTAAGTGGCGCACGCCATGATTATAAAGGCACTGAGGAAGATGCCCGCATAGGCGAACATCTCGATGATGGCCAGGTTCCGATCCTCTGGCTGGGGCAGCAGTATGGATGGCTTGGCCGCTTCATCGAGGATGTGTCGGCGGCGCACATCGAGGCGATGGAACGCGGCACCATACGACCCGAGGACAACGTAGGAGGTGAAAGATTCGCATGCCAGCAAGACGATGCCGATCATGAGTAGGATCCCAAGCGCCGCGCCCATACCACCGTACACGTCATGGGATGCCCAAGTGGTTTTAGGGGACGCATGCGCGCCGAGTACGAAGAATACAGCGCTCGCAAACGCTAGGCCCTGGAATTGAAAGAAGACCTTCTGGAACACGGCCAGGATCCACCATGTCGCCGCCCCGCGAACCGATCTCCGGGGCACTTTTCGCATATATACCGCGAGACGGTAATCTTTCAGCCCAAAGGGGAAGAAGTTCGCATGCCACACCTGCAGGATAACTTCCAGGGCGAACACGGTCTGAGGTCTGTTTTTGATAACATCCCTCCGGAACTGCGTGGCGCCGCCGCCCAGCCATCGGATGGCATTCGAAATTGATATCAGTTTGAGTAGTGTTACCAGGCACAGTAGAAATGCGATTATCACCATTGCGGAACCGTCATCGGCTGTCGTCTCGGGTTGGGATGAGCGGCGTCGTACGAGCCTTCTCCCGCCTAAGGAAGGACGGAAACCAGAGAGAAAGCGTACGACAACCAGATCCGTTCGGAATGGTACTAGATTATCCTGTAAAGCGACGGCACTTTGAGAGGGAATGACTTCTGCCAACCGTGATCACATTCCCGTGAGTTCACATCCTCCTCAGACGCTGGATTGATCATTCTGCCGCTCTCTGAACAGCACTCGGTTCGCTGCTCCAGGATGCAGGCGGCTACTGGCGGCCCGGCGAGGCGGTGAGCAGTGAGAAGGGGTGATCAGATGTTCGCCTGAAATTTAGCCCACTGGATCGGCTGGCTGCGTGGTTATATCTCGGGTTGTGCCTGTCATCACCGCGTCGGCGCGGATGCCTCGGCGACAGGGACGCCTGCGGCTAGCAGCAGGTCCGTGCCGGCCCTGGGCGGCCATGACTGGCGGGCGTCAGCCCGCGGCGCGCACGGCGAAGGGCCTGCCGGGGCCGCGACGCTCGACCTGTCCGCGGCAGAAGAGTTGCGTCCCTTTACCGAATTGCTGAGAGGCAGCCGTGTGGTCGGTCGGGGTTTAGGTCGATTCGGCACTGAACCGGTAGCCGCAGTACCTGCAACTTCTAGCTGCCGCACGGATCGTTTCCGCGCATTCAGGGCAGAACTTGCCGTCAGCAGAGCCGGACGATTGCATTGTGCGCTGCGAGAAGGCTGGTGCTGGGCGGACCGGAAATGTTGCTGTGGGACTCGCCGGGAACGCAGCCGACGGCGGCGCCAGTGCAGCCCCACTGAGCAGGCCGTCGATGGCCAGGTTCATTGCGGCGGCAACTCTGGGGGCGGCTGTGCCAGAGAAATCCAGGTACGAACCTTCCTCTTGCTCGTACACGGTGACGGTAAGCACCTCGGTCTCTCGCACTAGCAGGGCGAGTAGGCCTATCAGGAAGATCATTGCGCCGGCTATTGCCACGGCAACGGCCCATACGGGCACGTAGCGCCGGGTGACGTGAAGGGAGTTCCACGTCACCTGCCGCACTTCATAGCCATCGAAATAGTTACCACCTGCTGAAAGGCTGAGCAGTGACGGCATGACCACGGCCGGCGGGGCGGGCACGAGTACGGAGTAGGTGAATGGCCGACCTGAGTTCGACATGGGGATTAGCGTAGAGCACGGCCTGAGCGGAAGGCGGCGAATCCTCAGGAATTCCGAGACTATTATGGCGGCTGGTGCCCGCCAGGCAGCCGCAGTTTGTGGTCAGCCGGGAGCAGGGACCCATGGTCTGCTAGCAGAGCGAACGCGTGAGATGGCCGGCCGGCTTATGCGGACCCGGGACCCGGGGGCCGTGAGCGGGCGTCCTTCATGACTAGGCCAGGTAGGAGAAGATTTATGACTGCTAAATTTGAAGACACGCGGTGCTACGCCGCGCCGCGGGCGCGCGTGTTCCAGGCATGCCTCGATGCTCTGCAGCCTTCCGGGTTTAAGGTAACGGCATCCGACCTGCAATCGGGCACCATCAATGCGATCTCATCCGATGGCCCTTATTCTCACCGCCCCGACTCGGGATTTCTCAAGGAAATAGGCCTGTTCCTCCTTAGTCGCACGGGCGTGCTATCAAAGTTCAGGGAGTGTATTTATATCGAGGTCGATGATGACAGTAACGTGCACGCGCGCAGTGTTTCCGAGCCGAGCACGGTGGTGTTGGATCAGGGGCGCAACATGAAACATGTCATAACGCTGTGGAACGCTCTGGATAGACTTCTTATGCGCCCTCAAGTGCCAGGTTCCAGCCTGACTATCAGCCCGTACGGAAACCGGCCAGCAGCCGAACTGGCGAGGTTGCCCGAAGACAAGTTCCTTGAGCACAAGTATGCCTTTGCCTTTAGTCCCAGCCTCAATCGAAGGGATCCGGCCCTGTCGGATAAGATACTGAACACGATATGCGGGTTCTGGAACACGGAGGGTGGAACTATTCTGGTCGGGGTAGAGGACCGGACAGGTAGGATTATCGGTTTGGATGGGGATATCACTCTTTTTAAAGATCTCGATGGTCTCGTGAACCACGTCAGCAGCAGGGTACATCAGGATATGGCTGCAATCGCCCCGTTCGTCGATATCAAGATTGAGATGGCAGACGATAAACCTGTTCTTCGTATCGACATTCCCGCTGGAGACGCGGGAGTGTTCCGGCGGGATCATTTTTATGTACGGGAGAACAATACTACCCGGGAAGCAACAGGTGAGTCGCTCCTGAAATACCTCCAAAGCCGTTGGCCCCGTGCGTGAAACTTTGATTCGTCCTACCGCCAGCTCTGGGGCTGCCGCATCCCAAGGCCCTATAATATAAAGGGTCTGGGCTTACCTGCCTCACTCAGATCGGCAGATTCGGACACCGGGCAGTCCGGGTCGGCCATGCGCGTGACCGTGACCGCACAGATCAACTCGTTATGTACGGCCGTAGGTAGCCGGGCTCCTTATAACCCAGGCGTACCGAACGACGGATATAGCGCGGAACCTATCGGGCACTCGTCACGGCGGGTGACCGGGGCTCAACGGTTGGAGTAGACCGGTGGCCTCTTGCGTGCTACGCATGTGGCGGGGGTTTCCGCGACGCTGACTAGGACCGCCACCCGGAAGCCGCTACGTTGCCGAGCTGGCCGGATGCTTCTGGCCACGGTGCCGCGTCAGGTCCCGGAGTCCTTGACCAGATGGGCTCCAGCGCCAGAATCCGGTGCCGTTGTCACTTGATTGTCTCTTTTTTACTCGAACGAGTACACGAAAAATGCGTGGAGCTTAGGGGATTCGAACCCCTGACCTCTTGCATGCCATGCCTGCCGGATGCGTCTGATGGCATCGCACTTAGTCTGGTTATCGCAGGTCAGCGGAATTTTAGTGTCTGGGTAGGTCGCGCTGGGTCTGTCATTACCTGGAGCCGTTGTCACTTGGCTTGTCACTGATTTTAGCACTGTTCGGTGTCCGGTATTGACCGGACACCGAACAGTCGGCATTCTACTTGTGTGGACAGTGAGATGCTTCTCGTCGATGCCCTGGCGCAGCTAGGGGTACAGACTCGACAGCCGCTCAGCGCGCCCGACCAAGAGATCGACTTGGTGATCGAACCCGGCGGGACTCGGATACAAGTCAAGCATCGCGCACTGGTGACCGACGAGGTTGCACGGCGGCTGCTTGCCGAAACGTCACGCCCCTTCGACTCGGTGCTGCTGGTCGTGGGCGACCGGGTAACCGAGACCGCGCGCAGGCTGCTCGTCGAGCACCACGCCGGATACTACGATCTGCGCGGTCACCTCGCGTTGCGGTCGCCCAACGTGGTACTTGACGCCGACGTGGAGCCGGTCTCCGGGCGCGTTGAGCGTACGCATGCGCTGAGCGGCAGCGCAGGCTTGGAAGTGGCCACCGCTCTCCTCATGAAACCGGCTGCTGGTGCAGCTGTACGCGAGCTGGCACGCAGGCTCGGCAGGTCGGCGAGCACGGTCTCGGAGATTCTGGCCGTACTGCGCCGTGCCGGCCTGATCGACGACCGGCATCGCGTTGAGGGCACGCAACTGTTCTGGCAGGTAGCCGACCGCTGGCCTGCCACCCGCGTCCACCTCGCACAATTGCCTATGCCAGGCGACAACGACACGACCACCAAGCCCCTGCGACTCGGACTGCACGATGCGGAGAACACGACCGGGTGGGCGCTCACTGACTCGGCTGCCGCGGTGACTTACGGCGCGCCGCTGGCGGTGCGCTCCGGGCAGCTTCTCGATTTTTACGTACCCGACCAGGCGATTCTCCGGCGAGCGACCACGCTCCTAGGCGCTGCCGCGTCACGCTCCCAAGCACGCTGCGCGGTCCGGGTCGCCCCCGTTAGCGCGACATGCAGCCACCGGGTCGATGCGGCGTCCAACCCGTTCGAATGGCCGCTCGCCCATCCTGTCTTCGTCGCGCTGGACCTGGCCCAGGACGCGGGGCGTGGACGAGAGATCCTCGAGGCCTGGACGCCACCACAGAGGTGGACGCGTGTCTGGTAAGCGTGTGACGTTCCTCGGTGACACGATGGCCGCGGTCGTCCAGGGTGTCAAAGAAGTCCGCACCTTGATCGGCCATTCACCGGTGGTGGTCGGCGGACTGGCCGTGATGTGCCGCCTCTCCAATCCCTACCGGGCCACCACCGATCTCGATGTTGTCGACCGGCTGCTCGGTCAAACGCCCCAGCTTCAGGTACTCCGCGCGGCATCAGGGGCGGAGCCTGTCGAGCCCACCTCGGTGCTGCTGCCTACCGTCTACGGCCAAGTCAAGGTCGACGTACTCGAGGTCCGGCAGATCGAGATCGACCAGCCGAGCGACGATCCGGGAGACCGCTTGCATGCCTTCGCTCATGCGTGGGCCAGCGATAGCGCCACTGAGATAACCATCGAAGTAGCACCCTTGAGCGGAACACACGTCGAGGTCAGCGCACTTGTCGCCGAACCAGGCCCCCTCGTCGCCATGAAGCTGCAAGCCATCATGAATCGTACGGCCGACAAGCAGGGCACCGACCTGCAAGACATCGCCCGGATCATCCTCGACGAGCAAGTAAGGCCTGCTGCGCTAGCTCAACTCGCCAACTGCGACATGTCGGCTGCTGCGGATATCACGCTTCATGTCGATCTTTGGCTGGTAGATCGCCGCCGCCAATCGCTGCAGTGGATACACGACACGGGCGGCACGGACCTCACACTCGATGACCTCGATCTCATCGCCGAACTCCTGCTGGCTGCCTGCGGCCGAAGTTAATCCAGCACGTCCCCAGCGAAGCGCATGGCACGAATCAGGTGGCCGCCGGGGTGCATATGGTGTGGGCGCGACTGAGATTCCCGCGGCTGTGGCCGCGGAGCTGTCGCGGCTGCGGGCGGAGAACGCGCGCCTGCTTGAAGATGCTGGAGATGAGCCCGCGGCAGGCCGCGGCACCCGGTCCTGCGCAGGCCGGCTTCTTCGAGGCACCGCCGGGACCGATCCATAAGGACTCGCCCAATGACGCGAAGGTGGCGTTCTTCCGGGCGCTGCTCGCGGCACGTACCGACATCTACGCTACCCGGATCGAGAACTCCCGTACGGGATGGAAGGGCTGGCTCCCGGCGGTACGCGGCGGATGGCAGCGCGGGATCCCGCATTAGAAACGGGACTACCTGCCGCTGACCACTGATGTGCTGGCTGCTCATCTGAAGGGCGAGGTGGACATCTAATACTCGCCCGGTTCGTCGAAGTACATCTTCATCACGAAGACATCCCCACCCCGCAGGTCGCCGCGCCGGACACCACCCCCGCAACATCCCAGAACCATCGAAATCACGGTGTCTGCCTGGATTCGCCAAGACCTGAAAGATCTCACCCGCCGGTGCACCGATCCACCGCGACAGGGTGATGGGCACCCGCTCACCTCGGCGCACGAGCGCACATCCTCTGGCAGCAAAGCATGACCACGATGCGAGCCTATCGCCAGCATTCCGGCATCTGCCCAGCCCCAGCATCCGCACGGGGACCGCCTACGAGCAACGGCACCTGCTACGGCACTAGACGTATAGCGGCAGCTGAGTGACCTGGGGCTTTGAACAGGAACAAAATCCATTATTGAGTTATCTCTGAGATGAATGAGCTAGCAACCTTATGCGAAGCAGCTCCCCGAGACCGATCACTTTCAAAGTTCTCTACCGAGAGCACTTTAAGAGTATCTTGGAACGACATAGTGACCTCTTCGCGCGTCTGAAAGACCATCAAACCGGTTTGGTCGCTGTCAGCATTAAATCTAGCGGGAACCTCGAGTTTTTCTCGCTCGAAATCTCTAGAAGGTATGTTCCGGGCTTTTCGTTTAGTAACGATAACCGACCCCGCCAGAAACTGGCAGGCAGCGTATCCCAGTTTAGACAACTGGCCGGGAATGTCGTTAAGATGGCCGGACCATTCCTCGGCACGGACGACAGACCTCTCAGTTTCTCCGTAACGGAGCTTAGCGGCTTTCGGTATAAGTTTCACAGCAAGCCAGCCGCACCACGGGCCGAATTCGGCGAGCGCCAGCGGTATGATCACGACGAACAAAATGTCTTTAGCAGTCATAGCTGCCATCCATGATCAACACCGCTTGTCCAGCCAGGTGAGTGCTCTTTAAGCGGCGGCCTTCGCCCTCGCCGTTCGGTGAGCAGAGCGCGAGCGGTCGTCACCCCTGCCCCTGAAAGCCTGTAGTAGCGACGCCGCGGCCCCTTCGCCTGCGAGTCCTGGCTTTCCCAGTGCCCTTGGATGAGTTCTGCGTCTTCTAGCCGGTCGATGACCCCGTACACGGTGGGTCCCGAGCGGTGGGTTGCCTTCTTGATCTCCCATCCATGTATGTCTCGGCCCTCGCGATGCGCTTCCAGCAGGACCTCAAGCACGTCGAGGGTTGCTGCGGTGACGCGCTCAACCCTGGCCATGACCTTATCTTACCTAGTACGGATAAGGGAGGCAACGGCCTCAGCCGCTGTATCGCAGCACGGGCTACGCCCGCTCCAACGGGCTGCCCGAGCTCGTCCGCTATCGTTGCCCCCGGCCGACCCTACGAGAACCCTATAACGCCTCTACCGACCAGTACGCCTTCGACCAGCTCATCGGGTGACCGGTCGGTAATAACATGGCGTCCACCGCCGCCTGTGAGGTTCCAAAACGTGGCGGCCCTGGTCACGGCAGCGACTCGGGCGCGCACTCGAACCAGGTGACGGTGTGCGTAACGCTCTGATACCGCCCCAGGCACGCGAGTAGGGCCGACGAGCTGCAGGCTGCGGCCGCCCTCGGCCAGATCATCGTTGCGGTGCAGGGTAGGGCACACCGCGCCGGTCGCTGGGGTCGTTGTAGAGGGCTAGGGCCCGCTCCAGCTGGCCCCTGGCAGCCGGGTAGTCCCCGGCCAGGTAGCGCATAGCCCAGTTCCACAGCATGCCGTACCGATCACACTCGTATTGTGCACGGCGCCCCCCATACGACCACACTCGCGCGACGCACCGATCAGGCGGATATAGCGCTGAACCGAAGGAAATGCGTTACGACAGGTGACCGGGCGCGCTAACGATGGTGGGCAACGGTGACCTCTTGCACGCTACGCATGCGGCGGGGGTTTGCATCACGCGCGCCATAGCGGCGCTGAGAAGCGCATACGCTACTGAGCTGGCCAGACGTAACTGCCGGCACCGCCAGACCCGGTCTTACGTCCTTCATTCAGGTCGGCTCCGGGACGAAATCCGGCGCCGTTGTCACTTGATTGTCTCTTTTTTACTCGAACGCATATACGAAAAAAGTGTGGAGCTTAGGGGATTCGAACCCCTGACCTCTTGCATGCCATGCAAGCGCTCTACCAACTGAGCTAAAGCCCCTTGACTGCAGTATCAGGCTGCAGCCGGAACGGAGTCAGCATACCGGTTCGCTGGGCGTGTGTCGTACTGGGTGGGCTACCGGAAAGCACCCGAGCTCAGGTGGGAGCGGATCGCCTGCTTCTGGAGCTTGCCCGAGGCGGTCCGGGCTAGGGCGGCGGTGAAGGTGACGCCGACGGGGCATTTGTAGTGGGCCAGACGGTCTCGGGTCCAGCTGATCAGGTCGGCTTCGGAGGGGCTGGCACCCGGGCGCAGGACGACGACGGCGTAGGGGGATTCACCCCATTCGGCGGAGGAGACGCCGACGACGGCGACTTCGGCGATGTCGGGATGGCCAGTCATGACGCTCTCGACCTCGGCGGGGTACACGTTCTCGCCGCCGGAGACGATCATGTCTTTCAGGCGGTCATGGAGGTAGAGGAAGCCGTCAGCGTCGAAGGATCCGCCGTCGCCGGTGCGGAGCCAGCCGCCGGGGAGGATGACCTCGGCGGTCTGCTCTGGTTTGCGCCAGTAGCCTCTCATGATGCGGGAGCCGGCGACCAGGATCTCGCCGCGCTCGCCGACGGGACACTCGGCCAGGGTCGTGGGGTCGACAACGCGGACCCGGGAGCCGCGCATGGGACGGCCGGCCGAGCGCAGCCGGTGCTTGTATCTTTCCTCGGGCACGTGGTCAGCGGGACCAAGCAGGGTGAACCCGCCGGTGGACTCGGTCAGGCCGTAGGACTGCAAGAACGAACAGCCGATGACCTCGGTGGCGGCGCGGAGGACGGGGAGCGGAATCGGGCTGGAACCGTAGACGACGTAGCTGAGCGCGCTCCAGTCGGCGGCCTGGCACTCGGGCAGGGCCAGCAGGCGCTGCAGGACGGTCGGCACCACGGCGGCGTGGGTGACCCTGCGGTCCACCAGCAGGCGCAGCACGCCCGGCATGTCCGGCGCCTGCTCGAGCAGCAGGCTGGCGCCGTTCAGGTTCGCGGCCAGCAGCAGGCCGAGCCCGGCGACGTGGAAGAACGGGATAGGTGCCGCGCACACCGACTGCTCGTCCAGACCGATGCCCGCGTGCAGTTCGTGCAGGGCGCAGCCCAGATTACGGCCGGTCAGCTCGACGCCCTTGGGCGCGCCGGTGGTACCGCTCGTATAGAGGATGAGCGCCGTTTCGTCGGGGCCGGCGAGGTCGCTGCGGTCCTCGGCGGGCGCGGCGTCACGCCAGGTGAGGTAGCTGTCGTTGGTCACCAAGACGTCGCAGTCGAAGGCTTGGCTCTCGACCCCGGCGACCTGGGGGGCGGCCAGCGGGTCGACGATCAGGACGCTCGGCTCGGCATCGGCCAGGATGCCGAGGATCTCCTGGGCGGACAGGCGGTTGTTGACGGCGGTGAAGATGGCCCGGGCCTTGGCCGCGCCGTAAAGGACCTCGACGAACTCCGGGCCGCTGGCGCCGATGAAGGCGACCCGGTCGCCTGGGTGCACTCCCCCGGCCCGCAGCGCGCTGGCGACCTGGCTGGACCGCCGGTCCAGCTCCTCGAACGAGGTCCGGCGACCCGCCTCGGCTAGCGCCTCGGCCTTGGGCGTGGCGGCGGCCCGCTTCCTGATGATGTCGGCCAGCGAGAACACCGGCGAACCGTCGGGGTGGAACGACCAGGGTTCGGTCTCGGTCATGGCCGGTTCGCCTGCCCTTCTGCAACTGCCGCGCGGACACTACAGTAAACGGAGTTGCGCACTACGTCTACGCGAAAGAGCGACGAGGGAAGGCCCATGATTGGTGATCTGCTGGCGGCGTGCCGGCGCTACGGGCAGCGGGCGGCACTGGTGCGCGGGAACGAGACACGGACCTATGGCGAGCTGCTCGATCGGGGAGCGCGGCTGGCCAACGCGATGCGCGGCGCCGGGCTGGCGCCCGGTACGCCGGTGGCGGCCATGCTCGAGGACCGGATCTGTTCCCTCGAGGTCTACATCGGAGCCGCCTTTGGCGGCTACCCAGTCATCCACGTCAACGACCGGCTGGCCGCGCCCGAGGTGGCGCACATCCTGGCCGACTCGGGCGCGCGCGCCCTCTTCCACACCGACGGGCGCAGCGAGGTCGTGACCGCGGCGGCCGGGCCAGCGGAGCTTCGGCGGCTGGTCACGATCGGGGCGGACCGGCCCCCGGGTGCGATCGGGTTCGATGACTTTGTCAGCACCGGCCGTTCGGAATTGGAGATAACTCCGAGAGCGGCCGGGGACCTGGCCATCGTGGGGTACACGAGCGGGACAACCGGCCTGCCCAAGGGGGCGATGATCAGCCAGCGGGCGCTGACGGAGTGCGTCCGGCTGATGCCGTCGCTGTTCCGGATCAGCAGCTACGGGCGGTGCGCGTTCACCGGCACCCTCTCCTTCGCCAGCGGCATCTGGGGCGTGATCCTGCCTCACCTGTATACCGGCGGAACGGTCACGTTCCTGCACCCGTACACGCCGGAATCGTGGGCCGACCACATCGAGGCCGATCGGTCGACGTTCACCTACGCCCCCACGCCGTTCATCCAGGCCTTCGCCGAGCACATGCGGCGGCGGCCCAAGGCGCTGCGCTGCCTCGAGTCGGTTATTCACTCCGGGTCACCGGTGCCCCGCTCGCAGGTGAGGCGGTGACCGCGGTGATCGTCCCGGCGCCGGACGCGACACCGACTGAGGACGGCGTCATCGCGCACGTCCGGACCAAGATCGTCGCGGCATGACCGGCGCCGGGCCGCGGGACGGTATCGGCGCGGGGCCGCTGGCGGGAAGGGTGGCGGTGGTGTCCGGGGGCGGGCGGGGGCTCGGGCGTGCTTTCTGCCTGGCGCTGGCCCGGCAGGGGGCGCGGGTGGTGGTCAACAACCGGAACCGGGTCGTGGACTCCGGCGGGCTCGGACCGGCGGACCACGTCGTCGCGGAGATCATGGCGGCCGGCGGCGAGGCGGTGGCGGATTACGCCGACGCGGCGGCTCTCGACAGCGGCGACGCGATGGTCACCAGGGCGCTGGACCGCTGGGGGCGGCTGGACATCTGTGTGGCCAACGCGGCCATCGGGGCGGGCGGGATGTTCCACCGGCAGCCCGCCGAGGAGTTCGACGAGGTGCTCGCGATCAACCTGCAGGGCAGCATCCGGCTGGCCCGGGCCGCGATGGCGGTGATGCGTCCGGCGGGCTACGGGCGGATCATCCTGGTCGCCTCCACCGGCGGCCTGCATGGCGATGTCGGCTTGTCCGCCTACGCCGCCAGCAAGGGCGGCCTGCTGGCCTTCGGCCGGTCGCTCGCGGCCGAAGGCGCGGCCAAGGGTGTGCTGACCAACATGCTGCTGCCGTACGCGCTGACCCAGATGACGGACGACGGGATACCGTCAGCGGCCAGCAGGCGCATGAAGCCGGACGCGGTGGCCCCAGTGCTGACCGCGCTGGCCAGCCAGGACTGCCAGCTGAACGCGGAGTACATCGTCACCGGCGGCGGCCGGCTGCGGCGTGCGTCGGTGGTGGAGTGGGGCACGGTGCCGCTGCCGGACGAGCCCGACCTGGACCCGGCTCGGCTGGCCGAGCTGCTCGCGTCCAGCGGGCGTGGTGAGCCCCGGGAGTTCCGGGTGTCCGTGGACGCGTTCACCGACCTGATGAACGGCGGGGAGACCCGGTGAGCTGGGGGCCGCTGCTAGGGTAAAAAGTCTTCGTGATCAAGACGGCGCCAGCACTCGGGCTCGGGCCGCTGCTGCGGTACGTGGGCGAGACCGCGGCCACGGTGTGGGTCCAGACCGACCGGGGCTGCCAGGTCGAGATCCTGGGGCGGCGGGCGCGGACCTTCGAGGTCGCCGGGCACCACTACGCGCTGGTGGTGATCGACGGGCTGCGGCCGGGAGCCGAGTACGAGTACCAGGTCGCCCTGGACGGAACCGTACGCTGGCCCGAGCCCCGGCACGACGCCGAACACGGCGCGGACGCGCTCGGCGACTACGCTCTCGACCTGCGCGAGACCCCGCACGAGCGCTGGCCCGATGTCATGCTGATGATCGGCGACCAGGTCTACGCCGACGATGCGGGACCGGTGACGCGTCAGTTCATCCGCGCCCGCCGTGACGTCTGCGAACCGCCGGGTGACCAGGTTGCCGACTTCGCCGAGTACTGCTTTCTGTACCGCGAGGCCTGGGTGAGGCCTCGGTGCGCTGGCTGCTGTCGGTCGTCCCGAACGCGATGATCACGACGTCCACGACGACTGGAACACCTCGGCCGCCTGGCTCCGCGACTTCCGGGCCAAGCCGTGGTGGCAGGCCAGGATCAGCGGCGCCTACATGAGCTACTGGATCTACCAGCACCTCGGCAACCTCTCGCCGGACGAACTCGGCCAGGACGAGCTATGGCGCCAGGTACAGCAGCCGGGTGACGCGGCGGCCGTGCTCCGCGACTTCGCCACCCAGGCCGAACGGCATCCGGCCAGCGTGCGGTGGAGCTTTCGCCGCAGCTTCGGCGGGGGTGCGGGTGGTGGTGATCGGTTCGCGGAGCGGGCGGGTGCTCTCCGAAGGCAGGCGGCTCATGGTCGGCGAGGCGGAATGGCGGTGGGTCACCGAGTCGGTTTCCGGCGACTGGGAGCACGTGGTGCTGGCGACGTCGCTGCCGGTCCTGCTGCCACCCGGGATCCACGCCCTGGAAGCGTGGAACGGGGCGGGAGCGGGGTTGCGCGGTTGCAAAGGGTGGGGGATTTCATGATCGCGAAGACTGGCGGGCCCTAGACGAAGCGGATGAGGGTGTGGCAAAGGGTGGCTTCGCGGCCTGCGACACGCTCGCGGTCGGTGGCGTGGACGTCGACGGCGACGATGCCGACGCGGCCGCCGGCGGCGGGGACGAAGCGGGTGGTGCGGCTGCTGAAGGCGACGGCGGCACCGTCGGGGATCGGCGTGGGGGGCTCGAGGCCGATGATCGCGGCCCAGGTCGCGGCCATGGCGATCGGGTCCGGCACCGCCACGTCCACGGCGAGGATGTCGTCGGCCTTGGTGCCCCGGCTGGCCTGCGCGGCCTGGGCGGCCGGCAGGTCGTCCCAGAACCACGCCGGGCGCGGCAGGAACGCGTCGAGCTCGAGCAGTACGCCGACGTCGAGGGGATGCAGCTGGATGATGTCGTGTCCCATCGCCTGGGTCTGCACCGCGATCCGGACACCGTGCTCGGTGGCGCGTTCGGCCACCCCGTCCAGCGACGGGACCTGGGTGGACAGCACCCAGCCGGCCGCGCCGCCGACCCGGCCCAGCCAGCGGACGATGGAATGATCCGGCGTGGTCGGGGCGAGCACCTCGATGTAGGTGTCGGGGCCGATCGGGGCGGTGAAGTCGGCGAGGTGCAACTCGGCCAGCAGCGGGTCGCCGAAGCCCGGGCCGAGCTCGAGCACCTCGGTGGCGGTCCGCACGGCGGCGGCGTGGTCAAGCGCCGCAAAGCCGACCTGGCGCAGCTCGGCCCACTGGTTCTCGGTCATGAAGCTACCGGCCCGTGTCCATGCGGGTCGCCTTGAGCAGCTTGGTCATGCCGCGTTCGTAGCGGATCGGGTCGCGCGCGTACCTGGCGCGCGCGTCGACGGCCATGAAGTCGGTGTCGGCCACGTGCTCGCCGCGGTCGAGCGCGTCCAGGCCCGCCCGGGCGATGTCGGCGGGATCTTCCTTGCGGCCCGCCACGTGCGCGGCCATCCGGGTGTCGACCGAACCGACGATGAGCGCGATCACCTCGGTGCCCGCCTCCGCCAGCTCGGACCGGGTGATGCTGGACAGGAACAGCGCCGCCGCCTTGGCCGGCGAATAGCCGCCCATGAACGGCGCGGGGAACGCGCCGGCCACCGACAGCACGTTGGCGATGTAACCGCCGCCGTTGGCCCCCAGGACCGGCGCGAACGCCCGGGTCATGTTGAGCACGCCGAAGTAGTTGACTTCCATCTCGCGGCGCGCGGCGTCCGGGTCGTCGGTCAGCACCAGCCGTTTGTTGGTGAACAAGCCGGCGTTGTTGACGAGCACGTTCACGTCCGGGCAGGCCGCCGCGGCCGCCTGCACCGCGGCCAGGTCGGTGACGTCCAGCGGAACGACCTCGGCGGCCAGCCCGTCGAACTCATCGCGGACATCGGCGGGATCGCGCACGCCGGCGTAGATCTTTTTCGCGCCGCGGGCGGCGAGCTCGGCCACGAAGGCCAGGCCTATCCCCCGGTTCGCACCGGTGACGAGCGCCACCGAGCCGGACGCTTTGCTGGTAAGCGGCATAGCCACCTCCGCCACATCTGGGCCACACAAACTGACACTACAGTTATAGGAGCGACCACGCCAGGGAGGCCGAGCAAGCGCACGGGGGACTGGAGCGTCTGCAGGAATTGCATTATGGCGCCATTAGCGCCATAATGGCTCCATGCCTAGCGTGCAGATAAAGGATGTGCCTGAGCGGACCCACGCCGTGCTGCGGCAGCGCGCCGCCGCCGCTCACCAGTCCTTGCAAGAATACCTGCGCACCCGTCTCATCGAAGAGGCTGACCAGCCGACGCTGGACGAAGTCCTCGATCGCGCGGCCGGCCGGTCGGGCGGATCAGTCCCGCTGAGGGAGGCCGTGGCGGCCATCCGCGACGACCGTGCTGGTTGTTGACGCCAGCGTCCTGGTGGTCGCACTGGCTGACGATGGGACTGACGGCGACCTGGCCCGGGCCCGGCTGCGCGGCGAACACCTGATGCTGCCCGAACTCGCTGACCTCGAGGTCGCATCCGTGCTCCGCAAACAACTGCTGGTCGGCGCCATCGACATCCGACGTGCCGGGTTCGCCCTGAACGACCTGGCCGCTTTTCCCGCGCGCCGCGCTCCGCACCGTCCGCTTCTGGCCCGGTGCTGGGAACTGCGCGACAACCTCACCATCTACGACGCTACCTATGTCGCACTGGCCGAAGCCGTCGGGGCTACCTTTCTCACCGGCGACCAGCGCCTGGGACGAGCTCCCGGCGTCAGATGCCCCATCGAGATCTTCGAGCCGCGTCGTGAGCCCTCGAAGCCGGCCTGACGGGTCCGGATCGGATAGCCCCGGCGGCGGCAAATGTGGCCCAGACCCCGCATCGGCTGACATAGCGGGATGAGGTTCGGTTGCTACGCTCTGGGTAGTGGCTTGCCGAAACGCAGGTTGCTGGGGGGCGGGGATGGGCGAGGAGAAGACGCGAACGCAGTCATCGGCTCTATTCGTGGTGGCTGGCGATCATCGCTCCGGTGGTGCGTGGGTGGTTCGGGGTGAGCCGCGTCGGTCGGCTGGCGCGGGGCGACCTCCGGCCGCGGCTCATGGTGGTGCTCGGCGCGCTGGGGGCCGTGTCGTTCGGAGCCGGGCTGACGCTGGCCGTAACCGGGACCGGCCAGCCGGGTGCCGTGGCCAGCCCGGCGCGCCACCGCAGCCGGCGACGGCCAACCGCGCTCTGGCGGCGGCGTGGATCGCCCAGCAGGTGGGCTCGGACGTGAACGTGTCGTGCGACCCTCAGATGTGCGGGGAGGTCCGTGAGCAAGGCTTCCCGGCAGCCCGGCTGACGGCGCTGCCGCCGAGGACCGACGGTCCGCTCGGCGCTGGCGTCGTTCGTGGTCGCGACACCGACGCTGCGGGACCAGTTCGGCGCCCAGCCTGGCCACCGTCTACGCACCCCTGGTGCTGGCGAGTTTCGGCTCGGGAGCCGACCAGGTTGACGTCCGCGTCGTCGCGCCGGACGGAGCAGCGGCGCTTCGGGCCCAGCTCGCGGCGGCGCATACCCACCTGGTCGCCGCGGGCACGCAGTTGCTGCGGAACAGCAACATCGCGGCCTCGCCGATCGCGCGCGCCCCGCTGCTGGCCGGCCAGGTCGACTCCTCGCCTGCTGGTCACCCTGTCCGCGCTGGCGTCGGCCATGCCGCTCCGGCTGGTGACTTTCGGCGACTCCTCCCCCGGGGCCATGCAGCGCCGTCGGTCGCTGCGCGGCGCGGACATCGGCGCCGCCTCGCCGGCGGGGCTGTCGGCGGTGCTCAGTTTCCTGCGCGCGCAGCAAGCGCCCTACCTGCCCGCGTGGCCGCCATCGCCCGCGCGATCCCAGCGGCCAGCCCGTGGTCATCGTCCGGTTCGACGCCCCCGGTCCGCTGGCGTCGGGGGCTCGTGAACGTTCAGCGGTCCGGTCAATGGGAGGGTACTCGAATGGACTCTGCGGGACTCAAGAGACGTATCGTCATGCTGCTGGCCCTGGTGGGCCTGCTGTTCGGGCTTGCCCCGGCCGCCGCGGCCAACGCGTCCTCCGCCACCACGGGTACCGGCTGGATCAGGCTCGCCCACCTGTCGCCGACCCGCGTCGCCCGTGGACGTGTACCTGTATTCGTTCGGCGATTCCAGCGCGCATATCGTGCTGCACCATGTCGCCTACGGGACGGTCTCGCCGTACGAGGCGGTGACCGCGGGCGACTACAGCGTGGCCATGCGGCCCGCGGGCGCTCCCGCCGCGAGCCAGGCGGTGCTGTCGACCAGCGTGACCGTGGTGGCCGGCCACGCCTACACGGTGGCGGGCGTGGGTCCCCAGTCGGGCCTCCGGCTCCAGGTCATGGACGACGACCTCACCACCCCGGCCGGCAAGGCCCTGGTGCGGGTGATCCAGGCCTCGCTGAAGCAGCAATCGGTCGGGGTGAGCTGGGACGGGACGGTGGTCAAGAGCAAGCTGCCGTTCGACTCGATGACGTCCTATGAGACCGTCACGCCCGGGACCGAGATGGTCGCCGTGACCGGGTCCGGCGCCGGACGCCAGCTCACGCATCACGCTGGCCCCCGGCACCGTGCATACGCTGGTGGTGCTGGACGGATCCAGCGGGCTGGAGATCGCGAACCTGGAGGACGCGGCCGGTAGCGGGCGGTCGCCTGCGGGCGCGGCCTCGACCGGGTTCGGCGGCACCGCGGGGCACGGGCCTGGCTCGCCGCTGCCGTGGCTGGTCCTCATCGGGGCCGGAGCCGCTGCTCGCCGCGGCCGGCGGCCTGAGGCTGCGCGGCGTGCCGCGCAGCGGGTAGGCCGGCTCGGGGATTCGTCGATCGGTACCGCCCGCATAGGGGAGGTAGCGATCCGCTATCCTAATGTGCCTGACTTCTTCGGTCGCGGGGCGGTTATCGTCGTTGGCGTAGGGTGATCGACGAAGACCGGGAGAGCGATGGCTCGCAGTGGGAGTCTTTCTGACTTCGAACGGCGGCTGGTGCGCAACGCCGGGAAGACGACCGGCTGAACCGGGAACAGCGCAGGCTGGACCAGGAACAGGAGAAGGCCCGCCAGCTCGAGCAGCTGGAGGCCAGGCAACGGGAAGCGGACTGAGGCCAGCGCCGCGGTGCAGGAGCAGGTCAAGGTCCTCGACGAGGTGCTGACGGGGATCTTGCCGCGGCCTGCGCTGACGTTCGAGTGGCTGATGTCGCGCCGAAGGTGCCGCCCTTCGACCCAGGCGAACTCGGCCAGGTCCGCGGCCGCGCCCGAGCTGGAGCGAGTTCGCGCCGGCCCCGGCGCAGGGGCTCGACCGGTTCCGGCGCGGACGGCACGCCCGCGCAGCTGGCCCAGGCGCGGGTCCGGTTCGCGGCCGCCCAGGCCGACCACCGGCAGCGGGAAGTCGCAGCGGCGGCAGGCGCTCGCTATCGCCAAGGCCCGCCTACGACCGCGCAGGTCACCCAGCGAGCGCGCCCGGGCGGTGAAGCGGAACGCCTCGTCGTCGGCGCGCCGGTCGGCGTTCGCCGCCGGGGACGCCGGCGCGGTGGAGTGGTTCGCCGGCAGCCTGCTCAAGGCGTCCCGGTACCCGGACGGCTTTCCCCGCGAGTACCAGGTCAGCTACGCGCCGGAGCACCGGGCCATCACGGTGGAGGCCGAGCTCCCGCCGGTCAGCGTGGTGCCCGCGGTCCGCGCCTACCGTTACGTCCGGGCGCGCGATGCCATCGAGCCGGTGCCACGTCCGAAGCACGAGATCAAGGCGCGTTACGACCGGCTGGTGGCCTGCGTCGCGCTCCGCACGCTGCACGAGATCTTCACCGCCACCCCGCCCGAGGTGGTGGCGGCGGTAACCTTCGGCGGGCGGGTCACCACCGTGGACCTGGCGACCGGCAAGCCGTCCCGTGCCCAGCTGGTCAGCGTGTCGGCCGGCCGGCCCGTCGTTCGAGCGACCTGGTCCTGGCCGCCGTCGACCCGCAGGCCTGCCTGGCGCACCTGAACGCGCTGGCGCGGCAGGCAGGTACGCCGGGCTAGTACTCGGTGTCGCGTTCGGCGGCGTCGAGCAGGTCCATCAGCGTGCGCAGGGCCGTCCAGGTAGGACACGGGACTCCTCGCGCAGCGGCGTCCACTGGCGGGTGCCGAACTCCCGCGCCACGCCGTCGTGCCAGTGCGGCACGACCTTCTCCCAGGCGTCCTCGAGCAGCCGGAGGTGCTGGTCGCCGTCGCCTTCTGGCCGGGCGGGCAGGGGGGCCACGGAATCACGCGCCGGGTGACTGGACGCGGCGGGCGGCCTTCAGCCGCGCGATGACGGCGGCGAGCTGCTCTTCGGCCCGGGGCAGGTCGGTCTCGAGCAGGCCGGCGGAACCGGCCCGCGGCCACGTGGAACTCGGTCGCCTGCTGGTCGATCCGCTGCTGCCAGCGCCGGATGTGCTCCAGCCGCTCGCCGGCCTCGCCGGCCGCCCGCGCGTAGCCTGAACAGTCCACCGGGTCCTCGGGCGAGGACCGGTCCCGGCAGGCCGCGAGCTCGGCCCCGGCCTGCTCGAGCCGGGCGCGCCAGCGGGCGGCCTTGGCCTCCAGGGACGCCCGGGTCGCTTCGATCGCGTCGGCGCCGCGATCGGCGACCTCGCGCTGGGCGTAGCGGAACCGGGCCAGCGCCGCGCGCAACTCCGCTCAGGGCGTCGATGTCAGCGTGGACCGCGGTCACGTCGGCTCACCGGGCGGCCCGCGCCCGTCCCGAGGCCCGTCTCCAGGTAACCGCGGAGCTGCTCGATCAGCGCGGCCAGGTGCGCCTCATGGTCCTGCGTCGCCGACAGGTAATGCGTGATACCCGGAGTGACCTCCTCGAGCGCCTCGCCGAACACCTGGTACATGTCGTCCCGCCAGACCTCGCCGAGCTCACGCCAGTGCCCCCGGATGGTGGCGAAGTTTTCCGCCAGGTCGTGGTTGAACCGCATAAGGTGGGCCCTGAACTCCGCCAGCGCCTCGACATCGTTGATTACCCCAGCCATGCCTGTTCTCCTAGCAGAGACCTTCGAATTCGGCCGCCATCTCATCGAGGCTAATCGTGACGATGTCCGGGTACTTCGCCACGCCGCCGGTCGCAATGTGCTCAACCCGGCTGGTATAGGGAATGTCGATATCCCGCTGCCGCATAATGGCGTTTATCGAGGCGGCCAGCGGCACAAGGAGGCGATTGACCTCACGGTTCAGGTCGTCCCGGGACTTCGGTCAGTATCGCCCGCAGCGCCTTGATGGCTTGCCCGATTTCCTCCGGCGGCATCTTATTGCTGATTCCGCTGAGCTGTTCGTGGTGCGCCGCCAGGACCGCCTTGGCGAGCTGGGCGCGCAGGTCGGCCGCCGCGCCCGCCTCCCCGGCGTCGGCCAGGAACCCGGCCAGCAGGCGGACGTCGTCCCAGTCCCCCGCCTCGAGCAGCGCCCCGGCCAGCACCATGGAGCTGCCGACCACCTTGGCCCACAGCAGCCCCGCGTCGGCGTAAGCGTCGAGGAACCGCTCGTGCCGGCCGGCCCCGTGCTCGCCGGATCGTGCTCGCCGGGCTCGTGCTCGCCGGGCTCGGGGGCGAGGATGTGCGCCAGGCCGGCGGCCTGCAGCAGTTCCCGGGTGAGCAGGAGGAGTTCCTCGCACTCGGCGGCCAGCTGGCCGGCGCGTTCGGCGTCCCGGGCCAGCAGCCGGTGGGCGAAGATGGCCGGGCCGGACCGCCTGGCGCAGGGACAGGTAGGGCGAGGTGGCGGGCTCGCTCATGCGGGGCTCCGGAAGGCGCGTCTGGGCGAAGGCGCGCAGCGAGGCGACGGAGTACGGCTTGAACTTCTCGACCTGCTCGGCCGGCCACTCGGTGTCCCGGTACAGGGCGCGGTCGTCGTCCAGGCTCGGCGGCCGCCGAGACGCCGAGCAGCGCGTCGCTCTCCGCGGGCGACAGCACCCGCAGCGCCGCGCGCAGGCCGAAGTGGGCCAGGCCCGCGCGCCGCAGCGCGCGCTCGGCCGTGGTGTAGCTGTCCGCCCAGGCCACCACGTGCAGGCCGACGTCGGGTCCGGCCGTCGGCCAGCCGGACCAGCCGGGCGGAGATCTCGCTGGGCCGGCCGTAGTCGCCCTCGGCCACCAGCTCATGCCAGCGGTGCATCCCGGCGACGAGGAAGAACCAGTCGGGCGGCGCCAACCCGCCGGAGGCGTCGGGGCCGCCGGGGGTGCCGCCGGGGCTGTCTGGGCCGCCGGGGGCGCCGGGGCTGTCTGGGCGCCGGGGCGCCGGGCCCGTCGGTTTCGGCCAGCCGGGCGTCCAGCTCCGCCACCAGCTCCTCCAGCGCCGCCCCGGCGGTCTTGCGGCCGGCGATCCGCACCTGGTGGGGCAGTTGCTGCGCCGCGGCGAAGAAGCCGTGGAACGGCGACGACGGCCGGGTGAACTCGGCGATCGTGAACCGGGCCCGGCCGGGGAGCACTGGACCGCGGCGCTGAGCACGGTGGCCAGCAGCAGCCCGTGACCGTGTTCCTCGGGGCCGACGACGAGCAGGTTGGACCGGACGTAGCGCTCGAACGTCGCGGTGGTGGCGGGCTTGATCTCGATCGCCTCGCCCAGCCAGGCCTGCACCGGGGACCGCGGCACGGCGCGCCGGTGCGGTGACGCGACGGCGGGCGGGGCGAAGTCCGCCGGGCGCGTCGGGGTCGAAGCTCGCGGGCGGCGGGTACTCCCGGCCCGGCGCCAGCGACCGGATCGCCGCGATCAGCTCCAGCCGTTCCCGGGTGGGCAGCATCGCGATCCGCATCACCGGGTTGGCGCCCTCGCCGCGGCGGTCGTTGTAGATCGCGTCCCCGGCCCGGACCAGCCGGGTGGCGGCGTCGTTGCCCTCGCCCAGGATGGCCTGGGACACGCTCGGCTGGGTGCAGCCCAGCGCGATCCGCAGCGCCATCTGCTCGTAGACCGGCCGCAGGTACGCGGCCAGCGGCCCGCCCGGCGACTGGGTGGCCAGCAGCAGGTGCAGGCCGAACGCCGCGCCGCGCTTGGCGATGTCGGCCAGCAGTCGCCCGGCCTCGCGGGCGAGCCGGTCCTCCTCGCTGAACAGCACCTGGAACTCGTCCATGATCACCAGCGCCCGCGGCATCGGCTGCCCGGTCTGGATGCGGTAGTCGGGCAGGTCGGTGACCTTCGCCTCCCGGCACAGCCGGGCCCGGCGGTCGATCTCGTCGTGGAAGCGGCGCAGCATGGACAGGCCGAACTCACGGTCGGTCCGGGAGGTGATCGCGCGGGCGTGCGGCAGCCGTTCGGTCAGGTAGGCGTCGAACTCGACCTCCTTGAAGTCGAGCAGGTAGAGCTCGAGCTCCTCCGGCGGGTAGGCCAGGGCCAGCTGGCTGATCAGCACGTGCAGCAGGTTGGTCTTGCCCATCCGGACGTCGCCGCCGACCAGGCCGTGATGCACGCCGCGGACGCCCATCACGAAGTGCTGCGGCTCGCCCCGGCTGTCCACCCCGATCTGCACGTCCAGGCCGTCGTGGCTGACCGCGGCCCAGCGTCGCGGCGCCGGGATCGCGATCCGGGCGAACGGAAGATCCCGGGAGGCCGAGCTGGCGGCGGCGCCCACCGCGTCGAGCCAGGGATTGGCCCGGGCCGCCGCCGGCATCTGGTCCGGCTCGATCACGCTCGGCCCGAACTCCGGGTCATCCCAGCTCAGCTCGCCGTGGCGCATCCAGGCCCACGGTCGTGCCCAGCGCGGTCAGGGCGTCAGGTCGGCCAAGGCCCGCGGCGGCGGCAGCGCCGGATCGACCGTGCCGAGCAGGTACAGACCGGCCCGGGGCCCGTTGCGGGCCAGCCGCGCGAGCAGCTCCGCGGCCCGGTCGCTGAAGCCGGCCGGGAAGCCGGCCAGGACCAGGACATGGTACGGAATCGCCGGCCCGGTGGCGGCCGCGTTGTAGGCCTCCACCGAGTCGTACACGTTGGTCAGCCGGGTCTGGGTGACCTCGACGACCATCCCGGTCAGCGCGGTCAGCAGGTCCTCGATCTCCTCGGGGCTGGCCGCGATCCCGGCTGGCCCACCCGCATCGGCGCGCGGCAGCCGCAGGAACGCGCTCAGGTGCTGGCCCTGGCCCACCGGATCGGCGAGCGCGAACCGCACCGTGCCGGGCGCGGCCGCGGTGGCCAGCCGCAGCGCGAGCGCCTGCAGCAGCGACCGGGCCCCGGGCACGAACCCGTCCTCGGTGATCAGCAGGTGGCCGTGCCGGGCGAACCGCGCCACGGCGGGCAGCGGCGCCCCGGCGTGGCGGCCAGCCGCAGCACGCCGACCCGCAGCCCCTCCGGCGGCGGGGCGTGCGGGTCGGGCTGATAGGTCGTCCCAGGCCGGCTCGCCGAAGCCGGCCAGCGCCCACGGATGCGCGGCGGTCAGCGCCGTCACGGCGCCGAACGGGTCGGTCCCGGCCAGGAACCGTGGCGGCCGCGGGACCGGCTAGGGAACGGGTCCGTCCAGGTCGGGCGCATGGTGGGCGCGGACGGTGGCGGAGCAGCGATCAGCTGACGGTAGGCGGCCTGAAGCTCCCGCTCGATCGACTCGATCGGCATATCACCCCTAGGGTCAGGCGGCCTTCTCTCATGGTCGGCCCGTCGGCGCGGATCGGCAACCCCGGCCGCGCCGGGCCTTTCGTCCGGCCCGGGGCGCGCCTAGCCGGGCGGCTCGGGGGGCGGCTGGCCCGTGGGCGGGTCGCCGCCGGCCTGGACCTTGGATCCATGCAGCTCGCGGGCCGCAGACCGAGCAGTGCAGGACGGGTCGGAACGCCCGCCGCAGCTGGTGTGGGTGAGCAGCGTGGCCGGGCCCTCGGGCGCGCGGAACCACCGGTCGCCCCAGTCGAGCATCACCATGACGTGCGGGAAGAAGGCCCGGCCCTTGTCGGTCAGCCGGTACTCGACCCGGCCCGAGTTGGCCTTGGTGACCACGGTCTTCAGCACGCCCAGCTGGCAGAACGTGCGCAGCCGGTCCGAGACGATGGTCGGCGGGGCGCCCATCATGGTCAGCATGTCGGTGAACCGCCTGGCGCCGAGGAACGCGGCGGCCATGGCCGAGGCCGACCAGCGGTTGCCGATCAGCTCGATCGTCGTCGGCACCAGGCCGGGTCCCGGCGACCCGCCCGCGGACCGGCGCCGGGTGGTGGCCCGCGGCACCGACCGGTCAAAGCCGCCGCTCGGGCCGAACGTCCCGCGCACGTCACTGATCCCGGCCGGGCGCCCGCAGGCCCGGCACAGCATCACCGGGGTGAACTCCGCACCGCACTCCAGGTGGTACATCGGCGGCAGCGGCTCGATGTGCTCGGTGACCCACACGGCCTCCCACGACCAGATGGTCAGCAGCACCTTCCACAGGTCGCGGCCGCAGTCGGTGAGCACGTACTCGAACCGGCGCGGCGCGGCGGAGTACTGCGACATGGTGAACACGCCCGCCTCGGCCAGCCGGCGCAGCCGCACGGTCAGCACCGAGTTCGCGATGCCCAGCCGGTCCCGGAAGTCCTTGTACCGGCGCACGTCGTCCATGATGGCCAGCTTGACGATGGTCAGGTTCCACTCATCGCCCAGCAGCCCGAGGACGATGGCGTTGGAGTTCTCGGGCGGGGCCGCACCGGCCACGGCCGCGTCCAGCGTGGCCGCCTCGGGCGGGGCTTGTACCTGCGTGGTTTCCGGCATCTCCGACTCGTGATCTGGCCGGATCGCTACCACCCTGTGATGGCCTCGCCCGGCGCCCAGCAGCTGTGCGTGCCACTCGCGATCCGCTCCGGGCAGCCGCGCTCGCGCGATCGGGCCGCGACCGACGTCGTTGGCCCGGAACACGACGCACTCGGACAGGTCACGGTTCATGTCGACCGTGAGCGTCACGAGGTACGCGTCGTCTTCGTCCGTCCCGCCCCCACTCCCACACGCGGCGCGACGCCGACCTCACTGCAGAACACACCCGGCTCGAACTGGTACTGCTCCTCGTGCCCGGTCTGGGTGTCGTGCTTGACCAGCCCGTTGAACAGGAACCAGCCCGGTTCGTTGGTGGCGGCGTAATTATACCGATAAGGCCGGCCGCCGAACCCGCTGTTGATCGTGCCGAACTCGGTGCAGGACTCGGACAGGTCCTCCTCGCGGGTCTGGCCGGTGACCAGGTTCATCCGCCACCGGTGCAGCCGGGTCGCCATGATGTCGGCGGCCAGGAACCGGAACATCTTCTCCTTCGGGCCGTTCGGCCCGGCGCTGGCCGGCTCCGGGCAGCCCTGGAAGAAGCCCTCGACGATGATCTCGTCGCCCGATTCGTACGCGTTGGTCCAGTGCAGCACGTAGGTCGGGTCGAACTCGAACCAGCGGATGTCGCCGGTGCCGCCGCGGCGCGGGATGACGCCGAGCCGGGACGGGAGCTCCGGGTGGAACCGGGACGCGTACAGGCCGCGGGCCAGCAGGTCCGGCTCCCAGAACAGCGGCATGTCGTTGAGGATGGCGTAGTGCTCGGTGAAGCGCCATGTCGTGCGGCAGCCGCGGCCCGGGCAGGTCGATCGGCACGTAGTGCACCAGCCGGTTGCTGGCGTCGACGACTCCGTAGTGCAGGTAAGGCGCGGTCGTTCCGTAATTGAAGAACAGCAGCTCGCCGGTGTGGTCGTCGACCTTGGTGTGCGCCGACACGCCCAGTTCGGCCGGGAACGCGCCGCCCCAGCTGCATTTGCCCAGGTCATCCAGGGTCAGCGGGTCGAGCCGGTACAGGTCGCCGCACTGCCAGAAGCTGGCCACCGCGACCCCGGCGTGCACGACGACGTCGGTCGAGGCGGCGTCCTTCATCCGGCCGCGGGCACCCCAGCCGTCCGGCCGGGTGGAGACGTCCGGGTTCTCCGCGATCCCGGCCCACAGCGAGCGGCCGGCCTCCTGCTCGGCCAGCAGGCCGTCGGTGCGGACGAACCGGTTCCGGTAGGACACCTTACCGTCACGGAACGAGACCTTGTGGATCATCGCGTCGCCGTCGAACGGGTGGTACCTGACGATGGCCGGGTGCAGCGGGTTCTCGGTGTTGCGCAGGTACACGCCGTACAGGTCGTCGGGCAGCTCGCCCACCACGTGGCAGGTCGGTCGCGTCGTACTCGACGTGCTGCGGCCGCCACGGGCCGGACCGGTACGGATGATCGTCGTCCGCGGGCAAGGTCGAGAGCATCTTGCCGTAGACCTCGACATCGGCCATGATCAGTCCTCCCGGGTGACGACGAAGCTGACGGCAGTGGTGAGGCTGCCGCCGATGTTCAGCGTGGCGAAGGTCCTGGCCCCGTCGACCTGGCAGTCGCCGGCCTGGCCGGTCACCTGCCGGGCCGCGTCGTGCAGCATCCGCACCCCGGTGGCGCCGACCGGGTGCCCGACGCCGATCAGGCCGCCGCTGGGGTTGACCGGGATCGCGCCGTCCCGGGCCAGCTCGCCGTTCTCGACGGCCTTCCAGCTCTCGCCCGGGCGCGGTGATGCCGAAGTGGTCGATGGCCATGTACTCGGACATGGAGAAGCAGTCGTGGGTCTCGATGCCGTCCAGGGCGCCGACGTCTGGCGATGCCTGCGCGCGCGAACGCGTCGGTGACCACCTGGCGGACGTGCGGGAAGACGTACGGCTCGTGCCTGGCTGCGGTCGAGCTTGGCTTGCAGCGGCAGGGCGGCGGTGCCGTGGCCCCAGCCGGCGATGCGGGCGTGCGGGTTGGCTGGCTTTGCGGGGCCTGGCATTGGCTCGGAAGCGGTCGGAGACCAGGAGGACGCCGGCCGACGCCGTCGGTGATCTGGGCGCAGTCGGTGCGGCGCAGCCGCCCCTCGACGACCGGGTTGTCGGTGTCGTCGTCGGCGAAGCCACCCGGGCCGAAGCGACCAGGTCCGGGTCTGGGCCAGCGGGTTGGCCTTGGCGTTGGCCATGTTGAGCTCGGCGATGGCGTGCAGGTGCCGGTCGTCCAGGCCGTAGCGCCGGTCGTACTCGTCGGCCAGCTGGCTGAACATGTACGGCCACATGTACTTGGCGTCCTGGCCCTCGCGGCCGACCCACGCCGCCGCGCCGAGGTGCCGCGGGGGCCTAGGTCGCCGGGCACGTTGCGCTCTTGCTCGACGGCGATGACCAGCACGCAGTCGTAGTGGCCGGCCTCGATGTCGGCCATCGCGGCGAGCACGGCCACGCCGCCCGAGGCGCAGGCCGCCTCGTGCCGGGCGGCCGGCTTGCCCCACAGGCCCGGCTCGACGGTGGCGGGCATCGCGCCCAGCTGCCCCTGACCGGTGAACAGCTGGCCGAACGCGTTCCCGACGTGCACGGCGTCCACGTCGGCGGCCGCGACCCCGGCGGGCTCGAGCGTGCCCGCGACCGCCTCGGCCACCATGTCGGAGATGTCCAGGCCCTCACGCGCGTAGTTCCGCGCGAAGTCGCTCTGGTAGCTGCCGGCGATCCACACGCTCGCGCTGCCCATGTCTGACTCCGACCCCGTTTCGCGCTGCTCGCTGCTCCGTGTTTCATGCTACAACAGATGGAGTGACCCGCCTAGGGAGGGCCGGGGCACGCAGGTCCGCGGGCCGTTACGGGCGCGGAGTTCGGCATTTCTGCTTGCCTAACAGGACCGCGCGCGCCGGGGTCGGATGGAGTGACATTACAACTAACAGAGTGATAGAACGAGCCCGTGAGCACCGAGGCTGAGCGCGGGCGGGCCCTCACGGCTTCTTTCGGTGTCGCTGGGGCTCTGGCAGGACCGGCCGGCCGCGGAGGTGGTGCGGACGGCCCAGGTCGCGGACGCGCTGGGGTACGGCGAGATCTGGATCGGCGAGATGGCCACCTTCGACGCGTTCGCGCTCGGGGCGGTGGTGGCGGAGCGGACCGCGCGGGCGGCCCTGACCATCGGTCCGCTCGCGGTCGCGGTCCGGGACCCGGTCATGATCGCGATGGGAGCCGGGTCGCTGACCGAGCTGACCGGGCGGACGGTGAACGTGGCGCTCGGTTCCTCCAGCCCGGTCGTGGTCCAGCAGTGGCACGGCCGCCGCCAGGAGCGCACCGCGCTTTCGCTGGCCGAGTCGGCCGCCGCCGTCCGCATCCTGCTGGCCGGGGGCAAGGCCGACGTGGCGGGCGAGGTCATCTCCACCCGCGGCTACCGGCTGCGGACCAAGGCGCCTGGTACGCCGCTGACGGTGGCGGCGTTTGGCCGGGGGGCGGTCAGGGTCGCGGCCCGGCAGGCCGACCGGATGGTGATCAACCTGGTCACGCCCGGCCTCGGCCGCCCGCCTGGTGCAGCTGCTGCACGACGAATGCCGGGCGGCCGGGCGGCCGGTACCGCCGGTGGCGGCCTGGGTCGCGGCGGCGGTGGGGGCGCTTTCGGCTCCGGGGGCACCGGGCTTCGGGGACGGCGGGGACTGCGTGAGCAGCTGCGGCGGGGGCTGGTCGCTTACCTGTCCGCGCCGGGGTACGGGGAGATGTTCGCCGAGGCCGGATTTGGCGACGTGGTGCGCTTCGCCCGGACCCGGCCGCATCCGGGTGAGCTGCTGGCGGCCATCCCGCCGGAGATCGTCGGCCATGTGTCGCTGGTCGGCGAGGTGGCGAGCGTGCGGGCCCGGCTGGCCTAGTACGCCGCCGCCGGGGTGGACGAGATCGCGCTCGTGCCCGGATCATGTGACGATGACCCGGCCGGGGTTCGGGTACGCTTCACCTGCGCTGGGCCGGCGTCGGTTTCCTAGGAGGGAACAGTGGGTCTTCATCCGGCCGAACGGGTCCGGGAGTACCGCGCCGCGGGCTACTGGACCGACGACACGATCGACGCGCTGCTGCGGGAGCGGGTCGCGGCGCACGGCGACGTGCCTGCCATCGTCGATCCGCTGAACCGGGCCGCGCTGACCGACGGGCCGGCGCGGTCGCTGACCTGGCCGGAGCTTGACGAGCAGGTCTCCCGGCTGGCCCAGGTGCTGCTTGAGGCGGGCATCGGGGCGGGGGACGTGGTCGGCGTCCAGCTGCCGAACACGGTGGAGATCGCGGTGGCGTTCCTGGCTATCGTTCGGATCGGGGCGATCGTGGCTCCCTTCCCCGTGCAGTACCGCTCCTACGAGCTCATCCACCTATCCCAGGTGGCGCAGGTGAAGCTGTTCATCACGGCCAGCCGGATCGGGTCGCGGCGGGCGGCGGCGGAGATCGCCGGGCTGCGCGCGCAGATTTCGTCGCTGGGGACGGTGGCGGCCTTCGGGGATAGGGCGAGGGCTGCTGGGGCTGATTAGGCTGATGAGGCTTTGGGGGGCTTCGGGGGTGGTAGGGCTGGATGCGCGCATTGCGGCGGCGCGGGACCGGAGCGGGCTGGCGGGTTACCTGCGGGGCTGGTCGCCGGACCCCAACGACTGCGTCACGATCTGCTGGACCTCGGGCACCGAGAGCACGCCCAAGGGGGTGCAGCGGACGCACTACGACTGGCTGGCCATGTGCATCTCGACGGTCGAAGGCCCGGACCTGACCGCCGACGACGTCCTGCTCAACCCGTTCCCGATGGTGAACATGGCCGGCCTCAACGGCATGTTCCTGCCCTGGCTCAAGGTCGGCGGCCTGCTGGTGCAGCACCACCCGTTCGACCTGGCCACGTTCTTGCGGCAGATCGAGCAGTACCGCGCCACCTACACCGTCGCGCCGCCCGCGCTGCTCACGACGCTGCTGCATAACGAGGCACTGCTCGCGCAGGCCGACATCTCCTCGCTGCGGGTGCTCGGCTCCGGATCGACCCCGCTGGCGCCGAGCCTGCTCCAGGGCTGGCACGACAGGTACGGCATCGAGATCATCAACTTCTACGGCTCCAACGAGGGCATCGCGCTGCTCGGCACGCCCAAGGACATCCCCGACCCGTCCGTGCGCGCGCTCTACTTCCCGCGCTACGGCGCCCGGAACTGGTCCTTCTCGATGGCGCGCTGGACGCTCGCGCGGATCGTGGACCCCGCCACCGAGCAGGAGATCACCACGGCCGGCGTGCCCGGCGAGCTGCGCATCAAGGGCCCGGGCGTGTTCCCCGGTTACCTGCCCGCCAGCGGGGTGCCCGACCCGTTCGACGACGACGGCTACCTCAAGACCGGGGACCTGCTGGAGATCGCCGGGGACGAACTGCAGTACCTGCACTACGTCGACCGGTCCAAGGACATGGTGGTGCGCGGCGGTATGAAGATCTCCGCGGCCGAGCTCGAGACCTTCGTCTCCGGCCACCCGGCCGTCGCGGACGTGGCCATCGTGGCCTATCCCGATGACGTGCTCGGCGAGCGCGCCTGCGCGGTCATCGTGCCGAGCCCGGGCCAGACCGTCACCCTGGCCGAGATCGTCGAGTATCTGCGCGGGCTGGGCATCGCGACCTTCAAGCTGCCCGAGCGGCTGGAGCTGCGGGAAGAGCTGCCCCGCAACCCGCTGGGCAAAATCCTCAAGCGCGAACTGCGCGAGGAGCTGCGCGGGGCCTGAGCTTTCGCTGCGCGGGGGCTTGAGTTTCGCCGGGGGCCGAGGGTCGTAGGCCGGGCTCGGGCTCGGGCTCGGGTGACTTTTTACCCTGATAGAGGTAATACCGTCACACAATAATTCGAAACGGGGCCGACGGGGCTCCTCCTGGTCGGCCGAGCGGTCCTCGAGGAGGCGGGCGCCGAGTGCGAGGCTCGCTCATGGGCGACGTCGAGGTCGGCCAGGGGGCACCGTCGTGTCCAGGTGCGGCTGCTGCGTGACCGGGTCAAGGACCGTCCGGAGGACCGGGAACACCTGCTTATCGTCCACACCGCCACCATGTGCGGGTCCTCAGTCAAGCGGCCTAAGCAGGCCGCACCCGCCTGCCCCGGCGACCCCACGTGTCCCCGCTGTCCCGCCCCCAGGCTCCCTACCCAGGCCCTCCGGCGATCGTGGATCGCTACTACCCTCATAGGGTCGGTAAGTATCCACGATAATTCGAATTCCTGTGCCAGAGGCAGGATTGTGGCTTTTGTCCGGGGTGGGGCTGGTCGGCTCTGGTTACGCCACCGTGTTATTGCGACGGCCGGCATGTTTCCAATTTGGTTGCCGGACGCGCAAACCAGCAGAGGGTCACTACCAGCGCAAACTCGCTGGTACCTACATCTGTGTCGCGCACCCTGGCGGGGCGGCGGGGAGGGGGTCGGCCGGGGAGCAGTGGTGGGCGGGCGGGGGGACGTCCAGGGTGGGGTTGCGGTCGAAGAAACCGGTCGGCTTGAGGACGAAGCCGCAGCGGGCGACGGGCATGACGGGCCAGTCCTCGGGGCGCGGGAAGTGAGTCGGGCCGAACGTGTGCCACACCACGATGTCGGTGCCGTCGATATCCTTGTCCTCCGCGATGAAGGCGGGGAGCCCGGCACCCCCCGGATGCTGGTTCACGTAGTCACCGGCCGGATAACGCTGGTCCGTTTGGTACTTGGTGACCCACAGATGCTGGGTGGCGAAACCGGCCCGGGCGGCCAGCGGCGAGGCGGGATCGGCCAGCAGCACCGGGGCGGACTCCGGGTAGAGGGTGTAGGCGGTGGGGTGGCCGAACCGGTTCGCGCGTTCGGTGCTGACGACCCGCCAGGTCCGGCCCCGGGCGCCGTCGGCGCGGCGAGCCGCCTGTGATTCGCGGGTCAGCCGGGTCACCGTCTGCCCCATGGCGTTGCCGTAGGGGTTGTCCGGACCGATCGGCAGGCCGCCGACGTCCACCTCTTCGACCGCGTTGGCCAGTCCGTCCACGGTCATGTCCAGCCGCGCGCCGAACAGGTGCTGGTGCACGGGTGCGGCCAGGCCGGGCGCGACCTCGGCGGAATAAGGGTGGGCACCGCCCGGATGGGCCGAGGTGAACAGCACCCCGGTCAGCTTGACCTCGCACTCGATGGTGCCGTCCAGGTAGAAGTACCAGTAGAAGCCGTAGTCGTAGTTGCCGACCGTGGTGAAGTAGGAGACCACCAGCCTGCGTTGGCGGCGCGAACCCGCCGAGCCGTTGAAGATGTCGGTGTGCTTCCACAAGATGCCGAAGTCCTCTTCGTGGACGCAGATCGCGTTCGGCACCGTCCGCGGCTCGCCCACGTCGTCGGTCACGGTGGCGTCCAGGTAGGCGATCTCGCCCAGGCAGTCGCAACCGAGCTCGAGTGAGTTGACGAACTTGCCGACCAGGTACTCGCCGGTGTCGAAGTAGGCCTGCCAGTAGCGGAACTTCGGGTCGCCGTAGGGCACGACCATCTCCGGGATCGACGCCCGGTAGATCACCGGGCGGCTTTGCCCGCTGCCGGTGTCGTGCCAGGCGATCTGGTGCAGGGTCAGCCCCTCGCGGGCGTCGAAGCCGATCCGCATCGACCAGTTCTGCCAGCGCAGGGCGGGCCCGTCCAGGGTGAAGCTCGGCCCCTCCGGCTGGGTGATCTCGATCGGCTTCAGCGTGTCGCGGTACGGGCCGCGCAGGGCTTCGTCGTCATAGTCGCCGGATTCGGCCGGGACCGGGAGCTCGAACTCGTCGGTGAGCTTGAAGACCCTCTTCTCCACCAGGTCCACGTAGGCGGCGACCCCGTCGACCGGGTGCGCCCAGGCCAGATCGTGCTCGCGGGCCTGGATGAAGGCGAGCACCCGCACCATCCGGCGCCGGTCGTCGTCGGGCACGCCGAACGCGCCCGCGGTGATCGGGGCGGTCCTGATCTTGCTCAGGTCGGTGTAGCCCCGGCGGGCCAGCGCGGCCCGCCAGTCCGGGTCCGCCTTGACGATCTCGTCCACGGCCGCGAAGTCGCTGTCCAGGATCGGCAGCTGGCCGTCGGTCCGCGGGTCCAGCCTGCGGGCGCTGACGACCTCCCGGCGGCTGAGGGACACCACCACGTCGGTCGAGTCGCCGGTGCTCGTGTTCACCAGGAACGCCCGCAGCTGCCGGTCCTTGGCCGTGCTGCCGAGCACCTCGTCCTTGGACGGCTCCTCCAGGCCGTAGTAGGCGAATCTGACCGGGTCACCGGGGTCACCTGACCCGGTCAGCAGGCCGGCCGCCGCCATGATGTCCCGTCCCGCCAGATACTCGGCCGCGGTGGCCGGGTCGAGCGGATGGGCGGGATGCTCGCGGGACGTTTCGCGTGCTTCGTCCGGGTTGTCCGGGCGGACGGTAGCCGGGACGGTGTCGGTCATGGCGGATCTCCGGGTAGCGAGACGGGGCCCGGTGGCGGACGCGGACGCCGCCACCGGGCCGGCGGGGCTATTCGTCGGCGACGATCGAGCCAACCCGCTCACCCAGGCCGGGGTCGCGCCTGACCAGCCAGATGGCGTAGATGACCGAGACCACGATGATGGCCAGGGCGGCGAACGGGAACCAGTCGAACGGCTGGGGCTGCGGTGGCTTGCACAGGTAATAGATGGGGACGGCGATCGCGACCATGCCCAGGAACGGCAGGATGGCGTGCTTGAGTATGTTGAACTCGGTCGGCCGGTACTTCCGGTAGTAGAACGGCAGGGCCAGGTTGGCCAGGAAGTACACGACCAGGATCAAGATCGTGCCCATCGTGCTTGAATCGACGAAGAAGTTCAGCGCGCTCAGGCTGTTGCCATGGCCGCCGATCCAGTGGCCGATGGCCCAGCCGAGGGTGATGACGGTGCCGATGCCGACGAACGTGATGATGGCGTTGACCGGCGTGCGGCGGACCGGGTGCACGTAGCCGATCCAGCGCGGCAGCAGTCCCTCGCGGCCGGCGTTGAAGATCAGCCGGCACTGCGAGTTGACCGCGGCGATGAGCACGCCGAGGGTAGAGGTCAGCCCGGCCACGTACGCGATGAAGGCCAGCCAGGGGGCCACGCTGTGGGCGACGCTGACGAACGGGATGGTGGCGCCCGCGAGCGCCGTGGCGTTGTAGCGGAAGCCGGTGACCGTGGAGTAGGCCAGCAGCAGGTACGTGAGGGCCATCAGGAGGATGGACATGTACACGGCCCGGGGCACGTTGCGCCGGGGGTTGTTCGTCTCCTCGGCCAGCGCCGCCGAGTTCTCCCAGCCGATGAACAGGTAGACCGCCAGCGGGAAGCCGAGAGCCAGACCGCTGAAGTGGTTGGTGATGTGGCTGGGCTGGAACGGCACGGTGCTGAGGTGACCGCCGTTCTTGATCAGCACGGCGACCGACACGATCAGCAGCACGATCAGTTCGAAGCCGAAGAAGAAGCCGGCCAGCTTGGTCGACACGGCCACGCCGCGGAACATCATGAACATGGCACCGGCGGCGAAGGCGGCGGAGAAGATGATCCAGGGAATGGACACGTTCAGGTAAAACTGCAGCATCATCGAGAAGAACCCGCCCGAGATGACCAGCACCGACGAGATCGCGATGATGTACCCGGCGCCGCATAGCAGCGCGGTGGTCACCGCGCTGGTGCCACCGAACGTCTTGCCCACGAAGGTGATGAAGCCGCCGGTCGACGGGTGCGCCCGGGAGAACTGCGACAGCGTGTTGCCGAGCAGCGCGATGGCGACGATGGCCACGACCACGACCAGCGGTGAGGCGAGGCCCGCCGCGATCACGATCCCGGCGAAGCCGAAGTAGAAGCTGTAGGCCGGGCCGATGTTCGCCATCGTCGAGGCGGAAATGTCGATCAGGCCGAGGGCTCCACGGTGCAGCCGCTCGGGGGACTCGGGCGCCTTTGATTCCGTAAACGGAATTCGTGCCGCTTCGCTCATATGCACACTCCCTCAAGGGGCCGGCTGGGCTGATACTTCGTACGGATTTAGTAGGGATCATGCGCGGCCCTGCGCTGACGGTCAACCAACGATGCCTGGTTAGTCCCTCGATGGTGAAATCACCGTCTGACCTGGCATCCCAACCAGCCGTGCGCACCGCCGACGCTGGTCAGACCCTGCCCCGGTCGGCAAGCGCTTTCCGATTTCTGCGAAACGTACCTGATATGCGCCTAGGTACGCAAGGCTCAGCTGCGTGGCGGCCGGGGGAGGGTACTGTCGCGCAGGATGACCTCGCCAGGGACGGGGATGACGCGCGGGGTTTCTTGGCCGAGGCGTGGCCGGGCTGGGACAGGACCAGACCGGCGGCCAGCTCGCCCATCCGCTTGAGCGGGAGCCGCACCGTGGTCAGCGGCGGGTAGACGTCGCGGAGGGTAGCGATGTCGTCGAACCCGGCCAGCGCGATGTCGGCCGGCACCTGCAGGCCGCCGGCCCGGAGCCGGGCCAGCGCGCCCAACGCCATCACGTCGGTGACCGCGAACACGCAATCGGGCCAGGGCTCCCCCGCGGCCAGGATCGTGCTCATCGCCTGGTAACCGCCGTCCCTGGTGAACGGGCCGTGGATGACCCGGGCCGGGTCGAGCGGCACCGACCAGGCGGCGAGCCCGGCCCGGAATCCGTCCACCCGGTCCCGGGCGGTCAGCAGGCCGGGCGGTCCGGCCAGCACCGCGAAGCGGCGGTGCCCCAGCCCGACCAGGGCCTGGGCCAGGGCCTGCGCACCCGCGGCGTTCTCCGGCAAGATCGTGTCCACGTCCAGCAGGTGCTGGCCGACGCACCCGGCCCGGCCGCCGGACCGGGTGAAGGCGGCGAGCTCGGCGCGCAGCGCGTCGCTGGCCGCGACGTCGTCGGACCGGCTGCCGATCAGGATCACCGCGCGGGCCCGCTGGGCGCGCATCAGCGCGACGTACGCGCGCTCGGCGGCCTCGCTGGCCGAGGCGGGCGACATGCAGACCAGCAGCTGCTGCGCGTCGGCGACCTCGATGAGGCCGGCCGCGATGGAGGCGAAATACGGGTCGGCGATGTCGTGCACGACCACGCCGACCATCGTGCTCTGCCCGGTGGCGACCGCCCGGGCCTGCAGGTTGGCCAGGTAGCCGAGCTCGGCAACCGCCTGGTTGACCCGGCCGGCCAGCTCAGGCCCGACTCGCCGCGAGCCTTCGTTCACCACCCGGGAGGCCGTCGTCAGCGAGACGCCGGCCCGGTCGGCCACGTCCTGCAACGTCACCTTCCGCGGCCGGGGGGCCGGTTCCGGACGGGGGGCCGGTTCCGGCCGGGGGGCGGTTCCGGCCGGGGGGCCGGTTGCGGACGGGCCTGGCTCACTGACCTCTCCCCGCGCTCGTGCTTGACCCATTATCCGCGCTCAGCCTGATCTGGAAAGCACTTTCCCGCGTAGTAGGTTCGCATCGCTCCTTTCCGCCGAACGAAGGCTCAATTCCATGACGCGCAAGGTCATCAACGTCGCCCTGAACGGTGTCACCGGGCGGATGGGTACCGGCAGCACCTGGTGCGGTCGCTGCTCAGCATCCGGGAGCAGGGCGGCATCCAGCTCGAGGACGGCACCTCCTTGTATCCCGAGCCGATCCTGGTCGGGCGCAGCGAGGAGCGGCTGCGGGCCATCGCCGAACGGCACGGGCTGGAGCGCTGGACCACCAACGTGGACGAGGTGCTGGCCGACCCCGGGGTCGACGTGTACTTCGATACCCAGGTCACCAGCGCCCGCGAGGCCACCCTGATGAAGGCGATCGAGGCGGGCAAGCACGTCTACACGGAAAAGCCGGTGGCCACCTCGCTGGCAAGGCGCGGTCCGGCTGGCCCGGGCGGCCAAGGCGGCGGGCATCACCCACGGCGTCGTCCACGACAAGCTGTTCCTGCCCGGCGTGATCAAGCTGCACCGGCTGATGAACGAGGGCTTCTTCGGCCGGGTGCTTTCGGTTCGGCTGGAATTCGGCTACTGGGTGTTCGAGGGCGACGAGATCCCGGCGCAGCGGCCCTCGTGGAACTACCGGGCCGACGCGGGCGGCGGGATCGTGCTCGACATGTTCCCGCACTGGCAGTACCTGCTCACCGACCTGTTCGGCCCGATCACCGCGCTGTACGCCAGGAACACCACGCACATCCCGCGGCGCTGGGACGAGTCGGGCCAGCCGTACGCGGCCGACGCCGACGACGCCTCCTACGCCGTGCTCGAGTTCGCCAGCGGGGCGTTCGCCTCGGTGAACTCCTCCTGGGCGGTCCGGGTCAACCGGCGTGAGCTCCTCGAGCTCCAGGTCGACGGCACCGTGGCCAGCGCGGTGGCCGGCCTGCGGGACTGCGCCGTGCAGCACCGGGTGTCCACGCCGATGCCGGTCTGGAACCCGGACCTGCCCGACCCCATCGAGTACCAGGCCCTGTGGTCCGACGTCCCGGACAACATGATGTTCGACAACGGGTTCAAGGTGGAATGGGAGCTGTTCCTCAAGTGCGCCGCCGACGGCCGGCCGTTCGCCTGGGACCTGGTCGAGGGCGCCAAGGGAGTGCAGCTGGCCAACCTGGCGCTGCAGTCCTCGGCCGAAGGCCGACGGCTCGACGTGCCGGACCTGGCCATCTGAGGTGTCCACCTGGATCCGGCTGCCTGGCCGGGACGAACCGCTGGTCATCCCCGAGCCGGGCTGGGCGACCGGGTTCGCGCCCCCGGCGTCCCGGCGGGTCTTCGCGGCGGCCCATGTGGCGGCTTACACGGCGGGACGCGCGGCGGGACGCGCGGCGGGGCGCGCGGCGGGGCGCGCGAGCGGTGACGAATGGTCATCGACTGGGAGGCCACGATCGGCTTCCGTGATCAGCTGTGGACGCACGGGTTCGGCGTGGCCGAGGCGATGGACACCTCGCAACGGGGCCTGGGGCTGTCCTGGAACCAGGCCAGGGAGCTGATCACCCGGTCGGCGTCCCGGGCGGCCGAGCACCGCGCGGCGGGGTCGGCCGTCTCGCTGGCCTGCGGGGCCGGCACCGACCAGCTGGCCGACGGCGAGAGCCATCCGCTCGCCGCGATCATCGGCGCGTACGCCGAGCAGCTGGCGTTCGTGCAGTCGACGGGGGCCGGGGTGATCCTGATGGCGAGTCGCGCGCTGGCCGCCAGCGCCCGCGGCGCCGGGGATTACCTGGAGGTCTACGGCGAGCTGCTCAAGCAGGCCGAACGGCCGGTGATCCTGCACTGGCTGGGCGAGGCTTTCGACCCGGCGCTGCGCGGGTACTGGGGCAGCACCGACTTCGACACCGCGGCGAACACCGTGCTGGAGCTGATCGAGCGGGCCGGGGGCCAGGTCGACGGGGTCAAGCTGTCCGTGCTCGACGCGGGCCGGGAGGTGGCGCTGCGACGCAGGCTGCCCGCGGGCGTCCGCCTGTACACCGGGGACGACTTCAACTACGCCGGGCTGATCCGGGGGGACGCCACCGGGTACAGTGACGCGTTGCTGGGGGCGTTCGCCGCGATCACCGCCCCGGCCGCCGCGGCGCTGGCCGCCCTGAACCGGGGCGACCTGGCCTCCTACGACGCGGCGATGGGTCCGACGGTGCCGCTCAGCCGGCTGATCTTCGAACCGCCGACCTCGCGCTACAAGGTCGGCGTGGCCTTCCTGGCCTGGCTGAACGGCTGGCAGCCGCAGTTCGACGATGCTGGCCGGCCTGCAGCGGCAGCGGCCCGCCACGCACCTGCTCCGGGTGTTCGAGCGAGCCGCCGAGGCCCGCGCCCTGCAAGATCCGGACCTGGCCGTCGAGCGGATGAACCGCCTGCTGGCCCGGCTGGCCGGACCGGAGCGGGTTTGACCTCCGCCGACCTGGGCCGGCCGTCGCCGGAGCGGCCCAGGGCCGGCTGTCGCCGGAGGGCCGGCTGTCGCTGAACCAGGCGACGGTCAAGCACCTGGGGTGCGAGGACGCGGTGGCGCTGTGCGTACGGCACGAGATCCCGGCGATCGGGCTGTGGCGGGAGCCGGTCGCGGAGATCGGGCTGGCGCGGGCTGCGGCCGTGGTCCGGGCGGCCGGACTGCACGTCTCCAGCCTGTGCCGCGGCGGTTTCCTGACCCGCGCGGACGCCGATGGCCGGCGGGCCGCGCTCGCGGACAACCGGGCGGCGGTCGCCGAGGCGGCCGAGCTCGGCGCGGACACGCTGGTGCTGGTGTGCGGCGGCCTGGTGCCTGGGTCGCGGGACCTTCGACTGGCCCGGCGGATGATCGCGGACGCGCTCGGCGAGCTCGTGCCGGACGCGCAGCGGCTGGGCGTCCGGCTCGGGATCGAGGCGCTGCACCCGATGTTCTGCGCTGACCGGTGCGTGATCAGCTCGCTGGGCGAGGCACTCGACCTGGCCCTGACGTTTCCCGCGGACGCCGTGGGCGTGGTGGTGGACACCTATCACGTCTGGTGGGACGCCCGGCTGGCCGAGCAGATCGCCCGGGCGGGCCCGCGGATCGTCAGCTACCAGCTGGCGGACTGGGTGCTCCCGCTGCCGCCGGACATGCTGCTCGGCCGCGGCCACCTCGGCGACGGCGCGATCGACTTCGGGCCCATCACGGCCAGCGTGACCGCGGCCGGTTACCGCGGTTACGTCGAGGTGGAGATCTTCAACGCCGACATCTGGGACGCGCCCCCGGACCAGACCGCCGCGACGGTCAAGGAGCGCTTCGCCGCGGTCATGGCTCAGGCTGGGTGATTACGACGTTGGGATGGGATCAGCCGAGAGTTCGGCGGTAGCGTACTCGGTCCATCGGAGGCTGGCGCGATAGACCGCCAGCCCGTGATCCAGGGCCAGGCGCGGGTGGCGGTCGTGGAAGGGCGTTGCCACGGCGTAGCGCTCCAGGTCCGCGGTGAACATCGCGAGTGCGGCTGCGAGGTTGTGTAGGAACTCGAGCACTTCGACCGGCGGGAACGTGTGTTCCATCATCACGAAGCGCATGAGATGCAGGCCGAGGTCGCGTGCGACCGTGGCTGATTCTACCGGCGTGCGGAGCCAGCCCATATGGGCGGCCCGGCCGGCCTGCGTGGGCTCATAGACGTGGCGTGGCCGGGCTGACTCGCGATCCCGGCCGGGGGCCTGCGTGCGGATCAGGTCCTTGAGCTCCAACCGGCGCAACGCCGGATACAGCGCACCAGAGCTGGGCTGGTAAACGCCCATCGGCGAGGAGGCCAGGATTCGCTTCAGGTCGTAGCCAGACGACGGCGACAGGCAGATCGAGCCGAGCAGTATGTGCTCGAACGAGGTCAGCTGGCGTCTGGCCACGAGCGATCTCCCTTGCCGCATAGGTCGTTTCGACCTATGCTACTGCCCAAAGCAGCCGAGCGCGGATAGGACATCTGGCTGAGAGAACGAACGCAAGCCACGGCCGGGAAAGGGCCGAGGTTCGCGTGACACCATGAAGGGCCCTTGGTCGTGGACACAAGCCGCGAGGCCAAGCCAACCGCCGGAACCGGCCCGGTGACGGGCAGCCGGTTCCGCTCGATCGCGACGATCGTGATCTTCGACGTCGCCGTCCCGCTTGCGGCCTACAGCCTGCTGCGCTCCGCGGGCATGACGACTGTGACGGCCCTGCTGCTCAGCGGGGTGTTCCCCGCGGCGGGCATGGCCATCGGCGCCATCCGGCATCGTCGGGTTGACGTGGTCGGCGCCGTGGTCCTGGCCGGGATCGCGGTCGGCACGGTACTCGGCCTGGCCAGCCATAGTGCCAGGCTGGTACTGGCCGAAGGATCAGTTGGCACTGGCGTATTCGGCGCGGCTTGCCTGATCTCACTGGGAGCACCGCGCCCGCTAATGTACAAACTCGCCCTGGAGTTCACCGGGCCGGACACCGCCCAAGGCAGCGAGATGACCACCCTGTGGCAGTACAAGGGCTTCCGGCATATATTCCGGGTCATTACGGCGGTGTGGGGCACCGCGTTTCTTCTCGAAGCCGCCATCCGGATCGTGATCGTCTATCACACCACGACCGGAACGGCCCTGGCCAGTTCGACGGTCACACCGTTCCTGTGGCTGGCCGTCTTGTCGGCATGGACAGTTGGCTACGGTAGGCACCACAAGAAGAAGGGTGAACGCCTGGCCGCCGCCACCGGCCAAGGGCCAGAAACAAGCCATCGACCATCAGCAGAATCCGTAACCGCCACTTTGAGAGACCTTTAGCGCCTTTCCCTGGGTTGCGAGAACACGCCGGCCAGGCGTGCTGAGCTTGCCTCAGGCGTGCACCCGGCCCGCCGGTCCGCTTCTGGTTCTCGGAAATGTCGCACCCGGCCACTATCATCAAATACATGTTCGACACACGACAGCAGGGCAGCGACCCTGACACCACCACCACCCTCGGCTCCGACCCGGCCGCGGAGATACCGCTGGAGCGGGTCGAGGCGCAGATCTGCGAGCTGGCCGGGCACCTAGCCGCGGCCACCTGCCGGTTCCTGGTCCTGCTCGGCGACTTCGACGCCCGCCGCGGCTGGGCATCATGGGACATGAACAGCTGCGCCCAGTGGCTGTCCTGGAAATGCCAGCTGGGCTCCGGCACCGCCCGGGAACACGTCCGGGTCGCCCGGGCCCTGCGGGACCTGCCCGCGCTGCGCGCCCAGTTCGGCGCCGGGCGGCTGTCCTACGCCAAGATCCGCGCGCTGACCCGGATCGCGACCCCGGCCACCGAAGCCGGCCTGGCCGAGATCGCCGGGCCGATGACCGGGAACCAGCTGGAACGGTTCGCCCGCGCCCACCGCCAGGTCACCCACGCCGACGACACCGCCGCCCGGATCCGGCGGCGCCTGACCTGGCGGTTCGACGACGACGGCTCCCTGGCCGGCACCTTCCGGCTCCCCCCGCTGGCCGGCGCCGTCCTGCTCAAAGCCCTCCGCGCCGCCGCCGCCGACCTGGGCCACCTCGACCACGACCACGGCGGCGGGCGGGACGGCGTTCCCGCGGAGACACCCCAAGCCGGGCAAGCCGGTGTTTCCGCGGAGACACCCGGAGCCGGGGGCGAGCCTGCCGGGCCGCCGGGCAGGGGCCTGGAGGTGACCTCCTCGAACCTGGCCGACGCGCTGCTCGTCATCGCCGAGACATACCTGGCCGGCAAGATCACCGGCGCCAGCGACCCCGACCTCTACCAGGTCATCATCCACGCCGGCACCGACGTCCTCCCCCGCGACACCCCTGCCCCCGGCACCCCCGCCCCCGGCACCCCCGCCCCCGGCAGCGACCCGGCCGCTGGCGATCAGGTGCCCGCCGGCGTCTCCGCGGAGACGCCGGGCGGGGCCCCAGATGCCCGGTCACCCCGCCGATCCGGCCCGCTGCCACGTCGAGGACGGACCCGCGATCAGCATCACCACCGCCCAGATGATCACCTGCACCGCCGCCCTGCGCTGGCTGCTGCACGACCGCGACGGCACCGCCCTGCGCGCCGGGCGGCGCCGCCGCCGGCCCACCTCCTCGCAACGCCGCGCCGCCCGCGACCGCGACCACGGCCGCTGCCGCTTCCCCGGCTGCGAATCCCGCCGCACCGACCTGCACCACATCCGGTACTGGGCCAACGGCGGACCCACCGACCTGGACAACCTGATCAACTTGTGCCCCGCCCACCACACGCTCATCCACGACCGCGGCTACCTCATCGCCGCCGGCCCCGGCGGCGCGTTCACCTTCTCCCGGCCCGACGGCACCCCGCTGCCGTCCAGTCCCCCGCTCCCGGACCCCGACGGGGCCATCGGCGACTGCCACGACGCCGGCATCACCCCGGACACCATCATCCCGCCCTGGTACGGCGAGAAGCTCGACCTGGACTACGCCATCTACACCAGCTTCGCCAACGCCGACTACCAAGCCCGCCACCAGCACGACGACCTAGCCGACGCTCACGGCGGACCGCAGGTCATGGTGTTACCGGTCCAGGGCCAGGGCGGCCGCGCCGAGCACGACCAGCACGGGTAGCACGCCCAGGCCGACACGCAGGCTGGTGACCTGGGAAATCGCACCGACCACCAGCGGGCCGGCCAGTTGGCCGGCGGAAGAGCATGGCGCCCGGATCCAGTTCATACCGGATATACGCGCAAAACACGAGTTAGGCCGGCCTGCTGACGTCTCGGCGGGGAGTTTCGGGTTGAATCGGGGGATGGACGACATGCTGCCGCCGGAGGAGGACGCGGATGTCCCGGCCTTCTGCCGGGCGCTGGGGCTGCCCGGGCTGGCCGATATCCACACGCACTTCCTGCCGCCGCGGATGCTGCGCCGGGTCTGGGAGTACTTCGACGCGGCCGGGCCGCTGATCGGCGTGAGCTGGCCGATCCGGTACAAGTGGCCCGACGAGGAGCGGGTGGCTCACCTGCGGAGCATGGGCGTGCGGATGTTCAGCGCGCTGGCCTACGCCCACCGGCCGGACATGGCCGCCGACCTGAACGCGTGGACGCTGGCGTTCGGGCAGGCCACGCCGGGGTGCCTGCCGTCGGCAACGTTTTATCCCGAACCCGGGGTCGAGCGGTACGTGGGTCAGGCGCTGGACGCGGGGGCGCGCATCTTCAAGATCCACCTGCAGGTCGGCGGCTTCCCGGCCGACGACCCGCAGCTTGAACCGGTCTGGGGCCTGCTCGCCGAGGCCGGGGTGCCGGTGGTCGTGCACGCGGGACACGCACCGGTCGGGACCGCGCACACCGGGCCAGAGCCGTTCGGCTCATTGCTGATGCGGCACCGACGGCTGACCGCCATCGTGGCGCATATGGGCGCACCGGACTACGAGGCGTTCCTGCGGCTGGCCGCGGACTACGAGCGCGTGGCCCTGGACACCACCATGATCTTCACCGAGTTCTTCGACAAGCTGGCCCCGTTCCCCGCCGCCGCCCTGCCGCTGGCCCGCGAGCTCGGGCTGGGCGGCAAGATCCTGCTGGGCAGCGATTTCCCGAACATCCCCTACCCCTACGTTCGGCAGATCGCGGGGCTCGAGCGGCTCGGCCTGGGCGACGCGTGGCTGCGCGCGGTCTGCTGGGAGAATCCGGTCGCGATGTTCGGGCCGCCGCCGGAGTAAGGACGGCTGGGACTCGGGATTGTCGGCCTCGCCGGCCTGGGTGCGGGCGGCTAGGGTGACGGCGCCCACGACGACGGCCAGGCCGGGGCCGATCAGTGCCCAGCGGGTCCCGGCGGTGGCGGCGATCGCGGCCACGACGAACGCGCCGGCCGGGACGAAGCCGATGAAACCCGCGTTGTAGGCGCTGAGCGCGTGCCCGCGCTGGGCGGCCGGGGTGGCCTGCATAACGTAGACGGTCGCGCTGGCCGCGAAGAGCTGGGTGGACGCGCCGACCGCGACCATGATCGCGTCGTAGGCCCACGCCACCGGCATGACCGCAGCCACGCATTCGGCGACGCCGAAGGCGAGGGACCAGACGATGAACTCCAGCGGGCCTGGGTCCTTGCGTCGCGAGGAGTAGTAGTTCCCCGCGATCCCGCCGACCGCCGTGAACGTGCCGAACAGCCCGAAGCCGACCGCACCGAGGTGGAAGACCTTGCTGGCCATCAGCGGATTGGTCACCGCGAACTGGAGCCCGAAGCCGCCGACGAGCAGCGCCATCGCCACCGCGGCCTGGACCCCGGGCGGCAGGTCGAGCAGCCAGCGGAAGCGCCGGGCCCGGGTGGCTGCGGGGTCGGCGGGCGCACCTGGCTTCATCCGTCCGGACAGCGTGGACAGGACCGCGATCACGCCGAGGAACGAGGCGGCATCGAGGAAGAACACCGCGGTCTCGCCGCTGACGGCGATGATGACCCCGGCCACGCCCGGACCGGTGATCCTGGCCAGCCCGGTGACGGTGGCGAACAGGGAGCTGCCGCGGCGCAGCTCATCCGGGCCGACCAGATCCAGCATGAACGTCTGGCGGGCCGGCAGGTCCACGCACTGGACGCCGCCGATCGCGAACGATAGCGGCACCAGGTACCAGATCGTCATCCACCCCGCGAGTAGCGGAAGGCCGATGGCCAGCGCCCCGGCGGCCTGCAGGCCCTGGGTCGTCATCGCGATCCGGGCGGCCCGGTGCCGGGCCACGATGGTCCCGGCCCGGCGACTGAACAGCAGCATCGGCAGGCACTGTGCCGCATCGATGGCCGCCAGCGTCGGGGCGCCGCCGTACCTGATGTGCAGCGCGAGCCAGAACAGCGCGGTGTAGCTCATCATCGTGCCGAACAGGGACAGCACCTGCGAGGCCAGGTACCAGCGGTAGCCCGCGCTGGCCACGCCACTGGCCACGCCGCCGGGCGGCCGCGCGGGTCTGCCGTCTGCTCCTGCGTAGTCCGATGCGGCCACCGGATCACAGTAAATGCCGTTAATCGCAATGGCAAGTAAGTTGCCGAGATAAATACGCGAGCGTAAACTGATAATTGTTAGCGGAAAGAAAATGCAATGCTGACCGGCCCGAGGAGGTGAGACCCATTATCGCGGTATCAGACATGGGTGCTCCCGGGGTTCAGCTGACATAGGTGGCCATGGGAGTGCCCGCAGGCATCCCGAAAGGCAACGTACCTATGCATGTCACATCTTTGCGGCTGGAATCCGAGACGACCTCGGACGGTGTCTCCGCACGCCTGTTTACCCTTGGCGACATCACCGGCGTGTTCTGGTCGCCGGCCGGCGCGGCCGGCCGACGGCCGCTGGTGCTGCTCGGACACGGCGGCGGCCGCGGGCACAAGAAGGCGCCGGGCGGGGTGGCCCGGGCCCGGCGCTACGTGGCCGACTGCGGCTTCGCGGTGGCGGCCATCGATGCCCCGGGGTTCGGCGACCGGCCTAGAACCGAACGGGATGAGCAGTTCATCGCGGACATCAGGGCCCGGGCGGCGGCCGGGGAGCCCATCGGGCCGCACGTCGTCCGCTACAACGCGGTGCTGGCGGCGCAGGCGGTCCCCGAGTGGCAGGCCACCCTGGACGCCCTGATCGGGCTTGACCAGGTCGGGCCCGGCGGCCCGGTGGGCTACTGGGGTGTCTCGCTGGGCAGCGCGCTCGGCGTCCCTCTGGTCGCGGCCGAGCCGCGGATCACCGCCGCCGTCTTCGGCCTGGCGGGCGACGAGACCCTGGCCGAGGCGGCGGCCCGGGTGCGCGTCCCGGTCCAGTTCCTGCTGCAGTGGGACGACGAGCTGGTCCCGCGCGCCGCGGGACTCGCGCTGTTCGGCGCGTTCGGCTCCGGCGAGAAGACGCTGCACGCCAACCCCGGGCGGCACGCGGAGGTACCAGCGTTCGAACTGGCGGACTCTGAGCGCTTCTTCACCCGGCACCTGCTCCCATAGCACGCGGCGGGTATCGCTCCCTGGCGTCCCGCTAGCCGCTGCGTGCTGGCCGCATGGCGCGATTATCTGGCGCACTACAACGACGGCCGCGGAGTTGTCCTTATCGGGCATTCCGAGGGCGCCGACGAACTCGACCAGCTCATCTCCGGGCAGATCGACAATGATGCCAGCGCCCGGCGGCTACTCGTCTCGGCCATTCTGACCGGCGCAAACCTTACGGTAGGCGCGGACGGTACCGGGCCGTTCAGCAAGATCGGCGCGTGTCGCTCCGCTTCTCAGACGGGGTGCGTGGTGGCCTACAACGCCTTCTTCCAGCCGCCGCCATCCGATGCGCTGTTCGGCCGGCCTGATCCCCCTGTCCTGAACGGCATCACGCAACAGGAGGTCTGCACGAACCCGGCTGCACTCGCGGGAGGTACCGGAACGCTCGTGTCTGCGTACCGGGTCCAGCTTCCCACTCAGGAGGTGGCCGGCAGCGCGACAGAGGGAATCCTCGAGTACTACCCCGCCGTATCGACGCCCTGGATCCAGTTCGACGACCAGTACAGCGCCAGCTGCGTCAAAAGCGACGGAGCCAACGTGCTCATCGTGACGCAGATCCACGACGGCTCCCTTCTCACCGCGGTTCCTGACTCAGCCTGGGGACTGCACGTCGACGATCCGAATCTCGCGCTCGGCAACCTCGTCGATCTTGTGCAATCCGAGGCGGCCGCCTACATCAGCGCGCACCGGCCTCCCGCGTGAACCCGGGTCCGACGAAGTGACCGGCGCACGCAGCACGGCGGGGTGATAAAACACGCATCACAGCTAGAGCGTGGCTTCGATGGTCAGCCGCCGCGCGGGCCGGACATTTTCATACTTGGCATGTGGCACTGGGGCAAGCGCGTTGGACCATCGGTGTGGCTCGGGTCCGCCCGGGAGCCCGGATCCACCACCGTCCTTGCGGGGCAGGCTGCACCCACCCGGCACGGGCGCCGCATGGCCACCACGGATGTCACGGGATCCGTGCCGGGCCGGGATCTGGCTGCCCGCTCCGCGGGCAGGCGCTCGCCGGCCTCTGGGGTCACAGCACGTGGTTCCCGTCCCTTGCGTGCCCGGCCGGATGGGTATGGGTGCTGCACCGTGCACATTCTTTAGTGCAGGCACCCACACCCACACCACCCCAGGCCGGTTCCGGGCCAGCGCGCCGGAGGGCGGCCCGGGGCCGGCCGGGGCGGGACGAGCCAGGCTCGCGCGGGCCGGGCACCGGCGCGGGCCGCCTGGTCTCGTCGCCCGTCTAGCACGGGCCGGGCAGATCCTGACTGGCTGCGGCGGCGACCCCCGCTACAGCGTGACCGTTGCCTCGATCGCCAAGCGCCGGCGGTGCCTTCACAGTCGGCATACGGCACGGGATGCACCGGGGGCTGCCGGCGGAGGTGCGGCGGGTCGGGGAGCGGGGGCGGTTGGGGGGTGGCGGTTGGTACTGTGACCGTCGTGAGCGATGTCCGGGACGAGGTGACCAGGGATCTGGTGCCTGGCGGGGTGCTGCGCGCCGCGATCAACCTGGGGAACCCGGTCCTGGCCACGGGCACCGCCGCGGCCCCGGCCGGGGTGACGGTGGACATCGCCCGCGAGCTTGGCACGCGGCTCGGGGTCCCGGTGGACCTCGTCTGCTTCGACGCCGCCCGGGAGAGCTTCGAGGCGCTGGTGCGGGGCCTCGCCGACATCTGCTTTCTGGCCATCGAGCCGGCCCGGGCGGCCGAGGTCGCCTTCACCGCGCCGTACGCGGTGGTCGAGGGGGTCTTCGTGGTCCCCGAGGACTCCGGCATCATCACGCTCGCCGACGTCGACCGCGAAGACGTGCGTATCGGCGTGAACGAAGGGTCGGCGTACGACTTGTTCCTGTCCCGGACCCTGGAGCGGGCTCACCTGGTGCGCGGGCCGGACGGGCTCGGCCTGTTCCGCGGGCAGGGCCTGGAGGCCGGCGCCGGGATCAGGCAGTCCGTCCAGGGCTTCGTCGCGCGCCAGCCCGGATTCCGTCTGATCGATGAGCGGTTCATGCAGATCAGGCAGGCCCTGGGCACCAGCAGGTCCCGCGCCCCCGGCACCATCGCGTTTCTCGCCGCGACCATCGAGGAGCTGAAGGCCACCGGGTTCATCGGCGACGCGCTGCGGCGCTCAGGCCAGGACGGCGCCGCGGTGGCGCCGGCCGAGCCACCCGGCTGAGCCGCGCGGCATTTTAGGACAGCGTCACGGTGAGGGGGGTGGCCCGCGCCGGGACGAGCACGGTGCTGCTGGCGCCGGACTCGCGGACCAGTGAGGTGAAGTGGCCGGGGTCGCCGGTGTTGCTGGCGATCGCGTCGTAGTGCATGGGGATGACGTAGGCGGGGTCGACCTGGGCGCACAGCCAGGCGGCCTCGGTCTCGTTCATGTTGCCGACCATGCCGTTCGCCTCGCGCATGTGGTCGCGGCCGTTGATCGGGATCATCAGCACGTCGGGGGCCAGCGCGGACACGGCGCCGGGAAGCTCGGGGTAGACCAGGCCGTCTCCGGCGTGGAAAAACCGGACGCCGCCGATGTCCACCGCGTAGCCGAGGAACCGGACCGGCCCGCCGTCCGGCGCGAACTCGTACACCACCGGCTGGTCACCGCCGAGGCCGTGCAGCGCGGGCACCGGGTGCACGGTCACGTCCCCGACGGTCAGCTCCTCCCCCGGCACCGCGCCAAGCAGGCGCTCGGCGGCCAGCCCGCCGCCGACCGCGACCTCGATCACCGGCGCGGGCATCACGATCCGGGCGCCGGCGTTGACCGCGCAGAATTCCCGCAGGAACGGCAGGTCCAGGTGATCTATGTGCTCGTGCGTGCAGAGCACGAGCGTGATGTCGGCGAAACCGGCCGCGGTGGCGGGAGGCGGGTAGCGGCGGTCGTCCCGGTCGGTCAGGAACGGGTCGATCAATACGCGGCTTTCACCCGCCGCGAGGCGGAAACCCGACTGGCCGTACCAGGTGATGGAGGCGTGCGGGCCGGGCCGTTCGGCATGATTGTCTGTCATGTTCTGACGTTAACGGTCGTCGCTGAGAACGATGGGCTCGGGCAGGGTGCCCGCGTTGTGCTCGAGCAGCCGCCACCGGCCGTGCCGCTGGCCCAGCACGGACCACGAGCAGTTGGACAGCGGGCCGAGCGCGCCGGAGAGCTCTTCTGGCATGCCGAGCAGCCGCGACATGCCGAGTCGCAGCGCGGCGCCGTGGCTGACCACGACGGCCAGGCCGCCCGCCGGTGCGTCGTCGCCGACCGCCGTGGCCGCCCGGAGCAGCGCGGCCGCCACCCGGTCGGCCACCACGCTCGACGGCTCGCCGTCGGGCGGACTCCAGGTCCGGTGCTCGGCGGGGTAACGCTCGCGGATGTCCGCATCGGTCAGACCCTCCCAGACGCCGCCGTGCCGCTCGCGCAGGTCCTTGTCCAGGGCCACGTCCAGCCCCGTCAGCCGGGCCAGCGGAGCCGCGGTGCTCGTGGCCCGGGTCAGGTCCGAGGAGACGATCAGGTCGGGGCGCAGTGCGGCCAGCAGCGGGGCCGCCCGCCCGGCTTGCGCCTGACCGGTCGGATCAAGCGGGATGTCGCTCTGCCCCTGGAACCGGCGCTCGGCGTTCCAGGCCGTCTGGCCGTGGCGCCACAAGACCAGCCGCACCTGGTCGCTCAGCGGGTCCTCCCGGGGTTGACGACCAGCTCAGGCAGCGGGATCTGGGGGCAGTCCTTCCAGATCCGCTCGAGGGAGTAAAAGCTGCGTTCCTCGGAGTGCTGCACATGGATCACCACCTCGAGATAGTCGAGCAGGACCCAGCGGCCCTCACGCTCACCCTCGCGGCGGACCAGCCCGGCGCCCGCCTGGCGCATCCGCAGCTCGATCTCGTCGACGATGGACCGGACCTGCCGGTCGTTGGACGCCGAGCACAGCACGAACGCGTCGGTGATGACGAGCTGATCGCTCACGTCGTAGGCGATGATGCCGTCGGCCAGCTTGTCCGCCGCGGCCAGCGCGGCGGTTTCGACGAGCTCGACGGCCCTTGGTGTGGCAGTCACGAGTGCTTGCGGCTCCTTCGGTAGGCTCGTTGTCTCTTCTACCTGTCTCACGCGCGGGTGTCATTTTCCTTGGCGTACAGGCCTCGCTTGGCGATGTACTGCACGACCCCGTCCGGGACCAGGTACCAGACCGGCTCGTCCGCCTCGACCCGGGCGCGGCACTCGGTGGAGGAGATGGCCAGGGCCGGGATCTCCACCAGGCTCACCTTCCCGGCCGGCAGGCCGACCCCCGACAGCCGGTGACCAGGTCTGGTACAGCCTACGAAATGCGCCAGGGTGAACAGTTCGTCCACGTCGTGCCAGGTGAGCATCTTGGCCAGCGCGTCGGCGCCGGTGATGAAGAAAAGCTGATCCTGCGTCCCGGCCGCGGCCCGCAAGTCGCGCAGCGTGTCGATGGTGTAGGTCGGCCCGGGCCGGTCGATGTCGACCCGGCTGACGCTGAACCTGGGGTTCGACGCGGTCGCGATCACCGTCATCAGGTAACGGTCCTCGGCGGGCGAGACGGCACGGAACTCCTTCTGGTACGGCTGGCCGGTCGGCACGAAGATGACCTCGTCCAGCGCGAAGTTGTGCGCGACCTCGCTGGCGGCGACCAGGTGACCGTGATGAACGGGATCGAAGGTTCCGCCCATCACGCCGATCCGTCGCATTTCTCATGCCCCCTTCGTGGCTCGTATCGTACCGGCCCAACCGGCCGGCACTCGGGCTATGATTCGAGATATGACTTCAGTGCCAGATCGCGCCCGAGTCCGGCTCACCGGCATCTCGTCCCGCGCATACGAGCATCCCGCCGACCGTTCGGCGCTGGTGGCGCTGCGTAAGCTCACCGGCTTCGACACCCTGCTTAAGCTGCTGAACGGCCTGTTCAACGAGCGGGCCATGCGGCTAAATTTCCTCGCCAGCGGAGTAAAGGTATCCGAGCGGCAGTTCCCGCACATCCACGAGATGCTGCGCGACGGCGCCTACGTGCTGGACATGGAAAAGGTCCCCGAGCTGTTCATCACGCAGACACCGCTGGTGAACGCGATGGCGCTCGGCACCAACACTCCGTTCATCGTGCTCAACTCGGGCCTGGTCGACCTGCTCGACGCCGAGGAGCTGCGGGCGGTCATCGGGCACGAACTCGGGCACGTCCTGTCCGGGCACAGCGGTGTACCGGACCATGCTGTACAACCTGATCCTGCTGGCCCAGCGGATCGCCTGGATGCCGATCGGCTACCTCGGCCTCCGGGCCATCATCTGGGGCCTGGAGGAGTGGTACCGCAAGTCCGAGCTGTCCTGCGACCGGGCCGGGCTGCTGGCCGGCCAGGACGTGGACGCGTCCCGGCGGGTGCTGATGAAGCTGGCCGGCGGCTCGCGGCTGGCGGAGATGAACGCCGACGCCTTCCACGACCAGGCCCGCGAGTACGACGCGGCGCCCGACCTGCGGGACAGCATCCTCAAGCTGCTCCAGCTCCAGGGCAACACGCACCCGTTCGCCGTGGTGCGGTTCGCCGAGCTCGACCAGTGGGTGGCCAGCGGCGAGTACGACCGCATCCTGGCCGGCGACTACCCGCGCCGTGACACCGACCGCAACGCGTCGGTGGGCGACGAAGTCCGCAGTGCCGCCAAGGCGTACCAGGAGTCCTGGAACCGCTCGGAGGACCCGCTGATCGGCATGGTCCGCGGTGCGGCCGGGAACATGGCCAACGCCGCCGGGGGGCTGTTCGACCGGTTCTCCAACCGCGGCGGCGGCGGCAGCGTACGGCAGCAGCGACGACAACTAAAGGATGACGAGGTCGTCGCGGTGCACGACCTCGCGTTCGTACTCCGGGCCTAGCTTGCTCGCCAGCCACCGGGTGGACCGGCCCATCAGGCCGGGAATCTCGGTCGCGTCGTAGTTCACCAGGCCGCGCGCGACGATCGTGCCGTGGGAGTCGCTGAGGTTGACCGGGTCACCGGCGTCGAAGGTGCCTTCGACGCCGGTGATGCCGGCCGGAAGCAGGCTGGCCCGGCGGTTGACCACGGCCTCGACCGCGCCGGTGTCGATGGTCAGGCTGCCGCGGGCCACCGCCGCGTGCTTCAGCCAGAGCAGCCGGGTGGCGAGCCTGCGGCCGTGGGCGGCGAAGTAGGTGCCGACCGCGGCGCCCGCCAGGGCGGCGGGGGCGCTCGCCGTGTCGGTGACCACCGTCGGGATGCCGGCCGCCGAGGCGATCATCGCGGCCTCCACCTTGGTCGCCATGCCGCCGATGCCCTGGGTTGACCGTTCTGGCTGCCTTGTGCCTTGGGGCCGTGGCCCGCCTGGCCGGCTTTACGCCCCGGCCCAGCCGTGATGCCGGCCAGGTCGGATTGGTCACGCACCTCGGTGATCCGCTGGGTCGCGCCGCGGCGCGGGTCGCCGTTGTACAGGCCGTCGACGTCGGACAGCAGGATCAGCGCCGAGGCCCGCGTGACGTGCGCGACCAGGGCGGCGAGGCGGTCGTTGTCACCGAACCTGATCTCGTCGGTGGCCACCGTGTCGTTCTCGTTGACCACCGGCAGCACGCCCAGCTCGAGCAGCCGGTCCAGGGTCCGCTGCGCGTTGCGGTAGTGCGTCCGGCGCATCAGGTCGTCGGCGGACAGCAGCACCTGGCCGGTCCGGATGCCGTGCCGGGCGAACGCGGCCGTGTACCTGGCGATGAGCAGTCCCTGGCCGACGCTGGCCGCGGCCTGCTGGGTGGCCAGGTCGCTGGGCCGGCGGGACAGCCCGAGCGGCGCCAGGCCGGACGCGATCGCCCCGGAGGAGACCAGCACGAGCTGCGTGCCGGCCTGGACGCGGGTGGCCAGGGCGGCGGCCAGCGCCTCGATCATCTCGCCGGCGATCTCACCGGCCGTCGTGGTCAGGGACGAGGAGCCGACCTTGACCACGACCCGGGCCGCGCCCTCGATGTCCGGCCGGGCGGCGGGGCGCTCCGCGCGGGCAGCCGGGTGCTCCGCGCGGGCGGCGGGGTGCTCCGCGCGGGCTGGCGGGGGTCATGGGTTGAGCCGGGAGTCGGTCCCGCGCGGGCCGAGGTGCTGCTTGCCGCCCTTGGACCGGTAGCTGCTGTGCCCGCCGTGCCCGCCTGCTCCGCCGGCCATCGGAGCGGCCGGGTCCCAGTCGAACACCACGGCGTCGTCCAGATCGTCCGGGTCGCCGATCAGGACCTCGGCGCCCGCCTCGGCCCCCGCCTCGGCCAGCGCCTCCTCCACGCCCAGCCGGGCCAGCCGGTCGGCCAGGTAGCCGATCGCCTCGTCGTTGCTGAAGTCGGTCTGCATCACCCACCGCTGCGGCTTCTCGCCGTGGATGAGGAAGCTCTCCCCGACCTTGACCACCTCGAAGCCCGAATCGTCGGCGGCCTTCACGGGCACCCTGACCCGTTCGGCGGCCTGCTCGGCGGGACGAGCGGCCCGGTCGGCCGCGACCAGGGCGGCCATGGCGAAGCCCAGCTGGCGCAGGCCCTCGCCGGTCGCGGCGGAGATCTCGAAGACCTGATAGCCACGGGCCTCGAACTGGGGCTTGACCTGCTCGGCCTGCTCGCGGGCCGCGGGCACGTCGATCTTGTTCAGCGCGATGAGCCGCGGCCGCCCGACCAGCTCCGCTCCGGTGGCGTCGCCGTAGGCGGCGAGCTCCTCCTCGAGCGCCGCCAGGTCCGCGACCGGGTTACGGCCGGGCAGTTCGGCGGCTTCGGCGGCGCAGTCGAGCACGTGGACCAGGGTGGAGCAGCGTTCGACGTGCCGCAGGAAGTCGTGTCCCAGGCCCTTGCCCTGGCTGGCGCCCGGGATCAGCCCGGGCACGTCGGCCACGACGAACTGGACGTCGCCGGCTTCCAGCACGCCGAGGTTCGGGATCAAGGTGGTGAACGGGTAGTCGGCGATCTTCGGCCGGGCCGCGGACATCGCCGCGATGATCGAGGACTTCCCGGCGTTGGGGAAGCCGACCAGCCCCACGTCGGCCACCGTCTTCAGCTCCAGGATGAGATCACGCTGCTCGCCCGGCTCGCCCTTGAGGGCGAAACCCGGCGCCTTGCGGCGCGGGCTGGCCAGAGCGGCGTTGCCCAGCCCGCCGCGGCCGCCCGCCGCGGCCACGAACCTGGCGCCGGTGCCGACGAGATCGGCGAGGACCTCCCCGTCCGCGGTTTTCACCTCGGTCCCGTTCGGCACCGCGATGATCAGGTCGGGTCCGTTGGCTCCGGTCCGGTTCGAACCCTCGCCCTGCTTGCCGTTACCGGCCCGGCGGACCGGACGGCGGTGGAAGTCGAGCAGGGTCGCCGAACTCGCGTCCACTTCCAGGATCACGTCCCCGCCGTGGCCGCCGTTACCCCCGTCCGGGCCGCCGAGCGGCTTGAACTTCTCGCGGTGAACCGAGGCGCAGCCGTTCCCGCCGTGGCCGGCCTGCACCTGCAGCGTGACCCGGTCGGCGAACTCCGCCACAATGCCCATCTCCTTTCTTGCATGTACTGTCTGCACGTGACTGTGGCACGTTGGACGTGACTTGCGTAAAGGCGGGCCGGGTTGCCCGGGCCCGCCTTCTAGGTTTGCTGACTCTTGGAGGTTCCTGGCGCTTCGGGGTTTCCTGGCGCTTGGAGGTTTCCTGGCGCTTCGGGATTCCTGGCGTACAGCCTCGGCGGACCTACGCCGGGGGCTCGCCAGGAACGATGCTGACAGCCCGGCGGCCGCGGCGCCTGCCGAACTCAACCTTGCCCTCGACCAGCGCGAACAGCGTGTCGTCGCTACCCCGGCCGACGCCCGTCGCCCGGGTGGAAGTGCGTCCCGCGCTGGCGGACGATGATCTCGCCCGCGTTCACCTGCTGGCCGCCGAAACGCTTGACGCCGAGGCGCTGGGCGTTCGAGTCGCGACCGTTGCGGCTGGATGACGCGCCCTTCTTGTGTGCCATCTCAGTCCTCCTCCGCCTTAGCCTTGGCCCGCGCCTTCGGCTTGGTGTCCGCCTTGGCCTTCGCCTTGTCTTCGGTGCCGATGTGGGTGATCCGCACCAGGGTATAGTGCTGCCGGTGGCCCAGGCGGCGCCGGTAGCCGGTCTTGTTCCGGTAATGGATCATGTTGATCTTGGGACCAGCCGCGTCACCGACGATGTCCGCCGTGACCAGGTATCGGCCGACCTCGGCGGGGTCGCTGATAACCCGCTCACCATCCACCACCAGCAGAGCCGGCAGCGTAACGCTTGAGCCATGCTCACCGGGAAGCTTATCGACGGTGAGAACATCATCAAGCGCGACCTTTTCCTGCCTGCCGCCGCAGCGCACAATCGCGTACACCCGAGACTCTCTCTTTCCTTGCGCTTTCCTTGCGTGCCCCGGCATACCGGTGTCACCACGGCGGGCTCGCTTGGACTCGCTTGAGCTTGCACACGGGGTCCCGCGCAGCGGCGACTCCCGACCGCTAAGGCTACCAGACCTCAGCCTGTCCACGAACCGGAGTCGTTCGGTGTCCGCGGGGGCACGCGCTATGGGTGCGGGGCAGGAGGTCGTGCCCTGATGCAGCCGGCTCGATTCGCCAGGGAATGGCCTTTCGGTGGAACGTCCCGCGGCTAGCCCGTGCCAGGACTCAGCCGCCTCACAGGCCACATGCCTTCGGGCGGCTAAGGGGACGACAGGATCGTGGATCGAAACCCCCGCTATAGGGGGGGTTTCGATCCACGATCAGTGAGCTGGCCAAACCGGGCCGCCTGCGCGGGCGTTCCCGGATCACGGCAAGCATTCTGCGTCCCGGCAGCATCGCTGCCTGCCGTTGGGGTCGCCTCCGTGCCATGGCTCGTTTCGTGGCGGTTGACCTGGTGGTTAGGCGGCGCCGTCCTGGGCCTGCGGGGCTTCCGAGACGGAGGTGACAGCGCTCGCGGGAACGGCCGACGCGGCTGGGGACGCTGCCGACGCTGTGGCGGTGGACGCTGTGGCGCTGGACGTTGTGGCGGCGGGACCGAGGCGGCAGGCTTGCGGCGGCGACGGCGGCCGCTGCGCTAGAGCGGCCTGGCTCAGCCGGTCCGTCGTCCGCCGGCCCGTTGCCTGGTTGCCCGTTGTCCGGTTGGTTGTTGTCCGGCTGGGCGCTCGCGTGCTGGCCGGCGTCTGACTGGGCGCTCGCGTGCTGGGCCGCTCGCGTGCTGGCCGTTGTCCGGCTGCGCGTTCGCGGACTGGCGCATCGCCGGCGGACTGGGCGCCGGCGGACTGGCTGCGGCGGTGACGGCCGTTGCCGCGCCGGGCGGCTGGGGCCTGGCTGTCCGGGGCCTGGGTGTTCGGGGCCTGGGCCGCTGGGGCCTGGGCGTCCGGCTGGGACGCGCTGTCGGGGTAGAGCACGTCGGGCGGGGTGGCGTCGGGCGGATGGAGCGCGGGCCGGCCGACCGAGGCGGGGCTGGCCGGGCCCGAGCTGGCCGAGGCTGAGCTGGCCAAGGTGGCCGCGGCTACCGCCCGGGCTCCGTTGCCGCTGCCGTTGCCGCGGGTGGGAGCGTGCATGTGGTGCGGCGCGGGGGCGTCGGTATCGGGGTCGAAGGTGAGGATCACGCCGCGGCCGTTGCAGCACTCACAGGGTGTCGAGAAGGCCTCGAGCAGGCCTGCGCCCACCCGCTTCCTGGTCATCTGCACCAGGCCGAGCGAGGTCACCTCGGCGACCTGGTGCTTGGTCCGGTCCCGGGCCAGGCATTCGAGCAGCCTGCGGAGCACCAGGTCCCGGTTGCTCTCCAGCACCATGTCGATGAAGTCGATGACCACGATGCCGCCCACGTCGCGCAGCCGGAGCTGGCGGACGATCTCCTCGGCCGCCTCGAGGTTGTTCCGGGTGACGGTCTCCTCCAGGTTCCCGCCCTGCCCGGTGAACTTGCCGGTGTTGACGTCGACGACCGTCATCGCCTCGGTCTTGTCGATGACCAGCGATCCGCCGCTCGGCAGCCAGACCTTGCGCTCCAGGGCCTTGGCCAGCTGCTCGTCGATGCGGTACTCGGCGAACGCGTCCCGGTTGCCCTCCCAGCGGGTGATCCGGTCCGCCAGGTGCGGCGCGACGTACTTGACGTACTCGTCCACCACGTCCCAGGCCTCGTCGCCGGACACCACGAGCGAGGCGAAGTCCTCGTTGAACACGTCCCTGATGACCCGGATGGTGAGGTCGGGCTCGCTGTAGAGCAGCGCGGGCGCGTTGGCCGTCTTGGCCTTCTTCTCGATCGCCTCCCACTGGGCGGCGAGCCGGGTGACGTCGCGGTCCAGTTCTTCCTCGGCCGCTCCCTCCGCCGCGGTCCGGACGATGACGCCGGCGTTCTCCGGCATGACCCGCTTGAGGATCTGCTTGAGCCGATTCCGCTCGGTGTCGGGCAGCTTGCGGCTGATGCCGGTCATGGACGCGCCGGGCACGTAGACCAGGTACCGGCCGGGCAGGCTGACCTGGCTGGTCAGCCGGGCCCCCTTGTGGCCGACCGGGTCCTTCGTGACCTGCACGATCACCGATTGGCCCGACTTCAGGGCCGACTCGATCCGCTTTGGCTGCCCCTCGAGCCCGCTGACATCGAAGTTGACCTCGCCAGCGTAGAGCACCGCGTTGCGACCCTTGCCGACGTCGACGAAGGCGGCTTCCATCGAGGGCAGGACGTTCTGCACCTTGCCGAGGTAGACGTTGCCCACGTAGGACTGCTGGCTGGACCGGTTCACGTAGTGCTCGACCAGGACACCGTCCTCGAGCACGGCGATCTGAGTGCGGTCCTTGCGCTGCCGGACCACCATGGTCCGCACGACCGACTCGCGGCGGGCCAGGAACTCGGACTCGGTGACGATCGGCGGCCGGCGGCGGCCGGTTTCCCGGCCCTCGCGCCGACGCTGCTTCTTGGCTTCGAGCCTGGTGGAACCCTTGACCGAGCGCACGTCGTCATTGGCCGTTCGGCTCACGGACGTGCACCACGGTGTCGGGCGGGTCATCGGGGGTCACCGGGTCCGCGCCGCCATCGGCCGAACCCCGGCGGCGCTTGCGCCTGCGCCTGCGCGCGCTTGACGAGCCCGAGCCGTCGTCGTCATCATCGTCGGCCGTCCCGTTGCCCTCGTCCGGGCGGCCCGATTCCGCGGATCCGGCGGACCCGGGGGCCGACTCCGCGCTGGCGGCGGAGTCCGCGGCAGCGGCCGCAGTACCTCTCCGGCTGCGCGTGCGGGAGGCCGGCTTGCGGCCCTCGGCCTGGCCCGCGCCGGTTCCCGGCGTCGGCCGGGGCAGGCTGGGAGTCCTGGGGGTTCTGGGGGTTCTGGGCTTCTTCGCCGCCCTGGCTCTCCGGCTGGTCGTCGTTCGCCTCGGCCGCGCGTCCCCCTCACCGTTCCTGGCCCGGCCGCGGCTCGGCCTGCGCCGGCGCCGGCGCCCTGACCCTGAGCCGTCGTCATCGTCGTCAGGAACCCCGGCACCCGCGGAACCAGCGGGACTTCCTGCGGTGTCCGTGCCACTGTCGGCCCCGGCGTTCCTGGCCGCTGCCGAGGATCGGGCAGATCGAGACGACCTGGCCGACCTGGGTTCCGGCGATGCGCCATCTGGCCGCGCGCCGTCTGGCCGCACGGCGTCGGGCGGCGTGCGTCCGGCCGCGCGGTGGGCGGCTGGAACACCACCGGCGGCGGCTGGAACACCGCCGCGGGCACGCTCGGGTTCAGCTCACCGGCCCGCCTCCGCGTTGTCCCGCCCGCCGTGTTGTCATTGGAATCTCTGTCGTGTAGCTCGCTGTCGAGCATTCGGGCTATCTCCAGTCAGGCTCCCGGGCGCGCGGTGTCGGGGCGTTCCGTTCCATGACGGCATACCGCGACGCGCCCGCACACCACACGGGAGCACGTTGTCAACGTAGGCCCGGCCGGAGCCGCGTGGGCAGCCCTGAGCTCGCGCGGTGAACCGCGCCAGCTCGACAGCACCGAGCCTGGTAACTTGATCTCTTGTCTTCACGGGTACGGCTCCCCGGCACCACCGTGACGCCGTCATGACCCACTCTCCCCTGGCAACAGGGTCTTCCCGGTCAGCAGGGCTTGTGAACCCTGCGCCAGCCGGGTGGTCAATGGCGGCGACGACGCGACGATGCCGTTCCTTTCGCGCAGCGCGGTCAAAACATCCTCGGGCCGCACGGCAGGTGCCGTATGTAGAACAACCATTCGGAGAATGGCACAATCTTCATGACCTGTTCCGGCGGCGCGCGGGCCGCCCTCAGGATCGGCCGTGATCCCGTCCAACGTGACGACGTTCATTTCCAGCACGGCCGCGCGAGCATCCAGACCGCCGGACGCCCTTGTCCGTGAGGCGCTCAACCGGCGCCTCGCCGAGAGCGAGGAAGCTCGCGACCGCCTGCTCGGCCGCCGCCGTCCGCACACCCGGTAGAACCACACGCCACTCAGAAGCCTCCAGGCCGCCGAAGCCGCCGGACGGCGCCTTACCGGAGCCCGCCGACGGTTTCCCGTCTGCCCCGATACTCTCGGTGACGTCGATCACATCAATCCCATCAGGCAGTGCCGCGTTCAGCCGCTGGCACACCTGCGCCTCAGCCTGCCGGGCGGTCAGCGAGAGGCTGAGGTACTCAGCCTCGCTGGCCACACCAGTCGGAGCACCACCCGCGTACGAAATCTTCGGGTGCGGCGAAAACCCGGCAGAATAAGCAATCGGTAGCCCTGCCCTGCGCACTCCCCGCTCGAAGGCGCGAGCCACATCTCTGTGGCTGGCAAAACGCATCTTTCCGCGCTTAGCATACCGGACCACCAGATGCTGCACCGCAGGCTTCTGGGCCAGCCTGATCCGGCGTCTGCGATCCGGCTCCGGCACGCTACCTCCCGACCACGACGGGAAGCAGCCGCCTCCCGTCGAGACGTGCCCCGGTCGGACCCACCTGGATCTCGGTGTCCATAGCCGGACAAACCCCGCATTCGTAACACGGAGTCCACCGGCAATCTTCCACCTCGGCCGCGCCCTTCGGGAGCGATGGAATCCTGCCAGTCCTGCCAGAGCCAGTCGCGGTCAAGGCCCGCGTCCAGGTGTTCCCAGGGGAGCACCTCGCTGTAATCACGTTCGCGCGTAGTGTACCATGCCAGGTCCACCGGCTCTGTGGCCAGCGCCGACTCGGCACACCGCTGCCAGCGCTCGTAGGAGAAGTACTCGGTCCACCCGTCGAAGCGCGCGCCGTCCCGCCAGGCCGCCAGGATCACGGCGCCGACGCGGCGGTCGCCCCGGGAGAGCAGCCCCTCGATCTGTCCCGGCCGCCCGTCGTGATAGCGGAACCCGATCGCCTTGCCGTACTCGCGATCGGCGCGCAGCGCGCCGCCGAGGGCGCGCAGCCGGGCGTCCACCACCTCGGGCTCGCACTGCGCCGCCCACTGGAACGGCGTGTGCGGCTTGGGCACGAAACCCCCGATCGACACCGTGCACCTGATGTCATGCCGCCCGCTGGTCTTCCGGCCCGCCTCGATGACCTTGCGCGCCAGCTGCGCGATGGCCAGCACGTCCTCGTCGGTCTCGGTCGGCAGTCCGCACATGAAGTACAGCTTCACCTGCCGCCAGCCGCTGGCGTAGGCCGTGGTGACGGTCCGGATCAGGTCCTCTTCCGTGACCATCTTGTTGATCACCTTGCGCAGCCGCTCCGAGCCGCCCTCCGGGGCGAACGTCAGTCCCGGACCTGCGGCCGTTGCGGCTGAGCTCGTCGGCCAGCGTCACGTTGAAGGCGTCCACCCGGGTCGAGGGCAGCGACAGCCCGACGTTGGTGCCCTCGTAGCAGTCGGCCAGGTCGACCGCGATCTCGTTGATCTCGCTGTGGTCCGCGCTCGACAGGGACAGCAGCCCGACCTCGTCGAAACCGCTGGCCGCCACGCCCTGGGCGACCATCGAGCCGATCGTGGTGATGGACCGCTCCCGGACCGGCCTGGTGATCATCCCGGCCTGGCAGAACCGGCAGCCGCGGGTGCAGCCGCGGAAGATCTCCACGCTGTACCGCTCGTGCACGGTCTCGGCCACCGGCACGACCGGCGCCCGCGGGTACGGCCAGGCGTCCAGGTCCATCACGGTGTGTTTCGAAACTGTTGGCGGTACGCTGGGACGGTTCGGAATTACTTTTGAAATCTTTCCGTCCGGGTGGTACGATACGTCGTAGAATCGAGGTACGTAAGCCACCGTCGTGAGGCGGAGCAGCAGCCCGTCCCGGCCGCCGGGCTGCCCGGCCCGCTTCCAGTCCCGAATCAGGTCCGTGATCGCGAGCACGGCCTGTTCGCCGTCGCCGAGCACCACCGACGTCGAGGAAGTCCGCGACCGGTTCCGGGTTGAACGCCGCATGGCCGCCGCCGATGACCAGGGGGTGAGCCATGTTCCGTTCGGAAGAAAAAGAGGGATACCGGCCAGGTCAAGCACGGTCAGGAGGTTGGTATAGGCCATTTCGGTCGCGAAGCTCACGCCGAGCACGTCGAAGGAGCCGACCGGCCGGTGCGCGTCCACCGTGAACTGGGGCACGCCGTGGGTGCGCATCAGCTCTTCCAGGTCGGGCCAGACCGTGTAGGTCCGCTCGGCGAGGACGCCCTCGCGCTCGTTCAGCACTTCGTAGAGGATCTGGATGCCCTGGTTGGGCAGCCCGACCTCGTAAGCGTCCGGGTACAGCAAGGCCCACCGGACGTCCGTGGCGTCCCAGTCCTTGGTGACTGAGCCGACCTCGCCGCCGACATACTGGATCGGCTTGCGCACGCGTGGCAGCAGCGGCTCAAGCGCTGGATAGACCGATTCGACAGGCATCAAGACCAGAGTATCTGAACGGACCGTGGTGGAACTGCCACGAAACGGGTGGCGGCCCTGGTTCCTTGTCAGCGCCGGGCGGGTTGCTAAGACACGTCCTCAAAGCACTGTTACTCGAAGACACTGTGGCGGCGGTGGATGGACTGGAGCAGGCCGATGGCGATCATGTCGGCGAAGACGGCCGAGCCGCCGTAGGAGACGAACGGCAGCGGGATGCCGGTGATCGGCATGATGCCGATCGTCATGCCGATGTTCACGAACGACTGGAACGTGAACCACATCGCGATGCCGGACGCGACCAGCAGGCCGAACAGGTCATCGGCCCGGGCCGCGATCCGCAGCGCGCGGACGATGACCACGCCGAGCAGGAAGACGATCACGATCGTGCCGACGAAGCCGAGTTCCTCGCCGGCCACGGTGAAGATGAAGTCCGTCTGCTGGGAGGGGACGAAGTTGCCCGCGACCAGCTGGCCGTGGAACAGCCCCTGGCCGAACATCCCGCCGGAGCCGACCGCGATCTTGGCCTGGGCCGCGTTGTAGCCGGCCCCGGCCAGGTCGGCCGACGGGTGCAGGAAGGAGGTGAACCGGGTCAGCTGATAGGACTTCAGCAGGTGCAGGCCCGCCGGCCGACGGCGACCATGACCGCCACGATGGCCGTGAGCGCGGCGATCAGGCGCAGCCGGATCCCGGACAGCACGACGATGGTCACGGTCACCACCACCAGGACCATGGCCACGCCCAGGGCGGGCTCGGTCACCACCAGGCCGATCAGCGGCGCCGCGGCGACCAGGGCCAGCAGCACCGTACGCAGGCCGGGCCGGTCACCGCGGGCGCCGCTGAAGATCATCGCGGTCATCACGATCAGCGCGACCTTGGCGAACTCCGACGGCTCGATCTGGAACCCGCCGGGCACGGAGATCCACGCCTTCGCGCCGTTGACGTCGGCGCCGAGCGGGGTGAGCACGGCCAGCAGGGCCAGCAGCGTCCCGGCGTAGAAGAACGGCGTCCAGGTCTTCAGCTGCCTGGTATCGGCCAGGCTGACCGCGAACATCAGGACCAGCCCGATGATCACCCACAGCAGCTGCTTCTTCAGGTAGGTGCGCGGATCCAGCCCGGCCTGGATCAGGCTGGGCTGGGTCGCCGACCACACGAGCAGGGTGCCGATCGCGCTCAGCCCGGCCACCACCACGATCAGCAGCCAGTCCATGTGCCGCAGCGGAGAGTTCCTGGCGAACGCCCGGGCCAGCAGGGACCGCGGGCGGCCGGAGAAGCACCCCGGGGCGCGGCGTGGTCAGGCCGCGCGCGGTGTAGCCCGTGGATCGCCCCGCCATCACTTCCCCTTGCCGTAGCCGGCCGGTGCCGTGATCGCGCCCGCGGAGGTGATCCGCGGCGCCGACGACGGGACCCGGCCGCCCGGGACCGCCGCCTTGTGACCCTCCAGGCCGTAGATGCCGTCCCAGATCTGGCGCACCGCGGGGGCGGCCACGTCGGCGCCGTAACCGGCGCCGGGGACCATGACGATGACCACGTACTTCGGGTCCTGGCACGGCGCGAAGGAGGCGAACACCGAGGTCGCGTTGACGCCGAAGTTCTGGGCGGTGCCGGTCTTGCCCGCGACGCAGACCTGGCTGAGCGGGAAACCGGAAAAAGCGCTGGCCGCGGTGCCCTGCGTCACCACGCCGGCCAGCGCGCTGCGGATGTAGGACAGCGTGTCACCGGAGACGGGCAGGTGCCTGATGACCGGCGGGTTGATCTTCTGCACCACCCGGCCCGACGGCGACACCAGCGCCTCGCCGATCCGCGGGCTGTACAGGGTGCCGCCGTTGGCCAGCGCCGCGTAGGCGTCGGCGAGCTGGACCGGGGTCACGGTCACGTAGCCCTGGCCGATCGCGGCGATGGCCGCCTGGCCCGGTTCCCACTGCCACCCGCTCTGGCAGTCCTGCCACTCGATCTGCTGCACGTAGCTGCCGTACTCGACGGCCGTTCTTGCACCAGTTCTGGCCGGTGTGCGCGTTGTCCTTCCACAGGTAGTACAGCCACTGCCTGGTCGGGATGGTGCCGGTCGACTCGGCGGGCAGGTCGATGCCGGTGCCTTGCCCGAAGCCCCAGTCGAGCTCCATCTTCTGCATCTTCTGGACCGGAGCGTTCGGCGATGGCTTGGTCGTTGGCGCCTCGGATCGTCGCTGTCGTACATGTCGATGCCGAGGTTGTAGTACACGGTGTCACAGGACTGGATGAGGGCGCTGCGCGAACGTCATGTCGCCGAGGTTCGGCTCGCCGTCGTTCTTGAAGGTCTGGCTGCCGACGCTGACCGAGGCGGGGCAGTCGTACAGGCCGTCGAGCGGGTATCCGTCCGCCACCGCGGCCGCGGTCGAGGTCACCTTGAAGGTGGAGCCCGGGGCGTACTGGCCCTGGGTGGCCCAGTTGATGACCGGTTCCCCGTCCTTCGGTGCCGAACAGCTCGTTGAACTCGGCCTGGGAGATACCGCCGGTCCACACGCTCGGGTTGTAATCCGGGTAACTGGCCATCGCCACCACCCGGCCGGTGCTGGTCATCACGATCGCCGCACCCTGGTTGGACGTGTTCCCGGCGGCCCGCGACCTGGCGATCGCCGCGTCGAGCGCGTTCTGGGCGTCGGCCTGGATCTTGGCGTTGAGGCTGGTCACCAGGTCATCGCCGTTGGTCGGGGCGATCTGGCCGACGGTCCCCGTGACGTCTCCGGCCGCGTTGACCGACACCACCCGGGTGCCCGCGGTGCCGCGAAGCTGGCTGTCGTACTGGGCCTCCAGGCCGGCCTGGCCGACCAGGTCGACGCCGGAGAAGCCGGTGACCGGCAGGTGCCTGCTCTTGATCTCCTGCGGGGTGATGGGCTGCAGGTAGCCGAGCACCTGGGCCGGGTTGGCCCCGTCCGGTTCCGGGTAGTCCACGACCGGCTGCACCTGCGCGGTCACGTCGGGGAACTCCTTTTGCTCCTCCATGACCTGCAGCGCCACCTGGGCCGAAACGTCCTGGTCGACCGGGATGGGCTGGTACGGGGAGCCGTTCCAGCAGGGCTGCGACACGCCCGCGGTGCACAGCCGGGTCTTGGCGGTCAGCAGCGTGTCCGGCATGTCCGAGCAGCGTGGCCAGCCGGCGCAGCACCGGCGCGGCCCCGCCCGGCTGCTGGGCCAGGTCCATCATGTCCACCGACACGACCAGGGCCGTCGTGTTCGTGACCAGACGGTTGCCCACGTCGTCGAGGATCTGGCCGCGAACCGCGGGGACGATCACGTTCCTGGTCTGGTTCGCGGCGGCGAGTTTGGTGAAGGCGGTGGTGTTCATCACCTGCAGGTACCAGAGCCTGCCGCCCAGCGAGACCAGCATGGCGGCCGCGATCACGTAGAGCACGAGCAGCCGGCGGCGGGACGACGTGTTCACAGGTAACCTCCCGTCCCCCATCGGCTGGGCCGCCATCTCCGCCTGGCTTGGGACCTTCCGGGCCGGGGCATGCGCAGCCGGGCCGGACCCAGCGGACGATAGCCCCGGGCCGAGGAGAGACCTCGCGCGGATCTGAAGCCGCGGGCCAGGCTGCGGTTACGGGCCAGGCCGCGGCGTCTGGCCAGGCCGCGGCCTGGGGACGAACTGCCGCTTCTGGCCAGACCGCGGCTCGGGGACGAGGCGCGGAGCCAGCCCCGGCCGGGCGACTTGAGCTGGCTCCTGGTGCTGACCAGCCTGAAGTTGCCTGGGTGCTTGAACGGGTTACGGTGCCGGAGCGGGGACGACCGGGTGAACGTCGAGCCCCGGGAGGGCAGGCCGGACCGGGCCGACCGGGCCAACGGGGCCGATGGGGCCAACGGGACGGTGCGGCTGAAGACCGAACCGCCGAGCAGGGAGCGGCCCAGGTGCGAACGGCTGAACGTGGACGTCCGCAGCGCCGAGCCCGCGCCCTGGCGTGATCCGAACTTGACTCGCGGCGAGCCGCCGGATGCGAAGGCCGCGCCGAGATTTCCGTGAACGGCGGTCCGGGTGGACCCGGGGGCGGCCCGGCCCAGCTTGAGCCGCGGCTCGCGCCGCGCGGGCGGTCGCCTGGCCGCGCCGGGGCCCGGGACGGCGACCCGGGACGGCGACCGGGCCGCGCCGCGGCCGGCCCCCGCCAGGCGCCACGCGGCCGCGGCCGCGTACAGCACGAACGGGCACAGCAGCACGTCATAGGCCGCGGCGACGGGAAGCACGTGGGTGATCGCGGGCCAGGTGACCCGGGGGTCGCTCAGCATGACGCCGAGCAGCGCGACCAGAGCCTCGCCGCATACCGCCCCGGCGGCCGTCACCACGATTTCGAACAGCGCGGTATGGCCCGGCTCGGTCATCGTGTCACCGGAGGAGTCGTCGGCCAGCAGTCCGCAGGCGTAGCCGATCAGGCAGAACACCAGCGCGTCCTGACCGGTGAAATGGCTGCCTGGGGGGGCCACGTCCAGCGCCAGGCCGGCCCAGAACCCGATCAGCGCGCCGGCCAGCGGACCGCTGGCCAGCGCCAGCCCCGCCACCACGACCAGGACCAGGTCGGGACCCGAGCCACCGGGGAACGCGATCCTGTCCACCACGGTCAGCTGGACCACGACCATGACCGCGACGATCACAAAGGAGATCAGCGTGCGCACGTCAGCCCCCGGTCGCCGGCGGCGACGTCCCGGACGTTGCCGGGGACACCGGTGACAGGGTTCCCGGTGAGGACGAGGCGGACGACGACGGACGAGGGGTGGTCGTGACGGTAACGGTCGGTACCGGCCGCGGGAGGATGGAGACCCGGGGGTTGCGGGCAGGCACCTGTACCACGACGCCGACGACGCCCAGAGCGGTGAAGTTCACGAACGGCCGGACCAGCGCGGTCTGGGTGAGCGACCCGGCGCTGCCGGTGACCGAGGTGATCGTGCCGACGGGGACGCCTGGCACTTCCGGACGGTCGCCGACGGAGGCGTAGGTGATGACCTGCTGGCCGGGTTTCAGGACCGCGTTCGCGGCGAACACGTTCAGCTTGAGCAGGCCGGAGGCGGACATCGATTTTCCCGTGCCGGTGACGTCGCCGATCTCGCCGTTGCCCGTGAGCTGCACGCCGACCACGGACGACGCGTCGGCGGCCAGCAGGACCGTCGAGGTCCCCGCGCTGACCTGGGTGACGGTGCCCACGAACCCCGAGCCGGACAGGACGGTCTCGTCCGGCTTGATGCCGTCGTTGCTCCCGACGTCGAGCGTGACCGTGTCGGAGTAGGCACCCCCGGCGGCGATGACGTTCGCCGCGACGATCCGGTAGCCACCCGCGTCGAGCTGCAGCAACTGCGCTAGCTGCCGCCGGGCGGCCTGGCTCAGCTGGGCGTGACTGAGCTCGGCGCGCAGCTCGGCGTTCTGCTGCTGCAGGCCGGCGATCGTGCTCTGCGCCGAGGGACCGCCCGTGATCGAGTCGAACAGGCTGGCCACCGGGTTGGTCACGTCGTGCGTGACCTGCTCGACCGGCCCGAAGATATCCGCACCGACGTTCCGGGCGGGCGATGCGCCGCCGTCCCTGAAGTCCAGCGTGATCAGGACGATGGCCAGCACCACGAGCACGCCGAGCACCAAGCGGGAACGCCGGTTGTCGTGCACAGTAGCTCCTGGTCCATCCGCCGCGGCCGGTGATCGGTGGGGTTCTGCGGGGTTCTGCGGGACGGCGCCGGTGTCAGCGCCGGGTGTCGGGCACCAGTACCTGACGCAGGGTGTCGAAGTCCTCGACACACTTCCCGGTGCCGAGCACCACGGAATCGAGCGGGTTGTCCGCGACTTGCACGGGCATTCCGGTCTCCTCCCGGATTCGTGACTCTAGTCCGCGGAGCAGGGCTCCGCCGCCGGTCAGCGCGATCCCCCGGTCCATGACGTCCCCCGCCAGCTCGGGCGGGCACTTGTCCAGGGTGTTCTTGACCGCGTCGACGATCAGGTTGACCGGTTCCTCGATCGCGCGGCGCACCTCGGCGGCCGAGACCACCACCGTCTTGGGCAGGCCGCTGACCAGGTCACGGCCGCGGATCTCGGCGTGCGGCTCGTCGGCCGCGGGAAACGCCGAGCCGAGGGCCAGCTTCAGTTCCTCGGCGGTCCGCTCGCCGAGCATCAGCGAGTACTCCTTCTTCGCGAACGTGATGATCGCCTGGTCGAGCTCGTCTCCGCCGATCCTGATGGATTGCGAGGTGACGATGCCGCCCAGCGAGATGACCGCGACCTCGGTGGTGCCGCCACCGATATCGACCACCATGTTGCCGGTCGGCTCGTGGATGGGCAGCCCCGCGCCGATCGCCGCCGCCATCGGCTCCTCGATGATGTAGACGCGGCGCGCGCCGGCCTGGTGGCCCGCCTCCTTGACCGCGCTCTGCTCCACCCCGGTAATCCCGCTCGGCACGGCGACCACAAGCCGTGGTTTGGCCAGGTGGGTGCGGCGATGCACCTTCTGGATGAAGTAGCGCAGCATCCGCTCGGTCACGTCGAAGTCGGCGATGACCCCGTCCTTCAGCGGCCGCACCGCCACGATGTTGCCCGGGGTACGGCCGATCATGCGTTTAGCCTCGACGCCCACCGCGACGATATGGCCATTGTTGGTATTGAGCGCCACCACGGACGGCTCATTCAGCACGATGCCGCGTCCACGCACGTAGACCAGCGTGTTTGCAGTGCCGAGATCGACCGCCATGTCACGGCCGAGAAACGTCAGGGCGTTGCTCATAAGGAAAAGGGAACCTTCCGGTCCGGGCTTTGGATCTGTGGAACTATCCGGGTCAATGCGGACCCGTGAGGACCTCGACCTGCGAGGCTGCTGATGCCTTTGAGGCTCTTGGGCTGCTGGGGTTCTTCGGGGTTCTTGGGGCGCTTGGGGCTGTACCGGTGAGGTAGCTTGGCCTTCTTATCTGGACAACGACGGCACCGGGTAGCGGAGTTCCGGAAGGTGAGCACCGGCCCAGACCCGAAATGCCCCAAGTCCCCGGACCTGTCTACCTCGCAGCAGCGGCGCTTCAGATCTCATCAAGACGATATGTTCTGACAACGACGCTCCTCCATCGGGGCACGGATAGCCTGCCGCGGGGTCGACGATGCAATTCGCTACTGCCGCCAGCTTACCCGCGATCAGGCTTGGTGCCAGCTCTGGCCGGCGGCGCGGCGGCCACGAGATCGCCGAGTTCGCGGAGCGTGACACGGGCCTGCTGCCGCCGTCACCATAGTGCTTGCCCGACATCATTCGTCACCCTTAGCTCCTGCATAGTTACTTTACGTCGCTGGGGAAGACTAACCCGTCCGGGCATGATCATGCGCGCCAAGCCCACAGAATGACCGGTGAAACGAGGGATCATAAGAGGGTCGTAAGAGGCGGACCGGGCCGGGCGGCCATCATGTCCCGCCGGGCCGATTCAGGCGGAGGGTGCGCCTGGGGCCGGCGCTGTGGCGGCCCCGGTGCTTCGCGAGTCGGAGGCGGCGGCCCGGGGAGGCTCGTGCCGGCGAGCCAGCCAGATGCCGGTGAACCAGAGCGCGGCGAAGATCACGCCGAGGACGTACATGGCCGGCACGACCACGCCCGCGGCGATCACCAGCGCCTGTAGTCCGGTACCCGCCTTGAGCGCCCAGCCCAGGCGCGGACGCCCGACCATCCCGCTGAGCAGCAGGGCACACAGGGCCAGAGCGCCGCCGATGCCGCCGGCCAGCGGCCGGTTCGCGTGCTCGAGCACGATGGCCACCGGGATGGCCAGGCCGATGATGATCGCTTCGAAGACCAGCACGGTGCCGCACAACTGTCTCATGCCTGTGGCCTCCTCATGAGAGCTCCGCGGCCGTGAACGAGTGACGCGAGGGCTGGCTGGCCGGCGCGTCGGGCGGCAACTCGCCGCCGTTCGGGCCGAGCAGCCTGCGGGCGTCCCCCGCGGTAATGACCGAACCCGTGACGAGTACACCGCCACCCCCGGGTCCACCCGTCTGGTCAGCCTCGTCGGCCAGCGCCGCCGCGGTCTCTATCGCGTCCCCGAGCCGGTCGGCGGAGATCACCCGGTCCTCGCCGAAGATGTCGATGGCCAGCTCCGTGACCTCGCTGGTGTCCATGGACCGGTCGGAGGAATTGCGGGTCACCACGATCTCGTCGAGCAGCGGCTCAAGCTCCGCGAGCATGCCCGTCACGTCCTTGTCCCCGCTGGCGGCGAAGACGCCGGCCAGGTGAGTGAAGGTGAACGTCTCCCGCACGGCGGCCACGGTGGCGGCCGCCCCGGCCGGGTTGTGGGAGGCGTCGATGACGATGGTGGGGCTGCGCCTGATGACCTCAAGCCGGCCGGGCGCGCTGACATTGGCGAACGCCTCGCGCACCAGATTCGCGTCGAGCGCTTCGCCGCCCTCGCCGGAGACCCCGGCGAACGCCTCGACCGCGGCGAGCGCGCAGACCGCGTTCCCGGCCTGGTAGGCACCGAACACCGGCAGGAAGACGTCCTCGTAGGTGCCGCGCAGGCCGCGGAGCACGAGTTGCTGGCCGCCCACGGCCTGCTCGTGGCTCAGCACGCCGAAGTCGATGCCTTCCCTGGCCACCGTCGCTCCGACCTGGGCGGCCCGGCCGAGCAGCACCTCGGCCGCGGCCAGCGGCTGCTGCGCGAGGACCGCGGTGGCCCCGGGCTTGATGATTCCGGCCTTCTCCGCCGCGATCTCCTCGATCGTGCCGCCGAGCAGCCCGGTGTGGTCAATCGCGATCGGGGTGATCACCGCCACCGCGCCATCGGCCACGTTGGTGCAGTCGAGCCTGCCGCCCACACCCACCTCAAGGACGATCACGTCGACCGGCGTATCGGCGAAGATGGCGAAGGCCATCCCGGTCAGCACCTCGAAGAAAGACATCGGGACCGGGTGCCGCTCATCCACCATCGCGACGAACGGCAGGATCTCCTCGTAGCCTTCGACGAAACGCTCCGGGCTCACTGGCGCGCCGTCGACGCAGATCCGCTCGCGGATCGAGACCAGGTGCGGGCTGGTGAACCGCCCGGTCCGCAGGCCCCGACCGCGCAGCAGCGCATCGGTCATCCTGGCGGTGGACGTCTTTCCGTTCGTGCCCGTGATGTGGATGACAGGACAGGCACGCTGCGGATCGCCGAGCAGCCCCACGAGGTCGGCCATCCGGTCCAGGGCAAGATCAACGGAATGCTCGGGCCGACGGGAGATGATCTCCTGCTCAACCTCGCGCATCCGGGCCTCGATATCCACAGCCTCAGACTACAAGGGGCCCGGCACGCCTTGCTGGGCGGATCTTCGCGATATAGCGTGCGCAGATGACTGAGGAAGATCCTGAGGTTTTCCTTCGTGCCCTGGCGGCTCCGCTGGGGGCAGCACGGCGGGGTGAGCCGCTGCCTGGTACTCCGTTCGGCCGGGAGGCGGTGGCTAATGCCTTCGTGATGCTCGGGTTGCTGCCAGAGTCGCGCGCCGAGGAGATCCTGTCCGGTTACAGGCCGGGGCTGGAGGCCGAGGGCTTCCGGATCGGAACCTCGACCGGTGAGCTCAGTGTCCGTCCGGGCGCGCATGGCTTCCAGGACGCCCGAGCCGGTGGCCGGGATGAGCTCACCCGGATCCCGCTGGCCGCGGCCGCGGGTCCGGTGGCGCTTGCGCTCGATGGCGTGGACGTGCGGGTGACCTGGGTCACGCTGACTCCCGGGGGCGCGCGGCTGGGATACCGCGCCACCGGGCCACCCACTGAGGCCCTGATACCCGGGTCGCAGCGGCGGGCCGGCCGGGTCCTGGTCTCTGGCTCCGCGATGCGGTCCTGTCCGGCTTGTCGGTGACCGACGACAGGGGCCGCAGCTACCGGGTCCAGCCGTTCAGCGGACGCGGCAGCGGCCCGAGCTGGTCAGGGCCGCAGGCGCCCTGGTGGGAGGGCGAGATCCTGGCGGCGCCGGAACCGCGTCCGGCCGGGCCTGACGCCGGGGTCCGCTGGCTGGAGCTGGCTATCTCCTCCGGGCCGCCGGCCCGTGTCGTCATGTCGCCGCCCGCTGATCTGGCGACCGGCGTCGCCGACCCGCCCTGGCCGACCCCGGCGGAGTCCTACCTGGCGGCTCTGGCTCGCGTCACGTCCCACTCGATCAACGGGGTGAAGCTGGAGGTCGCGCAGATCGTCGCGGAGGTGGCCGATGCGCTGCTCGCGGTGGGCGCGCTGCCGCCCGGCAGCCCGCTGCTGACCGGGAGTGCCTGGCCCGGCGGTTCGCCTGGCGGCGGTTCGCCCGGGTGGCGGGAGTCCCTGGTGCACCTGTGGGGCAGGCGCGCGTGGCAGCGGGCGCGCGACGGCGAGCCGGGCCGGGCCGGCCTGGCCGCCGGGCTGCCGTTGCGCCAGGCCACGGCCGTGATCGAGAGCATCGCCGCGCATGATGACCTGGTCTGGATCCAGCTCTACGGGCATCCCTGGGTGACCGGTGAGTACTGGCCGATGATCACGCCGTGTTTCCAGGTGCGGGCCACCGATGACACCGGCGCCGGGCACGAAGGGATGGCGGGCAGCGGCGGCGGCTCGCCCGAGGGCAGCCAGGAGTTCTGGTTCTGGCCGCCGGTCGCTCCGGCGGCGAAACGGATCAGGGTCACCGTCAGCACGCTGTGGGAAGCGGCCTGGGCGGAAGTCGAGATCCCCGGCCGGTCCGGGCCGGCCTGACGCGGTGAGCTGAATGAGTTCCCGGCGCGACGCGGTGCTGGCATGGTGAGAGCGTGGATCTGGGCTTCAGCGGTGAGGTGGCCGACCTTTACCACAGGTACCGGCACGGCTACCCAAGTGCCGTCATCGACGCACTGGCGGACGCGTTCGGCCTGACGGGCCGGGACGTCGTGGTCGACCTCGGCTGCGGCACCGGTCAGCTGACCTTGCCCACGGCACGGCGAGTGCGGGCGGTGGTGGGCGTAGACCCCGAGCCGGACATGCTGCGGCGCGCGCGGCAGGCGGCCCAGGACCTGGACGTACCCAACGTGAGCTGGATGCTGGGCGCAGACACCGACATCCCGGCGCTGCGGGGTCTGCTGGGAGACAGGTCGGCCGGCGCGGTGACGGTCGGACAGGCCCTGCACTGGATGGATCACGCAGACCTGTTCCGTTCGGTCATCTCGCTGGTGCGGGACGGCGGCGGCATCGCGGTGGTAACCAACGGCACGCCGTTGTGGCTTCAGGACCACGATTGGTCCCGGGCCCTGCGCGGCGTGATGGAGCGATGGCTGGATACCACGCTGACTTATCCCTGCGGGACCGACGAGAACAGCCAGCGGCGGTACCGGGAAGACCTGGCCGCGGCCGGGTTCGACGTGCTCAGCACCGCGGTCGATTACGATGCCGGCCTGGACCTCGACCAGCTTGTCGGCGGCGTCTACTCCGCGCTGGGGGTGAGCCGGCTGCCCGCTCCCGATCAGCGGGCCGCCTTCGCCGAGCAGGTCCGGGCCGCCCTCGCACCGCATGAACATGTCACCGAGCACGTCCACGTCGCCATACTGGCCGGCCGGGTCGGCTAGCAAGCCACCGGTCCGATCCCTGCCACAGCGACGGTAGCCGACGGACTGCCCGGGCGGGTGGGACGTCAGGGATCGCGCCCGGGTTCCTGGTCGCGGTAATAGCGTGCGACGGCGTGGAACGCCTCTTTGGGTTCCCAGTGGACGCCGGGATGGGTCGTGCTGTGCTGACCGCGGGGAAGGGTACGGACGATGCTGAGTGCGGTGGCGTCGATGTCGTGGCGCGGGTCCTCGCTGTAGGGTGCGAGCGGGAAGCTGAAGCTCATGACGAACGCCCCGTCCACCCCGGCTTCGTCGAGCAGCCGGAGCTGGTCGATGAGGAGTCCGGCCTGGGCTCGTTCGTCTCGCGGGTGAACCGTCCGGACCCGCGGCCGGACGAGCTGCCTGATCACCGGGAGCTGCGATCCCAGCAGGGACAGGGGTGTTGCGTTGAATGCGCCGAGGAATTCGGGGTTGTCGGCGTCCCGGCAGGCCGCGAAGCCGAACTCGGTGACCGCGACGGGCTTGCCGGTGGCCTGGAGCTGGCCGATCTTGGTCAGGTACCGGTCGGTGGTGATGCCCTGCTGGCGGTAAAAGTTGACGCCGACGACGTCGAAATGGTCCCAGTCGACACGCTCGAACGGCAGAGCGCAGTAGCTGACCGGGCCGTGGTAGACACGGCGCACCGAGCCTGCGGCATCGGCCAGGAACGCGCGCAGCGTGTCCTGCCCGGACAGCACTAGCTCGCGGAGACGGGGCGAGCGACTGCGCTGCGTGTGGCTCCGGCCCGGGACGATGCCGCGCATGAACAGCGTGAGCTCGTTGCCGAGGCAGAAGGTCAGGCGGTCCGGCCAGCGCCGGAACAGCGGTTCGGCAGCGGCAGCGGCCTCGATGATGTAGTGCAGCGTCCGTTTCGGCGTGGCGTTCCACAACTCAGGACCCAGCCACACGTCGAGTCCGATGGACGCCGCATACCCGGCCGCGGCCAGCAGGCGGCGGGGATCGCGGCCGCCCAGCCGCACGGCGTTGGCGTGCAGGTCGGCCCGGATGATGTCAAGCTCACGGCGCATCAGGGCCGGCGAGTAGTCGGGTCGCCAGTTGACAGACAGCGCGCCCATGGCGCGCCCGACGTCGTAGACCACCCCGCGCTGCCGCAACACGGGTTACACGCTAGCTCCGAGTCGCCTGCCGGTACAGCTGCCATAGGGCGGACCGGCTACCAACCCGGTGACCGTCATCGGGTCGGACGGACTGCGGCTACGTAAATGGCCGCCGGGTTGCCGGGTTGCCAGCCGGGCAGCGGGTCGATCGTGTCGATCTGGATGAAGCCGTTGCGTTCCCAGAAGGCCCGCGTGGCCTCGTAGGGGTGGTAGCCGGATGAGCGGTCCAGGGTTTTGGCCTCCACGACGCTGATTCCGGTGTCGGCCAGGTGGTCCAGGACGTGGCGGAGCAGCGAGGTTCCGTGGCCGCGACCGCGCTGGGCCGCATCGACGGCAATCCAGAGGATTCATCGTGCCAGCACCCGGTGCAAGCCGGAAGAGGGTGGCCTGCTGCATGCCCTACCGTGGCCGTCATGACCGATTCCGGGTTGTCTGCGAGACGACCGTAAGCGGCCGCCTGACCGCGGCGCAGTTAGCGGCCTGTCCCGGTGTCGCTGACTGGCTGCGGGCCTCACCAGCTCCGATGCCAGCCTGGCCAGCCAGATCTCGGCTGCCGCGGCCCGGCTGCGGGCACCAGCCGACGCCTGATGTCATGCCGGTTCATCATCTCGCGAGCTGACCAGGGGGCCGGCCTCGCGCAGGTCGCGGGACCGGCCCGGGGCAGCGGGCTCAGCTGCGTGTCCCGGGCCTGGTTCCCAGGGCACGCGAGAGAACGGTGACGCGGTCGTGGGCTCCGGTCTTGGCGAAAACCGACTTCAGGTGATCCTGGATCGTGTGCTCGGACAGTGACATCCCGCGTGCCATCGATCGCGTGTCGCGGCCCGTGGCCAGCAGGCCGAGCAGTTCGTATTCGCGGACGCTCAGCCCGAAAGCGCGGCCGAACAGGTCGACCCGCTCGGCGGCGGACGCCTCCTCGATCGTGACGACGATCGTCGCCGCTCCGCTGGCGGGAGGCTGGTCCGGTGACAGCCTGGCGGCCCGCAGGGCAAGCCAGAAGCCATCCGCCAGATGCGTGCGGGCCAGCGCGGGATGCGCGTCAATGCCTTGCTCAGCGGCCAGGAGCTGGGCGGCGACGTTGTAGACGCTCGCCGGGATGGCCCTGTCGTCAGCCCGGGGAGGAAGCAGCACATCCAGCCATCCGCGCGAAGCTGCCGTGCGGCTGGTGATCCGCAGGTTGTCATCGAGGGTCAGGACGACCGGGCCGAGGTCCGGCCGGTGCTGAGCCGCCGGGTCTACGAATGTTCGTGCCTGGCAGTGCCGAAGCGCGGTGGCCAGCGGCGCTGCGGCCGCGGCGAGGAACCCGGCGTCGGCGGTGCCGAACGGGCCGCGGGTACTGTTACGCCACAGGTCAAGGAATCCCCAGCAGCCGAACTGGTCCCCGAATACCGCCGAGGCCACGTCGCCGATCCCGTACCTGCACAGCACCTCGCGCCACATCAGGCTGCGATCCAGCTCTCCGCCAGCGGCATCGCTCAGGGTCCCGGCGGGGGACTTCTGCCGTTGCAGGACCGTCCAGCGATTGACCGGGGTCGCGTACTTCGCCTTGATCACCGACTACCAGCTGTGGAAGAAGGCATTCGACGGATTCGCGGAAGCACGCGCACAGGCAGGAGTTCGCGGCTTCGCCATCCGCTTGCCCGCTGATGACCCGCACTACCTGATGCTCGACCTGGAATTCGACTCCGCCGGTCCGGCGCAGGCATTCGCCCATTTCCTAAGACAGCACGTCTGGTCATCACCAGCATCGTCACCAGGCCTGGCCGGCCAGCCGCAGACCCGGATCCTCGACCTCGCGCCCACCATCGAACGCTAACCACCAAGCGCCCGGTGCGGGTTGAGGACCGCAGCGGCCGTCGTTTGGCGCGGCGCTGGACGCGAAGTGGCTTCGCCGCTGCGTGTACGAGCACGTGGGTATCGCGCCCGGCGTCAAGGAAAGAGTTGTCCAGGGGATACCGCTCCTGGTGCTCTATATCGCGCAGGCCAGGGAACCGGTCGGGGACGTTAGCGCTGGCCACCACGACAGGAAGCGCCTGTTCGCGGCCATCGGTAGAGCCAGGCGGACAATGTGTCGTTATCGTTTGCACGGTGGTTCTTGCTGGTACTCGCAGGACGCATCAGTCATCACGCGGCACAGTGAGCACCGTTACCGGCTACTGGCAATGGCCGGCCGTTCCGGCTCGCCCTGGACGGTCAGTCGGCCATGCCGAGAGCCGCACGCAGCCCGGCCTCCACGCGGCGCATCGTCTGCGTTGTGACCGGGCCCATGTCGGCGCGCACCTCGTCGTCGTAGACAGTTTCGATATCGTCGCAGGATGCCCAGCCGGTCATGACCTCTTCCGAGCCAAGCTCGACCATCGCAGGGCGGCTGTCGCGCGGTTTCGTCGTGGTCAGCCGGACCCCGAGCACCTGCTCGAACGCCCGGTTCCGCCGGTTGTTGGAGACGACAAGGAAGTACTTGTCCTCCTCAATGTGGCTCAGGTGGGCACGGTAGACGCGGCCGCGCAGTAGGTCTGTCATCGCGCTGCCTCTTCAGCCCTCGTCGGCCCAGGCAGGCCGCCTGCGCCGGGCGATCCGGCGTGCTTCATCCGTGTCCCCGCTGGCAAGCCGGTCTTCGGCCGCGCTCGCATAAGCCCGCTCCTCCGCTCTCTCGCGGATAGCGCGCAGCCCCGCTTCGAAGATCATGTGCAGCAGTGCCGCCTCCGCAACGCCCTCCACGACGAGGCCGGCCATCTCCGAGAGCGCTTCCCGTTCCGGCGTCTCCTGGCGCAGGCGGGCGACGTCGGCCAGATCCTTTTCGGTGAGCGGGAGGCTCTTGCGGGTCTTGGCTGGTTCCGTGTGCCGGGACATCGTCATGGCAGGTCCTCTTGGCGCGATGGTACACGATCTGCTTCTCATTTTAGAGCATTTTATGCGGCAATGATAGCTGCAAATAGCGATGCGTGGTGTGATTCAGGTCTGAGGCGCCATGGCAGCGGCGGCGCCGGCGGATGCGGTGCGCCCAGGGCATGGCCCGACGCTGGGAGCCTGGTCTTCCTCAACGGCTCTGCTGCTGACGAGCAGCCGGAGCAGGTCCCGGGTACGGTGGCCGGAGGAGTTGGTCAGTGCGGTCCACAGGGTGAGGGCGTCCTCATCGTCGCTGGCGAAGGCCAGCGATCTGCGGGCTGCGATGGCAGAAGCACGAC
>CAWEFK010000037.1:0-91213 GCA_963808315.1 uncultured Actinomycetes bacterium | reverse complement strand
GGCCCGCATCGTCTGAGTCATGGCACCTATCCTTATCGAGGATCCGCGGCCGTGATCCAGCGTTCGGTTTGTCCGGGAGGATTCAGTGCTTGAGTATGACCTGCCCGCCCCTCGTCCCCAGGCTCGCGAGCTGCAGGACCGCATGGTCACGTTCATGCGGGACCAGGTGCTGCCCGCGGAGGCCGAGTACCTGGCCTACCGCCGGGCGGCCGGGCCCGACGGCCACGTCCTCCCGCCGGTCGTCGAGGAACTGAAGAAGCAGGCCCGGGCCCACGGGCTGTGGAACCTGTTCCTGCCGGCCGCCTCCGGGCTCACCCAGCTCGAGTACGCCCCGATCGCCGAGCTATCCGGCTGGAGCCTGGACATCGCGCCCGAGGCGATTAACTGCCAGGCTCCCGACACCGGCAACATGGAGCTGCTGCACCTGCTCGGCAGCGAGCAGCAGAAGCAGGAGTGGCTCGAGCCCCTGCTCGACGGGAAGATCCGGTCGGGGTTCGCGATGACCGAACCCGACGTCGCCAGCAGCGACGCCACCAACATCGCCACCCGGATCGACCGGGACGGCGACGAGTATGTCATCAACGGGCGCAAGTGGTGGACCAGCGGCGCCATGGATCCCCGCTGCGCGTTCTTCATCCTCATGGGCAAGACCGACCCCGCGGCCCCGGCGCACCGCCAGCAGACGATGGTGCTCGTCCCCCGCGACACTCCGGGCGTCACCGTGGTCCGCGACTATCCCGTGCTCGGCCACTACGACCAGCACGGCCACGCCGAGGTCGTGTTCTCCGGCGTCCGCGTGCCCGTCACCAACGTCATCGGCGACGACGGCGGCGGCTTCGCGGCCGCCCAGGCCCGGCTCGGTCCCGGCCGGATTCATCACTGCATGCGAGCGCTGGGCGCGGCCGAGCGGGCCCTGGCGCTGCTGGTGCAGCGGGCCAAGGAGCGGGTCGCCTTCGGCGGCCCGCTGGCCGACCAGGGCGTGGTGCGCGAGCAGATCGCCGAGTCCCGGCTCGAGATCGAGCAGGCCCGGCTGCTGTGCCACCACGCCAGCCACGTCATCGACGTCGACGGCAACAAGGCCGCCAGGCACCTGGTCGCCATGGCCAAGGTCGCGGTGCCCGCGCGCCGCCACCCGGGTCATCGACCGGGCCATCCAGGTCCACGGCGGCGCCGGCGTCACCGACGTCACGCCGCTGGCGGCCATGTACGCCTGGCACCGCGCGATGCGCCTGTTCGACGGCCCCGACGAGGTCCACCTGCGCTCGATCGCGAAGGCCGAGCTGAGCCGGACCCCGATCCTGCCGCCGGGGTGGTGACCCCCCGGCGGCCCTAGCGGCGGCCCTAGCCGCGGCCGGCGTCGGTGAAGTGCTCGTGGCCGAGCACGGCGAGTAGCTGCAGCTTCTCGTACCCTTGCGTGCGCGGCGGCGCGGTCAGCACGAGCAGCGCCTGCGACTGGTCGATCGCGCCGAGTTCGGGATGGATGAGGATCTTGTGATCCTCGAAGCGCTTGGCCACCTCGTGCCGTTCCCAGGGACCGGCGATCCCCCGATAAGCACTCTCTGCCCCCGGCGCCGGCCCGCCCCGCTGAAGGCAGCATCCGACCCGCACGGCCGCCGATGAGCCGCGGCACCGTGGCGGGAGCTAGGCCTGCCGCCGGTCGAGGCGGCGGTCGGGCACGAACCACATCACCGCCACCGCCACCAGCAGGGCGTAGGAGATCCAGGGGGTCACGAAGGCCAGCCCGGTCGCGGCCGCGTAGGCCGCCAGCGAGATCCGGCCCTTGACATCGCTGCCGATGGCCGTCGCGACCAGCGAGGAGCGGCCGTCGGCCCGGATGATCGCCTGGACCAGAAGCGTGAACGCCACCGCGGCACCCAGGCAGACCACGCCGTAGGTCGCCGCCGGGGCCGTCTTCTCGTAGTGCTCGCCGATCCACTCGGTCAGCACCGGGATGAGCGACAGCCAGAACAGCAGGTGCAGGTTGGCCCACATCACTCCCGCCGTCACCCGGCGGGCGGCGCGCAGCAGGTGATGGTGGTTGTTCCAGTAGATTCCCACGAACGTAAAGCTCAGGATGTAGACCAGCAGCGCCGGGAGCCGATCGCGCAGGCTACGGAAGTCACCGCCGGCCGGGGCCTTCAGCTCCAGGGCCATGATCGTGATGATCACCGCGAGCACGCCGTCGCTGAAGGCTTCCAGGCGGCCGGTCTCGGATTCGCCCGGGTCCTCGGTCCGGTTCCCGAATATCATCGGCTCCTCCTCGGCTCATCAAGATACACGCGAGGCGCCTGCGGGCCTGGTTAGCCGACCCGGCCTATCCGAAGTGGTGCCCGTCCACGTGTCCGCCTGACCATCCCGAGTCAGTGGATGCGGCTTTCTACCGGTTCTTTCCGGTACGATGCCGCATTCACTGAATCGCCGGCGGCCCGGTGGCGCGCCGGGCGTAGGCGCGGACGTCGGCCAGCTCCGCGCAGTCGCGGATGAACGTGACCTCGGCGCAGCGCATCAGCTCGTGCGGGGTCCTGGCCCCCATCCCGGCGATCTCCTTGGTCATCCGGTCGAAGGTCTCCAGCGCGATGTCCAGCCGGGCCTGCGTCTTCGGCGGCGCGAGGTAGTCGTTCACGAAGCGCCGCAGCTTGTACTCGACCTGAGCCTGCGGCGGGCCGTCCGGGTTCCCTAGCGGCCGGTAGATCAGCTCGCGGGCCGCCGCGACCTGGTCCTGCGGCAGGCTCGCGTCCGGCGCCGGCCTGGGAGCGTCCGGGCCGGCCCGCCTGCCCGGGTAGCCCTGGCCGCGCGCGAAGTCACTCGCGTGCGCGCCGGCCAGGTCGCCGAACACGAACGCGCCGATCATGTAGTTGTGCGGTACGCAGGCCAGGTCGCCGGCCGCGTACAGGCCGGGCACGGTGGTGGCGGCGTTCTCGTCCACCCACACGCCGGAGGAGGAATGCCCGCCGCACAGCCCGATTTCCGAGATGTGCATCTCCACGTCGTGGGTCCGGTAGTCGTGCCCCCGGCCGGCGTGGAAGGTGCCGCGGGTGGGCCGTTCGGTGGTGTGCAGGATGCCTTCGAGCGCGGAGATGGTCTCCTCGGGCAGGTGGGTCAGCTTGAGGTAGATCGGCCCGCGGGCCGAGCCGATCTCCCCGGCGACCTCGGCCATCATCTGCCCGGACCAGTAGTCGCAGTCCACGAACCGTGTGGGGTTCTCGTACGTTCCGTACAGGTAGCCGCTGGCGGGCAGGCCCAGCCGCCCGCAGGCGCCGGTGGCGAGGATGACCGCGCCCGCCGACACCGTCACGAACTCTCCGGTCCGGGTGTTGAACCCGGCCACGCCGACGGCACGTCCGGCCGCCGTCAGCACCCGGACCGGCATGACCCGGTTCTCGATCCGGACGCGCTCGCGGACCGAGCGCTGCCGCAGCACCCGGTAGAGCACCTTCTTGACGTCCTTGCCCTCGGGCATCGGAAGCACGTAACTGCCGGACCGGTGCACCCGCCGCACGTCGTACTCGCCGTGGGCATCCTTGGCGAACTTCACTCCGTACCGCTCCAGGCGCCGCACCATGTCATAGCCGCGGGAGGCGGTCTGGTACACGGTGCGCTGGTTGATGATGCCGTCGTTGGCCCGGGTGATCTCGGCGACGTAATCCTCCGGTGTGGCCCGGCCCGGGATGACCGCGTTGTTCACGCCGTCCATGCCCATGGCCAGGGCACCGGAGTGGCGGACGTGCGCCTTGTCCAGGAGCAGCACCGAGGCACCCCGCTCGGCGGCGGTGATCGCCGCCATCGTGCCCGCGGTCCCGCCGCCCACGATCGCGACGTCGCAGCTCAGTTCCGGCCCCGGCGGGGGGATGTCCATGGCCGGGGTCAACGCAGCAGGTACGGCAGGTTGACGGTCACGGCGCCGGTGGGGCAGCGGGCCGCGCAAGGACCGCAGTACCAGCACTCGTCCACGTGCATGTACGCCTTACCTGTGTCGGGACTGATGGCCAGCGAGTCGAGCGGGCAGATATCGACGCACAGCGTGCAGCCCTCGACGCACAGCGAGGCGTCGACGGTCACCGGGACGTCGGCTCTGGTCTGGATGAGGGGCATGGCGAACTCCGTTCTGTCGTAACTAACGGCGCCGGGGCGCCGCGGCTGAGCTCGCCGTGCAGCACCACCCGGTCCCCGCGCATCCTGATGTACTCCAGGTCCACCGGGCGTCCGTCGGCGAGGCGGGTGAGGCGCTCCACCATCAGCAGCGGGGCGCGATGTCCGGCACGAGGTAGGTGAGGTCGAGGGAGAACGGCAGGCCGTTCAGGCGGCGGAGGCGCTCGATGTAGACCACCGGCGTCACGGCACCGCCGCCGGGCGAGGCGAGCCGGGCGGCCACGGCGGGCGGCGGGACGATTACTCCCGCGCTGCGGACCTCGTTGACGACATCCCCGTGCTCGCGCAGGGTCTCGGCCAGCCCGAGCAGCCGGTCCAGACCGTGCGGGTACTTTCGCGCGGCGACCATGGTGCCGACACCCTGAACGCGGACCACCAGCCCCTCGGCCCGGAGAATGCCGAGCGCGTCCCGTATCGCGTTACGAGAGACACCGAACACCTGCGCCAGGCTCGCCTCGCCCGGCAGCCGGCCATCCGCGAAGGCGCCCTGCAGCACCTGGCGGCGAAGAACGTCGGCCACCGGCCGACCCAGTCGGCGCGGCGGCGCCGCGGGTCAGCCGCCCCCTCCGGCGCCAGCGCGGCGCGGGCAGGGATCGGGGGCGGGGACGGGGATGGGGACGGCATGAGCAGAAATCTACTTGTCCGATCTGGAAATGGGAATATGGGCGGAGTTACGCCACCCCAGTGACCGGTAAATAGCTTGTGACCTGCTACTTCGGCATGAAGCTAACAGGTTCCGCCAGCCGTCGAGGTGCGGGCAGACACGCTGATCCGCCGCCGCATCGCGCTCGGCGATCTACTCCACGAAAGAGTCGCCGCCGCGAACGGCCTGCTGCGAAGCACACCCGTCACCTGAGTGCTTCCTCATCACACCAGCCGCCGAGGCGAGGTTCAACTGTACGTATGGGTGTGGCACCCTGCACAATAGCGTGTGCAGAGTGTCACACCCATACCCTTGAAACCCTGAAGCGAGACCCCGAAACCAGCTGCCAATTTCCGGGGGCGATGCGCTGAGAGCCTGGCGTTTACGTCGTCGCGGCCGCCATCGCGGCCCGGCCGGGATAACCGCCATCACGACCCGGCGGCGCGGCCGCTACTCGCTGACGGTCACCGATCGGCGGTCGAAGGCGATGTAACCGGCGAAATCGCGTCCGACGCGCTCGACGGCCGAGGGCTTCAGGTCGGGGTAGCTCCAGGCCCCGTCCGAGATCGTGCCCTGCGGGGTGCGCAGGTCCCAGTACTGCGCCGGGCCTTTCCACGGGCAGGTGTACGGCGTGGCGCTCTCGGCCAGCACGCCCTCGGCGAGGCTATCCGGGGGGAAGTAGCTGTTGCCCTCGATGCTGATGATCTCATCCGCCGTCGCCTCGGCGACGACCGTCCCGTTTACCGCAGCCTTCACGATTTCCTCTTCACTGTCGTCTCGACCCCGCTACACCGGCCCTGCGCCTAACATACCCGCGGCCGCAGGGAGGGCCTATTTTCGAAACCGGAGTCAGAGCAGCTCGAGGATGGTGGCGTTGGCCTGGCCGCCGCCCTCGCACATGGTCTGCAGCCCGTAGCGGATGCCGTTGTCGCGCATGTGGTGCACGAGCGTGGTCATGATGCGGGCCCCGGAACCGCCCAGCGGGTGCCCGAGGGCGATCGCGCCGCCGTTCGGGTTCAGGGCCTTGGCGTCGGCCCCGATGTCGGCCAGCCAGGCCAGCGGCACCGGGGCGAAGGCCTCGTTGACCTCGAACGCGCCGATCTGGTCGAGCGAGAGCCCGGACCGCCGCAGAGCCTTCTCGGTCGCCGGGATCGGCGCCGTCAGCATGATCACCGGGTCGGCGCCGGCCAGCACCGCGGTGTGCACCCGGACGATCGGCGTGAGGCCGAGTTCGGCGGCCTTCTCGCTGGTGGTCATCAGCAGCGCGGCCGAGCCGTCGGAGATCTGCGAGGAGTTGCCCGCGGTGATCACGCCGCCGTCGGGCTTGAAGACCGTCTTGAGCGTGCCGAGGGACTCCACCGTACCGCCGCGGCGGACGCCCTCGTCGGCGGTCACCGTGGTGCCGTCGGGCCGCGTGACCGGGCTGATCTGGCCGTCGAAACGGCCTTCGTCCTGGGCCGCGGCCGCCTTCTCGTGACTGGCCAGGGAGTACTCGTCGAGCTGGGTGCGGGAAAAGCCCCAGCGTTCGGCGATCATCTCGGCGCCCACACCCTGGTTGGGGATGACGCCGTCGTAACGCGCCAGGAACGACGGGCCGAACGGATCCTGGCCCTGGACCGAGCTGCCCATCGGCACCCGGCTCATCGACTCCACGCCGCCCGCGACCACCACGTCGTACTGCCCGGCGATCAGCCCGGCCGCCGCGAAGTGCACCGCCTGCTGGCTCGACCCGCACTGCCGGTCCACCGTGACCCCGGTGACCGTCTCCGGCCAGCCCGCGGCCAGCACCGCGGTGCGCGCGATGTCCAGCGTCTGCTCCCCGGCCTGCGACACGCAGCCCCAGACCACGTCGTCGACCACAGCGGGATCGATCCCGCTCCGCTCGGCCAGCGACCTGAGCACGTGGGCGGACAGTTCCACCGGGTGGATCCCGGACAGTGCGCCGTTTCGCTTGCCGACCGGCGTCCGGACCGCCTCGACGATGACCGCGTCCCGCATGTGGCATCTCCCTCCGGCCGAAGCCATTCACCTGCTTTCTCACCTTTTAGCCTAAGGGCGTACAGGTATTTTCCGGCTAGTGAGGCGCCTCACACGACCGGCCGGCGGTGCCGTCAGCCCGTCAGGCCCGCCAGGAAGCGCTGCGTCTCGGGGTCAACCGAATACAGGACGGTTCCCATCATCCCGCGGGTGAGGAGCACCTTGTAGGTGTTGCGGATCAGCCGGTCCGCCTGGTCGTCGGTGCACGCCTCTTTTGGCGAGTGCCGGGTCCTTGCTGGCGGCCCGGACCGTCACCAGCCGCCCGTCGCGGACGACCAGGTCGGGGCCGAAGATGACGCCGTTCCAGTCGTACTCGAAGCCCTGCGCGGTGTAGACGCAGCCGACCTGGCCGAAGCCGCCGGGCAGGGTCGCCCACAGCGCGCTGGGCGGCGCGCTGCCGACCGTCCGCTCGCTTTTGGAATTCCACGGCCGGGCCCAGTCGCCGATGACCACGTCCGGGACGAGCCGGTCGCCGTCCGGATCACTCCATCGCCAGCAGAAGCCGGCCGTCATGCGAGCGGAGTAGCCCGCGTCGAGCCGGTCCCGCAGCACGCGATTCGAGCTCGTTCGGTGATTCGGCGAGTGAGACGTCGAAGTGGTCGTCGCCGGCCCAGGCGACCGGCTGCCTGCCGCCCAGGCCGAGCAGGCCGAGCACCCAGTCCTCGTACCTGCGGCTGCCGCCGCAGCGGAACTGCGCATCCAGGCAGACGTGCTGCACGCCCAGTGCCCCTGGCGGTCGCGTGGCCGCTGATCTCCTCGACCGTCCCGATCTCGCCGGGCCGCACCACCTGGTGCTCGTCGAGCAGGAACACCGGCACCCGCGCCGCATCCAGCAGCTCGTCGACCTGGGGACGCCCGGTCCGTTTCGCGGCGGGGGTGTACCGGTTGGCGGAGACCTCCCTGATCCGGTGCGCTTCGTCGCAGATCAGCACGTCCAGCCCGTTGCGCTTGGCGTCCGCGAAGTTGTTGAAGTACTTGAACATGCTCTTGACCTGGGTAGACCCCTTGCCGACGTAACGGCGCATGGTCATGCGTGAAGGACTGGGAACCGGTCGCGTGCAGCACCGGCCGGCCCTGCCGGGACAGCTCGCCGAGCAGGGCGAGCGCGATCACGCTCTTGCCGCTGCCCGGGCCGCCGGTCACGATGACGACGGTCTTGGTGTCCTGCTCGTGGGCGCGGTCGACGGCGTGCAGGACCAGCTCGTAGGCCAGCCGCTGCTCCGCGAGGAGCACGAACTGCTCCTGGTTCTTGATCTCGGCCGCGGCCACCTTCAGCAGCTGACGGGACGGCCTTATGTCGCTGGCCAGGAACCGGTCCGCCGCGCCCGCGCCCGGCGCGGGCGCGAAGCGGTCCTGCAGGTAGTCGACGAACGCACCCCTGGTCGTCTGCGTGAAAAGCCTGGTCCGCTCGTCCCGCACCCGGTCGTAGAGATCCGCGACGTCGGCCTTGCGCGGCGTTGTGCAGATAGGCGACGCCGTGCACGGCGTGCGGGCTGTCCCGCAGCACGCTCACGTAGTCGGACAGGTAGTCGCAGTAGCCCTTGGCCTGGAGAACCGGGTGCAGCTTCGGGCCGCCGCTCATGTGCTCGACGAGCACCAGCTCCGGGTCGTCCTCGAAAAGCTCGGCGTGGCTCCACTGCTTCAGCTCGACCACCACGTACGCGTCACCGCCGGTGCGGCGGTCCTGCCCGGCCAGCACCACGTCCGCGCGCTGGCTGGTCAGCGGCAGCTGGTATTCGATGAGCATCTCGACCTGGCCCAGCCCCGCCTGCACGAGGTCGTGGGCCAGCACGGGGAGGCTGCGGTCCCAGGACCGGCGTTCGGCGGCCGACACGGAAATGCCCGGCGGCCATGCGCATATGCTCGGCCAGCACGTCGCTGAACCGCTGCTCCATAGGCGAGGCAAGCATCCCGGCAGTCCGACGGAAGACCGTCACCGACCGACCCCCAACGCAGCACGACTTCTCGTGCGGGTGGGGGCATGTCCGGATCAGCAGATCAGCAGATCAGCGGAAGCCCGTCGGACCGCAATAATTTGACGCGCCGAATACTACCGGTCGCGGCGCGCAGGATCCGCCTCAGGTAAGACGGGGCGCCTTGCGCGCGCTGCCGCGGTACGTCACGGCGTCGTACCGGCGCTCGTTCTCCGCGAGCTTGGCCGCAGCGCAGGCCAGCAGGTCCACGCCGAGGACATCGGCAAGCCTGGTGAGGTAGAGGAAGACGTCGGCGAGCTCGGACCGGACCTGGCCGGCCGCCTGCGGGTCGGCCATGATGCCCGCCGCCTCCTCGGGCGTCAGCCACTGGAACTCGGCGAGGAGCTCACCGGCCTCGCCGGCCAGTGCCATCGCCAGGTTCTTGGGCGTGTGGAACTGCTCCCAGTCCCTGGCGGCCACGAAATCCCGCAGTCGCTCGGTCAGCTCGCCGATGTCGCGCATGGCCCCTCACCCTAGGGGACGGCCGGGACGCCGGCCTCACTCAATCGGCTGCCTGGCGACCAGCGGCGGCTCGCGGCCGGCCAGCAGCCAGCCGCCGGCCGCGGCGACCAGCGGCAGCCCGACCAGCAGGATCAGCACGTCACTCACCGGCACATGGCCGAACGCTGTCGACAGGCTGCCGTGCGCCCAGGCCAGCACGGCGATCACCGCGCCGGCCAGGCCGAGGATCGCGCCGAGCAGGCCAAGCGCGGCGGCGGTCGCCGCGGTGATCATCCGCCGGGTCCCGGCGCTGGCTCCGGTGGCGGTCAGCGTGCGCAGGTCCCGCGCGGTCTCGCTGCGGATCAGGCCGACGGACGCGGCCAGCACGCCGAGCGCGATGACGATACCGAGCACGGTGGCGCCGTCGGCGAACTCGCCCAGGCTGGGCCCGTCGGTGGCGGTCTCGACCGTCACCTGGTAGGCGAGCGCGAGCTGCCGCGCGGCGCTGATCTGCGTGGCGGTGAGCGGGGCGGGCGCCTGGACCAGCCAGCCGAACAACGAGGTCTGCAGGTGGTACTTGCTCACCACGTACTCGGTGATCACCGTGTTCGGCGCGGAGGTGCCGCCGGGCAGGCTGCTGATGGTCTGGATCGCGGGGTTGGCCACGCAGTCGTGGCTCAGCGTGCAGGGCGGCGGCACGCGGGCCTTCTGCACCAGGCCGCCGGGACCGTACAGGAGGCCGTAGCTGCCCCAGGTCATCTCCAGGTGCGGCAGGCCCGCCAGGCCAGAACGCACGGTCAGGAAGTCGGTACCCGGGCTGATCTGGCTGGCCTTGATGCCGTACGCGGCGAGCAGCTGCGGGGTGGCGAGGTACACGTTCCCGTTGAAGTGATCGTGCGGCCCCTGCGTGCCCGCCTGGGTCAGCGTGGGGCCGGCCACCTCAAGCGGCAGCACGGACCGGGCGTGCAGGCCAGCCGCGTAACTGTCCACTTGGCTGCTCAGCTGAGCCAGCTGGGCTTGGCTGAGCGACGTCATCATGCCGGGCGCCGGGTTCGCCTGCGCGGAGAAGATCAGCTGGCTGCTTGACAGGTTCGAGCCGAACCAGTTCAGCGGGTTCCCGAACTCGATGCTGGCGACGAGGCAGATCGCCGTGGCCAGGAACACCGCGAACGTGGTGGCGGCGAGCGCGGCACCGGACCGGGCCCGGTAACGGACCAGGTCGCGCACCGCGATCCGGATCGCGACCGGCAGCCGCGGGCCCGCCCCGGCGGCCAGCGCGCTGACGGCCAGCGGGGCGAGCAGCAGGATCCCGACGATGGTGGCGACCAGCCCGACCAGCAGGAGCAGCGCGTGGCTGGCTCCGCCACCTCCGCCGCCTCCGCCGCCGCCGCCTCCGCCGGCCCAGCCGCCGGTGAACGCCAGGCACGCGACGCCGCCCGCGAACACGATGACGCCGGGCAGGGCGGAGCGGTGCACGGCCTTCGGCGGCGCGGGACGGCCCGACAGCGCGGCCACCACCGGCACCGCGGCCATCGTCTTGGCCGGGCGGCGGGACGCCAGCACCGACGTCGCGATCGCGAGCACCACCCCGATGCCGAACGCCCACCACGGCACGTTCGCCGCGTCGATCACGTGCCCGGTGGACTGCTGCAGCGCCGGCACGTAGGCGTACCAGGCGGCGAAGCCGAGCACCGCCCCGGCCAGCGCGGCGGTTACGCCGACGGCCAGGCCGCCGGTGATCATGACCAGGCGGAGGTTGCGTCCGGTCGCGCCGATCGCGCTGAGCATGCCCAGGGCACGCAGCCTGCGCTGGGCCATCACCGAGAAGCCGGCCACCGACACCAGGCCGATGAACACCAGGCCGAGGACCTCCACCACCAGGACGAGCACCGCCGGGGAGATCCCGCCCGAGTTGATGTTGGGGATCGCGACCGTCGCCGCCGCCGGGATACCGGGCAGTGTCCCGGTGCCGTTGCCTGCCGCCCGCCGGACGGCGGCGGAGCCGAGCAGCATGATCACCTGGCTGGGGCGCGTGACCTGGCCGGGGGCGACCAGCGCGAACTTGTCCGCCAGGTTGCTCGGGTCTTGCACGACGCCCGTCACCCGCCAGGTCGTGCCGGCGGCCCGCCAGGTGCCGCCCACATGCGCGCCGTAGGCGGCCGCGACCTGGCTGGTCAGCGCGACCTGGCCGGGACCGGCCGGGTACGCGCCGCTGACCAGTCCGAGCAGCGGGGAGTTGTCGTGCCCGTGCGGAGTCTCGGCCCGCAGTTGCACCGGCTGGGTGCTGCCGTTGGCGATGTCCTGGTTCTCGATGACGTCGGCCGGACCCCAGCGGCCCGCGATGGCGGCGATGTCGGCGGCCAGCTGCGGGTCGCTGCCGGGCAGCGTGACCTGCACGGCCGCGGTGCCGAACGTGGGGTAGTTCGGGTTCTGCAGCGGCACGTTCGTGACGGTGCTCGCGCCCCAGACCGTCGCCGCGACCGCCATGGTGAGCAGGCCGAGCACGAGCAGCTGCTGGCGCCACTCGCGGCGGAACAGCCGCCAGCCCCAGCGGACCACCGCCCGGCGGGCGACGACGCCGCCCGCGTTTCCGGCCAGATCGGGGGGCCCGGGGAGGCCGGGCGAGCCGGGAGGGCCGGGAGGGTCGCACAGCGCGATGCTCACCGGACCTCCCCGGGCGTGAGCAGGGACTCGGGGCCGGGCGGCCGGGTGGTCTGGCCGGCCACCCGGCCGTCGCGCAGGAAGACCACGCGGTCGGCCCAGGCAGCCAGCTGCGCGTCGTGGGTCACCACCACCGCGGCCACCCCCCGCTGGCAGGCCTCGTGCAGCAGCCGCATCACCTCGTCCGCGTTCACCGAGTCCAGGGCGCCGGACGGCTCGTCGGCCAGCAGCAGGCGGCGGTCCCCCACCACCGCGCGGGCGATGGCGACCCGCTGACGCTCGCCGCCAGACAGCTGATCGGGGAACCGGCCGGCCCGGTCGGCCACGCCCAGCGCGGCCAGCGCGGCCAGCCCGGCCGCGCGCGCCTTCGGCACCGCGACGCCGTCAAGCTCCAGCGGCAGCGCGGCGTTCTCGACGGCGGTCAGCCCGGGCAGCAGGTTGAAATCCTGGAATACGTACCCGATCACCCGGCGCCGCAGCCTGGCCTTGCGGGCCGGCGGCATCCCCGCCAGCGGCATGCCGCAGACCAGCACGTCCCCGCTGGTGGGTTCCTCCAGGCTCCCGGCGATGGTCAGCAGCGTGGACTTGCCCGAGCCGCTTGGCCCCATCACCGCCACCATCTGCCCGGCCTGCACCGACAGGTCCACCCCGGCCAGCGCCTGAACCGTGGCCGGTTTCTGACCGTAGGTCTTGGACACCCCGCGCAGCTCCAGCACGCTGGCCGCCGCGCTCGCATCTTCGCTGGCAGCTTCCCTGGCGCCTTCCCCGCCCGGTCCCGGCCCGGTCACCGCCGTGCCCCCAGCCGGCGAAGCTGCGGAGCGGGAGCGGGAGCGGGGGCGGGCCGGGACGGCTCGGCCGCGGCCCGTCTGAGCCGCGTTTCTGCGGCATCCAGCCACCGGGTCACCGCGTCCAGCCGGAACAGCTCGGCGTCCACCACCAGCGCCAGGCCCAGATCATCCCGGGCCTCGCCCTCCTTCAGCCTCGTCCACTGCTGCATCAGCTCGACCAGGTACAGGCGGTGCGCCTGGATCACCTCATGCACGTCGGTACCGGGCAACCGCGCGGCCACCAGTACCTTCATCACCAGCTCATCGCGGGGCGGGGAGGTCAGGTCCGGCGGCGTCCGCAGCCAGGCGGCCAGCACCTGCTCACCGCGGGGCGTGATCCGGAACCGCTTCTGCGGTCCGTCCGGCCCGGCACCGTCGGATTCAGCCAGCCCGTCACGTTCCAGCCGGCCCAGGGTCTTGTACACCTGACCCACGTTCAGCGGCCACACCTCACCGGTCCCGCCCTCGAATTCCTCCCGCAGCTGGAGCCCGTACTTAGGTCCATCGACCAGCAGCGCCAGGACGAAGTGCGGGACGCTCACGACATCACCATGCCAGGAATCATGCCGGGTATAATACCCGGCATATTAGCTTCAGGCAAGCGGCGCGGCGCGGTGCGGCACCGCGGCTGCGCGGCATCCCGCGATCGGGTTGCTTCGATTTCGGCACGCTGGTTCCCCGGCGCAGGGTTGACTCTCTGGAAACAACCTGCTAATTTTTCTTTGCAGATGCCAAGTTATCCATGGAGGATCAGGGACATGACCGGAGACGCCCTGCGGCAGGTGCTGGCGACACTCGCCAATCCGCACCGGATGCGGATCGTGGCGGCACTGGCGGAAGAACGCAACTACGTCAGCCGGCTGGCCCGCGACCTGGGCATCAGCCGGGCCCTGCTGCAAGTCCACCTGCGCAAGCTCGAAGCGGCCGGACTGGTGTCGGCGTCCATCGAGGTCTCCGCGGACGGCAAGGCGATGAAGTTCTACGAGGTGGCACCCTTCGCGCTGCACCTGACCCCCGAGACGGTCAGGGCAGCGGCGCGCACCCTGACCACGGAAAGCGATCTGGAGGCCGAGCTGCGATGAAACCCAGGACGACAAGGGAAACGGCAATGATCTGCGTGGCCGCGGTGCTCGTGGTTGCCCTGGTGACCATCCCGTTTGAACTGACCCCCACCAATACGCCCGCGGACACCAAGGGGCTCCTCTGGCTGGCGCTCACCGGCGTGATCGCGCTCGCGGTCGGCCTGGGCTACCGGTACCTCACGACCAGGAAGCGGGCGCAGATCGAGCTGACCAGCGGCGAGCAGTACCGCAAGCTGGCCGAAGAATACCGCCGGCTGGCCGACCTGGCCATCACCGCCCAGGAGCACACCGACCTTAAACTCGGCGACGTCAGCGCCCAGCTCGACTACCTGCGGGAGCAGAACGAGTCACTGCAGAAGATCCTCAAAGAAGTCGAGTAACGGCTTCAGCGACAGCGCATATCCGGCCATCGCGGCCTCAGTCCGATCCTGAGAGCCGCGCAGTAAGCGGAAGGACCGCATCAGATGCAAGCCACCCGCACGCCAGCCGGCCTGGCCCCGGCCACTGATCCGCCCCGGCCTCCGCACGGGCAATCGCCGCCAGCCCCCCGCCCGGCCGCACCCGGCACTCAGATCCTCGACACCCGGTCCGGCGAGGAGTTCCTGTCCTGTTTCGGCGACGTGATCGACGACCGCATCGCCGAGATCCTGGACGAATTGCTCGACGAGCGGAACGCCCCGCATCCGCACCGGCCGCTGCTCCGGGTACTCGGTATGCTCACCCTCATCCTCGCCCTGGCCGCGAGCGTCCTCCTGCGGCACAGCGCGCTCGCCGCCTGGACGATCTGGCCCGCGACCGCCGTCATCTCCCTGGCAATTGTCGCTCCCGTGGTCCGTGGTAGGCAGCTGGCATGACCGCCTCACCGGTGCCGGACCTGGCTGACGTGCTCGCGGCAGGCCGGCGGATCGCGCCTTACCTCGGGCCGACCCCGCTGTACCGCTATCCCGCGCTCGATACGATGACCGGCGCGCAGGTGTGGGTCAAGCACGAGAACCATCAGCCCGTCGATCGGGGTGATCGGCGTGCAGTCCGAGGCGGCGCCGGCCGCCTACCGCTCCTGGCCGGAGGGCGGGCTGGTGGAGGCGCCCACCAGCACGTTCGCGGAGGGGCTGGCGACCAGGACCGCGTTCGAGCTGCCACAGCGGATCTTGCGGAAGATGCTGGATGACTTCGTCCTGGTCTCGGAGGACGCGCTGACGGCGGCGACCCGGCTGATGATCGCCAAAACCCGCAACCTGGTGGCGCCGGCCGGCCCGGCCGCCTTGGCGGCGGTGCTCGATTCACCCCGGCGGTTCGCGGGCCGGACGGTGGCGATCGTGTGCAGCGGGGGCAACATCAGTCCCGCGCAACTGGCCGGGCTGTGGCCTGGAGAACCGGCCTGACGGCGGTCCACGGAAAGACGGAGCGGCACGACAGCGGCTGCGTCCGTGCGAGAGACTAAGAACATGACAGGCGGCTCCGACCGTCTCGAGATCGGCGTCCTCGGACCGCTCGTCACAAACGTGGGCGGGCGCAGGATCCCGATCCGGGGACCGATGGAAAGCGCCCTCCTGGCTCGCCTCGCCTTGGACGGCAACCAGGCCGTCAGCACGACCCGCCTGGCGAACGACCTCTGGGCCGACGCGGCGCCGCGGCGGCCCCGGCAGGCCATCCACGCCCTGGTGTTCCGGCTGCGGCAGGCTCTCGACGAGATGGCGGGCGCCCTGCAGACCAACGACCACGGTTACTCCCTCCAGCTGGACGGTGACGGGCTCGACCTCTGGCGCTTCGAGGCCCTCGTCGCCGCCAGCCGACGGGACCGCGCTGGGGGCGACCTGGACGCCGCGGCCCGCCAGCTAACCGCAGCGCTGGCGGTCTGGCGGGGAGACGCCCTGGCGGGGCTGGAGGACTGCCCGTTTGCCAGCTCCCGCGCTCGCCAGCTGGACGAATCCCGGCTCGAGGCGCTAGTCGAGCGGATCGAGGCAGATCTCGACCGTGGCCTGCACGTCCAGCTGGTCCCCGAACTTGAGGCGCTGGTCCTGCAGCAGCCCGCCCACGAGGGCCTGTGCCGTCTGCTGATGATGGCCCATTACCGCTGCGGCCGGCAGGTGGACGCCCTGACCGCTTACGAGCGACTGCGCGAGCAGCTGGCAGGTGAATTCGGGCTCGACCCGAGCCGCCCGCTCCGGGACCTCAAGGTGGAGGTCCTGCGCCAAGGGCCGGCCCTGGACTGGCGTCTGCCCACCGGACGGCCAGCGGCGCTGTCCGCTGACGCGCCGCTGTCCTCGGCCGAACCCGATCCGGGATGGCACCTCGAGCACGAGCGCCTGCGCGGCAGCCTGCCGCATCCGCTGACGTCTTTCATCGGCCGGAAAGCGGAGCTGGCCGAGGTGATCGCGCTGGTGCGCCAGCACCGGCTCGTGACGCTCACCGGGTCCGCGGGGTGCGGCAAGACTCGGCTGGCCATCGCCGCGGGTCATCGGCTCGCCCCCAAGGCTGAGGTGTGCTTCGTCCGGCTGGAGAGCCTGACCGACGCCGGCCTGGTGTCGGTGGCCGTCGCCGGGGCACTGGGTGTCCGGCTGGGCCGAGACCGCTCGGCCATCTCCGCGCTCACCGACGCGCTCGCTGGCCGGCGCGTGATCATCCTGCTGGACAACTGCGAGCACCTCCTGCAGTCGTGCGCCGACCTAGTCGGGGCCATCGTGGAGTCCGCGGAACACGTGCGGTTCCTGCTGACCAGCCGCGAGCAACTGTCGGTGCCGGGTGAAGTCGTGCGGAGGCTGCGCCCGCTCGCCACGCCCCAGCCCGGCGCCGCGAACGACGCCCTAGAGTCCGCCGAGGCCGTCCGGCTCTTCCTGGACCGGGCCGCCGCCGCCGGCGGGCTGGCCGAGCAGCTGGGACCGGCCGCGCTGCCGGCCGTCGCCGAAGTGTGTCGCCAGCTAGACGGGATCCCGCTGGCCATCGAGCTGGCCGCGGTCCGCCTGGCCACGCTCTCCCTCGATCAGCTCTCCCGGCGCCTGGCCGAGCGCTTCAGCCTCCTGCACGCCGGGTCGCGGACCCCCCTGCCCCGGCACCGGACGCTGCTGGCCGCGCTGAGGTGGAGCCATGACCTGCTCGACGAGCAGGAGCGCTGCCTGTTCCGCAGGCTGGCGGTGTTCGCCTCGCACTTCCCGCTGGAGGCGGCCGAGGTCGTGTGCGCCGGCGGCACCGTCGCGCCGCAGGACGTCTGCGACCTGCTTGGCCGCCTCACGGCGAAGTCGCTCGTCACCGTGGAGCGAGCCGAGGGCGACGTCGGCTACCGGCTGCTCAACACGGTCCGCGAGTACGCGGACTCCTGGCTGGTTGACCCGGCTGAGCGTGCGGAGCTGGCCCGCCGTCATCATGACTGGTGCCGGCGGCAGGCCGCCGGAGCGAGAACCGCCATCCATGACGGCGGCCAGCATCGGTGGGCCGCTGCGCTGCGCCGGTGCGGGGACGACATCCGGGCGGCGCTGGACTGGGCCCTGAGTCCTGCGGGTGACACGGTGGCCCTGGTCGGTGAGATGTGGCCGGTGTGGGAGATCTGGGGCCAGGAGCGCGAGGGCCTGCAGTGGATCGAGCGGGCTCTCGCCCGGGGAGCGGGAACCCAGCCTGCGGACCGGGCCAACCTGCTGCTGGGGGCCGCGGTCTGTGCCCGTGGCGTGGACAACTTTGACGGCGCGCGGCGGTTTCTCGACCAGGCCACCCGGATGTACACGGACCTGGCGGAGGCGCGGGGCATGGCCCGCTGCCAGCTGGAACTTGGCCGCCTGCTGCTGCTGGAAGGCAAGGTCGGGCCGGCCGGAGGTGCTGCCGCGCAGGCGCGGCGGAGGTACCGCGACCTGTCCGATGCGTGGGGGGTCGCCTGGACGGACGTGCTGGCCGGCAACGTGCTCATGGTCCGGGGGGAATACGGCGCGGCGGCGGAGTTGTTTGACGCCGCCCTGGCCGCGGGGCGCCGTCTGAACAACCCGGCCCTGGTGGGCGACGCGCTCGTCTACCGGGGCCTGATCGCCGTGCGCAGCGGGTCGGCCAGTGAGGCCGCCCCGTACTTCGAGGAGGCACTGGACCTCAGCCGGATGCTGGACAGCGGCGCTCTGGCCAACGTGGCGCTGGCCAGTCTGGGGATGGTCGCCGGCCAGCTCGGTGACCACGCCCGGGCCCTGGCTCTCCTGGACGAGGCGCTCGCGATGGCGCGGCAGCGGGGCGAACCGCTCGCCGTGGCCCGCATCCTGCTGGAAAGCGGTGAGATCGCCGACCGCATGGGAAAGCACGCCCGCAGCCAGGACCTGGCCGCTGACGCGCTGCGGGTCTACCGCACCATCGGCGCGCTCAGCCCGGTTTCGCAGTGCCTGGACCTGCTCGCCCGGGCCGCCCAGTCGCTGGGTCAGCCGACGAGGGCGGCAACCTTGCTGGGCGCCGCCTGGGCCGCTCGGCGCAGCCTGGGCCTGGACGGCCCTGATCCCGTTACTGATACGCATTCCCGGCGGGACAAACGGGACTGGACGCACGCATGGGAACAGGGAGCGGAGCTCGGAATTCCCGAGGCGATCCGCTTCGCGCTGAGTGAGGTCTGACCGCCTGAGTGAGGTCTGACCGCCCGGAGGAGCACCGCACCGAGCGGCGCCCCTCCGGCGATCACTGCGGCTAGACGCCCGGCAGGTGGCCGAAGCCCCAGAGGACATCGGAGGAGATCGAGTCTTTCCTGACCACCGTGCCGGTGTAGGGAGCGTCGATCATGAGCCCGTTGCCGAGATAGATCCCGACGTGGTTGGGCGCGGCCTGGCTATCCCCAGGGGTGTCGAAGAACACCAGGTCACCGGGTACGGCCTGGGCCTGCGAGACATGCTGCATCGCCGACCACTGCTCCTCGCTGGTGCGGGGGAGGCTGAGCCCAGCCTGAGCGTAGGACCACTGAGCCAAGCCAGAGCAGTCAAAGCCGACTCCTGGCGTCTCGCCGCCCCAGACGTAGGGCACCCCCATCTGGGAGTAGGCCGCGTTGATGATCGCCTGGGCCGCTGCCGTCGGGGGCGCTGGAGTGGTCGGATAGGTGCTGCCGCCCAGGGACCCGTCGAACGGCGCGTTGAAACTGAAGACCCCGCCGTCCTTCGCCGCCAGCCAGTAGCCCTGCGTGGCGGGATCGACGGCGATTCCCACGACCGGCGCGTTGAGGTGCTGGCCGCCCATCGAGCCGTAGAACGGCGCATGGAAGGTGAAGACGCCGCCGTCGGAGCCGACCAGGTCATACCCCTGGGTCGCGGGGTCGATGGCGATGCCGACAATGGGGGCGTTCAGGTGCTGGCCGCCCAGGGAGCCGTAGAACGGGGCGTCGAACGTGAAGATCCCGCCGTCGGAGCCGACTAGGTCATAACCGCCGGTGGCCGGGTCAACGGCGATGCCGACGACAGGGGCATTCAGGTGCTGGCCGCCCATCGAGCCGTGGAAGGCGGCGTCGCCGAAGGTGAAGACGCCGCCGTCGGCACCCACGAGAACATAGCCCTTGTCGTCGGGCGAGGCTGCCATCCCGACGATGGGGGCATTCAGGTGCTGGCCGCCCATTGACCCGTAGAATGGCGCGTCGAAGCTAAAGACGCCGCCGTCGGCCGCCACCATCCAATAACCACCTGTGGCCGGATCGGTGACTATCCCCACAATCGGCGCGTTGAGATGCTGCCCGCCGAGGGAACCGTGGAAGGGAGCCGTGTTGGGAAAGCTGAAAACGCCGCCGTCACCACCGGCGAGATAATAACCACTGCCGTTTCCCTCCCCGGATATGCCGACCATGGGAGCGTTAAGGGTGAGTGCGCTGGCGCCGGACGCCGGCATCAGCGCGGCCGCCGCGACCGCCGCGGCCAGCGCGGCCAGGGACGCATGCCGCATTCTTCCTGGCCGTCGCCACCATCGTCGAGCCATCAAACTACGCTGCATTTCTGACCTCCCGCAGTACCGGTGGACCTGATCACTTCCCGTTATACTGCGACCCTTCTCGCAAACCGCTTACGCGGCACTTACTAGCCGCTTACACGGCCATTTATGCCGGCCCACAAAACTGCGGGTCGCGGCGACCTCCAGCCGATAGCTCGATTGTTGGACCAGAACGCGCGCCCAGGTTCATTCGGAAGAATATTGGGCCGAACGGGCCGTGGTATCACCGCCCCGGACGTGGCCCAGCGAACGTGGCCTCGTGACCAGCGAGATCGTCCCCGCCATCAGGCCGGGAGCAGGGCCATGACCTCGGCGGGGGTGACACTCCCGGGGGCCCGGCCGCCCCGGGCGGCCTGGTTCGCCAGCCGCTGCAGCAGTTCGTTGACCGGCGTCGGCACGCCATGTTCCCGGCCGAGCAGCACGATTTCGCCGTTGAGGAAGTCTGCCTCGATCGACCCGGTGCCCCTGGTCAGGCTCTGCCAGGACGACCCGCCGCTGCGCGCCGAGCCGTTGACCGGCTGGACCTGCACCCGGTCACCGCGGACGGCCGCGCTCTCCTGCTGGCTCGCGTACGCCAGGCCGGCCCCGTCGAGCACCGCCGTCCCCTCGGCCCGCGCGCGCCGGCGCAGGTCGGCCACCTCGTCCCCGGCGTCGCGGCCGCACACCGCCTCGATCGCGTTGTTCAGGTTGGTCAGCAGCTTGCCGTACTTCCACCGCATGACGTCGGTGCTGACCGGCGCCAGGAAGCGGCTCGCGGCCAGGTCCGCGCTGATCCGCGCCGCCGTCGCATCGGTCCCGGACGGATACCGGCCGAGGTGCAGCAACCCGGCCAGCGGAGCGCCCTGGGCCTGCACCGTCCCCGCCTCCAGGTGCGTGGCCGGCAGCCAGACGCACATCCCGTAGACGTGGCGGAAGCAGCGCAGCGCCATCCGTTCGCTCGCCACTCCGTTCTGCGCGCAGACCACGGGCAGCGACTCGGCCGCCACCGTGCCACCGCGGACTGGCTGCCAGGCCCACTCGGTGAGCACCGCCGCGGCATCTTGGGTCTTGACCGTCAGGAGCAGGACGTCACCGACGCGAAGGCCGACGTCGGCGGGCTGCCCGGCCGCGGAAACAGGCCGCGTGGACGTACCGTCAGGCGTTTCGAGCCGCAGGCCGTGCGCGCGCAGCGCGTCCAGGTGCGCGCCCCTGGCCACCAGCACAACCTCGTGCCCGCGGTCGAACAGCCGGCCGCCGATCGTCCCGCCCACCGCGCCGGCCCCGATGATGATGTATCGCATCTGGCCAATTCTGCCCCGCCGGGTGGATCGCGCCCCCTCGGCCCTAGGGTTCGCGGCCGGGACGATCGGGGCGCCGGGGGCACGCGGCACTCAGACCGGTTACAGGTAGCGCGACAGCCTAGGTGAGCTGGCTTAGCGGATGGATGGCCGGCGCGGCGGCCAGATGATCGCTGGCCGCCCCGAGGGCCTGCTGCACGTGCGGGGTCTGCAGGTGCGCATCGAGATCATCTTGCGAGCGCCAGGTCTCGATCGTGATGAAGGTAGCCGGATCGGCGACGGACACGAAGAGGTGGTATGAGGTACACCCCGGTTCGGCGCGGGTCGGTGTCACCAGCGCATCCAGGGCGTCCCCGACCACCTTCTCCGAGCCGGACTTCGCCGTCAGTACCGCCACGACCTGCAGATCAGCCATTTCTCAGCCCCGCCTCTCGGCCGGCCACGGTGCCGACGACCGGGACAGCCTATGCTGGCTAGATCATGCCCCGTACTGCCTTGGTGACCGGCGGCGCGAGCGGGCTCGGCGCGGCGACCGCCGCCCGGCTGCGCGCCGACGGTCTCGCCGTGTCCACCCTGGACATCGACGGGCAGGTGGACATCGTCGCCGACGTGACCGACGAGGCGGCGCTCAGCCGCTGGCCGGCCAGCTCGGCCCAGTCGACGTGCTCATCAACTCGGCCGGCATCGTGGGCGCGAACAAGCCACTGCTCGACACGACCGAGCCCGAGTGGCGTCGCGTCTTCGACGTGAACGTCCTGGGCACGGTGAACACCATGCGGATCTTCGTGCCTGGCATGCGCGAACGTGGCTGGGGACGGGTGGTGAACTTCGCCAGCATGGCCGGCAAGGACGGCAACCCGAACCTGTCGATCTACTCGGCGTCCAAGGCCGCCGTGATCGCCCTGACCAAGTCGGCGGGCAAGGAACTCGCCACCACCGGAGTGCTGGTCAACGCCATCGCCCCGGCCGTCATCGCCACGCCGATGAACGACCGCACGGCACCGGAGGTGCTCGCCCACATCACCAGCCTGATCCCGATGAAACGCGTCGGCCGGCCCGAGGAGGTCGCCGAGCTTGTCGCCTTTCTCAGCTCAGACCGGGTGAGCTTTTCCACCGGCGCCGTCTACGACATCAGCGGTGGCCGCGCCACCTACTAGCGCCGCGCTGGCGTGGCGGCCGGGGCGGGCAGGGACCGCGCTGGCGGAGTGGGCGGGGCCGGCGCTGGCGTGGCGGCCGGGGACCGCGCGAGCCGGGCGGCCGGGGCCGGGGATCCGGGTGGCGAGAAGGCTCGCGGCCACTACGCCGGCGCCGGCGAAGAAGGCGATGACGAGCATCACGCCATGCTGGTAGCTGACGATCGGGTCGGTCTGGTCCACATGGGCCAGGATGGCGACCAGGCCGGCCACGCCGAGGACCGTCCCGACCTGGCGGGCCATGTTCAGGATCCCGCTGCCGGTGCCGAACCGGTCCGGCGGCAGCGATGCGCTGCCTGCCGCGAGCAGCGACGGGATCGTCAGGCCCACGCCCGCCCCGCCGAGCAACTGCGCGGGGAGCAGGTGCGTCAGGTAGGCCGGATGGGCCTGGATCTGGCTCAGCCAGAGCGCCATGGACGCCGCGTTGACCAGGCATCCAAGCGCCGCGACCCGGCCTGCCCCGCCGGTCAGGACGGCCAGCCGCGGAGCGACCAGCCGGGCGAAGGGCAACACCATGAGCGGGCCAGGCCCGATGGCCAGGCCCGCGCGGACGGCTGAGTAGTGCCACTCCCCGGTGAGGAACTCCACCGAGTTCAGAACGAACGCGCCGAACCCGGCGTAATACAGAACAGAAGCCGCGAACGTGCCGCTGAAGGTGCGGGACCTGAGCAGCCCGAGCTCGATCACCGGCGAGTGGTGCCGCTTCGAGCGCGCGACCATGGCCGCGCCGCAGGCCAGCGAACCGATCAGCAAGCCGACGAAGCCGGCCGATCCCCACCCCCAGCTCGGCGCCTTGACCAGGGCCAGGGCGAGCAGCCCCACCGAGGCCGCGAGCAACGCGGCACCGAGGAGGTCGGGGCGCCCGCGCACATGCGCGTCCTTGCTTTCCGGGATGACCCGGGCGGCGAGCAGGACGGCGGCCAGCCCGACGGGCAGGTTGATCCAGAACACCCACCGCCAGCTGACCTGGACCAGGCTCCCGCCGATGACCGGCCCGAGCGCGGCGCCGAGCGCGCCCAGCGCCGACCAGGTTCCGATGGCCCGGCCGCGGGCGGGTGCTGGGACCGCGGCCAGCAGGAGCGACAGCGAGGCGGGCACCATCAGGCCGGCCCCCGCGGCCTGGATGACCCGGGCGGCGATCAGGGCCGCCACGCCGGGGGCGACCCCGCACAGCAGCGAGCCGACACTGAAGGCGATCATGCCCGCCACGAACAGCCGCCGCCGGCCGATCCGGTCGGCCCACCGGCCGGCCGGCACAAGCACCGCGGCGAAGACGATCGTGTAGCCGTTGAGCACCCAGGACAGGTTGCTTAGGCTCGTGCCCGCATATTCCCGGCCGATATAAGGGAACGCCAGGTTGACGATGAACAGGTCAAGGCTGGACATGAACACGGCCAGGGACAGCACCGCGACAATGGCCGTCAGCTGCCTGGCCGTGGGGACGGCGGACGCAGTGGCGGCCGACGCAGGGGTGTCCGTCAGCGGGGCGGAACTCATCGTGGCATCCTCCGGGTCGGGCCTCGGACCAGTCCGTCCGAAATCTGGACTCACCATACCGCACTCGACGGCAGTGCGTCCATTAATCAGACTTAGGAGGTATAGTGGGTGCGTGACGACAGTACCGGCGGAGCCCCGGGTCTGCTCCATAGCCCGCACTCTCGACATCGTCGGCGAGAAGTGGGCGCTGCTCGCCGTGCGCGAGATCTTCCTCGGCGACCGGCGGTTCGACGAGATGGTCAAGCGCACCGGAGCCCCGCGCGACACCCTCGCCGCGCGGCTGCGGACGCTGGTGAGCGCGGGCATCCTGGAGCGCCGGCCTTACTCCGAGCATCCGGCCCGGTTCGAGTACTTCCTGACCGAGGCGGGCCTGGATCTCCACCCGGTCATCACGACCCTGCGGACGTGGGGCGATAAGCACATGTCCGGCCCCGACGGCCCGCCGATGTTCGTCGAGCACAAATGCGACCACGAGCTGAGTCCCCGGCTGGTGTGCGAGACCTGCGGCGAGGCCGTCAGCCCGCGCGACACCAGGCCGGTGTACCCGGACGGCAGCACCGGGGCCTAGGCCCTCCTGATCAGGGTGAACGTGTCCGCCCCCGGCATTGAGCTCGAGCTGCTCGACGGGACGCAGGCCGCGGAGCGCGCCGAGGAGCTGCGAGCCCTGCACGCCGACGTGTACGCCGACCCGCCGTACGGGGGTCTCGACGATGCCGCCCGGTTCGCGGACCGCTTCCGGGTCCAGCGCCGCCAGCCGGGGTTCGTCCTGGCCCAGGCCCGCCACGGCGGCTATCTGGTCGGCTACGCGTCCGGGATGCCGCTGCGGTCCTCGACCTCCTGGTGGCGGGACCTGACCAGGCCGCTGCCGGACGAGGTCACCGCCGAGCGTCCCGGCCGCACCTTCGCGCTGACCGATCTGGCGGTCCGCGCGTCATGGCGGCGGCAGGGCATCGGCCAGGCCCTGCACGACCTCATCCTGGCCGGGCGGCCCGAGGAGCGAGCGACCCTGACCGTGCTGCCCGCCGCGACGCCGGCCCAGAACGCGTTCCGCAGCTGGGGCTGGCGTAAGGTCGCGCGGACCCGCGGCACCGGTCCAGGCGCGCAGGTATCAGACGTCCTCGTGGCCGCGCTCCCCCACGCGAACCTGCCCTGACGCCGCCGCGGCGGCCGAGCAGGCAGGGTAGTAGCTGACCGCCAACAGCCGGCGACAACGGGTGGACTATTGCTGAACAGGGCGGATCTATAGGACGATCACGCCATGAGGACGCACGCTGTGCCACCACGGAGTTCACCTGCCGCCCATCGCCGAGTCCAGCGCGCCGCCCGGCCCGAGACGCGAGTGACCTGATGCGCCTTCTGCTTATCGGAGCGCCCGGGGCCGGCAAGGGGACCCAGGCGCAACGGCTGGCCGAACGCTTCGGCCTGGCCCACATCTCCAGCGGTGACCTGCTGCGCAAGCACGTCAGGGACGAGACGGCGCTGGGACGGACGATCAAGACCTACGTCGATGCGGGCGACCTGGTGCCGGACGCCGTGGTGATGGACATGCTGCGCAAGCCCGTCGTCGCCGCGAACGAGAACGGCGGCTACGTCCTGGACGGGTTCCCGCGCACCGTCGATCAGGCCGAGGCGGTCTTCCCCACCGCCCGCGCCCTCGGCGTCGAGGTGCAGGCCGCCATCCACCTCGACGTCCCGCGCGAGGAACTGGTGCGCCGGCTGCTGGCCCGGCAACGGGGATCGGACGACACCCAGGCCGTCATCGAGCACCGCCTGCAGGTGTACCAGGACAACACGGTGCCGTTGCTCGATTATTACGCCGGCCGGGAGTGGATGTTCACCGTGAACGGAGCCCAGCCACCTGATGCCGTGCACACGGAAATCCTGGGCCGGCTCCAGAAGCTGGCGGACTTCAGCATCTAGCGCGGGCGCGCCGGCCGGGCGGCTAGTGTACCTAGCCTTACCCTGAAGACGGGGGTAGTCTCCATGTCGGCGGCGGCCGGACGGTGCCTAGCATGAGTCGGTGACCACGCGGGAACCGCAAATCCGTGCGGAGCCGGCCCACCGCGCCGACCCGGCGGGCAACGAGCGCCTGACGGCGCTGACCGGAACCGTGCTGCTCGTGCTGTTCCTCGCCGAGTGCCTCACCCTGCTGAACATCGGTAACCTGCTCACGCTGCACGTCTTCCTCGGGATGCTGCTGCTGGGCCCGGTCGGCCTGAAGATCGGGTCCACCCTCTGGCGTTTCACCAGGTACTACACCGGCTCGGAGGCTTACGTGCGGCGCGGTCCGCCGGCTCCGCTGCAACGGGTGACGGGACCGTTCGTCATCTTGACCACCGTGGCCGTCCTGGGCACCGGGATCATGCTGGGCGTGCAGGGCCCGGGCCACGGGTCCTGGGGGCGGCTGCACCACCTGTCGTTCTTCCTCTGGGCGTTCTTTATGATCATCCATCTGGCGTCGTACGTCCCGAAGCTGCCCGGGAAGCTGTCCGGGCGGGCGGATCACACCCGCCACCTGCTCGCGGCCCCGGCCACGCGCTGGCTCCTGCTGTGCGGTTCCCTGGGCGCCGGCCTGGGGCTGGCGTTCGCCACCTACCATCTCTCGGCCAGATTCGGCGGCTCGCACAGCATCATCCCGTAACCCAGGTCCCTGGCCGCCAGACCGTCGCAGGAGTTCTGGTGTAATCCTTTGACGTGCAACGAGCAGACGCAGGACCCGGTAGCTGAATCACCACTCGACCATGAGCTCGGGCCACTGTCTGGTCCAGCGTTCGACCTTGGCCGCATAGACCGCCTCCGGTGCCCGGACCACCGGATTGGGGCGGACGACGAGGCCGAAGACGTCCGCGAGTCCGTAGGGGGCGTACGCGCGCCAGTGGCCACCGGGTTCAAGGCGTACACCCAGGCAGGATGAGGTGGTCGGGAAGGTGTCGATCGCGGACTCGGTGGACTGATAGGGCGCGCATGGGACGCCGAACTTCTCCGCGTACCAAAGGTGCACGCGTGCTTCGTTGCGGACCTCGACCTCGACCGGCACGCCCGCGAACATCTTCCGGCCCTTCTTGATCGCCCGGTCCTCAGCCTCCCATGACAGGTCGCCCCCGTCGAAGTAGACGAGGTCGTAGTCCCTGATGCCCGAGTCCGGCGGCCGGCCGGTCGTAACATTCCACACCGTCTGGCCCAGGCATCCAGCCGCCAGGTACCAGTCAGGAAGGTCCATCGCGGCCGCCCGTTCCAGCACGTCTACTAGTACCGCGTTGCGGGCGAGGACGGCCTTGAGCGCAGCGATCTGCTCGCCGAAGGGAAGAGAATCGATCATAACCGTGATTATCACGCGGGTCTGACCAGCCGCGGCCGCGGACGGCTGCCCGCCCCCATCAGCTGGTGCTTTCTGTCCGCTGGTGGTCACCGATCATCCCGTCGATGAGTTCGCGCATGATGTCGACGGCGGTACCTTCGGCCAGCACGGTGCCCCACAGTCCGCTGGCCCCGGCCAGGGTGATGACCAGGCCGGCCACCACCAGCAGGCGCCCCCACACCGAGATCAGCGAGCAGGCCCGCGAAGGACGCGCCGATGATGCCGGCCATCATCGGCGCCAGTCCCAGCGAGGCCGCGGCGGGCCGCAGGCCGAGCGCGTTCTGGAAGAACAGCGAGACGACATAGGCCAGCCCGTTGACCGCGGCGAAGAAGGCCAGGCCGAGCAGCAGGCCAGCGGTGAACCCGCGGTTGGCCAGCAGCGAAGGCAGGATCAGCGGGCTGTCCGCCAGGCGCTGGCGCAACCCGAACCCGGCGAAGAACATCGCCCCCGCGAGCAGGCTCGCGACGGGGAGCCCGTCCAGCCGGCCGTGGAGCCTTCGATCAGCCCGTACAGCATCCCGAACATGGCCGCTCCGAGCAGGCCCGCGCCGAGCCCGTCGATGGGGAGGTCGCTGCTCGGCCCGTCGTGCGGCAGCAAGGTAATCGCGGCGACGAATCCGATCGCGCCCAGGACGATGTTGATCAGGAAGATCGGCCGCCAGCCCAGGCCACCGAGGTTGGCGTCGATGATGAAACCCGCCACGATGGGCCCGAGCACGGCCGAGCCGCCCAGGACGGGGCCGAACGCACTGACGGCGCGCGGTAGCTGCTCCCGGGAGAACGTGGCGAGCAAGATGCCGATCCCCTGCGGGATCAGCAGGGCCCCGAACCCGCCCTGGACTCCTCGGCATCGGTGGCGGTTGCCGGTGGACTAGGTGGGGTGGCTAGTGGCTAGGCGGAGCCAGGCTGGTGCCCGGGCGCGGGCCGTGGCGTCTGCCGGATACCGCTGATCAGGACGTTAAATCCCCAGGTCAGACGGTCCGCACCCGTGCCGCTCAGGAGGTCGAGGCCGAGAGCGGCAATGTGCGGGTACCTCGTCGCGGAGGTGGTGGCGATGGCCTCGGCCACCCGGTCTTCCTCCTCGCCGGCATCGATGGCCCGATTCCGGGTGCCCTGCTCGGCGGCGGTCGAGGTGGCGAAGTGCAGCAGCAGGTCCACCGCCCAGGAGGCGCGGTCCGGGGGGATCTCGGCGCTCAGCAGGGCCAGCAGCCCGTCGACGAGGTTCAGGTAGCCAGCGCCTGCGGGCCTGGTCACCAGCGCAGACTGGGCTAGCTCGGGGTGCTCGGCCAGCACGGTGACGTAGGACCAGAGCAGGGCGATGAGCCGGTCGCGCCAGTGACCCTCGGCCGTGACCGGGCCGAGGTCGAGCCCGGCCAGCAGCTCGTCGAGCATCAGGGCGTGCAGCTCAGCGGTGTTGCGCACGTACACGTACAGGGATGCCGCCCCGGTGTCGAGCTGCTGCGCCAGCCGCCGCATCGTGACCCGCCCGAGTCCCTCGGCGCGCATCACCTCCAGCGCCGCCGCGACGATGCCCTCGCGGGTCAGGCCGGCTTGGCCGGGCGCTCGCGGCGGCTGATCGGAGCTGGCTTCCCTGATGTCATAACGTCAGCCTAACGAACATGTTCGTTAAAAACAAGTTCGCCACAAACATGTTCCCAGCTACGACTCGATCTGCTGATCTGCCCCTGCTGTCATTACTAAGCGCTGTATCCTAAGTGCTCCTCGTAATATCCCGGAACGGGGGCGGAGCTTGAACGACGCGGCCGGCCCGACGCCGTCGGGTGCCTCCGCGCGCATGCCCGCGGGCGACCGGGCCACGATCGACGCGACGGCCGCCCGGCTGCTGGCGGAGCTGGTCCGCCGCATCGCGTCGAGCCTGGAGCTGCAGCAGACCCTTCAGCTCGTGGTCCAGGCCGTGGTGGACCAGCTGGGCTTCGGCTGCGCGCTGGTGAACCTGGTGCGGCCGGGCGACGTGTGCGAGGTCGTAGCGATCGCGGGACCGGAGGAGGCCACCCGCGCCCTGCTCGGCACGCGCGCCTCGGTGGAGAGCTGGCACCGGCTGCTGGCCAGCTGCGAGTCCTGGGGTGACCTGAGGTTCCTCGATCACCGCAGCGACCAAAGCCAGGCCAGGTCCATCGCGGGCTGGATCCCGCCGATCGAGCCGAGCGACCTGCCGGAGGCGTGGCACCCGGAGGACATGCTGCTGGCCCCGCTGCTCGCGCCGGACGGCGCGCTCATCGGCGTGCTGAGCATCGACATGCCGGTCGACGGGCGCCGCCCGGACGCTCAGCGCCGTCAGTTGCTCGAGCAGTTCGCCGTGCACGCGTCGCTGGCGATCGAGAACTCACGCGTGCACACGCTGGTGGCCGACTCTGAGCAGTTGTTCCGGGCCATGTTCGACCGTTCGCCCATCGCCATCGCGCTGCTGACCGAGGACCAGCGCATCACCAGGGTCAACTCGGCGTGCGAGCAACTGCTCGGCCGCGCCGCCGCCGAGCTGCTCGGCCGCCGCGCCCCTGAACTCAGCCGGCCGGATTCCGGCCCCGGGCGGCGCAGCACCGACACGACCATCAGCACCCGCGACCAGTACGAGATCCATTTCACCCGGCCCGACGGCAACGAAGTCTGGGGCCGGGTCAACTCGACCCTGCTGGGGACCGAGACCGGCGACGGCCCGGACGGCCATGCCCCGAGCCTGGTCCTCACCCAGATCGAGGACATCACGATGCTGCGGACCATCCAGGCCAGCTTCGCGCACGCGGCCACGCACGACCGGCTGACCGGACTGGCCAACCGCACGCTCGTGCTCGACCGGCTGGCGGCGGCACTGACGGCGGCACTGACGGAATCGCCCCGGGGCGACGGCCGGGTCGCCGTGCTCTACTGCGACCTCGATAACTTCAAGGAGATCAACGACACGCTGGGGCACGCGGCCGGCGACCACCTGCTGGTCGAGGTGGGACGCCGTCTGGAGCGGGCGGCCAGGCAGCAGGACACCGTAGGCCGGCTCGGCGGCGATGAATTCGTCATGATCGCCCGCCAGCTGCGCACCCCGGCCGAGGCGGCCAACCTGGCGGCCCGGGTGATGCAGGCCGTTCAGCAGCCGGTCGAACTGTCCGGCCTGCCGACGCTGCCCTCGCTGTCGGTCGGCGTGGCGCTCGCCACGCCGGGTGACAGCACTGACTCCGTGCTCGCGGCGGCGGACCGGGCCATGTACGCGGCGAAGGCCGCCGGGCGCGGCCGGTGGCAGCTGGCACCCGACGCCGGCCCGGTCACGCCGGCCGTGGGCGCCACCCGGGCCTTACCGGTCCGAACGAACCTGGGTACCAGTTCCCGAAACATGTGTTCGATTCGAATCGCGGGGTAGGGGGGCGGGCGACCGACGACGGAGGAACCATGAGTGACGAGCTGAACCCGCAAGACCCGAACACCCCGAAGGCCTCGCAGACCCCGAACACCCCGCAGGACAATCCGGAAAAGGATCCCGAGGACTGGGTGACCGGAGACGAGCCGATGACCGGCCCGCAGCGGTCCTACCTGCAGACCCTGGCCCGCGAAGCCGGCCGGGAGGTCGACCTCGACGCCCTGTCCAAGGCCGGCGCGTCGAAGCTGATCGATGAGCTGCAGGTCGCTTCGGGCCGCGGCACAGGTCACAGCGGCTGACCGTAAGGCCGGTTCCCCGGCTCCGGTCGGGGTAACACGGCATACCGGCCTGGTTCATGCTGGATGTCTGGCGCTAACGCAGGCTCTTCTGGCCTGCCGTCACGGCCGGACCTGCGACCAGCCGCACCGCGGCAATGGACGGCCCGAGCAGGATCGCGCCATAGAAGAGCCCGCTGAGAATGTCGGTGAACCAGTGCTTGTTGAGATACTGCCGGCTGTACGCCTCGTTGAAAGAGAGGGCCGCGATCGCGCCGATTGCCCAGGCCTTCCCCTGGGGGCTGCCACTGAACTCCCGCCAGAGCAGGTAGGCGACCAATCCCTGGTAGTACACGACACGATCGACGCCACCGCTGGGATACGTGCCACCCGGGCTGGTCGGAGGCCCGGGCCGATCGAACTTGCGCCTGAGGGCACCGGTGACACGTCTTTCCACCACGACGGCGGCGCCTATCGCGACGGGTGGAACCCATTTACGTCGGGGCCACGTCACCGCCAGAGCGGCCGCGGCGGTGCCAGCCACGCCCCAGCTCGTCTGGCTATTACCGATCTTAGTGAGCCTCTCCATGACATCACCCCACCGCTTCACCTGATGATCGAGGGTCCACCGGTAGATGGGCTCGTCGATCACCGGGCCCTGCTTGATGACGGTCGGGCCGAGCAGCTCCATCACCTTGTACGCCAGGACTCCGCCCGCGACGGTGACAACGCCAAGCCCGGCGAGGTTAGGCACCCAGTCCGGCAGCTCGGCCGGGCGGGGAATTCGCGACCGGGCTGCTGCCCCGGGCCGGGACCCGGCGCTGGGCGCGAGAAAGGGAACAACATCGCTCATCAGCCGCGGGACGGCGTCGGCGAGCTTAGGAAACTGCTGGTGACTGGCGGTCCGGGCGCGACCCGCCCGGACTCCGCCGTCGCGCGAAGCCCGGCGCACGGCAATAACCGTGGCGGCCGCAATTGCGGCCTCTCCCGCAGGCCAGAGGCCAGCGAGAAGATACCGGTGCATTCCTGTCTTCCAATTCTTCAAAACGTACTCCCATAACGTGAAGTGATCACCAGATCATACACCTGGCCGGACTGCCCACAGTCGATTACTTAATTCTTATATCTTTCCGGCCAGCACTTACGGCTCTCCGGCGGCGAGACATTTCGATTGGCAGGTCGTTGCCGGCTTCGCCGGGAATTGCGCCCGGTTAGTAAACCGCGCCCGGCGAGGCGGCAAGCCGGGACGGAAATCACCGTGATCGCGTTCTGGTCCGGACGGGGCATTCCAGGGCAGCCCAGCATAACGTAAGACGCCCATCCGGTAGCGCACCGTCAGGCCGGCTCCCCGGCTCCGGGCGGGGTGACCCGGCATATCAGGGCCCCCTGGGCCACGGTGTCGCCGACCGCGACGTGCAGGCCGGTGACCCGGCCGGGGTGGGGGGCGCGCAGCGGGTTCTCCATCTTCATCGCCTCGATGACCGCGAGCAGTTGCCCGGCGGCGACCTCGTCGCCGCCGGTGACCTCGACCCGGATCACGGTGCCCTGCATCGGAGCACGGACCGTATCCCCGGCCGCCTGCCCGGCCCGCTCCAGACGTTCGGCGGCCTGCTGCCGGGCGGCCATCAGAGGACCCTCGCGGGCCCGGGTCAGCCCGGGCACGTCGACCGCGAGCCAGCGGCCGCCGACGCGGACGGTCACCCGTTCGTCCTGCGGGTCCGGGCCAACCGGGCCGCCGGGCGCCGCGGCGGGCAGGTAGTCCTGCTCGATCCAGCTGGTGTGGACGGCGAAGCCGTCCGGACCCTCGGCGGTGAAGGCGGGCTCGGTGAGCACCGCCCGGAGAAAGGGAAGGGTAGATCGCACACCGGTGATCTCGAACTCAGCCAGCGCGCGGCGGGCGCGCTCGATCGCCTGCGCGCGGTCGCGTCCGGTCACGATCACCTTGGCCAGCAGCGAGTCGAACTGGCCGCCGATCACGCTGCCGGCCTCGACCCCGGAGTCCACCCGGACCCCCGGGCCGCCCGGCGGCCGGAACCGGGTAATCGTCCCGGTGGCGGGGGCGAACCCGAGATCGGGGTCCTCGGCGTTGACGCGGAACTCGATGGCATGCCGCCGGGCCGCGATGTTCGCCTCGCCGTCGCGCCCGCCGCCGGACCCGGCGGCCGGCCCGGCGCCTGTCGTCGCGGCGGCCAGCGGGTGCCCGGCCGCGATCAGCAGCTGAGCCCGGACCAGATCCACGTCGATGGTCTCCTCGGTCGCGGAGTGCTCGACCTGCAGGCGGGTGTTGACCTCGAGGAACGACAGCTCGCCCGCCGGCGAGAGCAGGAACTCCACCGTTCCGGCGCCGACGTAACCCGCCTCGCGGCAGATGTCGGCGGCGCAACGCTCGAGCTGGGCCCGCTGTCCGTCGGACAGGAACGGCGCGGGGGCCTCCTCGACGACCTTCTGATAGCGGCGCTGGAGCGTGCAGTCCCGGGTGCCGGCGACCAGGACGCTGCCGTACACGTCGGCCAGCACCTGAGCCTCGACGTGGCGCCCCCGCTCGACGTAGGCCTCGACGAAGCATTCGCCCCGGCCGAACGCGACGTTGGCCTCGCGCACGGCGGCGTCGAACAGCGCGGCCACGTCCCCGAGGTCACGGGCGATCCGCAGCCCGCGGCCGCCGCCGCCGTGCGCCGCCTTGATCGCGACCGGCAGCCCGTGTTGCCGGGCGAAGGCCACCGCGCTCGGCCGCGTCCGCGACCGGCTGCAGCGTGCCCGGCACCAGCGGGGCCCCGACCCGGGCCGCGATGGCGCGGGCCGCTACCTTGTCGCCGAGGGCCCTGATGACCTGCGGTGGCGGCCCGATCCAGGTCAGCCCGGCGTCGGTGACCGCCTGGGCGAAGTCCGCGTTCTCGGCCAGGAAGCCGTAGCCGGGATGGACGGCACCCGCCCCGGCCTGCCCGGCCGCCGCCAGCAGCTTGCCCGCATCCAGGTAGGTGCGCGCCCGGGCCGTCTCCGTCCAGCGGGATCGCCTCGTCCGCGAGCCGGGCGAAGGGCGCGTCGGCGTCGGAATCGGCGTAGACCGCGACGCTGGTCAGCCCGGCGTCGCGGCAGGCGCGGACGATCCGCAGCGCGATCTCGCCACGGTTAGCGATCAGCACCCGCTTGAACTCCGCGGACGCGGCCCGCTGCCGGTCACGGCTGTTCCGGCTGTTCCGGGGCCCTGGCCAGGACCTGGCGGGCCATCCGCACGTGTACCTCGTCGACCATCTCGCCGTCGACCACCGCCACGCCCGCCTGCCCGGCCGCAAGGATCTCGCGGGCGTGCTCAAGTTCGGCGGCGGTCGGGGTGTAAACCTGGTGGGCCAGCTCGACCTGGCGCGGGTGGATGCAGATCTTGCCCTGGTAGCCGAGGTCCCGGCCGCCGCCCGCATCGGCCAGGAAATGGTCGTCGTCCGCCAGGTCCATGACCGCCTGATCGATGGCGGTCAGCCCGGCCAGATGCGCGGCCAGGGCGACCTGGCTACGCGCGTACAGCACCTCGGTGCTCGTGCGGGTGCGGCGGCCGCCGATGTCGGCGATGTAGTCCTCGGCGCCAAAATAGACGGCGTTGACGCCGTTCGCGAGCAGGACCCGGGCATCGGCCACGCCCAGCGCGGTTTCCAGGCCGGCGATGAGCAGCGCGCCGGACCAGGAGTGCTCGGCCAGCGCCTGCCGCACCTCGGCCAGTTCTTGCAGCGTGGCCAGCTTCGGCACCACGACCCCGGCCGCCGCGCAGCCGGCCGCGGCGGCGATGTCGGCGGCAAACCAGGGCGTGCCGACCGGGTTGACCCGGATCAGCACCGGGTCCCGGCCAGGTCCGGGCTCAGCGTGTCGATCGCGGCGACGGCGACCTGCCTGGCCTGCTCCTTGTCGTCGGCCGCGACCGCGTCCTCCAGGTCGGCGACCGCCACGTCCGGGTCGAACCGGGGAATCTTCGCGATCATGTCAGCCCGGCTGGCCGGCATGAACAGCAGGCTGCGGACTCGGGTCAGCGCAGGCACGTCGAGGTCAGCTCCGTTCGGTGGCTGGGCGGGCGTGCATCATCGCCGCCCTGACGGCCAGGCAGACCGTCTCAGCTCGCTGGTTGATGCCGCGGTGTTCGAAGGTGACGATGCCGGTGCCCGGCCGGGACCGTGACGGGCGCGCGTCGATCACGTCGGTGACCACGTGGATGGTGTCGCCGATGAATACCGGGGCCGGGAAGTCGATCCGGGAGAAGCCCAGGTTGGCTACGGTGGTGCCCAGGGTCAGCTCGGGCACGGCCAAGCCGACGACCAGGGCCACGGTGAACATGCTGTTCACCAGCACCTGGCCGTACTGCGACCTGGCCGCGAACTCGGCGTCCAGGTGCAGCGGCTGCGGGTTCATGGTCATCGTCGTGAACAGCACGTTGTCGGTTTCCGTGACGGTGCGGGTGGTGGCGTGCTCCACCCGCAGGCCCACCTCGAGCTGCTCGAACCACAGTCCGGACACCCGCCTCACGTCCCCGGCGCGGCCGCGACCGCCTGCTGGACCGCCTGCAGGCCGGATACGTCCTCCAGCGCGCTGGTGTCGCCCTGCGGCTGGCCGTGTTCGACCACGTCGCGCAGCAGCCTGCGCATGATCTTGCCCGTCCTGGTCTTGGGCAGCGCCGAGGTCAGGTACACCGCGCCGAGCCGGGCGTAGCCGCCGAGCTGGGAGGCCACCTCGGCGGAGACCTCCTGTTTCACCTGACCTGCGTCCGCGCCGTCGAGCAGGGTCAGGAAGCCGACCGGCACGGTGCCCTTGGTGGCGTCGTACACGCCTACCACCGCCGCCTCCGCCACCTGCGGGTGCGCGGTCGCGATGGCCTCGATTTCCAGGGTGGAGATGCGGTGCGCGGCCACGTTGATCACGTCGTCGGCCCGGCCGAGCACCCACAGGTGACCGTCCTCGTCGAGCACGGCCTCGTCGTTGGTGCCGTAGCAACCGGGAAACCGGGAGAAGTAGGCGTGCTGGTAGCGCTCCGGGTCGTCCCAGACCGTGCGGGCCAGGGTGGGGAAGGGCTGGGTCAGGACCAGGTTCCCCTTGGTCCCAGGCGACACTGGCTTGCCGTTGTCATCGACGATCTCGTAAACGTGCCCGGGTACGGCGGTGCCGGTCGAGCCGGGCTTCAGCGCCTCGACGCCGGCCACCGGGTAGGCCCAGGTCGAGCCGGTCTCGGTCTGGCCGTAGGCGTTGACCACCGGGACTCCGCGGCCGATGTGGGTGGTCGCCCAGGTGAAGGTGTCACCGTCCAGCGGCTCCCCCTGGACCGTGACCAGCTTCAGGTCGGGCAGGGGGTGGGCCGCGGCCAGGTCGTCGCCGTACTTGCGCAGCATGCGCAGCAGCGTCGGCGCGCCGAGCACCTTCGTGACGTGGTGTTTCTCGCAGATCTCGTAGAACCGGGCGTTGCTCGGCGTGTCCATGGCGCCCTCGAAGCAGACCACGGTCATGCCGTTGGCCAGGCCGCCGACCACGGCCTGGATCGGGAACGTGAGCCAGCCGACGTCGGCCGCCACCCAGTAGACGTCGCCGTCCTCCGGGCCGACCTGCCAGCGGACGTTCGCCCAGGTGCCGATCAGGAACCCGGCCACGCTGTGCACCACGCCCTTGGGCCGGGCCTCGGTGCCGCTGGTGAAGATGAGGAAGGCCGGGTCGTTCGCTTCCAGCGGGACGGCCGGGATGCCCCCGGGCACCAGGGCCAGGGCGTCGACGTAGGAGATCTCGCCGGACTGCAGCGGCACGCCGCGCCCGGTCCGGTCGACGACGATCGTGTGCTCGACGGTGCCGACCTGGGCCCGGGCGGCCCGCAGCGTATCGAGCAGCGGGGTGAGCTTGCCGCGCCGGTAGGACGCGTCGAGGACGATGACGGCCTTGGCCCGGGACGCCTCGAGCCGGGACCGCACGGCGTCCGGGCCGAACCCGGAGAACAGGATCGTGTAGATGGCGCCGATCCGGTTGCACGCGTGCACCGCGGTGAACGCCTCGATGGCGTTGGGCAGGTAGATCGCGACCACATCGCCCTTGGCCACGCCGAACGAGGCGAGCGCGGCGGCCAGCCGGCTGACCTCGTCCGCGAGCTCGGCGTAGGTAATGGTGCGGACGTCACCCGGTTCGCCCTCCCAGATGACGGCGGCCCGGTCGGCGGTGGCCGGGTCTTCCGCCCAGCGGTCCACGCAGTTGTCCGCGACGTTCATCAGCCCGCCGTCGAAGTAGCTGAAGTCGCCGAGCTCGCCGGTCCGGATGGTGTCCCACGGACGCATCCAGCGCTGCTGCTCGGCGACCCAGCCCCAGTAGGCGTCGGGGCTCTGCTCGTGCCTGGCTCGGGCCGCGGCCAGCAGCTCGGCCTGCGCCGCCGAGCGCCACGGCTCGCGCAGCGGTTCCAGCGGCGTAGCCAGCAGCTGGCTCAGATTGTCTGCCATAGACATCCTCCCCGGGGGGCCCGCTCGCGCGGGTGTCGACTGATCGGACAGGTCAAGGGGTACCGGCAGCAGGGGGTTCACACCGGGCTGATGTGATGATGTCGTCGCCGCGGTCCGCGGGTCCATCCTTGCGCATCGGCCAGCCGTGCGATGAGCTCGGCTCGCAGGTCAGCTGGTTCGACGATGGCGTCCACGACGAGCTCGCTGGCCAGGTGCAGCAGGTTGATGTCGGCGCGCTGCTCGGCGGTGCGGGCGGCGACGAAGGCGGCCCGCTGCCCGGGGTCGTCGATGTCGGCGATCTTCTTGGCGTACATCGCGTTGACCGAGGCTTCCGCGGCCATCGGCCCGACGGAGGCCGCGGGCAGCGCGATCGACGCGCGCGGGTCGAAGCCCGGGGCGCACATGGCGTAGTAGCCCGCCGCGTAGCTCTTGCGCAAGATGACCGAGAACTTGGGTACCTCGGCGCTCGCCATGGCGGTGATCATCTTGGCGCCGTGGCGGATGATGCCCTGCCGCTCGACCTCGGCGCCCACCATGAATCCGGGCACGTCGTGCAGGAAGATCAGCGGGATGTTGAAGGCGTCGCACATGGTGATGAACCGCGCCGCCTTGTCGGCCGTGTCGACGAAGATCGCCCCGCTGCGGACCTGGGGCTGGTTGGCCACCACGCCCACGACCTGCCCGTCCAGCCGGCCCAGCCCGACCACGATCTCACCGGCCCAGCGCGCCTTGATCTCGAAGAACGAACCCGCGTCGAGCAGCCCCTCGATGACCTCGCCGACGTCGTAACCCTCGGCTTCCGCGGCCGGGATCACGTCGGCCCAGTCCGCGCGGGCGGGCGGGGCCGGGACCCCCGCGGGCGGCCGTTGCTCCCAGCAGTCGGGCAGGTAGGACAGCAGCAGCCGGGCCGCGGCGATGGCCTCCCAGTCCGAGCCGAACACCTCGTCGGCACAGCCCGAGACGGTGGCGTGCATCATCGCGCCGCCCATCTCCTCCAGCGTGGTCAGCTCGCCGGTCACCTTCTCCGCGACCCGCGGTGAGGCCAGGTACATCGAGGCGTTGCCCTCGACCATGCCGACCCAGTCGGTGAAGGCGGGCATGTAGGCCCCGCCGGCCGCGGACGGGCCGAGCAGGCAGCAGAGCTGCGGCACCCGGCCGGACAGCGCGACCTGCAGCTGGAAGATGCGCGAGGCGCCGCGGCGGTCGGAGAAGAAGCCGAGCTGATCGGTGAGCCGGCCGCCCGCCGAGTCCACCAGGTAGATCACGGGCAGCAGGTCGCGGTCCGCCCGCTCCAGGATCCGGACCTGCTTCTCACAGGTCAGCGCGCCCCAGGAACCGGCCTTGACCGCGAAGTCGTGCGCGATCACCGCCACCGGCCGGCCGTCGATGCGGCCCACGCCGGTCCGCACGCCGTCGGCGGGCAGACCCGGGGCGGTCGCGTTCGCGAGCAGCCCGTCCTCCCGCCAGCTGTCCGGGTCGAGCAGCACCGCCAGCCGTTCGGCCACCGGCAGCTTGTCCGGCCAGCGACCGGGGTCGTTGCCCCGGCGCGCCACCGTGATGGCGGCCCGCACCGCGCCGGCGCCTCCCCGCGGGCCGCTCGGCCCATCCGCGCCGGCACCATCCGCGTCGGCGTCCTCCGCGCGGAGCGCGCCGTCTCCGGCTCGGTCACGCAGGCAGTCCCTTGGCCAGGATCTCGAGCTGGATCTCGTCCGTGCCGCCGCCGATCCGCAGCACCCGGGCGTCGCGGTAGTGGCGCGCCACCGGGGTCTCCTCCAGGAAGCCGCTGCCGCCGAAGAGCTGGACGCACTCGTCCACGATGTGGTTCGCCGCGATCGCCGCGTGGTACTTGGCCCGGGCGACCGAGTTGGCCGCCTCCGGGTGACTCGGCGTCCAGGCGGGCCGCCGCCTGGTAGGTGAGCAGGCGGGCCGCTTCCAGCTCGACCGACATGGCGGCCAGCCGGTGCCGGATCGTCTGCAGCTGGATCAGCGGGGCACCGAACACCTCGCGGTCGCGGACGTAGGCGGTCGCGGCCTGCAGGCACTCCTCCGCGTGGCCGACCCCCATGGCCGCCAGCGTCAGCCGTTCCAGCTGGAAGGCCGACATGATCTGGTGGAAGCCCCGGTTCTGCTCGCCGAGCACCGCGTCGGCCGCGACCAGGCAGTCGGACAGGATGACCTCGCGGGTGTCCGAGGCGTGCCAGCCCATCTTGCGCAGCGGCTGGCCCACGGACAGGCCCGGGTTACCGGCCTCCACGATGAACGTGGTGATGCCGCGGTGCCCGTCCGGCGAGGTGCGGGCGGCGACCACGAGCACGTCGGCGATCCCGGCGTTGGTGATGAACATCTTGGTGCCGTCGAGGCGGAAGCCCCCGTCGACGGGGTCGCCCGGGTGGTGATGCCGCCCACGTCGGATCCGGTGCCCGGCTCGGTCACCGCGATCGAGGCGATCTTCTCGCCGGCGATCAGGCCGGGCAGGTAGCGGGCGCGCTGCTCCTCCGAGCCGAAGTGCGCGATGTGCGGCGTCGACATGTAACCGGTCACCAGAGCGGTGACGGCGATGCCGCCGCTGGCCCTGGCCAGCTCCTCGGCGAGCACCACGATGGCCAGGGAGTCACCCCCGCCGCCGCCGTACTCCTCCGGTATGCGCCAGCCCGAGCAGGCCGGCGCTGCCCATCTCCTTCAGCAGCGCCGCGGGCGGGCGGCCCGCCGCCTCGGATTCGTCCACCACCGGGCGCACGTGCCGGTCGACGAAACCCCGGACGCTGGCCCGGAACTCCTCGTGCTCCTCGTCAAGTTCCCAGCTATGCAGCGGTCATGGCTAGCCTCCTCGCGCGATCCGGCGGCCGTGCCCGGTCAGCGCCCAGCATACTAATGAATGTTCATTAGTACCGTAGGCTGCTGCCCGTGGAGAGGTCAACCGCAGCGAACCGCGGCACCGTGCTCGACGCGGCCTGCCTGCTCTTCGCCGACCGCGGCTACCGGGCCACCTCGATGAAGGACATCGCCACCGAGCTCGGGATGCGCGCGCCGAGCCTGTACAACCACGTCCCGTCCAAGCAGGAAATCCTGTACGCGATCATGGACAAGGCGATGGAACGCGCCCTGGCCGCCCTGGACGAGGCGCTCGACGGCGTGGACGACGTGGCCGACCAGCTGCGCCGGGCCACCGAGTCCCTGGTGCTCGACTTCCTGCGCTACCCGGCCGAGGTGACGGTCTGCAACGTCGAGGTCCGCAGCCTGGACCCCGGCTACCGCCTCGCCATCGTGGCCAAGCGGGACCGGTACGCGGCGCGGGTGCGCCGCATCATCGAGCATGGGCTGCCGCACCGGCCGGTTCCGGACGCCGACGCCGCAGATCGCGGCCTTCGCCGTGCTGGAGATGGGCAACAGCGCGAAATCCTGGTTCAAGCCCGGCGGCCGGTATACCGACACCTACGTGGCCCGCGCGTACGGTGAGTTCGCCCTGCGGGTCGTCGGCCACGCGGACTGAGCGATCGGCGGCCGGTACGGTGAGGCGGCCGGTACGGTGAGACCGTGATCATGCCCGCGGTCCAGCAACCCGAGTGGCCAGACGGCGGCCGGCTGCACGCGGTGACCGGCGAGCTGGCCGCGCTGCCGCCGCTGGTCTTCGCGGCGGAGTGCGACCGGCTGCGCGAGCACCTGGCCGCGGTGACGCGGGGTGAGGCGTTCGTCCTGCAGGGCGGCGACTGCGCGGAGACGTTCGAGGGCGCCACCGCCGAGGCGGTCCGGGCCAAGCTGCAGACGCTGCTGCAGATGGCCCTGGTGCTCACCTACGGCGCCAGCGTGCCCATCGTCAAGATCGCGCGCATGGCCGGCCAGTTCGCCAAGCCCCGGTCCCGTCCGGACGAGGTGCGCGACGGCGTGGAACTGCCTGCCTATCGCGGCGACGCGGTCAACGGCTTCGAGTTCACCCGTCAGGCCAGGACACCCGATCCCGGCCCGGCTGCTCCGCGCCTACCACTGCTCGGCGGCCACGCTGAACCTGTGCCGGGCCTTCACCGCCGGCGGCTACGCGGACCTGCATCAGGCGCACGGCCTGGAACCAGGACTTCGTCCGGGACAGCCCGGCCGGACAGCACTACGAGCGGCTGGCCGAGGAGATAGACCGGGCGCTGGCGTTCATGCGCGCCTGCGGCGCCGACCCGGCCGAGCTGCGGTCGGTGGAGCTGTACACGTCAGCCACGAGGCCCTGCTGCTGGACTACGAGCGCGCCTTGACCAGGTCCGATCCTGGCACCGGCGCTGAGCTATGACGCGTCCGCGCACTTCCTGTGGATCGGCGAGCGTACCCGCGCTCTCGACGGCGCGCACGTCGGCTTCGCCCGGGACATCCGCAACCCGGTCGGGGTCAAGCTGGGCCCGTCGGCCACCCCTGCGCAGGTTCTCGCGCTCGCCGAGGCCCTCAACCCCGCCGGCGAGCCCGGGCGGCTCACGTTCATCAGCCGGATGGGCGCCGCCCGGGTCCGGGAGCTGCTTCCGCCGCTGATCCAGGCGGTCACCCGGGCCGGCGATGCCGGTCGCCTGGGTCTGCGATCCGATGCACGGCAACACCTTCGAGGCGCCCAGCGGGCACAAGACGCGGCGGTTCGACGACGTGCTGGCCGAGGTGCACGGTTTCTTCGACGTGCACCGGGCGCTCGGCACCCATCCGGGCGGCATCCACATCGAGTTCACCGGCGATAACGTGACCGAGTGCGTCGGCGGCAGTCACCAGATCGCCGAGGCCGACCTGCACCAGCGTTACGAGACCGCCTGTGATCCGCGTCTCAACCGCAGTCAGTCACTGGATCTGGCGTTTACCGTGGCCGAGAGCTACCGCACGACGAGCGTGGCCGTGTCTCCGCCCGGGAGGCGGAGACACGGCCACGGTAGGGATTGCCGCCTAGTTGGCGTAGGGCAGGAAGCAGATCCCGGACAGGTTCTGCACCCCGCCGCACATCTGGCTGCCGGCGTCGTTGTCGCTGGCGATCCACAGTCCGGCGCTGGTCTGCAGCATGTCGTCTGCGCCAAGCCCGCGGTCACGGCTGTAGTAGCCGACGCTGCCGTCGGAGCTGACGTACAGGTTGCCGTTGGCCGGGTCAAGCCCCTCCATTCCCGACGCGTTGTAACCGCCGGCACCCAGAGCGTCGCAATCGTTCGAGTTCATGGAGAAGCGCTCATGCCCGGCGAAGTAGGCCGCGTTGGCATCCGCCGCCGCGGCGTACAGCGAGTCGCAGCCGGTGTAGTTCACCCATTCGTGCAGCACGGACGTCTGGGTGGCCGGGAAGGCCGCCGCGGCGTCGCATAGCCCGGTGCGCAAGGTCTGCCCGACCGGGTAGTTGTTCGGGTGATAGCCGGTGGTACCGATGTAGACCGTCGAGTCATTCGGTGACCAGGCCGCGGCCTGGATGTAGAACGGCTCGACGGTGGCGCACTGGTACGGATACGCCGGGTTGCTGCCGTCGAACTCCGGTGAGGTCCAGCCGGTGACCGTGGCCGTGGCGCCGCCCACGTTCAGCATGAACATCTGCTGCCGCGGTAGGCCGCCGACCGAGGTGAAGTCGCCCTCAACCAGGTCCAGCGTGCCGCCGTGGCTGAGCTGCTGGTTGTAGACCTGCGTGGTGTTGGTGGCCACCCCCGGGTAGTTGTAACTGCCGGAGATGTTCAGGGACAGGAACCCGTCGCTCCGGCCGGTGACCGGGTTCAGGCTGACCATGTACGGGTCAGCGGTGTCGCCGTTGATGCCGGTGAACCGGCCGCCGGCCAGCAGGTGGTTGCCCACGCCGACCAGGGTCTGCACCGCGCCCGAGGCGCTGGTGCCGAACGTGCTGACCACGTTGCCTGTGGTGGTGTCGATCTCGGCGATGTTCGCCACGGACGTGCCGTTGATCGAGGTGAATTTGCCGCCGATGTAGGCGTCCTGGCAGTTGCCGTTGACGAACGCGATCGTGTTGATGGTGTTGCTGGCATTGGAAGTGGTCCCGTACGTGCCTACGACATCGGGAGCCCAGTTAGTCACCGTGTACGGCGCGGTCGCGCTGAAGCTGAAGATGTTGTAACGGATGTAAGTAGTACTTTGCCTGATGATCGTGTCGAAGGTGCCCACCGCGTACATCGTGTTACCGCACTGCACCAGCTGGCGAATCTGCTGATCCGGGGATTCGGTCGCTTTCAGATGCGGCGTGTTGTAGGCCGGCGTGGACGACACCGCGCCGGCTGGCGGCTGCTCACCCGTTGGTGCCGGGGTGACGCTCACGTTGTCGAAGGTAGCCGTGCTTATGGCGGAGGGATTGTGGGACGTGGAGAACAGGCCGATGGTGGCCGGGTAAGCCATGGAGATCGTGGTTGACCCGACCTCGGCCCAGTTGATGCCGTCCGGGGACGAGTAAGCGATCACCGTGCCGCTCGCGCCCAAGAAGGTCATCTTCAGCCATGCCGGGAAGGTGTAGCTCGTGCCCGACGTGTACTGGTTGAACCCGTACTGGAAGGAGATGCCGTTGCCCGGCGTCACAGCCAGCAGCGCGTAGGTTGAGCCTGCGGTGGTGGACTGCTTGACCATCACCCCGGCTTTCGACCACGGGTCAGCAGCGGTCTGCGACGTCACCCGCGCCACGATGCTTTCGTCCCCGGTCATCGGCTGGTACACGTAGTTGAACTGGTCGCTAGAGCCCCAGATGTCCACGCCGTTGCCGTTGACGGTGAACACGCCGTTGCTGTACGAGGCTGACCCGGCTATAGGCGGGCTGCCCACATCCGTATCGGTCCACGGGGATGGCAGCGTCCCGTCCGCGTATGCGGACTGCGCGCCGAGACCACAGAGTCCCGTCACCACCAGCGCCGCAGCGCCTAGCATGGCTAGATATTTGCGCAAGGTTTTCTCCTCTGTCAGCCAGGTCCCCCCACAGCCGGGCCCGGCCACTCGCTGACGAAAGCGTTCATACTGCACTCATTTGGTCAGGAAGAAGCAAAGATTTCATAAAGCTTTGGTAAAGATCGCCCAGGCTCATCTTCCTGTTGAGCGAGCATCCCGCCCACTAGGTCGTTAGCGTAAGTTAACTGCACCGTCTTTGCAGGAAAACGCACGGTTGCGTTATGTTTCGCACCGATCCGGCGCCCTGGGCCTCATTTGGGTGCCTGACTGGCCCAGCCGGCCACGCAGATCCGCCTCCGGCCCGACCCTCGGCTCGTCGGCACGGATGTTCGGTTTCCGCCGATCAACTTACCTAGTCTGTTCAGAACTGTTACGAAACGTAATCAAACCGGACTATGATGGCTGAACAGGGACCGACTGGCAAGTAAATGCTGGCGTATTACGGAGGACGGCGAAGGCGGCGTCGGCCCGTAGGGCCGGGTTGAGCGGGAAGAGGGGAGTCCGCGGCGATGAACCATGCGCCTGGACACGATGATTTGCAGTTGGCTGACTACGCAGGCGTCCTCCGGCGGCGCTGGTGGCTGATCTTCATACTTGCCGTCATCGGGACGCTGGCTAGCATCGGGTACTTCAAGGTTGCGCATAAGGAGTACATCGCCACCGCGTCGGTGTACGTGACCGCGAGCGGCGGGACGGCCAACCAGGTGGCTGGCGGACGCACCACGGGCGCGGTCAACCTTGACACTGAGGCGCAGGTCGTGCAGTCCGCGGCGGTCGCGCAGGGCGCGGCCAAGCTGATGCATGCCACCGAACCGCTGCCCCAGATCATCAAGCGCGTGAGCGTGACGGTCCCGGCGAACTCACAGGTGCTGGCCATCGGCTGCCAGGGGTCGTCGGCGGCCGGCGCCGCGACCTGTGCGCAATCATTCGCACAGGCGTTCCTGAGCTATACGAGCTCGAGCACGATCACCTCTGCCAACAGCCAGATCTCGGCCCTGCAGACCAAGATCAACACCCTGGAGTCGGCCTCGGCCAAACTGACGGTTGAGATCGGCAGCCTGCCGGACAACTCACCGCAGCGGGCCGCGGCCCAAGAACAACTGAATTCCGGCCAGGGCCAGCTGAGCTCATTGAACAGCCAGGTCGCGCAGCTGACCGCCGAGCTGACCAATCCCTCGGGCGGATCGATCCTCAGCAATGCCACCCCGCCAGCGAGCGCGTCAAGCCCGAAGCCGCTGCTTATCTTTCCCAGCGGGTTGCTGGCCGGCCTTCTTATCGGCCTCGTCCTCGCCTTCATCGTGGACCGACGAGACCGGCGGATCCGGTCGGCGCGGGATCTGGCGAAGATTAACGTGCCCGTACTGATGAGCCTTCCACAGAAGAGGTCGGCGGTCGAACTGGCGATCGCCTCTCCCCGGTCGCAGGTCGGCCGGGATTACTCCGGGCTGGCCCACCTGCTCACCAGCTCACTGGGGGCGGGCAACCACGTGATCCTGGTCACCGGGGCCAGCGACGGCGATGGCGTCAGCCTGGTGGCGGCCAACCTCGCTATCTCCCTTTCCCGCAATCAGCCAGACGTCACGCTGGTATGCGCCAACCTCGAGGGATCCTTGATCCCGGCCTTGCTCGGCCTGCCCGCAGGACCGGGCCTTACCGACCTGCTGGCCGCCGGGTCGCCGGGCGGCGATGCCGGAGAGCAGGTGGCCATGGCGCCGCGGCTTCGGGTGATCACGCCCGGTTCGGCCGCCACGATGGAGACCGAAGATCTTCAGCAGGACGCCGTCGAGCGGCTGATGACCAGCCTGCGCAGTATGGCCCGATGGATCATCGTGGAAGCACCCTCCGTTACTTCGGGCCCTGATGCCTACACTCTCGCGCAGACCGCCGACACGGCCATTTTGGTCGTTGAAGTGCCCCGGACACGCAGTGACCAGGTACTGGACAGTGTTGAGTACCTAGACAGGATGGGCGCGAGCGTGCTCGGCGCCGCGGTCCTCCGCGCGCCGAAGGCGTCCGCGCTGCGCGAAACCGCGGTACCCGTTGAGCCAAGCATGTCCCACCGGGACGCCAGGTGGCATCCCCGGTAGACAGCACTGATGTCATTCCGGTCCCCATCGAGAGCGCGTCCAACGGTCACTCGGTCCTGCCTGGCAGGATGTTCAGTGAACCGGCCGACGAGGACCAGACCTTGATCCTCAATTGGTCCGCAGGTGATGAGGCACCCAGTTCCTCGCCCAGGAGCTGAGCCGATGAGCAAGCGGGGGGCGTGGGTTACGCGTGTGGTGACCGCGTCTTCGTGCGGAGCAATTACCGTCCTGGCTGGGTGTTCGGCGGCCGTTGACAGCACTGCGCCGGCCAGCTCCGGGTCGGCCGCGGCGTCATCGACCGCCAGCGTCGAGGCGGGCTCGACGGCCACCGCGAGACCCACCGCGTCCACCGCGTCCACCGGGTCTGTGGCCCCGCTGACCGGGCTCGGTGTGGCGGCCAGCGTCGCGCTGCGGCCGGCCGTCGCCGTCGCCGTGGCTGGCTCGGATCCGGTCGGCCTCAGCTCCGCCGACCTCGTCCTGCAGGAGATGACGGTGCCGGTCAGGTACCTGGCCGTCTTCCAGTCAAACGAGGCGAGCGCCGTGGGCCCGGTGACAAGCACCAACCCGTCCGACGGCCAGGCCCTGTCGGTGCTTCACCCGCTGACCAGCTACGACGGGGGCACCAGCTCGTTCATCTCGGTCCTGGACGGCACCAAGATCATCGACGATGGGTACGCCGGACATTCGTCGCTGTATTCGGCCGGATCCGATGGCCTGACGGTCTCCACGGCGGCAGTGACCGCGGCCGGACCGTCCGACGCGCCGCCCCCCTCGCTGTTCGCCTACCGTCCTGCGAGTCAGCCGCTCGCCACCATGGACGAGACCCATCCGACGTCGGTGCGGGTGGAGGTGCCCGGACAGCCGGTCGAGCAGTGGAACTTCGACGCCCGGGCCGACCGTTGGGTGGAGACGTCAGGCGGCCCGCGGCTGAGCGTGGCCAACCTCGTCGTGCAGATCGTCTCGTTCAAGACCGTCTACCTCAGCCGCAAATACGGGGAGACTACGCAGAGCGCTCGGGTGGTCGGAACGGGCCAGGCCGTGGTTTTTTCCGGCACGGCACCTGGCGGGGACGGAGGCGCAGCGGCCGCGGGCACCTGGACCAAGCCGGGTCTCGCGGCGGTCACCAACTACTTTGATGCTGCCCATCTACCGATGGATTTCGCGCCGGGGCCGACGTGGATCGTCCTAGCGCCGGCGGGCACGCGCACCACCCAGGCCGGGGCGTGATGGCGTCATGACGCTCACCACTTCGCGTCCCGCCACCACGTCCGCCAGCCGCAGGCCGACGGGCTGCCGCGCGGCAGGCACCGGATTAGCCGCCGCAAGCAGTGGTTCGCCAGCCATCCGGCCTGGCCGCTTCTCGCGTTGCTGGGCGGATACCCGGTCTGGTGGGCGTTCGGTCTCGCTGACGAGTCAGTCTTCATCATGGCCGTCCCGATGATGATGCAGATGCACTCCTGGCATCGGAGCGGTCGCCCGGTCAAGGTTCCCCCGGCGTTCGGTCTGTGGCTGCTGTTCCTGGTGTGCGTAGTCGCCGGGATTGCGACTTTGGGCCTGTCGGCACCGGACACCGTGGTGAGCCCGCTGTCGAACCGGGCCTTGTCCTTCGCGGACCGGGGTCTGACCTACGGGGGCCTTACCGTCATCTTGCTGTACGTGGGGAACCTGACCGAGAACGAACTGCCGCGCCGCCGGCTGGCGTGGCAGCTCGGCCTGGTCGGGATCTACGCGACAATCGGCGGCCTCGGCGGGGTGGTCGCCCCGCATCTGCAGTTCAAATCCCCGCTGGCCTACGTGCTGCCCCACAGCATGCAGTCGAACACCCTGGTCCAAGCTGCCCTATATCCAGGCTTCTCGCAGGTCACTGGCCTGCTGGGGGTAACCGAGGGACGCCCGAAGGCGCCGTTCGAGTACACCAACACCTGGGGTGAGTGCCTGACCTTCCTGCTGCCGTGGCTCCTGGTGGCCTGGTGGTCCTATGGCAGCAGGAAGCAGCGCAGGTGGGTGCTCGTCACCGCGGCGATCGCCCTGATCCCGTTGGTCTACTCGCTGAACCGGACCGTCTGGGTCGGGGTCGGACTGACCGCGGTCTACCTCGCGATACGGTTGGCGGCCAGGGGCAAGCTCGCCATGCTCGGCCTGGTATGCGCTGGCCTGGCGCTGGTCGGGGTCGCGGTCGTGGCGACCCCGTTGCAGGGTCTTATCACGTCGCGTCTGCAGCATCAGCAGAGCAATTCGATTCGCGGGTCCCTGGCGATCACCGCCGTCCAAGACGCGAACTCGGCGCCGCTCATCGGGTACGGCGACACCAGGCACCAGCAAGGCAGCGCGAGTTCGATTGCGGTCGGGCCAACGTCCAGCTGCCCGTTGTGCGGCCAGTACGCGGTCGGCAGCAACGGTCAGCTGTATTTGCTCCTGGTCTGCAACGGCTGGGTCGGGACAGCCTTTTTCCTTTGCTTCTTCGGGTACCTGGGCTGGCGGTACCGGCGTGATAAAACGGCGTACGGCATGGCCGGCATGCTGGTCATCTTGCTGTCGTTCCTGTACATGTTCGCCTACACCGCGGTGACCGCACCGCTTGAGTTCATCATGGTCACCGTGGCCCTGCTGTGGCGCAATGATCAGTGGCTGCGCCACGAGGACCGCGCTCTTCATTCCGGCGGTACGCCGGGTCTGGCCAGCGCGCCGACGGGTGTTGCGCTCAGGTACGCTACCGCGGGCCGGGCCGGGGCGACCGGCACGCCCTGGCGTTCCGCACCGCCACGAGCGCCTCTTCGCGCGACAGCCGTGATGCAGCCAATGACGCCCCGGACGGCAGCGCCCGCGGCACACCCGCGGCTGGCCACGCCCCGGATGGCGGCACCAGCGGCATACCCGCGGCTGGCCACGCCCGGCACGGCGGCACCAGCGGCCACCCGCGGCTGGCCACGCCCCGGACGGCAGCGCCCGCGGCACACCCGCGGCCAGTAGGCCGGACTGACGGCCGGCTGGCCGAGGTAGCCAGGGGCAGCCTGCTCAACCTCGTCGGGGCGGCCGTGGCCGGCCTTGGCACCGTGGCGCTGACAGTGATCATCGCCCGGACCTTCACCAAGGCCGCCGCGGGCGCCTTTTTCACGTCCATGTCGCTGTTCCTGATCGTGGAGGCGGTGGCCAGTCTCGGTGCGGCGACGGGAACCGTGTACTTCATCGCCCGGCTGCGTTCCCTCGGTCAGCACCAGCGCATTCCCGAGGTGATGCGTACCGCGATCCGGCCCGTGGCCATCGTCTCGGTAACCGCCGCGGTGATCCTCTTCCTGCTCGCCGCCCCGGTGGCGCGGCTGCTGATCGACGGTCAGCTGGGCCAGGCCGGGGCTGAGCCCGCGGAGGTGACGGCCGAGCTCAGAGCCCTGGCGATCGCTTTGCCGTTCGCGGTGATGCTCGATACCCTGCTGGGCGCGAGCCGAGGTTATCGCGTGATGGGCCCGACGGCCGTGGTGGACAAGATCGGCCGTCCGCTGTTGCAGCTCGTGGGCATTGGCGTGGCCGCCTTCGCCGGAAGTGCCGCCCTGCTCGCGCCCCTGTGGGCGCTGCCGTACGTGCCCGCGGCGTGCGTGGTGTGGCTGTGGTTTCGTCACATCCGACGTCAGTCGCAGCCGTCCGGCGCGGCGATCGTCGCCCCGGGGACGTCCAACGGTTCCGGGCCGCCTCCGGCGGAATCAGCAGACGGGTCGGCGCCGCTGCACTTCTGGCGGTTCACCGGGCCGCGTGGCCTGGCCGCGCTCGCTCAGATCACCATTCAGCGCATCGACATCGTCCTGGTCGCCATCTTGCGCGGCCCCGCGGAAGCGGCGATCTACACCGCCGCGACCCGGTTCCTGGTGGCCGGGCAGTTCGCGAACGTGGCCATCATGATGGCCGCCCAGCCCAGGTTCACCGAAATGTTCGCCCTGGGCGACCGGGTGGCCGCCACTCGCGTCTACCAGGCCACGACAGCATGGCTCATCGTGCTGACCTGGCCGATGTACCTGCTCGCGGTGATCTTCGGGCCCGTGGTCCTGACGGTGTTCGGCCGCTCGTACCAGGCGGGTGCCTCCGTCATGGTGATACTCGGCCTGACGATGCTGCTCCAGACGGCGTGCGGGCAGGTTGACATGGTCCTGGTGACCGCGGGCCGCAGTAGCTGGAGCCTGATCAACGGGCTGCTCGCCGTCGGGGTCAACGTCGGTCTGGACGTGCTGCTGATACCCCGCTACGGGATCACGGGCGCGGCGATCGGCTGGTCCGCCGCGATCGTGGTCGCCAACCTCGTGCCGCTCGTCCAGTTGGCCATGACCGTGCGGTTGCAGCCATTCGGGCGTGGTACCTGCATCGCCGCGGGGTTGTCCGCTCTTTCCTTCGGCGTCCTGCCGGTAGCGGCGCGCGCGCTGCTCGGCCACGGCGCCCTTCCCTCGCTGGCCGCTATCGCCTGCGGCTGTGCCGTCATGGCCGCGGGCCTGTTTCGCTTTCGCGCTGACCTGCATCTGGCGGCCATGCCGGGCGCCGCACAGCTCGTCGGCGTCGTGGGCCGACGCAAACAAGCGGCGTGGCGAGAAGTCAGCTAAAGCGCACAGAATTAACCAGACAACACCTTACGTAATAGTTAACACAGGTACAATTATCATTAGGGGAGGGAGATTTCGTGCTCAAGGCGCTAGTGGTACTGCTGTGGCCGTTGGGTATAGCCATAATCCTGGGGGGGACAGCGCTAGTCGCGAAGCGGTCGGTCCGGCGTTCACCTCCGGCCACCGCCCCGATGAATGGGCACCATGGCAACGATCCGCTGGTCGGCGTGCGGACAGCGACGTCGTCGATCACCGGAATGCTGCTTATCCTGGTCGTGGGGGCGATGGCCGTCTACGCGCTGACCTCGGTGGTCGGTGTGCTAATCGTGCACACGGGGCCGACCATCGACAAACCGATCTATTACTGGATGATTCATCACCAGGTCCATTTCTGGACGTTGACCATGGAGCGCCTGACCAAGGTCGGCAATACCTGGACAACCTGGGGCGCGGCCGTTGCCGCAGCGGTCTGCCTGGCGGCTTTCTACCGCAAACACAAATGGCTTCCTCCGGTCGCGCTCGGCGCGGCCATTTTTATCGATCATTATCTGACGCTGGTGCTGCGGCACGTCTTTCACCGCATCGGTCCCCCGGACAGCCCGTTGGGCACGTTTCCCTCGGGTGGCTGCGATCGCATCTTTGTCTTCTACGGGCTCATCGCCTATCTCATCTGGCGTGAGGTCAGCGGGAGCAGGCGAGTGGCGGTCTGGTCGGCAGGCGCGATCGCCGCGCTTGGCTTCAGCGAGGGGTACAGTCGCGGTTACCTGATGCTGCACTGGTTCACCGACATTATCAGCGGGATGATCTACGGCTGCCTCATCCTGGCCGTCTTCATCGCCACCATCCGCGTGGTCGTGGGTCCCGCGCGAACACCAGGAATCGAGACCGTGCCCGGCGTTGCGGCGCTGGCCGGCCAGCAAACTCCGACCCTGCAATGACCCCGCCCGAGACAGCAGGGGCCGAATTCGCGGCCCGGGCGCGGCCGGCCGTACCGTCAGCAGAAGTACCAGCGGTGTCCCCGGCCGGCCGGTCTAACCTCAGCGACGTCTGCTCCGTGCTGTGGCCACCGCCGGCTAGCGCGTCTCTCGCCCGCGGCAGGCCGGCCCGCGGGCACGAACGGGACCTTCTCGTGCTGCCCTTCGCGCGAAGGCCGCGGCTGCTCGTGCCGTCTGGCCGGCGCGCGAGCGCCGCCGCCGTCCGCCGCTACGGTGAGCCCGGGTCCTTCACCGCCTGGGCGGGCAGCCGGGCCCTGGCTCTGGCCCTGGCCGGGGGTGCGTCCGCCGTGGGCCTCGGCGGACGGCTCCGGGTCCACGCCGAGCCGGGCACCGACACCATCGAGACGTACCTGCGTTCCGTGCTCGGCCATGACGTCTTGGTCAGCACGCACCTGGGAGCGGCCCGCGCCAACCGCAAGCCGGTGCTCCAGCTGCTCACGCCGCGCGGCGAGGCGGCGGGGTTCGCCAAGATCAGCGTCAATCCGCTGACCCGGGACCTGATCCGCGCCGAGCGCGCCGCGCTGGACACGCTGGCCGTTGAGGATTTCCGCGAGCTGACCGTGCCACGCGTGCTGCACCACGGGCAGTGGCAAGGCCGCGAGGTGCTCATCATGAACGCGCTGCCCGTGTGGCGGCGGCGAAAGGCCCTGCGTCCCGCGCAGCTCACCGCGGCGATGACCGAACTCGCCGCGGTGGGTGGCGGCAGCCACGGCCCGCTGACGGGCAGCGACTACCTCGCCCGGCTACGTTCCCGGCTGGAGGCAAGCCCGGCAGGCCCGGACCGGACCGCGCTCGGCACCGCGCTCGACGCGCTGGGCGCCGTCGGCGCCGAGCTCAGCTTTGGTGCCTGGCACGGCGACTGGACCGGCTGGAACATGGCCAGCACGACCGATGGTCTGCTGGTATGGGACTGGGAGCGATTCGACCTCGGGGTGCCGGCCGGCTTCGACTTCCTGCATTACCGCCTGCAGTCGGACGTCGTCCGGAATGGGCGGCCGCCAAGGGAGGCCGCCGCCGACTGCGTCCGGAACGCCCCCGGCTGGCTCGCACCCCTCGGCGTGGCGACCGCTGAGGCACAGCTGGTGGCCATCCTTTACCTAGCCGAGCTGTCGGTTCGCTACCTGGCCGACCGCCAGGCTGAGGCGGGAGCGCGACTCGGACAGCCCGGTACCTGGTTGATTCCTGCGATCGAGAAAGCGATGAGAAAACTATGACCGGACAGAGCACCGCGCCACTCCTGCCGCTGCGGACCGAGACTCAGTCGGTACGGGCCGCGCATTCCATCTCGGTGCGGACGGGACGCCTGACCCACCGGGTCCGCATGCTTCCTGGTTTCCTCATCGTGGGGGCCCAGCGGTGCGGCACCACGTCGATGTACCGCACGCTGAGCCACCACCCCGCCATCCTCAAGGCGGTGCTGCACAAGGGCATCCACTATTTCGACACCGGTTACGACCACGGCCTGCCCTGGTACCAGGGACACTTCCCGCTACGGGCCCACGCCGCGCTGGTCAGGCGAAGCACCGGTGAAGTCCCGATGACCTATGAGTCAAGCCCCTACTACATGTTCCACCCGCTCGCGGCGCAGCGGATCAGCCGTGACCTTCCCGGGGTCAAGCTGCTCGTGCTCGTGCGTGATCCGGTCGAACGGGCCTACTCGGCGCACGCGCACGAGGTGGGCAGGAACTTTGAGACCGAGCCGTTCGAGCGAGCGCTCGAGCTTGAGGACCAGCGCCTGGCCGGTGAGGCCGAACGGATGGTCAGCCAGCCCGGATACCTCAGCCACAGCCATCAGCACCATGGCTACCTGACCCGTGGTATCTATGCCGATCAGCTGGAACGGCTGGACGAGCTGTTCGGCCCGGACCGGGTCCACGTGGTCGACAGCGGCAGGTTCTTTACCGATCCCGAGCCGGTCTACGACGGCGTGCTCGAGTTCCTCGGCCTGCGTCATCACGGGTACCCGGTTTTCGAGCGGCACAATGCCCGGCCGCGCTCCCCCATGCCGGCCGCGCTGCGGACCAGGCTCAGCGAGCACTTTATCCCCTCCGACGAGCGTCTTACCCGCTGGCTGGGGCAGCCTCCGAGCTGGCGCTAGCCGCCGTCACGGCCTCAGCCGCCCCGCGGCAGCGGTGATGATGAGGCGGCAGGCAAACGGCAGATCGTCCACCAGGTAGCGGCGGAAGAGCCGGCGAGGCTCGCTTATCAGGCGGTGAGCCCACTCCAGGCCGAGCCGCTGCATCCAGTGCGGTGCGCGCGTCAGCGTGCCCGCCGCGAACGGGATCGCAGCGCCGCAGCCGATGAACCATGCGCCCGGCAGGCCCGGCGCAAGGGCGGCGATGACTCGCTCCTGCTTGGGGAAGCCGAGACCTACGTAGACGATGTCGGGCCGGGCCTGTTCCAGCCTCCTGCGGACCGCCGCGAGTTCGTCGGGCCGGCGGTCAAAGCCGACCTGGGGCGCGTCGGTACCCGCGACCAGCAGGCCGGGAAAGCGCCGCTCCAGCTCGACGGCGGCCCGTTCGGGCACGCCGGGTTCCCCTCCGAGCAGGTAAATCGACCTCCCCTGCTCAGCTGCGGCGGCGCTCAGGGTAAAGATCAGGGACGAACCAGTCACCCGCCCGGGAAGCGGGTCGCCGCGCAGCCGCGCCGCCCAGACCAGGGGCATCCCGTCGGCGAGGACGAGGGAAGCGCCGCTGATCAGGTCGCGCGCGGCCGGATCCTGGCTAACCTGACGGCATATGTCGATGTTCGCCGTAACGACCCAGCCCCCCCGGCCTTCGTCCAGGTCCCCGGCAATCCGGGTCACGACTTGATCTTCGGAAAGATGGTCGAAATCCAGGTCTGCCACGTTGGAGCGGTGGCCTGATCCGCGCAGCGACGGCGCGGCGCCGGGCGTCATCAGCGGGTTCCGGCTGGATTGAAGTACGGCTGCTCGGCGATGGACCGGAACGCGGCCAACGCCGCGCCGTCCTTGAGCGCGTAAAAGATGTGCCCGGGAGAGTCGGCGTCAAAGTACAGCAGCGCCTTGATCTGGTGGTCGGCCAGCACCACCTGCTGCGCCGCGCGTAGCCACTGCGCGCGCTGCGGGCCGGTATCGCTTTCCGGAACTCCGAATTCACCGATCATTACCGGCTTGTCGTGATGCGACGCCCAGCTCAGGAAGGGATCTACCGTCGAGGCAAAGGACACGTAGCTGCCGTACGGGTAGGCGTCGGCACAGATCCAGTCCACCTCGTCGTCGCCCGGGTAGAAGGCGTCCGCCCGCCCGTCAGTGAATCCCTCTCCCGTGGGACACCACACCCACGCGGCGTTATGCACGCCGACCGCAGCGAAGATCGCCCGTATATGGTCCCAGGCCGCTACGTAATCGGCGCCGGAGTGCACCTGGGACCGCAGGTTCGGTCTGTCCATTTCCCATCGCCACTCCAGGAAAACGGGTTTGCCCAGTGCCTTGATCTGGCCGGCCCGGGTGCGGATCCAGCTGTCGTCGGCGCCGGACATGATTTGCCGTGTGTCAGTGCCGGCCCAGGAGATAAGCAGCGTGCTGCCCTGGTCCATGAATGCCTCGTCACTGGTGGTGGGAAACGGCGCCTGCCACTGCAGGTAGGTGTGGACGATGTTGAGTTTGCGGCCGATCTGCTGCTGCAGCGAGTCGACGGCATTGATCTCGTTGACTTGGGTGAACACGTTGGGACCCGCCCAGGCGCCCAGGTAGGCGCCCTGAGCCGGCGGAGTCGGCGCCTCGGCCGGGTTGACGGTGGTGCCCACCGTGGGCGCGGGCGACGGGGTGCGCACGGCAGCGACTGGGCTCGGCGACGACGAGAAGGGATTGATCACGATGACGACGACCACGGCGGCCACGACCAGGCTCACGAGCGCGGCTATCAGCAGGCGGAGGCGGTTGGTCATGACCTCAGATCCCGTGCCCGCGCGAATGGAGCCGCCGCAGCACCGTGTCGCCGGGCACGATTCCCGCGGCGACCGCGAGCGCGAACGGTACCCGGCGCTCGTGCCAGTTGCTGCGCAGGGCCCGCCAGGCCCAGCGGCAGGCGTCGCCCCGCCGCCGCAGGCATGCGTAGGCAAAGGCGAGCTGCGCATAGACCCGGGCCGCGCCCGGCCGGTCATCGGCGAGCGCGGGGTGGTGCTCCAGCATCCAGCGGAGCGAATCAGCCTTGGTCTCCCACTCCCTCGCGTAGTACGAGGAGGCACCCCACACCACCCGGACCAGCGGAAGGTCGACGTTGACGATCGGATGGCGGCGCGCGGCGCGCAGGGCCAGATCCCAGTCCTCGTTCTGGCTGCCCGGGATGGTCTCGTCCACGAGGCCGATGCCGCTGGTCAGCACGTCGGTGTACGCCAGGTAAGTGGACGAGTGCACCATGACCATGCGCGAACGGAGCAGGTCAGCATGGGTCACCTCGTCGCGGCCCACCAGCCGGGGGTGCTCGGCTCCCGCGTAATCCACCACGATGCCGCAGCTCGCGAACTCCGCTGCGGGCCGAGCCCGGAGCGCCTCGACCTGGGCCCGGAGCTTGCCGGGCAGCCACTCGTCATCGTCGTCGCAGAAGGCGACAAGATCGGTGTCTAGCATGAGAACCCCGGTGTTGCGGGCGCCCGCCAGCCCGGGCGTCCTGGCGTTGGCGGCTACCCGCACGCGGGCGCCGTCGGCCAGCCGCGGATCAGGCTCGGCCCGATCGTAGACGACCACCGCGCTGATCTGACCCGGGTAATCCTGGGCCAGCACGGCCGCCAGGGCGGTGCGCAGCGGCCCGGGCCGGTCGTGCGTCGGCAGGACCACGCCCACGGACGGCCAGCCGGTCACGGCTTGCCTCCCATGTACCCGTAGCCGGCCAGCAGCGGCAAGGTGAGAGCGGTCACGGCCCGCTGCTGCACCTTGGGCATGCTGGTGCGCCATCGCTCGTCCCGCCGGATCGGAACCTGACCGGTAGCGAAGCGCATGGGATTGCCCGAGACGCTGTGGCCGCTGGCCAGGTGCGCCCAGTAGGACGTCCCGTCGGCCTTGAGGAACGGGTAGCCGACCGCTGCGGGCAACCCGGCGAAGTCGCTCAGCCGGCGCAGGGTCAGTTCCGGCTCGGCGATGAAATCCTCGTACTTCAGCCGCATGGTGGGACAGCCGCGCCGGGCCAGCAGGTGGAAGGCCGCGTTCTGCACGTTCCACTGCCCCGCGGCCATGGCCGGCGAATACCTGGTCATGTAGCTCTGGCGGTCGGTGTCGGGGCGGAGCACCTGCCTGCTCCAGGAGTAGGCGACGGCGCGGCTGTCCCTGACCAGATGCAGGACCCGGAGGTCAACGTCGGCCTGCCAGCGCAGGCAATGAGCCAGCGACGGGTGCTTGCTTGAGTCCACCACGAGCTCACAGCCGCTCACCTGGGAAATCGCGGCGTACATCCGCGCGTAGTAGGAGGTGTACTCGGTCAGGAGCGGGCGCATTTCCGGGCTGAGGTCCCGCCGCGCGAGGGCGGGGATGTACCGGTTCCGGTCCACCCGGAACCGGAGGGCGGCGATACGGCCAGGCTCCACCTCGTCCCAGCCGCCGAACGCCACCTTGCCCACTTGCTGCCAGAACAGGCACTGACGGAACGGCTCGCCGCAGCCGCAGCGCTCGCCTTCCGTGAGGCCTCGCTCCCACAGGTGGACGAGCTCACCCACCGGGCAGACGCCCGGCAACTGCCCGATCAGCCGCTCGATCAGCGTGCTGCCGCTGCGGCCGAGGCCGCCGACGTACAGCACGCGTACCCGTCCATCTGGCATTGCTGCCTTTCCTTCGTTAGCTGTCTGGCAAGAAGCAGATGCCCGTGGCCGCGGAGGCGACGTGGGTCAGTAGGCCCCCCGGCCCTTGGCCACAGCGGCACAGGTCTTCCACAGGATCTGAAGGTCGAGAGCGAGCGACCAGTTTTCTACGTACCGCAGGTCGAGCCGGACGGCGTCCTCACGGCTCAGATCCGACCGCCCGTTGATCTGCCAGAGCCCGGTCAGACCGGGCTTGACGACCAGCCTGCGGTGCACGTCATCGCTGTACCGCGCGGCTTCCACGGGCAGCGGCGGCCTGGGCCCGACCAGGGACATCTCACCGAGAACCACGTTGAAAAGCTGCGGAAGCTCGTCCAGCGACCAGCGACGCAGCCAGGTTCCTGGCGTCGTGACCCGCGGATCGTTGCGTATCTTGAACAGCAGCCCGTCGCCCTCGTCCAGCTCGAGGATCGCCTCCCGGCGCAGTTCTGCGTCGGGCACCATGGTGCGGAACTTGAGTACCGTGAACGGCTGTCCGTCTTTGCCGATCCGGGTCTGGGTAAAGAGCACAGGACCCCGGTCGTCGAACACGATGGCGAGAGCGATGAAGGCCAGCAGCGGACTGAAGACGCACAGTGCGGCGGTCGCGATGACCTTGTCGAAGAAGCTCTTGATCACGCGCTTGACCCCCGTCAGCTCAGCGTGATCCACGTGCAGCAGCGGCAGTCCGGCCACCGGCCTGATGGTGGTCCGCGGCCCGGCCACGTCCATCAGGGCCGGCGCCACGCACAGGTCGGTGCGGTCCTTCTCCAGCTCCCAGGCCAGCCTGCGCAGGGTGAGACCGTCCATCTCCGGACACGCGAGCACGGCCACCATGTCCGAGCCGGTGCTGCTCGCTACCCGGGCGGCATCGGCGAAGCCGCCGGTAACCGGAACGCCCTCTATCTCGGTCAGGCTGGTGTAGTCGGCCACACAGGCGTTCACCACTTCCAGCCCGTGGAAGCGGTGACGGCGTAGCTCCACGATCAGCGCGGCCACCGCATTGGCGTGACCGACGGCCGTCACCCGGCGCATGTAGTGCCCATGCTCGCGCTGACGGTGCAGCTGCTTGCGCATCGCATACCTGGCGGCCAGATCGACGGCAATCAGGCCCGGCAGGGCAATGAGAACGTAGCCGCGGGCGAAGTCCAGTTTCCAGCCGTAGGACACGATCGCGATCGCGGCCATGAGGCTGATGCCGGAGTTGATGATCCGCCGGAACTCTTCTGAGCCAAGGCCGATGAAACGAGGATCGTATCCGCCGAACATCGCGACCCAGGTAATCCACAACAGCGGCAGGCCCGCGGTCACGCCCACGTAAAGTGCCGGAATCGGGCCGGGAAAACGGCCAACCAGCGCGGCCACACCCGTCAGCAGCCCGCAAATTCCGTCTATTATGACCGTTTGTCGCTGATAGCGCGCGACCCAGTTGAGCGAACGGCGCCGGACCAACGCCGGCCGCCACAGGACTCGCTCCGTATGTTCAGATACAGCCACCCACTCCCCACTCCCCTCCCTGCAGAAGCTCCAGGGCCCCAAGAGATAACGTTAGTAATACCTCACATTCACCCTGCATGCACCTATTTCTTACTTTGTTACCAAATTATTATTTACTCAAAGTGTCGTAACCAATACGAAGAGTTATTCTAAAAACCCGTGTGCCCTGGCTGCATCGCACCGCACACCAAGCGTACGTAATATCCTCTTAATAGGTAGGAAAAATAGATAATAAGCGAGCGGAGACCGCTATCGGCCAACTCGGCCATCAGGACCAGGTCAGCTGGCTCCGAGCAAGCACAATGGCCCGTTCGGCCGGTTCAAAATCTCTTATTTTTCCGAACGAGCAGGCGGTTACGCACGACGGGACACGCACGCCAGCTAGCGGCGTCCTGGCCGCCTGGCTACCGGCGGTCCGCGGGCTGCTGAGCGTGCCCTCCACCGCCGACGCGCTCGTTCAGAGCCTGCGCGCTGGGCCGCACCACGGCCGGCTCGAACCCGGCGGCGAGAGCGGCCAGCGCCGCGTCCAGGTAGATGGTCAGGTCCGCGTCGGCCCGGGCGGACCAGCGATCGTAGGCGGCGCGGCAGGCCGCCAGGGTGGCCCGGCCGACCGCGAGCGGGTACAGCGAGTCGGCCGGCTGTCCGATCCTGGTCGCGGCGAATTCACTGATGGCCTGCTCCCAGGCGTCGTAATGGACCGCCGCGCTTGACTGCAGGGCGGGTACACCGCCGATCAGGTTCATCCGCATCCGCAGCTCCGGGACATCCTGGGGCCCGTAGTGGTTGGCGGTGGCCACCGCCCGACGGATCGCTGCCATCATCGGCACGTCGGGCGGCACCTCGGCCAGCGCCGTCCGGATGGCGTCGACCTCGCTGTCGAACTCGTTCCACAGGACGCTCGCCTTGGAGCCGAAGTACCGGAAGAACGTCCGCTTGCTGACCCCGGCCTCCGCGGCGATCTGCTCGATGGTGGTGCTGTCAAAACCCTGGTCGGTGAACAGCCGCAGGGCGATGAGCTCGAGCTCGCGGTGGCTGGTGCCGGGGGCCGGCCGCGCCGGCCGCCTGGTCGCGTCCACCGCCTCACCCGTCGGCATGGCGCTGCCTCCTGGGGGACAAGATCACCTGGACCAGCCTTGCTTATGGCACGAGGTGACGTTAACATGCGAATACATTCGTCACCCTGTGACGAAATCGAACGACGGCAGTACTGGCATCTCTGCACCGCTATCTGAGCAGCTAGGAGAGCGTCATGAGCGAACGCGTCGGAATCGCTGAGGTTACGGACAGCAGCGCTGAGGTCACTACCGACCCGACGGCCGCACCCGAGCTGGCGACAGCGGACCTGCTCGTGGAAGAGGTCTCCATCGACGGCATGTGCGGTGTCTACTGAGGCACCGGCCAGCGGCGGGCGGGCCGGGTTTGAACCCTTCAACCTCGACCGCCCCTGGCAGCTGCATCCGCAGGTGTCGGTGCGCCCGGAACGGTTCGGCGCGCTGCTCTATCACTTCGGCACCCGCCGGCTCTCCTTCCTGAAGAGCCCGGCCCTGCTCACCGTGGTCAGCTCGCTCGGTGCGGCCGCCAGCGCGCGGGACGCCTGCCGGACCGCCGGCGTGACCGACGCGGAGCTTCCGGCCTACGCCAGCGCGCTTTCTACCCTGGCGAGCTCGCAGATGATCACCGCGCGGGAGGCCTCGTGACCCAGCCCGTCAAGACCCTGCCCCTGGTAGAGCAGTTCGCCTACGGGCTTGACGCACCGATCTGCCTGACCTGGGAACTCACCTACGCCTGCAACTTGTCCTGCGTGCACTGCCTGTCCAGCTCGGGCCGCCGGGACCCGCGCGAGCTGTCCACCGCCGAATGCCGGGCGGTGATCGACGAACTGGAACGGATGCAGGTCTTCTACGTCAATATCGGCGGCGGTGAGCCCACGGTCCGTTCGGACTTCTGGGACCTGGTGGAGTACGCCACCGCCCACCACGTCGGCGTGAAGTTCTCCACCAACGGCGTGAAGATCACCCCGGAGATCGCCCGCCGGCTGGCGGCCAGCGACTACATCGACGTGCAGATCTCCCTCGACGGTGCGACCGCCGACGTCAACGACGCGGTGCGCGGGGCCGGCTCCTACGCGACGGCGCTGCGGGCGATGCGCAACCTGGCCGAGGCGGGCTTCCGGGGATTCAAGATCTCCGTGGTGGTGACCAGGCAGAACGTCGGCCAGCTCGACGACTTCAAGGCGATCGCCGACCGGTTCGGCGCCCAGCTGCGGCTGACCCGGCTGCGGCCCGCTGGCCGCGGCGCCGACGTGTGGGACCGGCTGCACCCGACCGCGGCTCAGCAGCGGCAGCTCTACGACTGGCTGGTGGACCGGGGCGAGCAGGTGCTGACCGGTGACTCGTTCTTCCACCTGGCGGCCTACGGGGACGCGCTGCCCGGCCTCAACCTGTGCGGCGCGGGCCGGGTGGTCTGCCTGATCGATCCGGTCGGTGACGTGTACGCCTGCCCGTTCGCGATCCACGACAGCTTCCTGGCCGGCAACGTCCGCGGTCCCGGCGGCTTCGCCTCGGTCTGGCGGGACTCGGAGTTGTTCGCCGGTCTGCGCCGCCCGCAGACCGGCGGGGCCTGCCAGTCCTGCTCGGCGTACGACTCGTGCCGCGGCGGGTGCATGGCCGCCAAGTTCTTCACCGGGCTGCCGCTCGACGGGCCCGACCCCGAGTGCGTCCAGGGTCACGGTGAGCGCGCCTTGACGGCAGCGGCCGCCGTCAGCGCGCCGCGGCCGTCAGGTGATCACTCGCACCGGTCCCGGCGATCCGGGGTAGCTGGGCCGTCCGGGCCGGTGCCGGTGTCCATCGGCGCCCGGCCCCCGGCGGACGGCGCGCCCGCCGCCCGGCGCCCGGACCGCCGCTGCGACGAAAGCCCGCTGGCCGGGCTGACCACTGGCCCGACTGACTTGCGGGCCCCCACTCCAGGAGCTGCCAGTGTCTGTTGTCGTCGTCGCCACCATCACCCCGCTGCCCGAGCACCGCGACGAGGTGATCGCGGCCTTCACCGCGACCATCCCCCGGGTGCACGCCGAGGATGGCTGCGAGCTGTACGCCCTGCACGCCGGGCCCGACCGGCTGGTCATGATCGAGAAATGGGCCAGCCGCGACGCCCTGCGCGCGCACAGCACGGGCGCGGCCCTGGCCGCGCTGAACCCCACCCTCGCGGGAAAGGTCGCCGGGCCGTCCGAGGTCATCGTGCTCGATGCCGTGCCGGCCGGCGAGCTGGCCAAGGGACAGCTGTAACGCCCATGAGCCCTCCTGCGGACCGGGTGGCGCTCGTCACCGGCGCGGCGCGCGGCATCGGCGCGGCCACCGTCACGGCCCTGGCGGCCCGCGGCTGGCGCGTGGTCGCGACGGACCGGTGCGCCGACGACCCGGCCCTGCCGTACCCGCTGGGATCCCGCGATGAGCTGGACCGGGTGGCGGCGCGCGCCTGCGCGGCGGCCGGCGACCGGACCGTCGTCGCGGTGCAGGCCGACACCCGTGACGCCGGCGCCCTGGCCGCCGCCGTAGACCTGGCCACCGATCGCTGGGGCGGGCTCGACGCCGCGATCGCGGCGGCCGGCGTCATCGCCGGCGGCGTACCCGCCTGGCAGCTCCCGTCCGAGCAGGAGCAGGCCGTCCTCGACACCGACCTCGGCGGCGTGCTGACCCTGGCCCGGGTGGCGGTGCCCGCGCTGCTGCGCCGCCCGGAGCCGCGCCACGGGCGGTTTCTGGCCGTCGCCTCCGCCGCCGCCACCCGCGGCCTGCCGATGCTCGCCGCGTACTGCGCGGCCAAAGCCGGGGTCGCGGGCTTCATCCGCGCTCTGGCCAGCGAGCTGGGCGGGACCGGCGTCACCGCGAACGCGGTCAGCCCCGGTTCGACGGCCACCCCGATCCTGGACGAGAGCGCCCGGCTCTACGGCCTGGCCGACGCCGGGGTCTTCGCGGCGCAGCAACCGCTGGGACGGCTGCTCGACCCGGCCGAGGTAGCCACGGTACTGGCGTTCCTGGCCGGAGACGGCGCCAGCGCCATGACCGGCGCCGTCATTCCCGTCGACGGGGGGCTGGCGCTGTAATCGGGCCGGCCCACGAGCCCGGGCCGGGCCGTCACCGTGACCCGGGCCGGGCGGTTGCGGTCAGCTTTCCAGCGCGGCGTCCAGCGTGATGTCCACCCCGGTGAGGGCCTTGCTGACCGGGCAGCCTGCCTTCGCGTCCGCGGCGGCCTTGGCGAACTGATCGGCGTCAAGGCCTTCTACCTCGCCGCGGACCGTGAGCTTGATCCCGGTCAGCCGGAAGCCACCCGCCGGGTCCGGGCCGAGCGAGACGTCGGCCTGCACGTCGAGCGCCTGCGGCGTACCGCCGGCCTGGCCGATCAGTGCGGACAGCTGCATCGCGTAGCAGGCGGAGTGAGCCGCCGCGATGAGCTCCTCGGGGCTGGTGAAGCCCCCGGCCTCCTCGGCGGCCCGCTTGGGGAAGGACACCTCATAGGTGCCGATCTTGGAACTGGACAGCTCGACCTGGCCCGAACCCTGCTCCAGGGTTCCGGTCCAGCCAGTGCGGGCGGTGCGGGTTGGCATGCTTCTCCTCGTTCGACGTGATCGCTTTTCTGCTCCCAACCCTAATACCGGTCCGCGCACCGCAGGCGGATGCGGCCCCGGTAAGCGGTCACATAGGTTGGAGCCATGGCGACTGCGAAGCAGCACGGCACATCGGCCCGCGGGCTGGTGCCTACGGTATTCGTCTTGTTCGGCGCGACCGGCGATCTGGCCAAGCGGATGGTGCTCCCGGCCTTCTACCGGCTCGCCATCGAGGGCCTGCTGCCCCGGCAGTGGCTGCTGGTGGGCAACGGCCGCGGCGACCTGGCGCACGAGGATTTCCGGGCCCACGTCCACAACGTGCTCACCGAGTTCGGCCCGCGCCCGGAGCCGGAAGACTGGAAGGCTTTCTCCGAGCGGGTGTGGTTCGCCGGCGGCGGCTTCACCAGCGACAGCCCGGGCACCCTGCTCGACGCCCTGGAGCGTGCCCGCAAGTCCCTGGGCGGCGGCGACCCGCAGCTGGTGCACTACCTCGCGGTGCCCCCGGTGGCCTTCAGCGAGACGACCAAGGCGCTCGGCCAGCACGGGCTGGCCACCGACGCCCGGGTGGTCTACGAGAAGCCGTTCGGCACGTCACCGCAGGCCTTCCGGGCGCTGGACCGCGTCGTCCACTCGGTCCTTGACGAGCAGCAGGTCTACCGGATCGACCATTTCCTCGGCAAGGAAGCGACCCAGGACCTGCACGTGCTGCGGTTCGCCAACGAGCTGTTCGCCGCGACGTGGAATCACAGGCACATCGAGTCGGTGCAGATCGACGTGCCCGAGAAGCTCGGCATCACCGACCGGTCGGTGTTCTACGACTCCACCGGCGCGGTGCTTGACATGCTCGTCACGCACTTGTTCCAGGTGGCGGCGGAGGTCGCGATGGAGCCGCCGGCCAGCCTGGGCGCCCTGGACCTGCAGGCCGCGCGCGAGAAGGTGATCAGGTCGTTCCGCCCGATCGATCCGGACGAGGTCGTGCTCGGCCAGTTCACCGGGTACCGCGACGTCCCCGGAGTCGCGGCCAAGTCCAACCGGGACACGTTCGTCGCGGCCCGGATGTGGATCGACAACCCCCGCTGGCGCGGGGTGCCATTTTACCTGCGTACCGGCAAGCGGCTGGCCGCGTCCAAGCAGCGGGTCAGCGTGATCCTGCGCGAGCCGACCGGGCCGCTGGCCGGGCAGCTAACTTGTGAGACGAACGTGCTGTCCTTCTCGCTGGCCGGGGACGGCGAGATCGACCTGTCACTAGTGGCCAAGAAGCCCGGCCCCGGTCTTGACCTCGATAACGCCCACGCTTCGATCCCGCTGTCGGGACTGACCGACGCGAACCCGCTACCGCCGTACGTCCGGCTGATCCATGATGTGCTCCTTGGCGACCGTTCGCTGTTCACCCGCCCGGACGGGCTGGCCGCGGTGTGGAAGGTGGCCGGCCCGCTGCTGTCGAACCCGCCCCAGGTTCAGCCGTACGCCCCCGGGTCGTGGGGGCCCACTCAGGCCCGTAAGCTCGTCGCGCCCGGCCGCTGGCTGCTCGGCCAGTAGTCGGTAGACGGAGCCAGCCAAGATCGCCCTAATTGCGCGCGGCGATAACCGTCCCCGGGGCGTAACCCGGATCGAAGTAGGCGCTGGGGGACTCACTGCCCACGGCGGTGCATACCGTGCTGGTACATGACAGTGCGGTGAAGGCGTCGCCAGAGCCGGCGTCGGTCGAGGAATTCCAATCCGGAGTCGGCGAGGCAACCTGGGTCCACCCAGTGCCGTTCCATTGCGCTACGGCCGTGAAGTAAGGGCCAGGGAAGGACCAGAAGGTCCCGACGGCGGTGCAGTTAGTGGCCGAGGCGCAGTGGATGGCGGCCAGCGCCCCGCCCGAGCCAGCGCAGGTACTGTCGGTGCAAGTGAGGCTGGGATAGTTGCTGAAGGGGTCGTCATTGGTATTGCCCCACTCCGACACACTCCAGGAGGTCCCGTTCCAGTACTCGGCATACGGGGTCGATTGGGCGGAGCTCGGGTCGCTGGCCTCGTTTTGCCAGCCCGTCGCCATGCAGCCCGAGGACCAGCACGACACGGCGGTGTCCTGCCAGTTGCTCGTGCCAGGGCCGGCCTTGTTGTTGTAGTCCATGAACGGCTGCACCGGCGTCGCCTGAGTCCGCCACATCGTCCCCGTCCAGCCCATCGCCAGCGCGTCGGGAACCGGGCAGCCCGCGCCGCCGGCGGGAGCGGTAATGCAGTCCGTGCTGGTGCCGTCGAAGTCAGCGCCCACCGCCTCGCACGTGGACGCGGACTCGCACGACACGCCGTACAGCTCGCCGTGCGGGGCCCCGTAGGTGGACTGATCCTGCAGGGAGGAGCCGTTCCAGATCTCGGCTAGCGGGTATGTCGTTGCATCAGAGCCGTCGCCATGGCCGCCGACCGCCTCGCAACTCGTAGCCGAGGCGCACTTGACCGCGTTGAGGACGTTCTCCGTCGAGCCGGGATTGTAGACAGCCAGCATCGACCACGAGGTCCCGTTCCATTTCCAGGCCGCCGCACGCGCGGAGTCGTTCTGGCCGACCGCCAGGCAGAAACTGGCAGCGGTGCAGGCCACTCCGTCAAGGGCCGCTGCTCCGGGCGGCGTCGCGATGGCGGCCCACGCCGTCCCGTTCCAGCGCAGAGCCTCGCTGCCCACCGACAGGCACCCCTTCGACGACCAGCACGACACCGAAGCCAGCGGGCCTGCTCCGGACGGGACCGTGGTTGTGGTCCAGCCACCGGAGGCAAGCGCGGGCCCGGCGCCGAGCACCACCGCGGCAAAAGCGGCAGACAGCACCGAAAGGATTTTCTTCGCTGACATGGCTACGAAGCTATAGCAGCCGGTGACTTATGAGAAGGGGAGACCCGCCGGGCATCTCCGGTGGGGGCCGGCGCCAGGGTGGGCGCGGTCCGTGTCGTCAGGCCGACACGACGAGACCGGGGAGGTCGAGCTGGGCGGTCAGCGTGGCGTGATCCCACAGCGCTCGCACCGAGCGGATCCGGCCACGCTGGAAGGCGACGACCGCGATGGCCAGCACCTCGGCGCGCCGGTGCGTGGGCTCGATGCCGGGCAGGAGCCAGGGCAGCTCACGGTCATGGGTAAACGACACCGTCAGCTCATCGACCAGCCGCCACCGGTCCACGGTGCGGGAAATCCTGGTCAGGGTCAGGTCGGAGGGCAGGCTGGGCAGCAGCACCTGCGCGTAGAAACGCTCGACGCCTGGTCCTGCGGTGCCCCCCGTCATGGCCGGAAGGTGCAGCACCGACGGCTCGGCCGACATCCGGGCGAGCGCCGCGGCTAGGTCACGGCGGCCGAGCAGGGCCGCCAGGTGCTCATCCCATACCCGCTCAAGCTCGAGCATGAACTGCGCGATGGCCGTGGTCACGTCATCAAGCTACCCATTTCACCGCGGCTTTCACCGCGGCCGATCCCGACCGCGATCCTCGCTCCGGTCCCGGTGGCCATCACCCACGCGTGACCTCCGTCAGTTCTTCGAGCCGGGGCCACAGGGACCCGAGCGCCTCGTCGACTTCCATCACGGCCAGGCGCTCCACTTCGCCGCCATCCTCCAGTTCGTGCACGAGGTCGGTCATCGGGCCGTCTCCCAGGGTCCGCAGCGACTGTTCGAAGCTGGGCGTGAGGGTAGGACCGAACCGCGATATCAAGGTGGCGAAGGTGCCGAGCTCATCGCGACGCGGTCCGATCCTGGCCGGCGGGTCCGTCGCGCTTCACGCGCGGAAAGCTTGCCGAAATCGTGGCATCCGTCCCAGTAGCGATCCGCCCCCGCGAACCGCACGGTGCCGATCGGGCCGAGCCTGATCGCGCCCGCGCACTGCAAGCACGGCTGGAGCGTCGTCGTCAGAACCAGGTCCCGATAGCGGCGGAACGGCAGCCGGGCCAGCACGTTTGTCTCGGCGTGGGCCAGCGCCGATCCGAAGATCTCCCCGGGTGGCCCCTCCGCGTCGGTCACCCGGTTGCGGGCCGAGCACACGATCTCCCCGTCGTGTGTGCAGGCACAGGCACCCACCGCGATGTTCCCGCTCCGCAGGGCCGCCCAGGCCTGGCGGAACGCCTCCTGCCACGGCTTATCCAGGCCCGCCCAGAGCCGGGCCGCGGGGTCCAGCGGTTCGGGCCCAAGGTCCACCGCACCAGTCTCGCCGCGCCCCCCACCCCCGGGCAACCAAAACCCCCTACCTGCGATCGTGGATCGCTACTACCCTCATAGGGTAGGTAAGTATCCACGTAAATTCGAATTCTTGGGCTAGGGTCCGGATTGGCGGGCGGGGCGGAGGGGCCGAGCTGGTGGCCTGGGTTCGGGCAGGAATGTCGGGGCCCGGAGGTACCGTGAGCGGATGCTCGAGTCGTTTCATCCCGCGGTGCGGACCTGGTTTGCGGGCCGCTTCCCGGCGGGCCCGACCGAGCCGCAGGCTGCGGGCTGGCAGGAGATCGCCGCGGGCCGGCACACGCTGATCGCGGCGCCGACCGGTTCCGGCAAGACCCTGGCGGCCTTCCTGGTCTGCATCGACCGGCTCTACCGCGCTCATGACCTAGCCTGCCCGCACGACCTTTACTGCGGGCACGAAGCCGCAAACGCCGCGGGCGGCCCCGCGACGGCCGCGGCCCCGCCCGGGAGCGGACCCCAGGTCGTCTACGTGTCGCCGCTCAAGGCGCTGGCCACGGACATCCAGCAGAACCTGGAAGCGCCGCTGCGCGAGATCGCCGCGGCGGCGACCGGGCTCGGCCTCAGCTCCCCGGCCATCCGGGTGGCGGTCAGGACCGGAGACACGGCCGCGGCCGAGCGCGCGGCCATGCTCAAGCACCCGCCGGACATCCTGATCACCACGCCGGAATCGCTGTACCTGCTGGTCACCGCCGATCGAAGCCGGTCCATGCTGCGCAGCACCACGACGGTGATCGTGGACGAGATCCACGCTGTCGCCTCGAACAAGCGCGGCTCGCACCTGGCCCTGACCCTGGAACGACTCGCGCACGTCGCGGACGAGCCGGTGCAGCGAGTGGGTCTTTCCGCCACCCAGCGCCCGATCGAGACCGTGGCCCGGCTGCTGGTCGGCTCGGGTCCTGACCGCGACAACTGCGATGGCACCCCCCGGTGCGCGATCGTGGATTCCGGGCACCGCCGGGAGCTTGACCTGACCCTGGAGCTGCCCGACGACGAACTCGGCGCGGTCGCCACCACCGGCCAGATGGACCAGATCCTGGACCTGATCGCCGGGCACGTGATCAGCCACCGGACCACGCTGGTGTTCGTCAACACCCGGAGCATGGCCGAGCGGGTCGCCCATCAGCTGGGAGAACGGCTCGGCGAGGACTCGGCGGCGCAGGTGGCGGCCCATCATGGCTCGCTGTCGCGGGGCCGCAGGCAGCGGGTCGAGGCCCGGTTGCGCGCCGGCGACCTGCGGGCCCTGGTGGCCACCGCGTCCCTCGAACTCGGCATCGACATCGGGCCGGTCGAGCTGGTCTGCCAGATCGGCTCGCCGCGCAGCCTGGCCACCTTCCTGCAGCGGGTGGGCCGGTCGAATCACACCCGCACCGGGACGCCGTGCGGACGGCTGTACCCGACCACCCGGGACGAGCTGGTGGAGTGTGCCGCGTTGCTGCGCGGGGTGCGTCGTGGCCGGCTGGACGTCATCGATGTCCCGGTGCGGCCGCTGGACATCCTGGCCCAGCAGCTGGTGGCCGAGTCGGCCGCCGAGGACTGGGCCGAAGGCGAGCTGCTCGCGCTGGCCCGCCGGGCCGCGCCGTTCCGGGACCTGTCCGAGCAGGACTTCGAGGACATCGCCGACCTGCTGGCCGAGGGGATCAGGACCGGCCGGGGCCGCCGGGCGTACTACCTGCACCGCGACCGGGTTAACGGGACCGTCAAGGGCCGCCGCGGCGCCCGGCTGGCCGCGCTGACCTCGGGCGGGGCCATCCCCGAGCTCGGCGATTTCCGGGTCGTCGCCGAGCCCGACGAGGTCCAGATCGGCACGGTGCACGAAGAGTGGGCGGTGGAGAGCGCACCGGGCGACGTCTTCCTGCTCGGCACCCACTCCTGGCGGATCCGCCGGGTCGAGCCGGGCACGGTCCGGGTGGTGGACGCGCAGGGGGCGCCCCCGTCGGTGCCGCACTGGCAAGGGGAGGCACCCGGGCGCACCAGGGAGCTGTCCGAGGAGGTCTGCGCGCTGCGGCAGGCCGTCGCGGAGGCCGAGCCCGCGGCGGCCCGGGCCTGGCTGGAGGCCGAGTGCGGGATCGGCCGGGACTCGGCGGACATCATCGTCGCCTACCTGCGGGCCGGGCTGGCGGCGCTCGGGGCGCTGCCGACCATGGACACCATCATCTTGGAACGGTTCTTCGACGAGGCGGGCGGGATGCAGCTTGTCGGTCACGCTCCGTTCGGCGCCCGGGTGAACCGCGCGTTCGGGCTGGCCCTGCGCAAGCGGTTCTGCGTGACGTTCGACTTCGAGCTGCAGGCGGCGGCCAGCGATAACGCGATCTTGCTGTCGCTCGGGCCGCAGCACAGCTTCGCGCTGGACCGGGTGCCGAAGTTCCTGGCCTCCGCGACGGTGGAGCAGGTGCTGCGGCAGGCGGTGCTGACCTCGCCGTTGTTCCAGTCCCGCTGGCGCTGGAACCTGAACACGTCGCTGACGGTGCTGCGGATGCGGGGCGGCCGCAAGAACCCGCCGGCGATCCAGCGGATGGAGTCCGACGACCTGATGGCCGCCGTGTTCCCCACCCTGGCCGCCTGCCAGGAGAACGTGGCGCCGGGCCCGATGGAGATTCCCGACCATCCGCTGGTCCGGCAGACGCTCGAGGACTGCCTGCACGAGGCGATGGACATCGACGGTCTGCGGGAGCTGATCGCGGGGATCGAGGCGGGCCGGATCGCCGTGATCACCCGTGACACCGTCGAGCCATCCGTGCTCGCCCACGAGATACTGAACGGCCGGTCGTTCACCTATCTGGACGACGAGACCGAAGCCGCCAACCGGCGCAGCCGCCAGGTGCAGATCCCGCGCGGGCTGCCGGTGGACGCCCGCGACCTGGCCCGCCTCGATCCGGGTGCGATCGAACGGGTCAGGGACCAGGTCAGGCCGCAGCCCAGGGACGCGGACGAGCTGCACGACCTGCTGATGACGTTGTTCGTGATGCGGCCGCAGCCGTCCTGGCGCCCCTGGTTCGATGACCTGGCGGCCGCCGGCCGGGCGGCCGAGTTCGGTGCCCACGACGGGCCGTTGTGGTGTGCCGCCGAGCGGCAGGCGATCCTGCCGCCGCTGTACCCCGGCGCGCCGGTCGACGCCGGTGACGCCGGGAATGCCGCCGTCCAAGCCGATGGAGCCGGAGGCCGCCGCGGCCGAACTGCTCCGCGGTCACCTCGACGTACTCGGGCCCGTCACGGCGGCCGACCTGGTCCAGGCCACCGCGTTGCGGGGGCCGGACGTCACGCTCGCTCTCATCCGCCTGGAAGAGGAGGGTTTCGCGCTGCGGGGCCGCTTCAGCGACCCGGCCGGAACCGAGGAGTTCTGCGCCCGCCGGCTGCTGACCAGGATCCACGGCTACACCCGGCAGCGGAAAAGGCGGGAGATCGAGCCAGTCACGGCGCAGGATTTCATCCGGTTCCTGCTCCGCTGGCAGCATGTCACCCCCGACACCAGGCGAGAGGGCAGCCGGGGCGTGCTGGCCGTCGTCGAGCAGCTGCAGGGCTTCGAGCTGGCCGCCGGCGCCTGGGAGAAGGCCATCTTCCCCGCCCGGGTGACCGGTTACCGCCGGGAATGGCTGGACGAGGTGTGCCTGGACGGCGGCGTCGCCTGGGGACGGCTCTCGGTCCGCGGGGACGGCGACGAACTTCCCCGCCGCGCCGGGCTGACCCCGTCCCGGGCCACCCCGATCACCCTGATGATCCGCGACGACCTGGCCTGGCTACTGCGGGCGGCGCGCGGTGACCACCGCCCCGCCGAGCCAGGACCGGGCCGGACCGCTGACGTGATCGAGGCGCTCAGGGAGCGCGGCGCCCTGTTCCCGCCGGACCTGGCCGCCTCGACCGGGCGGCTGCCCGCCGAGATCGAGGAAGCGCTATGGGACGGGGTGGCCCGAGGCCTGATCACCGCGGACGGCTTCCGTGCCGTCCGGTCCCTGTTCGCCCGCCGCGCCGCCAGCAGCGCGCCGGGGCGGCACCGGCTCCGCCGCGGCAGCCAGCTCAGCGCGAGAACGGCAGGCCGGTGGTCGCTGCTGCCCGACGCCGCGCCCGACTGCGACCCGGACGAGCTGGCCGAGGCGGTGGCGGAACAGCTGGCCGCCCGCTGGGGCGTGGTCTTCCGGGACCTGCTGGTCCGGGAGAACCTCGCCGTCCCGTGGCGCGAGGTGCTGTGGGCGCTGCGGCGGATGGAGGCCCGCGGGACCGTCAGCGGCGGGCGGTTCGTGCACGGGTTCAGCGGCGAGCAGTTCGCCCACCCGGACGCGGTAGCATGCTGCGCGAGATCAGGAAGCGGCCGCCGAACGGCGAGACGATCCAGCTGTCCGCCGCCGATCCGCTGAACCTGGTCGGCATCGTGCTCCCCGGCCCGCGGATCCCGGCCCTGGCGGCCAACGTCGTCAGCTACACCGACGGCCTGCTGACGTCGGACGCCGGACTCGGGCACCCGGTCCTCACCGCGTGACCGGATAACCAGTGGCCGGCACCGGACCGCCAGCGTTAAGTTCGCAGCTAGCGCACCCGGCCGAAGGGGCAGCGGATCACGTGGACGGTCACAGGCACGAAGTCGTCAGCACCGACGGCACCCGGATCGGCCTGCTGACCGCCGGGTCGGGCCCGCCGCTGCTGGTGGTCCACGGCGGGATGGGCTGCATAGACAGCTGGCAGACCATGTGGACCGCGCTGGCCAGCCGGTGGCGGGTGACGGCGATGGACCGGCGCGGCCGGCGGTCGAGCGGCGACGCCGGGCCGTACCGAGCTGAGCCAGGAATTCGCCGACGTCGCGGCCGTGGTGGCCAGCCTGGCCGACGACGGGCCGGTGGACGTGTTCGGCCACAGTTTCGGCGCCACCTGCGCGCTGGGCGCGGTCGGCCTGGGCGCGCCGATACGCCGTCTGGCCCTGTACGAGCCTGCGGGCCCGCAGGCCACGCCGCCGGAATGGCGGGACCGGGTGACCGCGATGATCGACGCCGGCCAGCCGGGCCGGGCGATGATGAGCTTCCTGACCGAGATCATCGGGTTGACCGGCGAGCAGGTCGACCGCCTCAGGAACGCGCCACGCAGCTACGACGTCATGCCGATCGTGTCCGCCACGATGCCTAGGGAAGCCCGGGCGCTGGCCGGCGCTGGACCTGACCGCGCTGGCCGCCGCGGTCAAGGTCCCCGTCCTGCTGCTCCTGGGCGCGGCCAGCCCGTCCTGGGCCGGCGATATCACCCGCGAGCTGACCGCCGCCCTGCCGAGCAGCCGGGTGGCGCTGCTGCCCGGGCAAGGTCACGAGGCGATCGACTCCGCGCCGGAGTTGCTCGCCAGCCAGCTGCGGCGAATTTTTGGCCGCCCCTGATAATCCGGGGCGTTATGTCAGGCTTCGCGCCGCGACGGGATTGAGCCATGTGATGCCAGGGAAACCGGCGAAGTCCGTGTCGGTGGAGACAAGGGTGAGGCCATGCTCGCGGGCCAGGGCGGCCAGGTGTGCATCTGGCACGAGATTTCCTGTCGGATGACGATCTGGAGAAAATCTCTCCGAGGATCTGCCGATGCCGCGGTCCCGGCACCGGAATCCAAACCGCGGGCCGGGTTAGCCAGTCCTCAACGCGCTGCCAGGCATCGACCGGCGTAGCCGGAGGGGAGTAGATCCGCGGGTTGGTCACTAGCCGGAGATAGGCGAGCAGGGTAGGCCACGGCAGCCCTACGGACTGAGAGGCTCCCGGCGGTGCGCTCGTCGAGCCAGTTGCGGGCCGCATCGTGGTGCTTGGAACCCCGGTCCGTGGCGTAGACGAGGATATTCGCATCCACCAGGTACATCAGCGGTAGTCCTCGCCCTCCGCAATCGCGAGTACCTCGCCGATGTCATCGGTGCTACCAGCCAGGCGCCGACCCAGCGCCAGCGGCTCGGTCCTCCTGACCTCGCGCGGTGCCTCGGCGCCGTTCTCCAGCTGGTCCAGACCTGCGCGTACGGCCTCGTTAAGGGCCTGCTTGAAGCTCTCTCCGTGCCGGCTCCGGCGCTGATCGAGCCGGATCGCAAGATCATCGTCGAGCGTCACCGTAGTCCTCATGACATCAAATCATAACATCAAAGATGCTCCGATGCATCACCACGGTGACCTCGAGCCGGCCCGCGAGCCGCAGGCAGGCCGGGCCTCGGCCGGCGAACCCCTCGTAGCTACCGGGTGACCTGGTCCGCGCGGTGCGGCAGCTTCCAGCCCGGGCGGACGAAGTGGCAGGTGTAGCCGTTGGGGTAGTGCTCCAGGTAGTCCTGGTGCTCCGGCTCGGCCTCCCAGAACGGCCCGGCCGCGGTGACCTCGGTGACGACCTTGCCCGGCCACAGCCCGGAGGCGTCGACGTCGGCGATGGTGTCCTCGGCGACCTGCTTCTGCGCCTCGCTGGTGTAGAAGATGGCCGAACGGTAACTGGTCCCGACGTCGTTCCCCTGCCGGTTCTTCGTGCTCGGGTCGTGAATCTGGAAGAAGAACTCGAGCAGGTCCCGGTAGGAGATCTTCTCCGGGTCGAAGATGATCTCGAGCGCCTCGGCGTGCGTGCCGTGCTTCCGGTAGGTCGCGTTGGGCACGTTCCCGCCGGTGTACCCGACGCGGGTGGACAGCACGCCGGGAAGCTTGCGGACCAGGTCCTGCACGCCCCAGAAGCAGCCGCCGGCCAGGATGGCCTTCTCCGTGTGGTTGGTCATGATGCACTCCTGGTGTCGTCAGCCTGCTCGAACAGCTTGCGGTAGTCGCCGTACCCCTCGCGCTCCAGGTCATCGAGCGGGACGAAGCGCAGGGCGGCGGAGTTGATGCAGTAGCGCAGGCCGCCCGCCTCGGCCGGCCCGTCGGGGAACACGTGACCGAGATGGCTGTCGCCGTGGGCCGAGCGGACCTCGGTCCTGGTCATGAACAGGCCGCGGTCCTTCTTCTCCACCACGTTGCCCGACTCGATCGGCACCGTGAAGCTCGGCCAGCCGGTCCGGCTGTCGTACTTGTGCACCGAGGCGAACAGCGGCTCACCGGAGACGACGTCGACGTAGATACCCGGCTCCTTGTTATCCCAGAACTCGTTCCTGAAGGCCGGCTCGGTGGCGTCCTTCTGGGTGACCCGGTACTGCTCTGGCGTCAGCCGGGTGACGGCCTCGGGGTCCTTGCGATAGTTGTCCGACACGTCTGCTCCTTCAGCGTTGGCGCCTCCCGCTGGTTGCGGGTACGGGGCGCCACGTATCAAAACCACGCGCCGGTCTCCGCTATTTCATGCCGGGGGTTCTTCACGCCACGGTGGCCAGGCGACCGGAACCGGGTTAGACTGATCACGATATATCTTCTTTACGGCCACCGAGAGGAGCCGGATCCGATGTTCCGTAGCCAGGAGCAACCCTGTTTCCCGGAGCCCGGGCACCCCGACGGCTGTTTCCCGGAGTCCGAGCACCCCGACGGCTGTTTCCCGGATAGCACCCGCACGCCGTCGCCCTTCGGTCGCTTGATCGCTGGCGCTCTTGACCGGCTCGAGCCCGAAGGCCCAGCTGGCCGCGCGCCGCAGGCGCCCAGCGCCCGCGCCTGCGCCGCGCTGGCCGCAGGCGCGGGTTAGTTAACGCAGAAGAAACAGCCGTTGCCATATGGTGCAGCTATGCGGTTGACCGAACATGAGCAGGAACGGCTGCTGATCACGCTGGCCGCCGACGTCGCCGAACGCCGCCGGGCCCGGGGCCTGAAGCTGAACTACCCCGAGGCGGTCGCGATCCTGACCTCCTTCGTGCTCGAGGGCGCGCGCGACGGCCGGACGTGGCCGAGCTGATGTCGGCCGGCCGCGAGGTGCTCAGCCGCGACGACGTCATGGACGGCGTGCCCGAGATGATCGAGTCGGTGCAGGTCGAGGCGACCTTCCCCGACGGCACCAAGCTGGTCACCGTGCACCGGCCGATCCGTGATCGACGTGAGCACCGTGATCCCGGGCGAGGTCATCACGCGCCGACGGGGCGATCGAGCTCAACGCCGGGCCGGGCCGGCGTCGAGCTGATGGTCGAGAACACGCGGCGACCGGCCGATCCAGGTCGGCTCGCACTACCACTTCGCCGCGGCCAACCCGGCGCTGTCGCTTCGACCGCGCCGCGGCCGCGCGGGCTTCCGGCTCGACATCCCGGCCGGGACCTCGGTGCGCTTCGAGCCGGGCGTCTCGCATGCACGGTCGACGCTGGTGCGCGCTGGCCGGGCGCCCGGGTCGTCGCCGCGGCCTGCGGGCCGATTGCCGGCGACGTGCGGACGCGCTGAGCGACGCTCGGACGGCGCGACGACTGACGAGATATCCCGGCGCCCGGTACGCGGCCGCTGTACGGGCCGACCGTCGGCGACCGGGTCCGGCTGGCCGACACCGACCTGCTCATCGAGGTCACCGAGGACCGCTGCGGCGGCCCGGGCCGCTGGCCGGCGACGAGGCCGTCTTCGGCGGCGGCAAGGTGATCCGCGAGTCGATGGGCCAGTCCGTCGCCACCCGCGCCGAGGGCACGCCCGACCTGGTGATCACCGGCGTCGTCGTGCTCGACCACTGGGGCGTGATCAAGGCCGACGTCGGCGTCCGCGACGGCCGGATCGTCGCGCTCGGCAAGGCCGGCAACCCCGACACCATGGACGGCGTCACGCCCGAGCTGGTCATCGGCCCGTCCACCGAGATCATCGCCGGCAACGGCATGATCCTCACCGCCGGCGGCGTCGACAGCCACGTCCACCTGATCGCGCCGCAGCAGATCCCGGTGGCGCTCGCCGCCGGCATGACCACGCTGATCGGCGGCGGCACCGGGCCGGCCGAGGGCACCAAGGCGACGACCGTCACGCCCGGCGCGTTCTGGCTGGACGCGATGCTGCGCGCGCTGACGCGCGTGGCCGGTCAACGTCGTGCTGCTCGGCAAGGGCAACACGGTCAGCGCCGAAGGCCTGTGGGAGCAGCTGCGCGCCGGCGCGGCCGGCTTCAAGCTGCACGAGGACTGGGGCACCACGCCGGCCGCGATCGACGCCTGCCTGACCGTGGCCGAGGCCGCCGGGCGTGCAGGTCGCGATCCACACCGACACGCTCAACGAGGCCGGCTTCCTCGAGTCGACGCTCGCCGCGATCGGCGGCCGGCCGATCCACACGTACCACACCGAGGGGCCGGCGGCGGGCACGCGCCGGACATCATCCGGGTCGCCGCGCACGCCGAACGTGCTGCCCGTCCTCGACCAACCCGACCCGGCCGTACACGCTCAACACCCTCGACGAGCACCTCGACATGCTGATGGTCTGCCACCACCTGAACCCGTCCATCCCGGAGGACCTCGCCTTCGCCGAGTCCCGCATCCGGCCGTCGACGATCGCGGCCGAGGACGTGCTGCACGACCTCGGCGCGATCTCGATGATCGGCTCGGACTCCCAGGCCATGGGCCGCATCGGCGAGACGATCATCCGCACCTGGCAGACCGCGCACGTGATGAAGCAGCGCCGCGGCTCGCTGCCCGGCGACGGCGCGGCCGACAACCACCGGGCCCGGCGCTACGTCGCCAAGTACACGATCGCCCGGCCGTCACGCACGGCCTGGCCGACGAGATCGGCTCGGTCGAGCCGGGCAAGCTGGCCGACCTCGTGCTGTGGGAGCCGGCGTTCTTCGGCGTCCGTCCGCACCTGGTGCTCAAGGGCGGCGTGATCGCCTGGGCCAACATGGGCGACGCCAACGCCTCGATCCCGACCCCGCAGCCGCAGCTGCCGCGGCCGATGTTCGGCGCGTACGGCTCGCTGCCGGCCCGGCTCGGCCTGCACTTCGTGTCGCCGGCCGCGCTCGAGGCCGGCCTGGCCGAACGCTGGGACAGCGACCGGCCGCTGGTCGCGACCAGCGACGTCTCGCGGCTGACCAAGGCCGACCTGCCCGAGAACGACGCGCTGCCGCGATCGACGTCGACAGCGAGACGTTCGCGGTGCGGGTCGACGGCGAGGTGATCGAGCCGCAGCCCGGCGACCGAGCTGCCGATGGCCCAGCGCTACTTCCTGTTCTGATGAACGCGCTGCTGCTGCTGCTGCTCGACTCGCGTGCCCTGCTGCTGCATCGACTCGCGCTCGCCGCGCCGGCGGGCACGCACCACTCCGGCGGGCATGGAGGCGGCGGTCGACCGGCCGGCTGCGTGCGCGACGCTCGGCACGACGTCGAGGCGTTCTGCCGCGGGCCGGCTGCGCGACCGTCCGGCCGGGTCGGCGGCCGCCGTTCGCCGCCGCGGCCGCGGCGGCTGGCGCTGGACCGGCGCGACGCCCGTGCGCGTGGGCCGAGCTCGACGCCGAGCTCGACGCCCGCACGCCGTCGCGAGGCGATGCGCGCCGCGTCGCGCGCAGCTCGGCGGCGGGCTGCGCCGGCTGCTGCGCTCGCTGCTGCCCGACCGCCGACCTGCGACGCCGACTGGTCGCTGATCGCGGCGACCGCGCGCCGCACCACCCGCTCGTGCTCGGCGCCGCCGTGCGCCTGCGCCGGCGGCGCCCCCGAGCTGGCCGCCCGGGCCGCCGCCCTGGCCACGCTGCACCGGCCCGGCCAGCGCGGCGGTGCGGCTGCTCGGCCTCGACCCGTACGCGGTGCACGGCTGCTGGCCCGGCTGGCGCCCGACATCGACGCGCGTCGCCGGCCGAGGACCGCCGCCGGACCGCCGTCCGCGCTGCCGTGCGACAGCGCCCCGGCCCTGGACCTGCTCGCCGACTTCCATCTCACCGCGGAGGTGCGTCTCTTTGCGTCCTGACTGGCTGCGGCCACCGTCGCCACAACGACGGCCATGACCACGAGCACGACCGGCTGACGCACGGCGGCGGCCCGGCCGGCGCCCGCGTCCCCCGCATCGGCATCGGCGGCCCGGTCGGCAGCGGCAAGACCGCGCTGGTCGCCGCGCTGTGCCGGGCGCTGGCGGCCGAGCTGACGATCGGCGTCGTCACCAACGACATCTACACCACCGAGGACGCCGACTTCCTGCGTCGGGCCGGGGTGCTGCCCGACGAGCGCATCCGCGCCGTGCAGACCGGCGCCTGCCCGCACACCGCCATCCGCGACGACATCAGCGCCAACCTGGACGCCGTCGAGGAGCTCGAGGCCGACCATCCCGACCTCGACCTGGTCCTGGTCGAGAGCGGCGGCGACAACCTGACCGCGACGTTCTCCTACGGCCTGGTCCACCGGCAGATCTTCGTGATCGACGTGGCCGGCGGCGACAAGGTGCCGCGCAAGGGCGGCCCGGGCGTCACCCGGTCCGACCTGCTGGTGATCAACAAGACCGACCTCGCCCCGCTGGTCGGCGCCGACCTCGCGCGTGATGGCGCGCGACGCCGCAGCGGTCCGCGGCGAGCGGCCGACGCTGTTCACCTCGCTGGTCGCCGACCCGGCGGCGGCGCAGGTGGCGGACTGGACGCGGGCGGTCCGTTCCGCCGTAGCGGCCCCGTGACCGCGGGCGCGGCAGCGTGACCGCGTGATCGCCCGGACGAGCGCGGTCATCGAGCCGGGCGGCGTGCTGGGCGAGCTGGCCTGCGCGCCGCCGCTGACGCTGCGGCAGGTGCACAGCGAGGTCCGCGACCGCTGCGAACTCCGCCTGGTCGGCACCGCGGCCGGCCCGCTGGCCGGGGACGACCTGTCGATCCGGCTGCGGCTGCGGCCCGGCGCCCGGGCCACCCTGCGCGCGACCGGCGCCAGCCTGGCCCAGGGCAGGCCCCAGCGGGACCAACCAGGCCCCGACCAACCCGGCCGGAGGAGCCGGGTGGACGCGGCGACGCTGCCGATCACCGCGACGCTGGCGATCCGGGCGGAGCTGGGCGACGGAGCCGACCTGGTCGCCGATCCCGGGGCTTTGGTCGTCTGCCAGGGCAGCCGGATCGACGTCCGGGTCGAGTTGGCACTGGGCGACGGCGCCGCGGTGCAGTGGCGGGAGCTGATCGTGCTTGGCCGGACCGGGGAACCGCACGGCGCGGCCACCTTGCGCTGGGACGTGACCAGGCTCGGCCGCCCGGTGCTGCGCCAGTTCACCGACCTGGGCCCCCGTTCCGGGGAGGCGCCCGCGGGCCGGCTGACCGCGGGCCGACGGGTTCTGGCCTGCGCCTTGATCGCCGGTCCCGCCACCGCGGCACGCACCATCGCCACCGCCGCGACAGCTGTCGCCCAACGCGTCGACGAACAGACTTTGCTGGTCACTGTGCTGGACGACGACGCCGCCAGCGCCACGCGTCGGCTGGACGACCTGTGCGCCCAGGTCCGGCCTCCGCCCTAGACCCGGGCTTTCGTGAGGAATTGCCGCTGCGGGAGCAGACGGCCTGAGCGGGGGCGCCCGGCTGGCGCCTGGAACGGGAGCCGGCGTCAGGAGTGAGTCAGGACCGACACCGTGTCGCTCAGGGCGTTGGCCACGTAGATGGAGTTGGTGAGCGGATCGGTCGCCACGCCAATCGGCTCGACGCCCACGGTCACGGTGGCCGTGACCGTGTTGGTGCTCCCGTTGATCACCGATACCGTGCGCGGCTTGTTGTTGGAGACGAAGCTGTTGGTGACGTAGATGGTGTCGGTCCTCGCGTCCGTCGCGATTCCCTCCGGGAGGCGGCCCACGGCGACAGTGGCCGTCACCGTGTCCGTCTGCCCGTTGATCACCGACACGGTGTTGTCGTCTTCGCTCGTGACGTAGATGGTATTCGTCGTCGCATCCACGGCGACGCCTTCGGGGCCCAACCCCACCGCGACGGTGGCCGTCACCGTGTCCGTCTGCCCGCTGATCACCGACACGTCGCTGGTTTGCCCGCTGGAGACGTAGACCGTGTTGGTCGCCGGGTCCACCGCGATGCCGCCGGGGTCGGCCCCGACCGGGATGGTGGCCGTCACCGTGCCGGTACGGCCGTTGATCACCGACACCGTGCCGCTCGAAACACTGATGTTATCCCCGACATAGATCATGTCGGTCGCTGGGTCCGTCGCGATCGAGACCGGGTAAGCCCCCACCGGGATCGTGTCGGTCACGGTGTTCGTCAGCCCGCTGATCACCGACACCGTCGCGCTCTCGTAGTTGGCCGCATACACCGTGTTGGTGTCCGGGTCAGCGGCAATCGCGAAGGGATTGCTGCCCACCGGGACCGTGGCGATCACGGTGTTGGTCAGCCCGCTGATCACCGACACCGTGCTGCTTTGACTGTTCGCGACATAAATGGCGTTGGTCCGCTGGTCGGTGGCCACGCCGACGGGCGAGTCGCCCACGGGGATAGTGGCCGTGACCCCGATCGCCGCGGGCGCCGCCTGCGTCGCGGGGGCGGCGGTGGCGGCTGGGCCCGCCGCCGCCGTGACGGCGAGCCCGGCCGCAGCGGCCATGATCACCGTTACCGTGCGCTTGATGAGTTTCATGCGGCCTTCTCTCTCGATGGCTGTACGCGTCAAGTAACGGTGGCCCGGCCGGCGTCAGCGGTGGATGAGGGAACCCATCGTCGGTAGGGCAAGAATCTCATTTGCCATGTGGTTTGCATAGCCAGCGCTCCGTGGCCGGCGGAGCTGCCGGACGCCCGCATCCGCGCCGTGCCGACCGGGGCCTGCCCGCACACCGCCCGTCCGCGACGACATCAGCGCCAACGATCGACGTAGCGGGCGGAGACCAGGTGCCGCGCATGGGCCGCCCGGCATCACCCGGTCCGACCTGCTCAGCCTGCTGTGTCCTGGTCAGGGCGCTGACCACGGGGGGCAGCTGGCCTGCGTGGGGCCGGTGACCCGGGCTCGTCTGGTTGCCGGTGCGGCCGGTGCTGGGCGGCGATCGGCAGCGGGTCGGCCGCGGGCGACAGGTGTCGCGGTTCAACCGCGGGCCCGGTTGAGGTGAGGTTGATCCTCTCCTGACCTCGCTGCTCCAGCCAGGCCAGGTCCTCGGGCGGAACGAGGCAGGCCACAGGCTTGGAGTGCCTGGTCAAAACGATGCGCTCGTGTCCGTACGCCACCCGGTTGACCAGCTCCGCCAGTTCGTCCCTGGCCTGCGTCACCGGTATTTCTTGGGTCATGGCTTGGAGATTACGTACGTCTCGTACGTTCGGCAAATAACGTACGTAATGTAGAATCTGTACGTAACATACAGGGAAGCGCTGGCCGTCACCAGTGCCACCGCCGCGAAGCCAGACAGAGAGCCGACCCGCCGTGCCCCCATCCACCACGAGCTGGCCCTCGCTCCGGGAACCTCTGTCGGGCCGCAACTTCCGGCTGCTGGCGGCGTGCAACGTCATCTCGGTCACCGGGTCCGCGGTCTCCTTCGTGGCGATCCCGTTCGCCGTCCTCAAGATCGGCGGCTCGGCCAGCGACGTGGGATATGTGGCCACCGCCAAGCTCCTTCCGCTGATCGCCTTCTTGCTGCTCGGCGGCGTGGTGGCGGACCGACTGCCCCGGCACAAGGTGATGGCAGCGGCGAACGTCCTCCAGGCACTCGCGCAGGGTGCTTCGGCGATGCTGGTCCTGACCGGCCATGCCAGGATCTGGCCGCTGGTGGTCCTGGCCGCGGCGGGCGGTGTCGGCGCGGGGTTCTACTATCCCGCCGCTGCGGGCCTGCTGCCCCAGGCGGTGCCACCGGAACAGCGCGCGCGGGCGAACGCGCTGGATCAAACGGGCCAAGGTGCCGCCTCGATCGCCGGCGCGGCCGCCGGCGGCCTGCTGATCGGACTGGCCGGCCCGGGCTGGGGCCTGGCCATCGACGCCGCGACGTTCGCGATTGCCGCAGCGCTGCGGACCGGCATGCGCTTCCCGGCCGTGCCGCCGGCGCAGGCCTCCAGCATGATCGGTGAGCTGCGCGAAGGCTGGCAGGAATTCACCGCCCGGCGCTGGCTCTGGGCCATCGTCTTGCTGTTCATGTTCCTTGTCGCCATCTCCGCCGGGACGATCAACGCGCTCGGGCCGTTGGTCGCTGACGCTCGCCTGGGCGGTGCCCGCAGCTGGGGCTACATCGTCGCCGCCTACTCCGCCGGGGCGATCCTCGGGGGCCTGGTCATGTTCAGGTTCCGCCCCCGGCGGATGCTGCTCGCCGCGATCCTGTCCGTGCCCGCATTCGCCGCGGTGCTGTTCGCTTTGGCCGTGCCGCTCGCAGTCCCGCTGGACATAGCGGCTTCCTTCTTCGCTGGCGCCTGCCTGGAAGTGTTCGGCGTCAGCTGGACTACCGTCCTGCAGCAGGAGATACCGCCAGAAAAGCTCTCCCGCATCTCGTCCTATGACTCGCTCGGCAATTGCGCGCTGGCTCCCGTCGGCATAGCGATCGCCGGGCCGCTAGCGGCTGCCTTCGGCACATCGGCTGTGCTGACCGCAGGCGGAGCCCTCGTGATTCTCCTCCCGCTCCTCGTCCTCCTCCTGCCAGAGGTAAGAAACCTCCGACGCCTGCCGCCCGCCATCGCGAGCGCAATCCCGCGCTGCCGACAAAAGTCGGGTTAGGGCACCGGCGGCAAATCCCGGACCATCGATATTGTGTGTCATCGAATCTCTCCCGATGGGGTTAATGACACACAACAGCGTCGGAAGATGCCGCTTAGGGGAGGGAAATATCTGGTGGTGCTGGAGAGACTGGACGCTTGGGTGTTCTGTGGCCGGGTTCATGGGGGAGCGGCATTGGCGCGGTCACCTGAGACCGCCGGCGTATACCGGTAACCAGGATTAATTCGTAGAGCTCAGTCGTGACAGCAGCTGCTTGCGGGCGTATGACCGAGGCATGCGGTATGCGCAACGGGGCGGGTATACGCCCGCCGAGCAGCAGCGGCGTGAGCGGCTGCGGCTGGAGGCCGCCGGGCGGTTCGCCCGCGGCGACGCGATCAGCGAGATCGCGCATGACCTGCGGGTCACGGAAGGCTCGGTGCGGCGGTGGCACCGGGCCTGGCAGGACGGCGGGCCGGAGGCGCTACGGTCCAGGGGCCCGGTGTCACGGGAGAAACTCAGCCCGCAGCAGTGGTCTCGGCTCGAGCTCGAGCTGGGGAAGGGCCCGCTGGCGCACGGGTTCGCCGGGGACCAGCGATGGACCCTGGGCCGGATCAAGACGCTGATCGGCAAGCTGTTCCACGTCGGGTACACCCCCGAGGGGGTCTGGAAGCTGCTGCGCCGGCACGGCTGGTCCTGCCAGGTCCCGGTCCGCCAGGCGATGGAACGCGACGACGAGGCCGTCGCGGTGTGGAAAGACCAGGTGTGGCCCGATATAAAAGCACCGCTCGCGACCTGGGCGCCTTCATCTGCTTCGAGGACGAGGCAGGCCAGGGCCTGAGGCCGCCGAAGGGCCGCACCTGGGCCCGGCGCGGCGCCCGCCCGGTGGTGCGGGTGCGCGGCGCGGGCGGCGGGCGGGTCAGCATCGCCGGGGTGGCGTGCTTCCGGCCCGGGGACCGCCCGCACCTGTTCTTCAAGCTGCGAGCGTACCGCCGCCGCAAAGGCGAGCAGAAGGGTTTCACCTGGCAGGACTACCGGGACCTGATCATCGTCACGCACCGGCAGCTGGCCGCGCCGCTGGTCTGGGTCTGGGACAACCTCAACATTCACCTGGCACCCGAGCTGGCGGAGTTCGCCGAGCAGAACCAGGCGTGGCTGCGGATGTACCGGCTGCCCGCCTATGCGCCGGACCTCAATCCCGCCGAGGGCATCTGGTCGCTGCTCAAGCGGTCCATCGCCAACTTCGCCGCCGCCGACCTGGACGGCCTGATCCGCATCGTCAAGCGGAAGCTGAAGAAGATCCAGTATCGCCCCCACCTGATCGACGGCTGCCTAGCCGCCACCGGTCTGGAAATCGAACCCTGGTGACCACATGCACTACGAGTTCAACCTGGTTAGGCCCGCACGCAGGCGCCTGCCTATCTACCTACCTTCAAAAAACTGTATGCGTGATGTCCTCGGCCGTCCGCTCCGCGTGGTAGTAGTTGAGCCGTGTCAGCCATCGGCGGAACGGCAGCGGATGAGTCCGCGACGGTTCCGGCGATCCTTCATGATGACCGCGTGCCGCTGGCCGCATGGGTGATCGCTGCCGCTTTCGTCGTCCTTGAGCTGGCGGTCAGCGACCGGTACGGCTTCCAGCAGGACGAGCTGTACTTTCTCGTGGCGAGTCACCACCTGGCGTTCGGGTACGTGGACCAGCCGCCGCTCGCGGTGCTGCTCGCCCGCGCCACTGACCTGTTCGGCGTGAACCCCACCGCTATCCGGATCCTGCCGGCGCTGGCCGGCGGCGCGATGGTCGTGCTCGCCGCGCGGCTCGCCGCGCTCTTCGACGGGGGCCGCGCCGCGCGGGTGATCGCGGCGCTCGCGGTCGCCATCGCGCCGGTCTTCCTGGGCGCCGTGCACGTCGGGAACACCACGCCGTATGACCTGCTCGCCTGGACGGTCGTCACGGTATGCGCCGCCATGGCGCTGCTGCGGGACCGGCCGCGGTGGTGGCTCGGCGCTGGCATCGCGGCCGGGATCGGCATCGAGGACGAGTACCTGATCCTGACCCTGCTCGCCGCCCTTGTCATCGGCATCCTCGTCACGCCGGCACACCGGGCCGTCATGACAACACGGTGGCCGTGGCTCGGCGGCGTCATCGCGCTCGTGATCTGGCTGCCGAACCTCCTCTGGCAGTTCGCCAACGGATGGCCGCAGCTCACGATGGCGTCCGCGCTGCACCAGCAGAACACCTCCACGGCCGACTACATCGGCGGGCTGCCCGCGCAGCTCGTCTACGCAGGGCTGCTCGGGATTCCGCTGGTCATCGCGGGGTTCATCACGCTCTGGCGCGCTGCGCAGCTACGGTTCCTCGGCGTCACCGCCACGCTTGTCCTGATCTACGTCCTGGTCTGGATACCGGGGAAGGTGTACTACGTAGACGGAATACTGCCCGTGATACTGGCCGCCGGGTCCGTATCGGCAGAGAGGTGGATCGCGAAGGCGCGCCGGCCGCGCGCCCGGCGTGCGGCCATCGGCGTCCTCGCGCTGGCCGGCACCGTGGTCATCTTGCCGAGCACGCTGCCCCTGCTGCCGATCGCGAGCCTGCACAAGGTGAGTCGGGCAACGAGCATCGCCGACGGCATCGGCTGGCCGCAACTGACTGCCGAAGTCGCGGCCCAGGACGCGGCGCTCACCCGGGCGGGCCAGCCGCCGACGTCCATCTTTACCGGTGCCTACGCGGAGGCCGGCGCGCTTGAAGTGTACGGCGGGCCGTACCACCTGCCGCTGGTGATCTCGGGTCACAACACGTTCTGGCTGTGGGGACCGGGGGACGCATCCGACACGACGGTGCTGTACGTCGACGCGGCAGGGCAGCTGAAGCCGTACTTCGCGAGCTGCCGCCAGCTAGCCGTCTACAACCCTCCTGACCAGGTGAAGAACGACTGGAACGACCTGGCGATCGGCGTCTGCGCCGGCCCGTCCGGGTCATGGAAGACACTGTGGCCGCATATGAAGCATTACGACTGACATCTGCGCGGGTGCAGTCACCCGGTGCCGGCAGCGCGCCAGGCGGCAGAACTTGCACCTCGCTGGCCGAGATCATGCGCCAGCGCTGCTCTGACGGCCGCGGCGTAGTTTCGGATACTCGGTGAAGAGCGATGGCCCGCGGCTGCGGTAACGGCCTGGCTACCCTCTACGGTTTGCTGCTGAGCACGGCTTTCCGCAGCTGAGGGCTAGTGTGAGACGCGGCTCAGGCGGAAGATCCACCCGGCCCTGGATGAGAGAAACGGGCGCCTGGCCCGGCCGGTGCAGCCAGAGCTCGGCAGGTATCGTTTCCCGCAGGCCGGTTATGAGGAGGAGTCAGTGTCACAGGTCGCGATCCTGGCCCGCGTTACCCTCAAGGAGGGCAAGACCGATCAGTACCTTGCCGCACTGGCACCTCTGCTCGAGCAGGCACGGAAGGAGCCCGGGACGCTCCTGTACGCCGTTTACCGGTCTGCGGACGACCCGGAGGTGTTCTGGACCACCGAGATCTACGCCGACGATGCCGCCTTCGCGGCCCATCGCGCGACCGAGGTGCATGTCGCTGCCGAGCCGGTGTTCACTGAGCTGATCGCCGTGGCCGACGTCACCATCGGCGAGACCATCATGGCGACGGGTCTGGACGGATGACCTGGCCACTGCGCTGCAACCTCTTATGAGCGTACGTTACCTACGGTAACAGCTGATTAGCCGCTGACGTCTCGCACGCATTCCCTCCCTGCCGACTATGCGTTGCCTATTGACGCAGAGGCGCGGGCGGTCAAGCGGCGCAGAACAGCCGGTTCTGGCGCGGTCTCTCCTGCTGCGGCTCTTTTCGGCTCTGCAATCGATCTGGTCGCGCTTACCGTATAACTCGAATCGCGATCCACCTCGTAGTCGGTGCCAGCCTGGCCTGCATGGGCCTGTCCGCCGCTGCGATGTCGCCGCGACGAACGCCGTGATCCAGCTCAGCGTGACCGCGACGGTGTAGAAGCTGATCGCCAGCGCGACCTGGAACAGCTCGCTCCGGACTGGCCACTGCGCGGGCACCGCCGCCGTGACCGCGACGACCAGGCCGAGCGCCACAGGCGAGCGCGCGATGCGCCGCCTAGGCGAAGGAAGCTCCCGAACGAGGCTGGCGCGGCGAGCAGAGTACAGGCGATATCGAAGACCCGGGAACGCGGCGGGCGCGTTCCCGGGCTCTCGACCGGTGTCCAGAAGGACATACTCGTATCCTCGCAGCCTTTCCGGGTGGTCAGGCGTCGCGGCGGCGCAGCTGCCAGGCGGCCAGGGCGGTCAGCACGATCGCATAGCCGCACAGGCACGCGAATCCGGTCCACGGGCTCAGCGCATGCGCGGTGGTCTGCGGGTCGCCGCCCCACAGGGCCCCGCCGACGTTGGTGGGCAGGTAGGACGCGAACCCCATGATGTTGTGCGGGAGGATCGCCACGATGATCGGGATGACGAAGAACACCGCGGCGAACACCGACAGGCCCGCCGCGGTCTTGCGGAGCAGGGCCCCCAGGGCCAGGCCGATGATGACCACGACGGTCAGGTACAACGACGAGCCGACCACCGTCCGCAGCACGCCCGGATCGCTCAGGGAGAACGCCGAACCCCCGCGGGAGGACTCGATGGCGGCCGCCACGAAGTAGTCGAGGAACGCGCACAGCAGGGTCACCGGGCAGCATCAGGCCGACCAGCACGATCACCTTGGCCCACAGCACCGGCAGCCGGGCGGGTACGACCGCCAGCGTGGCCCGGATCATCCCGGTGCCGTATTCGCCGCTGAACGCCAGCACGCCGACCACGCCGAGCACCAGCCCGGCCTACAACACGCCCAGCAGGGCGGTTGAAATTCCCACCGCGGCGGTATTGCTGCCCGAGATGCGATAAGGCGTCCCGGAGCCCGCGAGAATTACCTAGGTGGCGATCAGCACGAGGGCGGTCAGTGCAGAGCACCGGGTCGAGCGCAGCGCCCGCAGCTTGGTCCACTCGGCGTGGTACTCGATGCTGTCCTTGGTGACTTGCATGAAAGCCTCTTCCAGCGATGCGTGGGGGTGGGTGAGCTCGAACACGGGCAGGTGCGCCCGCCAGGCGGCCGCGCCGATCTGCTCGGCGGTGGTGCCGGAGACACGCAGCAGGTCCTGTTCCGTCGTTAATGACCGTGATGCCGGGAGCGGCCAGCAGCTGGCCGAGCCGCACGGGTTCCGGGGTGCGGACCAGCACGCCGGTCCCGGTGGCGTGGTCGACGAAGTCCTCGACGCTGGCCTCGGTGATGAGCTTGCCGCGGCCGAGCACGATCAGCTGGGTGGCGGTCTGCGCCATCTCGCTCATCAAGTGCGAGACACGAGAACGGTGCGGCCTTCGGCGGCCAGGGACTTGAGCAGCTTCCGGATCCACAGCACGCCCTCGGGATCCAGGCCGTTGACCGGCTCGTCGAGCACGACGGTCTGCGGATCGCCGAGCAGCGCGGCGGCGATCCCCAGCCGCTGGCCCATGCCGAGGGAGAAACCGCCGGCCCGCGTGCCGGCGACCTCGCCGAGGCCGGCCAGCTCGAGCATCTCATCGACCCGGCGACGGCCGATCCCGGTGGTGCGGGCCATCGCCAGCAGGTGCTGCGCGCCGATCGGCCCGGGTGCATGGACCGGCGTCGAGCAAGCTCCGACCTCGGCCATCGGGGCTGGTCCCGTCGTAGTCCTTGCCGTTGACGCGCACCGCGCCGCCGTTGGGCCGATCCAACCCGGCGATCAGGCGCATGGTCGTCGACTTTCCGGCTCCGTTCGGGCCGAGGAACCCGGTCACCACGCCCGGCTCCACCACGAAACTCAAGCCATCGACGGCAGTCTTGCCGCCATACCGCTTAGTCAGGCCGTCAATCTCGATCATTTCTGGTCCTTCCGTCGATGTGCTTGGGTCTTGGACGTAAGCCTGCGTTCGGGGCCTGCGGCGGGACTGTCGTGGCGTTGTGGCCTGGACGGCCACCAGATCCAGGAGCGCCCGGGTAGTGACGGTCGGCGGCCGGCACGCGCCACACCTCGCCGACGGCGCGGGCGGCCCGTCCGCGGACCGGTGTCATGCGGCGAGGCTGAACGGCGGGCCGGGGCCGTCTCGGGACGGAGCGCAGATATCGGCGATGCCGGTGGTGCCGGCGCCCAGCTGAGTACCGGCCATCCCGGCATGGGATGTGCCATCGCCATCACGCCGCCCGGCCATGGCCGCCCGCGCTTGCCGCAAGACACTCTTCACCGCGCGAGGCCGGGCCACGCATACCGGGCGGCGGAATCCTTCATCCTGCGGCAGGCAACGGCGTTTGCGCCCAGGACCCGGAGGTGCCCACACTGAGAAGTGGACAATTTCGTCGGCCGCGCGGGAGAGCTGGCGATCCTGGACGCCGAGATGCAGACCGCAAAGGCCGGGGCGCCCCCGGTTCGTCCTGGTGGAAGGCGAGGCCGGGATCGGCAAATCCAGCCTGCTGTCGCATTTCGCCGCGGCGCACCCCGGGGCGTACGTGCTGCGGGCCAGCGGTGACCAGGCGGAGATGCTCCTGGCCTGGGGGCTCGCCGACCAGCTCCTGGCTGGGGCCGGGATAGCGGCCGCTGAACGGTCCTCGCAGGCCGGGGCAGTACGGGTGAACGGCTCCGGCGCGATGGCGGTCGGCGCCCAGCTGATAACAGCTCTCGGCGACCTGCAGGCCCCTGACAGGCCCGTCGTCGTGGTGATCGATGACCTGCACTGGTCCGATGAACTGTCAGCCCGGGCGCTGCTGTTCGCCCTGCGCCGCATGCGGGCCGACTGGGTGCTGGGCCGGCGACGGCCCGGCCTGGCGGACTAGACCGCCTGGGCGAGGGGTGGAGCCGTTTCGCCTCCGGGGATCACCCGGGTCACCCGGCTGCGGCTGGACGGCCTGACCGGCCGGGATCTGGCCGCCATGGCCCGGTCGCTCGGCGCAGGTGACCTGCCCGGCCGGGCCATCGCCCAGCTGCTCGAACATACCGGCGGCAACGCGCTGCACTGCCGGACTCTGCTCGAAGAACTGGGTCCGGCGGTGGGCTGGAGCGGGCCGATGATGACCTTCCCGCGCCCCGGGGAGCTGGCCAGCGTGGTGGTAGCCCGGCTGCGAGCGCTGTCCGAGCCTGCACAGGGGCTGGTCACTGCGGCGGCCGTCCTCGGCCGCAGCTGTCCCCTGGCGACCGCGGCCGCCTGCGCCAGGCGCGTGATCACATGGCGTCCCTCGGCGCCCAGCCACACGTGGCGGCCTGCGAGCGGGAGCTTGCGCTGTGTGGCGCCGGGATAAGGCCCGAGCAGCGCCCGGCCTGGAACCTAACGACATCAGAGCTGGCCGTGGCCCGCCTGGTCTGCACCGGCCGATCGAACCGCGAGGTCGCCGCCGAGCTGTACGTCAGCGTCAAGGCGGTGGAGTTCCACCTGGGCCATGTCTTCGACAAGATCGGGATCCGCTCCCGCAAGCACCTGCCCGAGCGTCTGGCGGCACCCGGGCCGGCCATGGCGGCAGTCCGCAAATAGGGCCGGACCCAGCGGCCTCAGGTGCAAATCGGCGCGTCAGGCACGGATGCATGAAGCCGAATCCCCGCCTGCAGCGCCGATTACCGTGCGCTGATCTTTGTCTTATTGGTGCTGTCCGGTGCGCGCACGATGGCTCGTCCGGTGCGCGCCAGCGCCGGCGGTTACGCGGGCGCATCTTGTCGCCAGTATTGCGGAGGGTTCTGCGCTCACCCGGTGCAGCGTGATGAAGACGCTATAAAATGATTCAGAGCCCAGAGGAAGAGGTCGGCGTGTTCGTGCTGGAATACGAGGGGCGGCCGGAATCCCAGCACGCTTCGGCTGGGCCCGGTTGCGCTGAGCAGGATTCCCCGCTCGCGCATCGCCTCGGTTACTTTGCGGGCGTTCCCGGCCGCTGGCCCGCGCGCCTCATCGATCAGTTCGACGCCGAGCAGGAGGCCTTCGGCCCGGACGTCCCCGATCAGGGGGTGGCGTCCGGCGAGTGCCTGCAGGCCGTGGCGGAGGTAGGAGCCGACTTCCGCGGCGTTGGCCACCAGGCCCTCTTCCTCGATGACG